>NZ_JARANY010000290.1 GCF_029889885.1 Chromohalobacter sp. 296-RDG
GATATGGCGTAGGCAGCGAATGAGATGGCGTAGCGCTGACCAGGCCGCTCGCCGATGCTGTTGTTGGCGGCATGCGGAATGCGCACGATCTCGGCCTGGGTACCATCGATCTTATGACCGAGAATCCACCCGTCATCGCGGCAATGCGCGTACATGTCCTGCTTAAAGTAATCGCAGTGCCCGCACGACGTGATGCAAGAGATCAGGACCGCGAGGCCACTGACGCCCCCGCCGACCTCCTCGATCACCCCGATGTTTTCATGGCCCAGGGTGCGCCCCGGCGTCACCGCCGGCACATCGCCCTTGAAAATATGCAGATCGGTCCCGCAAATGGTGGTATGCGTCACTCGCACGATGGCATCCGTGGGTTGCTCGATTGCGGGCCGTTCCTTCTCCTTCCAGGCCCGCTGACCCACTCCCTCATAGACAAGCGCTTTCATGTCGACCTCCAAGGGTCACGCCCACCGCGACTCGGCAGACACTCCGATGCACAGGCTATAGTGCAGTCATCAGGAAGACAGGATGAGCGACGATAACCCCATCAAGCGGTGGACCGCGAAGCGCAAAGCGTCCGTGGTCATGGACATCTTCAAAGGCAAGACCACGGTCGCTGAGGTCGCGCGACAGCATGACCTCACCGTCTCCGAGGTCGAAGGCTGGATCGATGAAGCCCAGCGCAACATGGAGAACGGGTTCAAGGCCCGCCCCAAGGATATCCGCGAGCAATACGAGTCCGACCTGCGGGA
>NZ_JARANY010000291.1 GCF_029889885.1 Chromohalobacter sp. 296-RDG
GCCCTTGCCGAGTCACGACTGCCGGATTTCACGGAGTTGGTCGACAAGGCCGCGCCGGCCGTGGTCAACATCTCCACCTCCCGCGATGTCGAAAGGTCCATGACGTCCTCTCGGCAATTTGGTGGGCAGGAGGTGCCGGAGATCTTCCGCCACTTCTTCGGCGACCGCATCCCGATGCCGCCTGATGGCGGACCTAACCGAGGTGATACGCCACGCCGGTCATTGGGGTCCGGCTTCATCTTCGATGAAGACGGCTACATCATGACCAACGCCCACGTGGTCAAGGAGGCCGACGAGATCCTGGTCCGCCTCAACGACCGCCGTGAGCTCAAGGCGGAGCTGGTCGGTGCCGACGAAAAGACCGACGTGGCGGTCCTCAAGGTCGAGGCGGACAACCTGCCGACCCTGGAGCTGGGTGAGTCCACCGATCTCAAGGTCGGCCAGTGGGTCGCCGCCATCGGCTCCCCCTTCGGCTTCGATCACTCTGTGACGTCCGGGATCATCAGCGCCATCAACCGCACGCTGCCCCAGGACGTCTACGTCCCCTTCATCCAGACCGACGTGGCGATCAACCCGGGCAACTCGGGCGGGCCGCTCTTCAACCTGGATGGCGAGGTCGTGGGCATCAACTCCCAGATCCTGACTCGTAGCGGCGGCTACATGGGCCTTTCCTTCGCCATCCCCATCGACGTGGCACTGGATGTCGCCAACCAGCTTCGCGAAGAGGGTTACG
>NZ_JARANY010000292.1 GCF_029889885.1 Chromohalobacter sp. 296-RDG
TGCTGACTGGGGGTATAGCCAATGGAGAAGGGCGGATTGGTGAGAATGCGGTCGAAGTGCATCAGTTCACCGCCCTCGATATGCTGCGGATCGGTGAGGGTATCGTCGTTGCGCAGGTCGGCGCTGCCGATGTCGTGCAGCAGCATGTTCATCTTGGCGATGGCCCACACCGAGCCGGACGCCTCCTGACCGAACAGATTGAGCCGGCGTGGATCGCCGCCCTGCTCCTCCAGGTACTCCTTGGCGTGAATCAGCATGCCGCCCGAGCCCATGCAGGGATCGTAGACGCTGTGGTCCTCCTGCGGACCCATCAGTCGCACCATCATGCGAACCACCGGGCGCGGGGTATAGAACTCGCCACCCTTCTTGCCGGCGGAGTCGGCGAAGTCGCGGATCAGGTACTCGTAGGCGGCGCCGAGCAGGTCGGGGAACTCGAAGTCCTCGTTGCGCAGCCGGTACTCGCTGAAATGGACTATCAGCTCGCGGAGCTTCTTGTCCGGTAGGGTGGTGGAGCCGACCTTGCGGGTGAAGTCGATGTGCTCCAGCACCCCGGCGAGGCTGGTGTTGTGCTCTTCCAGGCCGGCCAACGCCTTGTTCAGCGCATTGCCGACGCCCTGATGGGCTTCCTTGAGCAGGTGTTGCCAGCGTGACTGTTCGGGTACGTAGAAGGTGGCCTTATACCAGCTCGGCATCTCGATGATCTGGGCGATGT
>NZ_JARANY010000293.1 GCF_029889885.1 Chromohalobacter sp. 296-RDG
GAACAGCTCCTATGGCAGCAATGAATGGATTCATGGCAGCAAAACGGGGCGCACCAAAACAAGAAGGGATACGGCGTGCTCGAAATATTGAAAAAAATGGCGCCACAAAGAAGCAAACGTCTTTTGTCGTCGACACCTTTCGAGTCGGATATATAATCGCCGTGCAGAATCCATACTTGCAAGTCATACCAAACCCTGTCATTGGGCAAATTGCCAGTAACTGTATTAAAGAATTTGCAGAGTATAAATGATGCCACTTGAACGCTAAGGGTTATCTGAAGACTAAGAAACAGCTAAACGCTTATTTATAATTAAAAGTGCATACCGCAGCAACCAAGCAGACTGTGCACCTCAATAGAGGTTGCCCAACGAGAGACAGAATTTCAAGAGAAGTTAGGCATACCTTATACGACGCCACTCAGCATTATGCGCTTAAAATCTTTGGGCTATGTATGCGGTTATTATTGAGGAGGCGTCAGAATTATTCTTAGGGAAAACTAAGCAGGTTCGTTAACCACGGACTACTTAGCAGCCATCAGATCAAAAAAGCTTTACGACCATGTACTTAAGGCGCACTTTTATTCACCACCAGCGGAGATAAGACGTGAAAGTAATTAGAAGCAAAGAATTCAAGGCGGAGCATGCTTGGGGCGCGAAAAATATCGCGAACATGAATGGCATCACAACCCGCTTGCATTGGAC
>NZ_JARANY010000294.1 GCF_029889885.1 Chromohalobacter sp. 296-RDG
GACCCAGTCGCTGATGGCTGCCGACCTGGGGCTGCTCGATGACAAGCTACTCAGCCACTTCAATGCCATCAATCACCTCTATGACGAGATGCGGGATATCGAGTGGGAGCATCGCGGGGCATGAACCTAAGCGATTATCAGGACTGCGTGTGTCGAAGGATGGGCAACACTCAGGCGCTGTGCCGCGGAGAACTCACACTAGGTGAACAGGGCAAGCAAGTCCGGCTGACACCCAAGACAGGGGAGCAGGCTGTCGCAGTGGTACTCGATGGCTGCGTATTGTGCGACAACCAACTGAAATGCGATGGCCTCTTCCTCTGGCAGGGCAATCAACGCCAAGCAGCTCTGCTCGTCGAACTAAAAGGTGCCGGTGATATCCCGCACGCTTTCGAACAGCTGGCCTACGTGCAGCAGCAGCGTCCGGAATATCGGGCGTTAGTAGAATGCCTGCGTGCAGAAGCTGGCGCTGGTGGCCGCGCGATGGAAAAGGCCGTGGTAATCACCAACGGCATGCTTTCCAAGCCGGATCAGGAACGACTGGAAGATCATTATGACATCCGGGTGATGGCCGTCTTGCATTGTGAAGCCAGCTCGCCAATTCCTGAGTTGCGAGACCATCTCTGATAGCACCTTGAGATAATTACATTAGTCACTATTGGTGAATCACCACGATGCGCTTCTCAGCGACTATGTGCCACGC
>NZ_JARANY010000295.1 GCF_029889885.1 Chromohalobacter sp. 296-RDG
GTGTACTGATCATCGCCTGCCCTTGTGCCCTGGGGCTAGCCACTCCCATGTCGATCATGGTCGGTGTGGGACGCGGCGCCCAGGCCGGCGTGCTGATCCGCGACGCCGAGGCGCTGGAGCGCCTGGAGAAGGTCGACACCGTGGTGGTCGACAAGACCGGCACCCTGACCGAGGGCAAGCCGCGGGTCACCGAATTGCGCCCGGCCGAAGGTTTCGACGCTCAGGAACTCCTGCGACTGGCCGCGGGGCTTGAGCGCGGCAGCGAACACCCCCTCGCCCAGGCGATCGTCGACAAGGCCAAGGACGATGACGTGACGCTCTCGGAGGCCACGGAGTTCGACGCCCCTAACGGCAAGGGGGTGACCGGGCAGATCGACGGCTACCACATCGCGCTCGGCAATCGCCTGCTGATGGAGAGCGAAGGGGTAGACCTCTCGGAGCAAGCTGAGGAGGCCGATCGGCTGCGCGGCGACGGCGCCACCGTGATCTTCGCCGCGGTGGATGGCCGCCTGGCGGGCCTGCTGGCCATCGCCGACCCGGTCAAGGAGACCACCGAGGCGGCCATTCGTGCGCTGCAGGCGGATGGCATTCGCGTGGTCATGCTCACCGGCGACAACCGCACCTCCGCCGAGGCGGTGGCGCGCCGCCTGGGCACGACGAGGTGGAGGCTGAGGTGCTGCCCGAGGACA
>NZ_JARANY010000296.1 GCF_029889885.1 Chromohalobacter sp. 296-RDG
ATCTCGTTGCTACCGCCCAGCATTGAGGAATATATCCCGGAAGATCATCCGGTACGTGTCATTGATGCCTTCGTAGAGTCCCTAGACGTCATCGACATGGGGTTCGACAAGACGCACACCGCCGATACCGACCGGCGCCCCTACCATCCGGGGGCCTGCTCAAGCTCTACATCTACGTGTAACGAAAACTGGCAGTCTACGATAAATTCCAGCGGCTAGCTTGAGGGTGGACTAGCTTACGCACTGATATTGTTCAATTATTCCTATAGCTCAATAAATTTTTGAACAAACTATCTGTTATAACTATGGTTATTAGATAACTACTTCGCAAACCTTCCACCCTATTTAAACTGAGGTGTAGCATGCGCTCACATGGTTATAAAACACGATTTATTAAATACATAAGTGCTGGATGCGCATTAACTGCAGCATCCCTAATCGCCACATCAGCCATTGCGCAGATAAAGTCCGAGCACTCAAGACTAGAGAGCAGTGGATGCGCTACCCGGGCCCTCTTAGACGCCGGTGCGCAGTGCTATACGCTGTACACAGAAGAGAATCATGACCATCCGAACGGGACGACCATCGAAGTCCCCGTAGCGGTCCTCCCATCCGACTCGCAAGGGCAAGAGAGATCGCAGAAAACACCGGCGGTCTTTTT
>NZ_JARANY010000297.1 GCF_029889885.1 Chromohalobacter sp. 296-RDG
TTCACTCCCTGCGCCATGCCATCCACGGCGATGGTCAAGGTGTTGTTGCAGACCACCCGTACCGAAGTCGGCGTCGCTACCGTTGCCAACGAGCCATCACAGGACGTCGCCAGCAGCAGGTAGTCGTTGACCTGATCCTGGCCCTTAAGGGCGCCTCCCAGTCCGCTACGGGCCAACGCCCAGAACTTGCGTCCCCCTTTGAGCACACCAGCCGTCTCGAGCTCATACCCCGCGTATTCCGTGAGATCGCGGTAGAACTCCAGCACTTCCTCCGGCTGCACCACCTTGTAGCGCTGGGACACCACTGACAGCGGAGTCTTGGTATCGGAGCGATAAAGCACCTTCTGCTCCGGGAAGGAATAAATGCTGCCCAAGTGGCTGGCACCATCGGTGATGAAGCGCACCGGGGATTCATCGATGTGCCAGTCCATTCCCGCCTGTTGCCGCCAGACCTCCAGCGGCTGGTGGCGAGAAAGCTGTTGGCCCAGGCCATGCCAGGGGGTATCGCCGATGTAGGCCATTTGCTCGATTTGGTGTGCCATGGGAAATGCTCCTGAACGAAAAAAGCCGGCAGATCGCCGGCCTGTGTGGAATGGGGGAGAATAGCGTCAGGCCAGCTCACGGAAGGTGTGACCACAGCCCAGACAGAGCCAGGCAGT
>NZ_JARANY010000298.1 GCF_029889885.1 Chromohalobacter sp. 296-RDG
TCGATCGCTAGAAACCATGCCGGCACGGTGTCCTGACACTGTTCGTTTTGACGCACGCACAAGCCTAAGATGTCCGTGTATTTTTGCTTGGCCGTGTAAAATTCATCGATGGGCGCACGATTGCGTAAATTGGTGTACCACGGCGAGACGAGTACCGCCGAGCGAACATGCTCCGGGTAGTAGCGCATGTATTGGAGCGCTGTGCCCCCGCCCGTCGAGCGTCCGTAGACATTGATCGAGTCATAGCCGAGGCTTTCTCGAATCGCCTCCACGTCTTGGGCGATCGTATAGGAGTTGTACTGTGATATGTCGCTGCCTTCGGCTTCCAGCTTCTGGTAGCAGCGCTGGACAGCGTCAGTAATGCTACGCATGCGCTCGGTGGTACTCAGTGAACCGGAAATCGCTGGCGAAAAAATGATGTCGTGGTAGGTCGACACATTGGCGTAGTCGGGACACTTTAAGGCTGGTTTGGAGTGGTTCATCCCCCGGTAATCGAACACCACCAGGGGGCGTGCCCCGACATCCTTGCGATACTGCCTGATAAGCTCTGGAGCAGCGAGCATGGATGCGCCCGGCCCACCGGTGAAAAAGAACGCCGGTGTTTTCTGCGATCTCTCTTGCCCTTGCGAGTCGGATGGGAGGACCGCTACGGGG
>NZ_JARANY010000299.1 GCF_029889885.1 Chromohalobacter sp. 296-RDG
CGTGCAGAGCCTGCTGGTCAGCATCGCCCGCTCCTTCCCGGTGGGGGCGGTGATGCTGATGGAGACCGGCGGCGAGGTGCGCTTCGAGACGCGGCCGGTGGAGGGCATCGACCCGGACAGCGTGACCAAGGAGCCGGACCAGCTGATCCTCGACGGCCAGCAGCGCCTCACCAGCTTGACCCAGGCGGTAGGCCTGGATGCCCCTGTGAACACCCGCACCACCAAGGGCAAGCCCATCAAGCGTCACTACTATTTCGACATCCGCACCGCCCTGGAGGGCGAGGATCGCCTGGAGGAGGCGGTCATCGCGGTGGACGAGAACCGCCAGACCCGCAAGAACTTCGGCCGCGATGTGGACATCGACCTCTCCACCCGTCAGCTGGAGTGCGAGCAGCTCTACTTCCCCTGCGACAAGATCCTCGACTCCTCCGAGTGGCTCCAGGACCTCTTCGTTTACCACCAGGAAGCCATGGGGGAGTTCCTGGAGTTCCAGAAGAAGATTCTCGGCGCCTTCTCCGCCTATCAGTTGCCAGTGATCGAATTGAAGAAGGAGACCTCCAAGGAAGCGGTCTGCCTGGTGTTCGAGAAGGTCAACACCGGCGGCGTCCAGCTTTCGGTTTTCGAGCTGATTACTGCCAG
>NZ_JARANY010000003.1 GCF_029889885.1 Chromohalobacter sp. 296-RDG
CTCATTCCGCGCCCGAGCCTCATCCCACGGCGCTTCCCGCACCACCTGGCGAAGCACCGGCGCAAGAGCCGCAGGACGATACCGCCGGGGATGAGTTGCCCGTGGTCGATATGCAACTTGGCATGCGCATGGCCGGTGGACGCGAGGCATTGGCACACGACATGCTCAGCCTGCTCTTCCAACATCTGGATGAATCTGAGCAGGCAATTCACGCCGCCTGGGTCGCTCAGGATGCCGAGGCTTTCCATGAACAGGTCCACCGCCTCAATGGCGCCTGCCGCTACTGCGGCGTGCCGCAACTGGCCCTATTGGCGGAGACGCTGGAAACCCGCTTCAAGGCACAGGGACTCGAAGCCTGCCAGGGACTCTACGCTGCGCTTCAGACCGCGATCACGCGACTACGCGAGTGGCAGGCCCAGCACTGGCAGATCGAGGACTGACGAGTGCAGGCTCAAGCGCCGCAGCACTCGCCGCTATCGTCATGCTCGTGGTCGTGGCTGTGGCCGTGCTCGTGTTCATCGAGCTGCGCCATGACCCCGGCTTCCTGCCCGGCGACCGCGAGGCGCTTCATTTCCGTCACGGCCTCTTTAAGGCCCACGAACAACGCCCGCGCGATAACGGCATGTCCGATATTCAGTTCATGAACGCCGGGGATCGCGGCAATCGCCTCGACGTTGTGGTAATGCAGACCATGACCGGCATTGACCGTCAGCCCCAGTTCGAACGCCATCTCGGCCGCCGCCACCAGGCGTTGGTACTCGATACGCTGTTCTTCGCCACTGGCTTCGGCATAGGCCCCGGTATGCAGCTCGACGGTCGGCGCGCCCAACTCGAACGCGGCCTGGATCTGGGCGGGCTCGGGGTCGATGAACAGCGATACGTCGCTGCCCGTTGCGGCTAGCCGGCGGCAAGCCTCATCCACCCGTTCACAGGCGCCCACGACATCGAGCCCACCCTCGGTGGTGAGCTCTTCGCGCTGCTCGGGCACCAGGCAGACATTGGCGGGACGCAACGCCTCAGCGAAAGCGATCATCTCCTCGGTCACGGCCATTTCCAGATTCATGCGCGTCGTCAGTGTCTCGGCCAGTATGCGCACGTCGCGTTCCTGGATATGGCGGCGGTCCTCGCGCAGATGCAGGGTAATGCTATCGGCGCCGGCTTCTTCGGCCAGCATGGCCGCCTGCACGGGATCGGGATAACGCGTCCCACGGGTCTGGCGCAGCGTGGCGATATGGTCGATGTTGACGCCCAACAGGATACGTGGCGGATTCATGGCGGATTCCTTTCAATGAAAAAGTATGAAATGCGCGATTAGGCTTGCGTTCAGTATTTAGTTGGCGCGTCGACGCTCGGCCAGTCGCCGCATCAATTCTCGCGAGCGCAGGGGGCGCTCACCCAATAAAGGCGCCAATGCCGCACGCGTGACATGCTTGGCAACGCCTGCCAGTCCCGGCGCCTCCCAGTCGCCCCGCGCCAACCACTTGAGGCTGCGCCCATCGATGCCGCTCTCTCCGGCAGCTACGGCGCGAAAACAATACCGCTCGGCGTGGTATCGATAATGCGTGTAGGCGTCCAACGGGGCATCGTGTTCATCGACGAAACGCGGTGCCATGTCGAGGCTCTCCAGCAGAGTGACTTCCAGACGTCTCAACGCTCCCGCCCGCTTGGCAGGCGATGGCAAGGCCTCGAGCGTCAGCGCGTAAAGCGAAAAAACCTCATTCACCGGATACTCCAGCGGCAATACGCGCGCCATGAGTTCGTTGGCGTAAAGTCCGCACAGCAACCCTTCACCGGCCAACAAGGCCGTATTGCCCTGACTTTCAAGCAGTCGCAAACGCTTGAGTTCACCATTGCCACTCCAGGTGACGTGCAGGGGGGAGTATGGCTGCAGGATCCCGCGCGCCTTGCTGCCACCGCGTTGCACGCCTTGGGCAACGGCACGCACACGCCCCTGGGTGAGCGTCAGCAACTCGACGATGGCGCTGGTCTCACGGTAGGGACGTTTGTGCAGTAGAAAGGCCGGTTCAGGCGTCATCGCGGCATCCATGCGCCAGGGCAAGCGCCATCAGTCGAGATCGTAACCCAAGCTCTTCAGGGCGCGATCGTCGTCGGACCATCCACCCTTGACCTTCACCCACAGGTTGAGCATGACCTTGGCATCGAAGGCACGCTCCATCTCCAGACGAGCTTCACGGCCGATGCTCTTGATACGTTCTCCCTGGTCGCCGATCAGGATTTTTTTCTGTCCCGAGCGCTCGACCAGAATCAAGGCACTGATGTGCAGCGTCTTGCCGTCATCCTTGAATTCCTCGATCTCGACGGTCATCTGATACGGCAGTTCGTCACCCAACTGGCGCATGACCTTTTCGCGCACCAACTCGGCGGCCAGGAAGCGCTCACTCTTGTTGGTGATCTGGTCTTCGGAAAAGTAATGCACGCTTTCGGGCAAGCGTTGGGCGACTTCGGCTTCAAGCTCGGGCACGTTGGTACCATTCTTGGCCGAGAGCGGCACTACGGCGGCGAACTCGCGCTTCTTGCTCACGCTATCCAGCCACGGCAGCAGACTGCTCTTGTCCTCGAGCCAATCGACCTTGTTGACGGCCAGAATCACCGGTGCCGGTACGTTGCTGAGCTTCTCGAGCACCACGTCGTCTTCCTCGGTCCACTTGGTGCGGTCGACGATGAAGATGACGCAATCGATATCGCGCAGGGCGTGCGTGGCTGCCTGATTCATGAAGCGATTGATCGCCTTGTCGCGACCTCGCGTCTGAATGTGCATGCCCGGTGTATCGACATAGACGAACTGAGTGTCTTCCTCGGTCTTGATACCCATCACCTGATGGCGCGTCGTTTGCGGACGCCGCGCAGTGATGGAAATCTTCTGGCCGAGAATCCGGTTCATCAGTGTCGACTTGCCGACATTGGGGCGGCCAACGATGGCCACGAAACCACAGTGTTGCGTCATGCGTGCCTGCTCTGAGAAGGTTCGAGTATTTCCAGCGCCTTTTCGGCGGCTTGCTGTTCAGCGTGGCGGCGGCTGGAACCGACACCAAGTGTATGATCCTCGAGCATCTCGACATGACACTCGATGGTAAAGACCTGCGCGTGCGCTTCGCCTTCGACCGAGACTACCTCATAGCGTGGCAAAGACGACTGCCGCGACTGCAAGAATTCCTGAAGTCGCGTCTTGGGGTCTTTCTGGTTGTCCTGTAGATCGAGGGTTTCCAGGCGCGTCGCGTACCACGACAGCACCCGCGCCTTGGCGACGTCCATGCCCGCATCGAGATAGATGGCGCCGATCAGCGCTTCGACGCCATCGGCGAGAATCGAATCGCGCCGGTGGCCGCCGCTTTTCATCTCGCCGGAGCCGAGTCGCAGGCATTCGCCCAACTCGAACTCACGCGCCAGTTCGGCCAGGGTCTGCCCTTTCACCAGGCGCGCACGCAAACGCGATAACTGACCTTCTCGCGCTTGGGGGAAGCGCTGAAAAAGCGCTTCACCGATCACGAAGTTGACGATGGAGTCACCCAGAAATTCCAGGCGCTCGTTGTTCTTGCCCCCATAGCTACGATGGGTCACCGCCAATTCAAGCCGCGCGGTATCGCGAAACTGGTAACCGATTCGTTTACTGAGGGCATGCAAAGGGCTACTCACGACACTGCCTTTTTCATCTGTTCTGGGTGAAGCGGCGGAGAGCATGGCTCTCCCCCAGTATGCGTCAGTCAAGAGTATGGTTCATTCGATGACTCTGACACTAGAGAAACTCGGCAAGCCGCTATCCCAGTGCATCCACACTGCGAACGCCTTGCCCACGATATTCTCTTCCGGTACGAAGCCCCAGTAGCGGCTATCGTTGGAATGATCGCGGTTGTCGCCCATCATGAAGTACTGACCTTCGGGCACCACGACCTCCCGCATGTGCGGACCAGGATCGTCGGGATTGTTATAAATGGCATGCGCCACACCATCCAACTGCTCCTCGAGCAGTCGCTCGCCGGGCGCTATCTCTAGATCAGAGTCGGTCAACGATTTGCCGACCGGCTTCCCGTTGACGTAAAGCTGCTTATCTTCATAACGAATGCGGTCCCCTGGCAAGCCGACGACACGTTTGATGAAGTCGACCGAGGGATCGTCCGGGAAGCGAAACACCATGACATCGCCACGCTCGGGCTCGCCGACATCGACGACCTTGGTGTTGATGACGGGTAGCCGCAGCCCGTAGGTGAACTTGTTGACCAGGATGAAGTCTCCGACCTTGAGTGTCGGGCGCATCGAGCCGGAAGGAATCTGAAACGGCTCGACCACGAAACTCCGCAGCACCAGCACGATCAGCAGCACGGGGAAGAAGGAACGCGCATAATCCACCGCCCAGGGTTCCTTGCCTAACTTGTCCCGCGTGGCGGTGTCCAGCCCACCTTCGACTTGCGATTCGGCCTTTTCCAGACGAGCACGGCGGGTTCGCCGCCACCATACGATATCTACCAGCCAGACAATGCCGGTGATGGCGACCGCCAACACCAGCAACAACGAAAAATCCATGGCTATGATTCCTAATCATTCATCTTGAGGACGGCAAGGAAGGCATCCTGTGGAATTTCTACTTTACCTACCTGCTTCATGCGCTTTTTGCCTGCCTTTTGCTTTTCGAGCAATTTCCGCTTACGGGTCACATCGCCACCGTAACACTTGGCGGTGACGTTCTTGCGTAGCGCCTTGACGGTCGAACGTGCGACCACCTGCCCGCCCAACGTCGCCTGGATGGCAACGTCGAACATTTGACGCGGAATCAGCTCTTTCATCTTTTCCACTAGCGCGCGTCCACGCGGATGCGCGTGATCGCGATGCACGATGGTGGCGAGTGCATCGACGCGGTCACCATTGATCAATACGTCGAGACGCACGAGATTGGCGGCTTCGAAACGCTCGAAGTTGTATTCGAGCGAGGCATAGCCTTTGGAGATCGACTTCAAGCGATCGAAGAAGTCCATCACCACTTCGCTCATCGGCAATTCGTAGGTGAGCTGAATCTGACTGCCCAGGAACAACATGTCGAGCTGTGTCCCGCGACGCTGTTCGCACTCGGTGATGATATTGCCGACGTATTCCTGCGGCACCAGAATGCTGGCACGCACGATGGGCTCGCGCATCTCTTCGATGTCGGCCATGTCCGGCAATTTGGACGGATTGGATACGTATTGTATCTCACCATCTTTCATGACCAGTTCGTAGATGACCGTCGGCGCCGTGGTCAGAAGGTCCAGGTCGTACTCACGCTCGAGACGTTCCTGGATGATCTCCATGTGCAAGGTGCCGAGGAAGCCGACGCGGAAACCGAAGCCCAATGCATCGGAGTTTTCCGGCTCGTAATCCAGCGACGCATCGTTGAGGGCCAGCTTTTCCAGCGCATCGCGGAAGTCTTCGTAATCGTCGGAGCTGACCGGAAAAATGCCTGCATAGACCTGGGGTTTGACCTTCTGGAAGCCGGGCAAGCGCGCGACGTCATCTCCCCCCTTGGCATGCACGATGGTGTCACCCACCGGCGCGCCGTGAATGTCCTTGATGCCGGCCACGACGAAACCGACTTCACCGGCACGCAGCACACCGGTTTGTTTTCGCTTGGGCGTGAAGATGCCGACTTCACTGACTTCCCAGGCGCGCTCGGTGGACTTCATGCGGATCTTGTCGCCCTTCTTGATCGTGCCGTCGAACAGGCGCACCAGGGAAATCACACCCAGATAATTGTCGAACCACGAATCGACGATCAGCGCCTGCAACGGCACCTCGGGGTTGCCTTGGGGCGGCGGCACGTCACGCACCAGACGCTCGAGTAGAGCGTCCATGCCCAGGCCGCTCTTCGCGGAAATTTGGCAGGCATCGGAGGCATCGATGCCGATGATTTCCTCAACCTCATGGGCCACGCGATCAGGATCGGCCTGGGGCAGGTCGATCTTGTTGAGGACCGGCAGGACTTCGAGCCCTTGCTCCACCGCCGTGTAGCAATTGGCCACTGATTGCGCCTCGACGCCTTGCGCCGCATCGACCACCAGCAACGAACCCTCGCAGGCATAAAGCGAGCGCGACACTTCGTAGGAAAAATCGACGTGGCCTGGCGTATCGATGAAGTTGAGCTGATAGACCTGACCATCCTCGGCCTTGTAGTCCAGCGTCACGGACTGCGCCTTGATGGTGATGCCTCGCTCACGCTCGAGATCCATCGAGTCGAGCACCTGCTCCTTCGTCTCGCGCTCGGTCAAGCCACCGCAGATCTGGATGATGCGGTCGGAAAGCGTCGACTTGCCGTGGTCGATGTGGGCAATGATGGAGAAATTGCGAATGAGTGGAAGCGTTGCGTTATTTTCGTCGCGGCTCATCAAGTCCTACCTGGGTCAGAAACACGATCCGGCCAAGCGATGAAGCAAGCGTACGCGGACCGATGGACAATTCAATTGAAAGGCATTGTACCGGCAAGCACCTTCCATGGACAGCGAGGGCGTGTGATCGACACGACGAGGCCCCGACGGAGCGGGGCCTCGATGCCTAGCGTCTGCACGCCGACCCGGTATCAGTCATCGGCGGGCTGCAGCCGCAGCGCCACGAACAGCGATTGTCCGTCACGCATGATACGCACCGGAATGGCACGGTCAGTGGGTGCATTCTTCACCGCTTCCAGCAAGGCATCGGTGTTTGCGATGGCCTTGCTATCGAAGCTGACGATGACGTCACCGCGGGCGATTCCGGCCGCAGCTGCCGCACCTCGTGGGTCGATCTGACGCACCAGGACACCGTTGTCGACGTCCAGTTGCTTGCGCATCTGCTCGTCAAGGTCGCTGATCGCGACGCCCAGGCGCGCTTGACTGTCATTCTCCTGGGGCTGTTGGCTGGACGCCATTTTGCCCTCTTCCGGCCAGTTGCCTACGGTGACCTCGACCTTCTGAGGCTCGCCATCACGCAGGATGTTCAGCGTCACGTCGTCGCCAGGCGATACACGGCCCACCAAACGGGGCAAGGTGGTGGAATCCTCGACCTTTTCGTCGTCAACCGCGAGCACCACATCGCCGGCCTTGAGTCCGGCCTCGCTGGCAGGGCCATCATCGGTGACATCGGCAATCAACGCACCGCGCGTATCGTCAAGACCGAAGGATTCCGCCAAATCGTCCGATACGGGCTGTATCACCACCCCGAGCCACCCACGGCTGACGTGCCCTGAGTCTTTCAACTGATCGGCGATGTCCATCGCCACATTGATCGGGATGGCGAAAGAAACCCCCATGAAGCCACCGCTACGGGTGTAGATCTGGGAGTTGATGCCCACGACCTCGCCATCGAGATTGAACAAAGGGCCGCCGGAATTGCCAGGGTTGATCGCCACATCGGTCTGGATGAAGGGGACGTAAGCGTCACTCGGCAGGGTGCGATTGATGGCGCTGACGATGCCTGAAGTGACCGAATGATCGAACCCGAAGGGCGAGCCAATGGCCGCGACCCATTCGCCAACCTGCAGGTCGTCGGAGTCCCCCATGTCGAGTGTCGACAAATCGTCGGCATCGACCTTGAGTACGGCAACGTCGGTTTTCTTGTCGGCGCCCACCAGAGTGGCCTCGAGCTCGCGGCGATCATTGAGTCGCACCACGATCTCGTCGGCACCGTCCACCACATGCGCGTTGGTCATGATGTAGCCATCACGGCTGATCACGAACCCCGACCCCAGCGAGTGGCGTTCTTGACTGCCCTGACCGGGCGCTCCCGGCGTCATGGGCGGCATCTGATCGCCGAAGAAGTGGCGAAAGATATCGGGGACGCCCTGATCTCCAAACGGCGATCCAGACATGCCCCGGGGTTCGACCGTACTGGTAGTGGAAATGTTGACGACGCCCGGCGCGGCGTCTTCGACCAATTGAGTGAAATCCGGCAGTTCGCGCGCCTGAGCGATCTGCGCAGCGCATAACGTAACGAACGCCAATAACAATGGGGTGACATAACGAGAGAGACGTTGCATAAAAGACTCCTGATGAAAAGCGTGAACTCGTTGACTAAAACGAGGAGTCACATTGACAACTGCCGGGATGCACACCGGCCTACCAAGGGTCGATAGCCAAGAGATCTCGTATCGACACCTTTATTGCTACATTAAAGGGAGAAGCATTCACGGAAAAGCATCATTGGCTCAATGGGCGTCCCTGCTACCTGTCAGCCGCCTCCCGCACCTATCCACACAGCACGTCGCCGAAGCGCCAAACGACAAAGGCGCGCTCCTGACAACAGGTAACGCGCCTTGGCACGGGATCGTCACACGCGGACGACAGACGGCATGGAATTAACGCTGACTCGATACCTCGGCACCCGAGCCATCGGATGCGCGAGAAGACGACATCCAAGCCTCGCTAGCTCCCTGCTGCTGGTTCAAGTACGCCTGCAGAAGGCGCGCCTGCTCATGGTCGCTGCTTAACGCCTGACGCGGAGAGTCGGAAAAGAGCGACGCATCCATACCGACCTCCATGGCACCGCCGGGCCCTGAAGGCGCCATGCTGGGAAATACTGGATTCGCCCCGGACGAGGTCAAGAACCCGTTTCCGTCGCCGCCGAAACTCGCTAGCCTGGCGCCGACACCGCCCCCCGAGGGCGCGCTCTGCAGCGATGCTGGCTGCACGCTGGCGCCGCCCTCGGCGGAAGGCGTCTCGCTGGAAGAGGCATTGCCGCTGGCGAATTCAGCCCCTTCACCAGTGACACCGTCCGGCGAATTGGCGTTGTACACCTGAACGCCGGTAATGACCATCAGCGACACCGCAGCCGCGACGGCGGCACTTCCTGCGAAGGAAGACGGCACCACACGACGCGAGTTGGTCGCCTCCTGAGGTCCGGATTCGTCGGCAAGGCGCGCCATTATGCCGGCGGACAGATCCGCACTGACATCCACACCACGATCACGCTGCATCATGCTGCGCGCCAAGTGATAACGCCGCCATGTCTCGGCGTCTTCAGGCGCGTCTTGCAACGACTTCATGACACGGCGTATCTCGAGCTCGTCGCCCTCATTATCCATCAGCGCGGACAAGGGCTCTCGCACGTTCTGATTCATACCTACACCCTCACATTCGAGAAGACGACTGCCCATCGTCTACTGGGCGCTACGCAGCGGTGCACGTGTGGCAACACCTTTTCTTGATATCTTGCACGAGCGTCTTGCCCACCTGACGCGATAGCGCCCACTCATTCCACTGGTACTCGTTGAGACGTCAAAGGCGCCGGACAGTTCAATTTTGCATGCGTCGAGTGACACTTTTTTTATCACCCGGCTTGATCACTCGACCGTGGCATCGGCCTGACGCGGCGCATTGAGCATCGGCTCGATGGCTTTATCCACCGCCTCACGTGCTCTGAAAATGCGCGAGCGCACCGTGCCGACCGGGCACTGCATGATATTGGCGATGTCCTCATAGGCGAGACCATCCATCTCACGCAAGGTGATCGCGGTCCGGAGATCTTCCGGCAGGTTCTCGATGGCCTCGAACACCACCGCCTCGAGCTGATCGCGCTGCAAGGCGGCTTCCGGAGTCTCGATGTCGGAAAGACGACCGCTATGGTCGACTACCTCGGCATCCACGATGTCCATATCGCTGCCCGGCGGCCGTCGGCCGCGGGAAACAAGATGATTCTTGGCGGTGTTGATGGCGATGCGATACATCCACGTATAAAAGGCACTATCGGAGCGAAACTTGCTCAAGGCGCGGTATGCCTTGATGAAAGCTTCTTGGGCGACATCCTGCACTTCGGCAGGGTCATGCACATAACGCCCGATCAAGCCGAGGATCTTGTGCTGGTACTTCTTGACCAGGAGATCGAAAGCCCGGGTGTCTCCCTTCTGGGCACGCTCGACGAGCTGGTGGTCGGTATCCCTGGTGCCCATTCATTCCTCCCCCATGCCGGAGGCACTATAAAGCGAAGCGCCGACAACGGCGCCAGCGCAGGAAAATTGTATCTGCTGTGTGGTCATCATGTTCCAGTCGAGCCCACAGGGCACTGAAGAATCAAAGTAATAGACGAAATTGGGCGAAGACCTAGGGTCATGTGGCCGATCCACTTGCTTGACTTAAGTAGTGCCTAGTGTTCCTTTTTCTGCCCGCCCCATCAAGGCGATAAAGCGGCGGATGCGCTGATGGCATCCGAGCATTGACCGTCATCATGGCGAGAAGTTCGGCCATGACATTGATTTTCCCAGCGCTGACAGGCGATAGTAACGATTCTTAGCAAGCGAAACCGATGCCCTTCGCGACACATATCTACAGGTAGCGGAATGTCAGAACAGCAGGTCAATAACATTAACGTCCTTTCTCAGGACGTACTGGTCACACCCGAAGCGCTCAAGCGTGAAATTCCTCTTTCCGAGGAGGCCGAGCGCACGGTACTCGAAGGGCGCCGAACCGTTCAACGGATTCTCGACGGCGACGACCCGCGTCTTGTTGTCGTCATCGGCCCCTGCTCGATCCACGATGTGGATGCGGCACGCGATTATGCTCGCCGTCTGCGCCAACTGGCCGACGAGGTAAGCGACAGCCTGTACGTGGTCATGCGTGTGTATTTCGAGAAGCCGCGCACGACCGTCGGCTGGAAGGGGCTGATCAACGACCCGCACCTCGACGACACCTTCGACATCCAGGAAGGGCTGCGCACCGCCCGGCGCCTTCTGGTGGAGCTCACCGAAATGGGCCTGCCGTTGGCCACCGAGGCGCTGGATCCCATCTCGCCGCAGTATTTGCAGGATTGCATCAGCTGGTCGGCCATCGGGGCACGCACCACCGAATCCCAGACACACCGTGAAATGGCCTCCGGTCTCTCGTCGCCGGTCGGCTTCAAGAACGGCACCGACGGCAGTCTCGACGTCGCGGTCAACGCGCTCAAGTCCGTCGCCAATCCGCATAACTTCCTGGGTATCGACCAGGGCGGACAAGTCGCCGTCATTCGCACACGTGGCAACCCCTACGGCCATGTCGTGTTGCGCGGCGGCAACGGCAAGCCCAATTACGACAGCGTCAGCGTTACTCTCGCCGACCAGGAGCTGCGCAAGGCGGGCGTGATACCTAATATCATGGTCGACTGCTCGCACGCCAACTCCAACAAGGATCCGTCCTTGCAGCCCTTGGTAATGGATAACATCGCCAACCAGATCCTCGAGGGCAACACCTCGATCATGGGGCTGATGGTCGAATCGCACATCGGCTGGGGCAACCAGAAGATTCCCGAGGATCGCTCGCAGCTTCAGTACGGCGTTTCCATCACCGATGCCTGTATCGACTGGCCGACCACCGAAACGGCCATGCGCGAGATGAACGAGAAGTTGAAGCCGGCACTGCCCCAGCGCCAGCGCGGCGAATAAGTCCCTTGCGCCCTCTCTCCACGACCCCGCCTCACCCGCGGGGTCGGTTCATCGACGACCTCTCAAGAGACTAGGCGCTGTCTGCAACGTGTTTCGGAACCTTACTGTGCCATGCCGTCGATTTCACGTCGGAAAGGCGGTAATGAATCGAGCAGTGCCCGTCCATAACGACGCGTCAGCACACGCCGGTCGAGTAACGTGATGCGCCCCTGATCGGCTTCCTTGCGGATCAACCGGCCGCAGGCCTGGACCAGACGAATCGAGGCATCCGGCACCGAGATGCGCATGAACGGATTCCCGCCCCGGCTTTCGATCCACTCCGCCAGCGTCGCCCCTACCGGATCATCAGGCACGGAAAACGGCAGCCGAGTAATGACCACATGCGTCAGGTATTCCCCCGGCAGATCGATCCCCTCGGCGAAACTTGCCAACCCGAAGATGACACTGCCCTCCCCGGCATCGATGCGCGCGCGATGACGCTGCAACAAGTCACGTTTAGGCAGGTGATTTTGAGCCAACACCCGCTGACGCACCGCCTCCGGCAACGCTTCGAGCACGGCATGCATCTGCTTGCGTGACGAGAACAGCATGAGCACGGCTTCGCGTTCACCCAACGCTTGGGTGAAATCGAGCAGCGCACGCTCGTGGGCCTCGCGATTGCTGGGATCGACAGCTTCCGGCGGCACGCTGAGCACGGCCCGCGAGTAATCGAACGGGCTGGGCAGACGTTGATAGCGATAGCGATTGGCAAGCCCGGCGCGTTCTTGCAAGCGCTCGAAGCGATTGAGCGCCGTCAGCGTCGCCGAGGTCACCACCGCCCCATAGCATGTGCCCCACAGATGCCGGGCCAAGGTCTCGGCGGCCGAGACGGGGCTTGCCGAAAACGTCAGCTCCACCTCGCCGGCGACACGCTCGAAGGTCAGCCAACGTGCCTGCGGCACGCCGTCCTCAGGGTCCGTCGTGGCCAACGCCTGCCACAAGGCGTGCGCATCCAGAGCACGGCCGTGCAGCAGGGCGATCAACGGCAGCCAGGCCTCGGCCTGTTCGCGAGATAAACCCGTGGCTTTTTCCGGATCGAGGCTCTCACGCAGGATATCGGCCATGCTCTCGAGCGTACGTGACAACTCGGCAAACGCCGTGACCATCGCCCCGGCCTGCTCGGAAAGCGCCTCGGGCACCCGCCCCATGGAGAAGCGGTGATGCACGGCGTCATTAGTCTCTTCAGGCAGCCCGTTTTCCAGTTCGGCGATACGATGCCCCATGGCAAACGCCTCGCCGAGGCGCGGCTCCAGCGCAGCGATGGCTTCCGGCAAGCTCGCCAACAATCGAGCCAGGGTCGGCTGCACAGCCAGCGCGGTATTCAGCTCGGTCAGCGACTTCTTCAGCGTGCGCAGCCAGCGTAGCGTACCGTTGACCGGCAAACGGTGATAGAAGTGATCGAGAGCCTTGTCGGGTAGATGGTGTCCTTCGTCGAAGACGTAGATGCACTCCTTGGGCGAGGGCAATACCAACCCGCCCCCCAGGGAAAGATCCGCCAGCACAAGGTCGTGATTGGCAACGATGATATCGGCCTGATCGAGACCGCGGCGGGCACGAAAGAAGGCGCAGGCACCGAAGTGGCCACAGCGGCGGTTGGTGCACTGGCGATGATCGATGGTCAGACGGCGCCAATCGGCATCGTCGATTCCCGTCGGCCAGCTATCGCGATCCCCCTCCCAGCGCCCTGCCGAGTAGGCGTCGGCCATCTCCTGCGCCAAGGCCTGAAAGTCGTCACCATCGCGGGACGTCATCGCTTCCTCGAAAAGCGATAGCGTAGGGTTGTCTTCCCCACCTTCCAGGACTTGATCGAGCCGTGCCACGCACAGATAGCGTCCCCGGCCCTTGGCCAGGGCGTATTCGAAATCGAGGCCACTGTGCGCCTTGAGGGCCGGTAGATCGTGGTGCAGCACCTGCTCTTGGAGCGCCACCGTGGCGGTGGAAATCACCAGGCGCTTACCGCGTGCCTGAGCGATGGGCAGCGCGGCCAGCAGGTAGGCCAACGTCTTGCCAGTACCGGTACCCGCTTCAAGCACGCAGACATGCTCGTTGGAAAGACGTCGCCCAGCATCATCCGCCTCGATGCCGCCCAGGGTCCGCGCGATCTCGGCGATCATCAGGCGCTGCCCATAACGCGGCGTCAGCTCGAGCCCATCGAGCACCTTTCGGTAGGCCCCCTGGATGGTTGCCTTGAGCTCAGGGTCGAGCGCTTTGGATGCCGTCTCTGCCAAGGGTCAGAGCAGCCCTTCGGGAGGATGCTGACAGGGCAGCTTGGCGTCGATGTAGGATTCGATTCCCGGCAGCGCAAAGGCATCTTCTTCGCCGACAAAACTGATCGATACACCCTCGGCGCCGGCACGTCCCGTGCGGCCGATACGGTGCACGTAATCTTCGGGATCTTCCGGCAGGGTGTAATTCACCACATGGCTGACATCATCGATATGAATGCCACGCCCTGCCACATCGGTGGCAACCAGCACATCCACCTCGCCGTTACGGAAACGGTCGAGCGTTTCGATACGCGCTTTTTGCGGTACATCACCGGAGAGCATCGCCACGTTGATCCCCGCCTGGCGCAGTTCGCTGTCGAGATTGCGCACCAGATCACGCCGATTGCCGAACACGATCACACGTTCCATGCTCTCCTGATTGAGCAAGTTGATCAGCAGGCGTTGCTTGTCGCTGTCGCCCACCAGGTAGACGCGCTGATCGATGTTGGCGGCATTCTCGAGGCTGGCCTCGATCTCGACGTGTGTGGCGCCATGCGTCCACTGCTTGGCCAAGTTGAGAATGTCCGGACTGAACGTCGCCGAGAAAAGGAAAGTCTGGCGTTCTTCGGTCTTGGGCGTATGTTGGATGATGCGCTTGACGTCGGGGATGAAGCCCATCGACAGCATACGATCCGCTTCGTCGAGGACCAGCACCTCGGTTTGCGTCAAATCGACATCGCGCTTCTCGTGGAAGTCGAGCAGACGCCCCGGCGTCGCGACCAGCACATCGAGCTTGCGCGACAACTGATCGCGCTGCTTCTGATAGTCCATGCCACCGACGACACTGGCCACATTGAGCGACGTGAAGCGCGCCAGTGCCTTGGCGTCTTTCTCGATCTGCAGCGCCAACTCCCGTGTCGGCGCGACGATCAACGCACGTGGCGCACCGGGCTTCTGGCCGTCAGGGGCTTTCTCTTCCAGGAAGTACGCCAGAGTCGAAATCAGGAAAGCGGCGGTCTTGCCGGTCCCCGTCTGCGCCTTGCCGACCACATCGCCACCTAGCAGCGTATGGGTCAAGGCTTCTGCCTGGATCGGCGTGCAGTATTCGAACCCCAGGGCGTGAATCGCGCGCATGAGCGGCACAGGAAGATCGAAATCGTGAAAACGCCACTTGCCCGCCACCGGTGTCACCTGGAACTGCTTGATGTCCCACTGGGACTGCGAACGACGCGGCTTGCGACGCCGACGCTTTGGCTTGCGGTTCTGGGCCGGTTCTGGGGTTTTATCCGACTCACTCATAGGCTTCTATGTCTGTCCATATTCGTACGCAAATGCATGAATCCAGCGCGCTTGTCCGCCTTTCCGGAGCGCGCCACGGCCATCGCGACAGCCAAGCTGGATCACGACGCAAGCAGACATTGTATCAGTCATTGCCGAGCATCGCGCGGGCATCGCGCTCAAGCACGGATGCCGCTCGGCGGCGCGACTGGTAGAATGATCCTCAAGTCAATACGACACAGGGTCACGACATGACACGCAGCAAGAAAACGCGCTCGATCGCCAGCAAGGTGACGATTCGCACCGGGCGTCGCAAGGATTTCCGTAAATGGCGCCACGACAACCCCGATCAGGTCAAATCGTCGCCGCGCTACGTGCAGAAGAAACGCCAGCAACGCAAACTACAGGCCGCACGTCGCCTGGCACGTCAACAGCAGGCGCCAACCCTCGACGTGCATGGCGCGCCGACACGCGACGACGATTCACGGGGTGATCGCTGATGCGCCTGGTCTCCTTCAACATCAACGGAATCCGCGCTCGCCTGCATCAACTGGAAGCGCTCATCGAAGCGCATCATCCCGATATCATCGGTCTCCAGGAAACCAAGGTGCAGGACAGTGAGTTCCCGCGTGAAAGCGTCGAAGCGCTCGGCTATCACGTCGCTTTTCACGGGCAGAAAGGCCATTACGGCGTCGCGCTACTCACCCGACAGGCCCCCGAGGTCGTGCATTACGGCTTACCCGACGATGGCGAAGAGGCCCAGCGACGCTTGATCGGCGTCCGCATCAGCTGTGACGACGGCGACACCATGACCGTCTACAACGGTTACTTCCCGCAGGGTGAGAATATCGAGCACCCCACCAAGTTCCCCGCCAAACGCGATTTCTATGCCCGCCTCACGGCATTGCTGCAAGAGCGACATACGCCCAATGAGCGGCTCGCGGTCATGGGAGACTTCAACATCTCGCCCGCCGACATCGACATCGGCATCGGCGAGTCCAATCGCAAGCGCTGGCTGCGCGAGGGCAAGACCAGTTTCCAACCCGTGGAGCGTGAATGGCTCAAGCGACTCGCCGACTGGGGACTGAGCGATTGCTATCGTCTGCGCTACCCCGAAGTCGACGATCGCTTCAGCTGGTTCGACTATCGTTCGCGGGGCTTCGAGCGCGAGCCTAAACGCGGCCTGCGGATCGACTACATCATGGTCACCCCCACGCTGTGCGAGCAGGTGGAAGACGCCGGTATCGATTACGCACTACGCGGCATACAGCGTCCTTCGGATCACGCCCCGGTATGGGCACAGCTCGCGTTGTAATACGCATCAACGTCCGTAAAAAGCGTGTGTCACATGCGTCATTGCGTATCGGAGAGCACCTGAGGCGTTGCCTCATCGGGTATTGCGTCGACGTCAGGCGCTTTCCCGACATCCCCTTCGCCGAGCGATGCCAGCCAGGACTCGGCCTGCGACGCACCGGCATCGCGCGCCGCTTCGAACGCCTCTCGCGCCGCCTCTTCATCCGACGACGCCAGTTGCGACACGCCCTCCAAGAGCCAGGTTCGCGCGGGATCGGCTCCCTGCTCACGTGCTTGGTGAAACGCTTCTATCGCCGTCGACCATTCACCCCAACCGTAGGCCAGCTCGCCGAGCTGGCGCCAGTCCTCGGCGGCCTGGGTCTCTTCAGCCAGCGCGCGCCACGCCGACAGCGCCTTGTGGTGCGCGCGCGCCGACGTCCAGGCCTCGGCAAGAAGACGCCGGTGCTCGCGATCGCGTGGCAGCGTGCCTTTCTCGAATGCCGTTTCCAGATGCTCGGCGGCACGCGCCGGGGTGCCGCCCGCCAGATGTAGCCGAATCAAACGCTCGAGATCGTCCTCGCCCGCGAGCGCGCCCCGCCGCCAACCGGCCTCCCATAACGCCGCTGCCAATCCCGGCTGCTGCATGCGCTGCGCCAGCGCGGCGGCACGCCGCCATGCCTGGGGATCGTCACTATTGCTTTGCAACTGATCATCGAGCAGCGCCAGTGCCGCGTCGTAACGCTCGGCATGCTGATAAACGCTGGCCGCCAGGCGACGCCTCTCGGTCTCCATACCACCCGCGCGCCGCGCGCGATCGACCCACTGCGCCGCCTGCGACCACTGCTCGAGCGTCGCCTGGGCTTGCACCATCAGCCACAGGCTGTCGCGGTCACCGCCATGACGCTCGATCCACTCGCCCAGCAATTCGGCGCCTTGCGCGGTCTGCCCCGCGCGCAGCCTCAAACGTGCTTCCTGGTTGAGCCAGCGCCGGCGCGAATCGCTCCCCACACCGTCAATGCGCCGTGCTTGATAAAACAAATCCGCAGCGGCAGCTTCCCGACCTCGATGCGCCTCACCCGTGGCCGCCAATTGCAGAAACAAGGCACGTGCCCAGCGATCCGCCCGATTACCGCCTTGTAACCGCTCAGCGGCCGCCTTGGCGTCATCGATGGCGCTCTCGCTGGCGTTATCCTGCATGCGCTGCTGAAGCGACTCCAACGCCTGCACCATATCGGGTGCCAGTGCCGGCCCGGCGGCACTGGCACTCGTGCTGGCCATTCCCAGCCCCAGACATAGCATCGCTACACATCCCCAATGACGCCACTGCATGCGTTACCTCTCGAGACGAAATTCCAGCCGCTGACGCGCTTCACGCGGATGATCGCTTTGCGAAAACTGCCAATCGGCGACGGCCTTGAGCGCCGCACGTTCGAACGTGCTACGCGGCTCGGCATCAGTGACGTGCAAGGAATCGCGATCGACTCGCCCATTGGGCTTGATCGTGAAGCTCACCTCCACGAACCCCTCGATGCCACGCCGTTGCGCCCGCGACGGATACTCCGGCGGCACGCGTTCGGTGGGCTGCGGCGAGCCGACTTTTTCAGCGTCCTGCTCACTCGTTTCACCGTTCGCCGAGGCATCGGCATCTGAGGCGTCCGCGCTGTCGCCTTGCGACGCTGCATCCGCAGGTGACGTTGCTTCTGCAGGCTCAGGCTGCGGTTCGGGCTCAGGCTCAGGCTCAGGCGCCGGCTCGGGTTCCGGCTCTGGAGTGGGCTCGACTTCCTCGAGCTCGGGCAACGACTCCTCAGGCACTTCCGGCGAGGGAGGCGCCGAGGCTTGCGGCTCGGGCAACGTCAGCGAACTGTCACTCTGGGTCGCGGGCACTGGCGAGGGCGGCGGAGGCGGCGGCGTTTGAGCCGGTGGCGTCGGGGCATCCGGTGCAGCCGCTTCCGGTGCCGACGCCTGCTGTGCCTCGGGCGCCTCGACGCGTGACACCGACATCGGCTGCTCGACCGGCTCATGGTTATCCTCCGGCGGCGCCACCAGCAAGGCCAACAGATAGAAAAGCCCCAATGCCATCAAGATGCCGCCTGCAGCGCCTGCGATCGCTCTCATCCGTCGGCGCCTCGGTCCGCCGCCACGGCGACGTTTTCAACGCCGGCATCGCGAATGGCATCCATGACTTCGATGAGCAGCCCAGTGGTCGATTGGCGATCGGCCTGAATCACCACGCCGCCTTCGTCGCTCATCAGACTGGCCACTTCATTGCCGACGCGATGTGCATCCACCGGCTGTCCATCGACCCACACGGCGTCCTCGGCAGTGATCGCCACCATGACCTGCGCTTCGGGGCGCGCGGTCGCGGAGGACGATTCGGGACGGTCGATTTCCACGCCACTCTCCTTGATGAAGCTGGTCGTCACGATGAAGAAGATCAACATGATGAACACCACATCCAGCATCGGCGTGAGGTTTATTTCCTGGGCGTCGTCATTGACGTCCTGTAGTCGACGCCTACGCATTGGCATCCTCCACGGCACGTGCCATGCGGTCATGAAGCCGCTGATCCTCGCGCCGAATCACGTGTTCTAGACGGGTGGTGAACAATAGCCCCACCACGGCGACTGCCATGCCGGTCAATGTCGGTAACGTCGCGCGGGCCACGCCATCGGCCATGGCCCGCGCCTGGTTGACGTCGGTCAAGGAGAGGCTATCGAAGACCTGAATCATCCCGGTGACCGTTCCCAGCAATCCCAGCAGCGGGCACAGCCCCACCAGGAGTTTGAGCCACGGCAGAGGGCGCCGCAGTTGACCGATGAGCTCCGAGGTCCAGACCTCGCGCAGCGTCAACGCGCTCCAGCTGGCGTGATCGCGGCGCGCGACCCAGCGCGCCACCAATGCCCGACGACGACGGCGATGCACGAATTGCCAGTACAGACCACGCTCCAGCCCCATGGCGAAAAGCGCCATGGCAACCAGGGCAATCACCACCAGCACCGGACCACCGGCATGAACCAGCCAGACGATGGGCTCAGCGAGCGTGGACATCGGCCTGCGTCCTCGTATGCCCGTATGAGGCCTCGAGATGCTCGGCCAGCACGGCACTCGCCCGACCCTCGAGCGTGCCGAGCAATTCGCGGCTGCGACTGCTCAAGGCGGTATGCGCGAATAGAAGCGGCACGGCGACGATCAGGCCCAGCACGGTGGTCACCAATGCCTGGCTGATCCCGCCGGCCATGAGCTGCGGATCGCCGGTGCCAAACACGGTGATCGCTTGGAAGGTGCCGATCATCCCGGTCACGGTCCCCAACAGCCCCAGCAAGGGGGCGACGGCCGCCATGAGCTTGACCAAAGGCTGACCACGCTCGAGACGCGGCTTTTCGGCCAGTAGCGCTTCATCGAGGCGTGCCTCCAACGCTTCCGGTGCATGATCGTGACCCAGTGCCGCGAAGCGGCCGAGCACCCGCCCCAGCGGATTATCGCTGCGCAAGGTCTCGGGAGTGCGGAGCTGACGACGCAGACGCAGGCTGACCATCAGCAAATACGCGTATTGCGACAACGCCACCAGCAACCCCACGATCCCCAGCACGACGATGACGTAGCCGACTGAGCCGCCTTGCTGAAAACGCTCCCACAGCGAGGGTTGTTGCGCCAAGGCATCGAGCACATTGCCTTGCGTGGGATCGAAAACCACGCGGTCGCTGTCACCATTCTGGAAGGATTGCAGCGCGTCGCTGGCATCTTCGGGTGTATGTGAGATCACACGCAGACCAGCTTCGTCCGCTTGATTGCCCGCGTCACGTGTCAGAAGCTTGCCACCGCTGAAGGCGAGAAAGTCGCCCAGGCGTACCGCCTCACGTTGCTCGACATTACCTTCGGCATCGGCGATGGGCGCCTCGAAGCGCACGCCACGCCCGGTCTCCGCTGTCAGCTCGGCAAACGTCCGCCCCAGGTTTTCCAGTGTCTGGGTATCGATGATGGCGTCATCGTCGAGCCGTTCCGGCAGCGTCGTCTGCGTCCCCACTGTCAACCAACCGTCACCCAGCGCATCGCGCAATTCGCCGATTTGTCCTTGCGCCACATCGAATACGCCATCGAGATCGCCCGCTTCATCGCGACGCCGCTGGTTGACTTCATCGAGCGCTTCACGCTGACGCGTTTGCGTTGCCTCCAGCTCGTCGCGCCGTTGACGCGCGTCATCGCGTTCGCTTTCCGCTTTTTCCACCGCGTCGCGCAGTGCAGTGCGGTCGTCCACCAGTGCGTTCAAGCGCTCTCGGTCTCGCGCCTCGGCAGCTTCGCTATCCGTGCGCAGACTTTCCAGCATTTGCTGCAGCGAGGGGCTCGAGTCACTCTCCTGAGCCATCGCCGATGGCACGATGCCCGGCAGTGCCATCGTCAATATCAGCACCGGGGCCAATGCCAATACCCGGGACCGCAGAGACTTCCATGTGCTCATGATGCCCCCTCGTCCTGGGCTGGAGAATTCGCGTCGTCGGCCGATTGCGTCTCGAGCGTTACCGAGACTGGAAGGTCGAGCAATGCCGGCGCTCGCTGATCACGCGCAATACGCAGCCCCTTGCGCAGTTCATCGAGCGCATCGCCCTCGAGGGGTTGCCATTCCTCGGCATCGGCACGCCAGACGCCACCGGCGCGGCCATCCGGCGTGGCGTAATAGAGCCCGATACGCCCTACGCGGAGGTAATCGACCTGGCGGTCGTCGTCGCCCACCAGCGGACCTTGCCAGGCATCCATCTCGCGACCATAGTCGAGCTCCGTGCGCCAGGCGGAGAGCACGCGATCGAGCTTGTCACCCGCACTCATCTCGCTGTCATCGAGCATCGTATCGAGACTCTCGACGCGTGCCAGGCGCTCCTCGCGCAAGAATGGCAAGTCGGCTTCGATCAGGGTGCGCAATTGCGACACCATATCGCGCAACTGCCCCGGCAGGGCTTCACGCGTCACCGAGAGTTGATCGATGGCCTCGCGGCGCTTCTCGATCAAGGCCTGCTGCGCCTGATTACGGCGGGCAAGCTCGTCGTTGTAGCGCTCGAGCCGCGAGGCCTCGCGGCTAGCATCGCGCAAGCGCGTCAGCAATTCACGCGTTTCGTCGTCGGCCGCGTCTATCTTGTCCTGCAGCGCCGCCTGTTCTTGCTGCGCCTGCGCACTGGCGTCTCGCAATGACGTCTGCTGCGCCCAGGCCGTTGCCGAAACGCCCATCAATAACGCCATACCGGCGCAGGCCGCACGCCGGCATGTCCGTGTTCGGCTTCGCGTGTCGTTAGGCACCACGCTTTCTCCCGTTGCTTGATCGTGTCGAACGCTCATCAGCGCCGACGAATGGACGGCTAGTACGCTAATACAAACAATAATAATTATCAATCATGTACCATGAAACAGAAAACCGGCCACCCAGGGCCGGTTCAGCAATGCAGTGCGCGCCAATAGTCTTTGGCAGGCCACACTCATACCTACGACTTACAATTTGGATTCGAGTTCGGGAAGTACTTCGAACAAGTCGCCCACCAGGCCGTAATCGGCGACCTGGAAGATCGGTGCCTCGTCGTCCTTGTTGATCGCCACGATGATCTTGGCGTCCTTCATGCCCGCCAGATGCTGGATGGCGCCACTGATGCCCACGGCGATATACAGCTCCGGGGCAACGATCTTGCCGGTCTGCCCGACCTGCATGTCGTTGGGCACGAAGCCGGCGTCCACGGCCGCGCGCGAAGCACCAATCGCCGCGCCGAGCTTGTCGGCGATGCCGTCGAGCAGTGTGAAGTTCTCGCCGTTACCCATGCCGCGACCGCCGGAAACGACCACGCGCGCACTGCCCAGTTCGGGACGATCGCTGCTGGCCAGCTCCTCGCCGATGAACCGCGACAGGGTATTCTCGACGGTGGCACTGATCGCCTCGACCCCGGCGCTACCCGTTGCGTCGACGGCATCGAAGGCCGTGGTGCGCACGGTGAGTACCTTGAGGGCATCGTTCGACTGCACGGTGGCAATCGCGTTGCCCGCATAGATAGGACGCTGGAAGGTATCGGGGCTTTCCACGCCGATTACCTCCGACAGTGCGGCCACGTCCTTGAGCGCGGCGACGCGCGGCAACACGTTTTTGCCATGGGTGGACGCGGCAGCCAGCACATGGCTGTAGTCGCCGGCAAGTCCGGCGATGAGCTCGGCCATCGGCTCGGCGAGCTGGTACGCATAGACGCCGTCGTCGGCGGTTCTCACCTTGGCGACACCGGACAGCTTGGCGGCCGCCTCGGCGGCGCCTGCGGCGTTATCGCCCGCCACCAGGATATCGATGTCTCCGCCGATGGCCTGGGCCGCGGCGACCACGTGGGCAGTGCTGTCTGCCAGTTGGCCGTTATGATGTTCGGCGATAACCAGAATGCTCATGCGATCACCTTGGCTTCGTTCTTGAGTTTGTCGACGAGTTCATCCACGGAGGCCACCTTGGTGCCGCCCTGGCGTTCCGCCGGCGATTCCACCTTGAGCACGCTCAGGCTGGACGCTACAGCGACGCCCATGTCATCGGGACTCTTGACGTCGATGGACTTTTTCTTGGCCTTCATGATGTCGGGCAGCTTGGCATAGCGTGGCTCGTTGAGGCGCAAGTCGGTGGTAATCACCGCCGGCAGCTTGAGCGCGACGGTCTGCAGACCGCCGTCGACTTCACGGGTCACCTGAACTTCGTCGTCTTCGACCTGTACCTCGGAGGCGAACGTGCCCTGCCCCATGCCCGCCAGCGCGGCCAGCATCTGGCCGGTCTGGTTGTTGTCGGTGTCGATAGACTGCTTGCCGAGAATCGTCAGGCCCGGCTGTTCGTCGTCGGCGACCCGTTTGAGGAGCTTCGCGGCGGTCAGCGACTCGACCTTGTCGTCGGTCTCGACGTGGATCGCGCGATCGGCACCCAGCGCCAGGGCAGTACGCAGTTGCTCCTGCGCCGCCTTGGGACCGATGGTGACGGCGACTACCTCGCTGGCCACTCCTTTTTCCTTGAGGCGCACCGCTTCTTCCACAGCGATCTCGCAGAACGGATTCATGGCCATCTTGACGTTGGTGAGATCGACGTCGGAATGATCCGGCTTGACTCGGATCTTGACGTTATAATCGATGACGCGTTTGACCGCGACGAGTACTTTCATGGTGTCCTCGCTTGGTTAGAACCGGCAGGCATGCCCTTAGAATAAATTCATTCAAGCGTTTGATAGGGGGCGTGTCCCGAAAAATGTCGCCCGTTAAACACGCGGCGACCCTATATAATATTGCGTGAACTCGTCCAACCTGGTCAAACCCTGAAGCGCCGTCATGGCAGCGCTAGCGGCCTATCGAGCTGCCCCAGGACAAACCACGCGGAAAATGACATCATGCGGGCCGGTCGCCCCATGTAGAATCAAACGGCCGTTTAAAATACAATCTTTAGAATACAACCAAGAAAAACGCGACTTGTCCATGCATCATTGCTCGAAAGACACTGTGCATGCTCGGGCGCGTCGACCGCCCAACGCGAAGATGGAGGAGATCAAGCCGTGGAACGCGAATACATGGATTTCGACGTCGTCATCGTCGGCGCCGGCCCGTCCGGACTATCGGCAGCGTGTCGCCTGATGCAGCAGGCCCACGAGGCCCAGCGCGAACTCAGCGTCTGCGTGGTCGAAAAAGGCTCCGAGGTGGGCGCGCATATTCTGTCCGGTGCCGTGCTCGAGACACGCGCCCTTCGCGAACTCTTCCCCGACTGGGAATCACGCGGCGCGCCGTTGACCACTCCCGTGGTCAGTGACGATCTCTACCTGCTCAAGGACGCCGATAACGCTCAGAAGCTACCCAATGTCCTGGTGCCCAAAAGCATGCACAACACCGGCGGCGCGTATGACAACTATGTCATCAGCGCCGGCAACCTGTGTCGCTGGCTGGCCGAACAGGCGGAAGAACTGGGCGTGGAAATTTTCCCCGGCTTCGCCGCCCAGGAAAGCCTGCACGATGATGATGGCACGGTACGCGGCATCCTCGTCGGCGACATGGGCGTGGCCGCCGACGGCAGCGAAAAATCCGGCCACATGCCGGGCATGGAACTGCGCGCCAAATATACGCTATTCGCCGAGGGCGCACATGGGCATCTCGGTAAGCGCCTGATCGAGCACTTTGGCCTCGACGAGGGTCGCGATCCGCAACACTATGCTCTGGGTTTCAAGGAACTCTGGGACGTGCCCGCCGATCAGCACGCGCCAGGGCGCGTCTTGCATGGCTCGGGCTGGCCGCTGCCCAGCGACACACATGGTGGCTGGTTTCTCTACCACGCCGAAAACCAGCAAGTCGTGGTGGGGTTGATCGTCGATCTTTCCTACGACAACCCTTATCTCTCGCCCTTCGATGAATTTCAACGCATGAAGCACCATCCGGTGCTCAAACAGCATCTCGAGGGCGGCTCCCGCGTTTCTTACGGGGCTCGCGCGATCACCAAGGGGGGTGCCAATAGTCTGCCCAGGATGACCTTCCCCGGTGGCCTATTGATCGGCTGCGATGCCGGCACGCTCAACTTCGCCAAGATCAAGGGCATCCACATGGCGATGAAATCCGGCCTGGTCGCCGCAGAGTCCGTGTTCGAAGCTTTCGTCGCGGGTGACGAAGGCGGCACGGAACTGACCGCGTTCACCTCGAAGTGGCAAAATAGCTGGGCTTGGGCGGAGTTGACCGAAAGCCGCAGTTTCGGGCCGGCGATTCACAAGTACGGCACCGTCAAGGGCGGCGCCTACAATTTCCTGGATCAACTGCTGGGCGGAAAATTGCCCACCGTGCACGACACCACCTCCGATCATGCACGCATGCGCCATGCCAGCGAGGCGACGCGCATCGACTATCCCAAGCCGGATGGCAAGCTCTCGTTCGACAAGTCTTCGTCGGTATTCCTCTCCAATACCAACCATGAAGAGGATCAACCTTGTCACTTGCGGCTCACCGATCCCGAGATTCCGGTACGCGTCAACTTGCCGGAATACGCCGAGCCCGCGCAGCGTTACTGTCCCGCCGGAGTCTACGAAATCGTCGAGGAAGACGGCGAGCCCAAGTTCCAGATCAACTTCCAGAACTGCGTGCACTGCAAGACCTGTGATATCAAAGACCCTGCCCAGAACATCACCTGGGTGGCGCCGGAAGGTGGCGGCGGTCCCAACTATCCCAACATGTGAGCTACAGGCTCCAGCGGGGCTCGTGCGGCAATCAACCGCCGGCGCCCCGCCTGCGCGAAACGTACCTCGATGACCGGATTGGCGGGATCGCCCTCGAGCAACACGACCTCGCCCTCGCCGAAGACGCCATGTCGCACCCACTGCCCCACCGCCCATGTCGCAGACGCTGGTTCAGAGGCTGTCTCTGACGCTCGGGTAACGGCTAGATTCAGGCCGCAACGTTCGAGATACTGCCCGACCACCTCCGGCGCCCGCACCGCCAGCGACTCACACGGTGTCTCGCCGAGCGCGGCGGCGGCGCGATGACAGTCCTCCCAGGCGGTTTCCTCGAGAAAGCGACTGGGACGATGATCGCCGCCATCATGCAGGACCAGCAAACGCTCGCGTGCCCGGGTGATCGCCACATAATAGAGACGCCGTTCCTCCTCTAGGCGCTCGGCATCAAGGGGCGTCTCACGCGTGTAGTGCGGAAAGTCTTCCTCGTTGACGCCCCACAGCGCGACCATCGGCCATTCGAGTCCCTTGGCGCCATGCACCGTGGTCACCAATACGCCATCCTCGCGCGCTTCGACCGGTTGGCTGAGTAGTTCGATGAAGCCTTCGGGGTCGTTGGCTAGTTCACCGGCCTGTTCGATCAACACGTCGAGCAGGCGCACGTCATCTTCGGCCTTGGCGCGACGCGAGGCGGCGCGCTTGAGGGCCTTGTCCGCTTCGGTGGCCTCGACGACATGTTCGAGCAGCTTGGCCGGCGGCCAATTCGACATGCGCGGCAGTTCGCATAACAACTGCCAGCGACGTTTGAGGTTGCGCCGCTGAAGGGGCTTCAACGCATTCAACAAAGGGTCGTGCCGCTCAGGCCATTGCTGGGTCTGAGCCAGTTGGTGCGCCAAGGCGGTCAGCGTCTCGCGGGGCACGAAGACCGTCGGTTGTGATAACAGCAGGTTGAGCTGCTCGGGGTCCTGCAGACGGCGCCCATCACGCGCCAGGGCCAGATACCCCGCCAGCGCCTGCACCAGCGGCAGACGAAACACGAAGCGATCCTCGCGCGCGAGCCGGAATGGAATGCCGGCACGCAACAGCTGCAACTGCACAGAGACGGACAACGCCCAACTGCGCACCAGAACACAGGCCTCGCCCAGGGCTCGCCCGTCGCCACGCCACTGCTGAAGGGCATCGAGCAGCGCACTGCTGCCCACCGCCACGTCGGCGCGGGTCGTCGGCGTGCCAGGCGCGGCCAGGCATAGCTGATCGGGACGCCGACGATTGGCGCGGATGGCGTGGTTGGCCGCCAAGGCCAAGACATGGCCATGGCGAAAGGTATACGACAGCGGATAATCGTGAGCACTGCCGAACAAGGTAGTAAAGCGTTCGAACATGGCATCGGGACGCGCTCCGCGCCACTCGTAGATGCACTGATTGGCATCGCCGACTGCCATCACCTGCGCGGAAGACCCCGCGAGAATCGCCAATAAGCGCTGCTGCACCTCATTGATGTCTTGATACTCGTCGACGATCACATGATCGAGAAAGCCCTGCACCCGGGAACGTGCCTCGGGAGCCGCTTCCAGGCAGCGCAGCGGCCGATAGAGAAGATCGGCGTAGGTCATCAAGGCGTGATCCTCGAGCAACCCCTCGAAGACCGCATACGCTTCGCAGAAATGCTGGGTGCCGTCACCGAAATCCATGCGTTCGTGGAGCAACTCCGGGGCGCACATCTCGGCCTTGACCAGTTCGCAGAACTGCGCCAGCGCTTCGAGACGATCCGACTCCAGCGCGGCGTGGCGTTGACTATCGTCGGCGTGTTCCAGGCTCATCTGCACTGCCTGACGCAACAGCCGCTCGCGCTGCCAGTCGGCGGCGATCAATTGACGCGATGACAGATACCCCCAGCGCGTCAGGGTCTGGGTCAGGCGATGGCCGATGGAGTGAAAGGTTCGCACGTCGGGAAGGCGCTGCCCCGCCGCCTCATGAGCCAGCTTGTGGGTGAAGTCCTCGCGCGCGGCGCGATTGAACATCAGCACCAACATGCGTTGCGGTGGCACGCGGTTGGCCAGCAGGTGCAAGACGCGTTGTACGAGCGTGGTGGTCTTGCCGGCACCGGCGACCGCCGACACGCGCGCATGTCCCTCGCCATGCGCGACTACGGCGTGCTGTTCAGGCGTCGCCTCGCTCACGGCGTCTCCTCGGGCAACCAGCCGAGGGGCTGCCAGACGCCGGCGCTATATATCCCCAGCTCGCTACCGTCGAGCGTCTCATGCATCTCGGCGGTATCGATCAGGCGATAGTAGACGTTGCGGTTGAGCCGTGCCGACAATCCGAAGCGAATGGCGACCTCGGGCACCGGATCGCCAGCCGGCATGGCGCTGACCACGAGGCGGCGTTGCGCGCCCAAGGTGACGCTATCGCCGAGATTGGTAGTCAGCGTCCACACCCCGTCGCGGCAATCGGCATCGGCGATCAGGAACGCTCTGTCCTCGACCTGAATACGCAGTTTTTCGACCGGTGTGACCAGGTAATAATCGCCATCTTCTTCCCGACGCAGCAGGCGCGACAGCAAACCGACCAAGCGTGCGCGCCCGATCGGCGTGCCCTCATGCCACCAGCGGCCATCGGCGGCGATGGTCAACGCCATATCACCGCAGAAAGGCGGATTCCAGGTATCGACCGGCGGCAACGCTGCCATCGGTGATGCGTCGAGATGCGACGTCAACGACTCTAGTGGCATGCTCGCTCCTCGTGCTGGGCGTTACTGACCGCTCATCTGTGCCAATGCCTCGCGCACATCGTCGGGCGCCTCGGGCAGTGCAGCGCGGAACAGCCGGTAGAAATTGGCACTCGTCTGCATCGCGACTTCATCGACACTGATGCCCCGCTCGGCGGCGATGCATTCCGCCACCTCCACGACCCACTGAGGCTCATTGGGCTTGCCACGATGCGGCACCGGCGCCAGATAAGGGCTATCGGTCTCGATCAATAGCCGGTCGAGGGGCACAAGACGCGCCAGTTCGCGAACCGAGGTCGCGTTACGGAAGGTCACGATACCGGCAAGCGAAATATAGAAACCCAGCCTCACCGCCTCCCGCGCCATGTCGAGATCGTCAGTGAAGCAATGCAGGACGCCCCCCACGGCGGGGTCGGTATGCTCACGAATCAACGCCAAGGTGTCTTCCTTGGCATCACGGGTATGCACGATCACCGGCAGTTCGAGTTCGCGCGCGGCGCGCAAGTGGTCGGCGAAACGCCGTCGCTGAACCTCGTGGGCCACTTCATCGTAGTGATAGTCCAGCCCGGTCTCGCCAATCGCCACCGCTTCATGACGCTGGGCACAGTCGACAATGGCTTTCACGTCGGGTTCGTGCTCGACTCGGTGCAATGGGTGTACCCCGGCGGAGAGCGAGACGTCATCATGGACACGGGCGATATCGACCAAGTTGGGCACGTCGTCCAGCGTGACGGCGATCGCTAGGAAATGACGCACGCCACGTTGGCGGGCGACTTCCAGGGCGCCCTCGAGCTTGCCGTCATGGGCAGTGAGATCGAGTCGATCGAGATGACAATGGGAATCAACGAACATGCGGTACCTAAAGAATCGAAAAAGGGGTGGCCCAGCCCATGGCATAAGGCACTGTCTGAAAAGTGCCTGCGCTCGATCAGACGAGACCTAAAGGGTATAGCTAGGGCGTGTGGCGGTGACACCTACAAGCTGGGTGTCGATCAGTTCTCTCACACGCTGATCGGCGTCGCTGAAATGCACACCGATTCCCGGGACGCGACGCCCGCCGACACCCGGCGGCGACAGCCAGGCGACCGTACCCGAAACCGGTAGGCGCTCAGCGTCATCCGGCAAGGTGATCAGCAGATACACTGCATCGCCGAGCGCATAACGCTCCTGCGTGGGAACGAAGACACCCCCCCGTTCCAGCCAAGGCATATGAGCTGCCTGCAGGGTCTGCGTATCGTGGAACGTCAGGGATAAGGCTTTTTGCGCCACGCCGGGTACTCCTCGATCAGGGTGCACGACTCACTTCATGCACAATATTCATGCCCGCCGGCGCGGCACTTTCATGAGCGCAACAGCGACGCCCAACGTACCAGCCAGGCTTCCAGCACCAACTGTGCATTGGGGTTGCCCCCGGCGGCGATCAAACGGCGCTGTTCACGCGCGTAGTCAAGCAGGCGGAACCAATCGCGAACCCGGGCATTCTTGGCTGCCTGGCGATACAACGGCAGCAGATCCGGATTGCGCACGTACTGTGCTTCGCCGGAGACACCCAATCGAATCAGGTCTTCGAGCCAGACGATACCGTACCACAGCACGCGGTCCAACGACTGGGGATCGAGACGCGCCGCCTCGGCGACCGGCTCCGCGCCGCGCACCAGGGCATCGAAGAGCTCGCGCAGCTCCTGGCGCAAGCCGCGCCCCTCGGCCAGCTCGACGGCAAACTGGGGCAAGCCACCGGCCACGCGCAACCAGAAACGCGCCTGTTCGGGATCCTCGAAACGTTCGTTCAGCCATTCAAGGGCGCTGTGTGGCTCGGGCACGCCCAGGCTCCAATGCTGGCAACGCGAACGAATGGTCGGCAACATGCGCGAAGGAATATCCGCCAGGAGCACGAACAGCGTCTTCGCGCCTGGCTCTTCGAGACTCTTGAGGAGCGCGTTGGAGGCAGCCACGTTCATGGCCTCCGCGGGATGCAGACGAATCACGCGATAACCGCCTTGTTGTGCGGTCTGCGACACGAAAGCGTTGACCTGCCGAATCGGATCGATGCGTATCTGGCGGCGCTTTTCGGCCGGGGTAATATCGAGCAGGTCAGGATGGTATCCCGACGCCAGCATGTGACAGGCATGGCACTCACCACAGGCGGTGTCGCCCGGCGCATGACACAGCGTGCGGGCTACCAGTGCATCGGCGAGATCGTGCTTGCCGACCCCATGCGCACCCGAAATCAATAGTGCATGCGCCAGACGGCCCGCGTCCTGTTGGCGAGTCAGATGTTGCCACAAGTCACGCTGCCAAGGCAGAGGCGTCACGACCATAACGCGCTTCTCGCTGCCAGGTGATCAGCGATCGACGCCTGTACCGCATCCAGCTCTCGGTCGGCATCGATCACGGCGAACCGTGCCGGCGCCTGGGCGGCGCGGGAAAGGTAGCTCTCACGCACGGCGGTGAAGAAGTGCTTCCGTTCGCGCTCGAAGCGGTCGCGTGAGGTGCCACGACGTTCGACACGATGCTGGGCAGCCTCGACCGGCATATCCAGTAAAAGCGTCAGGTCGGGTTGCAGATCGTCTTGCACCAAAGCTTCAAGTGTCGCAATACGCGTCTCATCCAGCCCACGTCCGCCCCCCTGATAGGCGAAGGTCGCATCGGTAAAACGGTCGCAGACCACCCACACGCCCCGTGCCAAGGCGGGACGGATCTTGGCCGCCAGGTGCTGGGCGCGAGCCGCGAACATCAGCAGCAATTCGGCCGTCTCGTCGAGCGGCTCCTGCGGGGCGGGGTCGAGCAGCAGTGCACGAATCGCTTCGGCTCGTGGGGTGCCACCCGGCTCACGCGTGCGCAGCACTTCGATACCGCGTGCGCTCAACCAGTCGCACACGAAATCCACGTTGGTGGACTTCCCCACCCCTTCGCCCCCCTCGAGGGTGATGAAACGTCCTGGCGTCATGGCAATGGTCTACCCCGCTCAGCGGTTGAGAATGTAACGACGTACCGCGGCATTGTGCTCGGCCAGCGTACTGGAAAAGTGATGCGACCCATCGCCTTGAGAGACGAAATACAAGGCATCCCCCGGGGCCGGATCCACGGCGGCCTGTAACGATCCCGCACCCGGCATCGCAATCGGTGTCGGTGGAAGCCCGTCGATCACGTAGGTGTTATAGGGCGTCTCGCGACGCAGGTCGGCTCGCGTGATATTGCCATCGTAGTCGTCTCCCATGCCATATATCACTGTGGGATCTGTCTGCAGCCGCATGCCGCTTTCGAGGCGTCGCGTGAAGACGCCAGCAATCTGACGTCGCTCTTCCGGGATCCCCGTCTCGCGTTCGATCAACGAAGCCAAGATGAGCGCATCGTAAGCGCTATCGATAGGCAGGTCGGCATGCCGCTGCGCCCAGACATCCTCCAGAGTAACCGCCATACGATCGTAAGCGCGACGTAATACCTCCAGGTCCGTCATCCCCTTTTGATAGCGATACGTATCGGGGAAGAAACGCCCCTCGGGATGTTCATCCTCGTGCCCCAGGGCCATCATGACCTCTTCATCGCTCATGTCTCGAGTACGATGCTCGAGCTTGGCCGCGGCATCCAGTTCGCGACGCATCTGCGCGAACGTCCACCCTTCGGGAATGGTAAACCGATAGGACACGACGTTATCGCTGGAAAGTCGCGCCACCATGTCGTTGCCGCTCATTGTGGGGTCGAGCTCGAACTCGCCGGAACGCAGTCCGTTGACCTTGTCGGGCGAGAGCTTTGCCAGGACGCGATACGGCCAGGCGGTGTCGATGATACCACGCTCTTCGAGCTCGCCTATGACACGCAAGAATCCTGCACCGCGCGGCACTTCGTAAATCGTCGTCTGTTCCAAGGCCAGCGGAGCCGCCAGGCGAGATTGCCAATACTGATAGGCCCCCAACACCAACACGCCAGCCAATATCGCAATCCCTATGAAAACCTTCACCACTCGCATGTCGATACCTTGTCTCACGCCTCATCGAAGGCGTCATGGGGATAGCCCAGCAATGGGTGGGCATGCTGTTGCAGATGCCGATGCGTCGTGTTTATCGCCCACCGCTTCAGGCAAGTACCGTCGGTATCGTCCAGTTGCCTCAGAGGCCACACGCCCTGAACCGAGTTGACGACCCAGGCCGCGTCGGTCTCCATCAATGTCTCGACCCCCGTTTCGCGCGTGTGGATCGGCAAACGCTCGCGCAACGCCGCCAGCAGCGTACCTTCCACGCCACATGCCGTCAGATCGGGGGTCTCGAGAATGCCGTGCCGCCGCCACACCAAGTTCATGCTGGTCGCCTCGACGAGACGATCGTGATGATCGCACAACACGCCCTCGGCAACGTCGGGATCGCACCACTCGCGGCGCGCCATGACATTCTCGAGACGGTTGAGGTGTTTGATGCCTGCCAATAAAGGCTGGTGCCCCAAGCGCAGCCGGCACAGGCGAACGCGCACGCCATCGCGCCAATGCGCAGACTGTGGCGTGAATGGCATATACCGCCAACGCAGACGCGGCACGGGCGATTCGGGAGATACATACCCACGCCCACCGCTGCCACGGGTCACGAGTAGCTTGAGCACGAACAAGCCATCCCCCGCATGCCCCGGCAAGCTCGCCAGGGTCTGCGCATCCGGCAATGGAATTTCCAGCCGCTCGGCACCGCGTGCCAGTCGCCGTAGATGCGCGTTCCATAATAAAGGCTGGCCATCACGTACGAGGACGGTCTCGAAGAGACCGTCCCCATAAGCGACGCCGCGATCATCGAACGGCACTGCCTCGTCGGCCATGGCGCCTAAACGCGGCCGAAGATCAGTGAGCCATTGGTGCCGCCGAAGCCGAAGGAATTCGACAGGCTATATCTCACCGACCTCTCGCGCGACTCGTTGGGCACGTAATCTAGCGTGCACCCCTCGTCAGGCTCTTCGAGGTTGATGGTTGGCGGCACAACGCTGTCGCGGATGGCGAGCACGCTGAATATCGCTTCGACAGCGCCGGCGGCTCCCAGCAGGTGACCGATCATCGACTTGGTGGAACTGACCGTCACGGACTTGGCCGCCTCACCCATGATGCGCTCCACAGCATGGCTCTCGGCGACATCGCCCGCCTGGGTCGAAGTCCCGTGCGCGTTGATGTAATCCAGTTGACCGGCATCGATAGCGGCGTCCTTGACGGCATTGCGCATGGCCATTTCCGCCCCCTGACCGTTGGGCGCAGTCATGTGGTAGGCGTCATCGCTCATGCCAAAGCCCAGAAGCTCGGCATAGATAGGCGCGCCACGCTGCTTGGCATGCTCGTACTCCTCGAGCACCAGCACTCCGGCGCCATCGGAGAGCACGAAGCCATCTCGTTCGCGGTCCCAGGGACGGCTTGCAGCAGCAGGGTCGTCATTGCGCGTAGACAGCGCGCGCGCCGACGAGAAACCACCCAGGCCCAGGGGCGTGGTGGCCATTTCGGCTCCCCCGCAGACCATGGCATCCGCATCGCCATAGGCGATGGTACGCGCCGCGTAGCCGATGTTGTGCGTACCCGTGGTACACGCCGTGGTAATGGCGATGTTGGGCCCACGAAAACCATGCTGGATCGCCAGGTTGCCGGAGATCATATTGATGATCGACCCAGGTACGAAAAACGGCGAGATCTTGCGTGGGCCACCGCGATTCAAGGCATTGTGGTTATGCTCGATCATCGGCAGCCCCCCGATGCCCGAGCCGATCGCCACACCGATGCGATCTGCATTGTCCTCGTCGCTCTCCAGTCCGGCATCGGCAATGGCCTGTCCCGCCGCCGCGATTCCGTACTGAATGAACAGATCCATCTTGCGCGCCTCCTTGGGATTCAGATAAGGACTGATGTCGAAGTCCTTCACCGAACCGCCAAAACGCGTATTGAATCCCGTGGTATCGAAGTGGTCGATCGGTGCGATGCCGCTCTTGCCTGCCAGGAGATTATCCCAGCTTTCCTTGACATTATTACCGACCGGGGTTACCAGTCCCAGTCCGGTTACCACGACCCTTTTACGAGGCATCAGCTCTCCTCCAGACTTGCGAGTTGGCACGGCAGTGCCGTGTTTGGCGCGCATTATACCCGAAACACCGACGGGATGGAGACCGCACGCATGCACAAACGACGAAGGCCGCCCTGATGACAGAGCGGCCTTCGCGAGTCGATGTCGAACCGGGCAACCCGGTACCGCTCTACTTACTGGTGAGCGACGACGTAGTCGATCGCTTCCTGAACGGTCGTGATCTTCTCGGCTTCTTCGTCGGGAATCTCGGTGTCGAATTCTTCTTCGAGCGCCATCACCAGCTCGACAGTGTCCAGCGAGTCGGCGCCGAGATCCTCGGTGAAGGAAGACGTGTTCTGGATGTCTTCTTCCTTGACGTTCAGGCGCTCAGCCACAACCTTCTTCACGCGCTCTTCGATGGTGCTCATTCTCTTGTTACTCCTAGTGGTACGAATCCGCTAGCTCTGGAAAAGCTGCGGCTAGTTTATAGACCGCTCCCAGACGACGCAACAGCGCCCTGGAGAGCGTCAACGCATATTCATGCCGCCGTTGACCTGCAGCGTCTCACCGGTAATGTAGCCGGCATTGTCGCTGGTGAGAAAGCCCACGGCAGCGGCAATTTCCTCGGGGGCACCCAGACGCGAGAGCGGAATCTGTCCCAGCAACGCTTCGTGCTGGGCCTCGGGTAGCGCCTGCGTCATGTCGGTGGCGATGAATCCCGGCGCGACACTATTGACGGTAATGCCACGCGAAGCGACTTCACGCGCCAGGGAGCGAGAAAACCCTTCCATTCCGGCCTTGGCCGCCGCATAGTTGGTCTGCCCCAGGTTGCCCATGCTGGCGACGACCGAGCTGATACTGACGATACGCCCGAAGCGTGCCTTGGTCATGCCGCGTACGCACGCCTTGGTGACGCGATAAAGCGACTTGAGATTGGTGTCGAGCACCGCGTCCCACTCGTCTTCTTTCATGCGCATCAGCAGATTGTCGCGCGTAATACCCGCATTGTTGACCAGTATGGTCGGCACACCGAACTCGTCGCCAATCGCCTTGATCAGGCTCTCGACGCTGGCCTGGTCGGTAACGTCGAGCATACGACCAGCACCCTCGACATCGTGCGCCTTTAGATCGGCATCGATCTCGTCGGCGCCGGCTTGGCTGGTTGAAGTGCCGATCACCACACGTCCTTGACGGCCCAGCTCACGGGCGATCGCTTGTCCAATGCCGCGACTGGCACCGGTGACCAGGGCTATCCTGCGTTCGCTTGTCATCTGGTTTCCCGCATTCATCACTAAGACTGCTCCCCTTCGCTACGCGCCAATTCCAGCGCGCTCTCGAGCGATTCGGGGTCGTTGACGGCAAGCCCCTTGGCTTGGCGTTGTATTCGCTTATTGAGTCCGGTCAGGGCTTTACCCGGCCCGCATTCGACAAAGACCCGGGCGCCGCGTTCGTACATGGCGTTGACGCAATCCGTCCAACGTACCGGGCGATAAAGCTGCTCGACGAGACGCTGACTGAGCGTTTGAACGTCCTCATGCGCGAGCGCATCGACATTCTGAACCACAGTGTAACGTGGCGTTCTGAGATCGAGTCGATCGATCTCCGCTGCGAGGCGCTCGGCGGCCGGCTGCATCAAGTTGCAATGCGAAGGCACCGACACCGGCAGCGGCAAGGCTCGCTTGGCACCGGCTTCCTGGCACAAGCCAATGGCCCGCTCGACGGCGGCTTTGTTACCCGCTATCACGACTTGCCCCGGAGCATTATAATTGACCGCCGCGACCACTTCACCTTGCGCCGCTTCACGACACGCCGTCTCGACCGTCGCGTCATCGAGACCCAGCACCGCCGCCATCGCACCCTGGCCTTCCGGTACTGCCGCCTGCATCGCCTCACCGCGCAGACGCACCAGACGCACGCCTTCCGCGAAGCTGATGACACCGGCACATACCATGGCGCTGTATTCACCCAGGCTATGGCCCGCCATCACCAGAGGGCGCGGGCCCTCAAGCTCTTGCCAGACGCGCCAGATCGCAACGCTAGAGGTCAGCAGTGCTGGTTGCGTACAGGCGGTAGCGTTCAAGGCGCTCTCGGGGCCTTCTTGCACGACTTTCCAGAGGTCGTAACCTAATGCACCGGACGCTTCGTCGAACGTGGTCCGCACGACGCTGTAACGCTCGGCCAGCTCCCTCAGCATGCCGATCTGCTGGGAGCCCTGCCCCGGAAAGACGAGGGCGAGGGATTGTGTCATGACAGTCACCTTTGAGGATGGGGGGCGTCGGGTTGAGCATCGCTCGCCAACCCACTATCCGCTCGACCGCTATCGGGGTCGACCGAGAGGATAGAAGGCTCAGGACGCACCGCATCGCCCAACTCCCGTACCAGATGCGAAGGTAAGTCCATGTCGACCTCGCGCACTGCACGTGAAATGGCATAGGCAAAGCCTTTGGCGTCGACCCCGCCGTGACTCTTGACGACAATACCCGACAGCCCCAGCAGACTAGCGCCATTATAGCGTACCGGGTCGAGCCGTCGCTTGAGACGTAGTAACGCAGGCCTTGCCATGGCACGCACCACACGCGTGGCAAAATGCGCCTCGAACGTCTCCTGAAGACGCGATAGCAACATCGTCGCCAAGCCCTCGCTGGCTTTTAAAACCGCATTGCCCACGAAACCGTCGCACACCACGACATCCGCCGCCCCCGAGAAGATGCCATCACCTTCGAGGTAGCCGATATACTCGAAGCCATCGCCATCTTGCTGGTACGCCATCCCTTGGCGCAGATTTTCATCTGCCTCACGTACGCTGGGCACGCCTTTATTGGCTTCGACACCGATATTCAACAGCGCCACACGCGGTATCGCCACATCATCGATCACTCGCGCCATGATCGCGCCCATGCGCGCAAAATCGACCAAATGACGAGACTGGACACCAACATTGGCTCCCAGGTCGAGCAGATAACACCGCCCGCCACCCTGAGTAGGCACCGCCGTGCTGATGGCAGGCCGGGCAATGCCCTTGACCGTGCCCAGCTCACGCCTCGCCAACGCCATCAACGCCCCGGTATTACCCGCGCTGACACAGGCATGTGCCTGGCCATCGCGAACGCTCGCGATGGCACCGAGCATGCTGGACCCATCGGCCTCACGCACGGCGTTCGCTACCCGCATGGCCTGTGAGATCACACGCGGCGCGTGCTGCAGGACGAGACGGGAGCGATAGCCGGAAAGGCGTTTAGGAAGGGACTCTAGCTCGGCTTCCAAGGCGTCGCGAGGGCCGTGCATGTGAATCTCGAGATTCGAGTGCATGGCGAGCGCCTGGAGAGCGCCGATAACGGTGGCGCGGGGACCCAGGTCCCCGCCCATCGCATCGATAGCGATTCGCACGGTCACGTGCGCGTCTTCGACGTCTTAAACGTCGAAGACCTTGCGGCCACGGTAGAAACCATCGGACGCCACGTGGTGACGACGATGCGTGGTGCCGGTCTCCTTGTCCTGAGACAGAGTCGGGGCGCTCAACGCATCGTGGCTACGACGCATGCCACGCTTGGAACGGCTCTTGCGTACTTTTTGAACTGCCATGGGTTACACTCCAGAGTGTCGACGATGATTCAAAGTTTGCCTTTCAAGTTGCGCAGCACTTCGAAAGGGCTTGTAGAACGCTGCTCCGACACCTCGGCATCAGCGCCGCTTTCCAACTGATCGCGCGAAACGGCGCAATCCGCTTCGTCATGATAAATCACCTGCGGCAGACTCAGGATGAGCTCATCCTCGACCACCAGCAGAAGATTCAGCTGCTCGTTTTCCACCAATACCGGCTCATAGTCGCTCGGCAAGTCACTCGCCAGACTATCATCGGTGACCAGTCCCAGCAGGAAGTGACTCTCCAGCGTCACCGGCATGGGCTCCAGGCAACGTCTGCAAGGCATCTGCACCTGCGCCAGGAGCTGGCCGTCCATGAGGCGCCGCCCTTGCGTATCGATATCGAAACTCAGGCGTACCTCGCAGTCGCCCTGCTGCGCGCCGATCTCTTCGCCAAGGCGCGACATCGCATCGAGTGCCGCCAGGCCTTCGAGACGTTCACGATTGACAGCGAGCTTATAAGGCTCGACCTGCTTGGGAAGTCGTGTGGTCAACATAGGCGCGCAATAATAGGGACTCACCCCGACGCTGTCAAAATAAGCGCACTGTACAGAACCAACGGAGCGCGGCAGACTGCGTATTGACGCGCCATCCCGCCATCGTCTTTCAAGGAGACGCCATGACTCGCCTCGTCCTCGCTTCCGGCTCCCGTTGGCGCCGCCAGCTTCTCGACCGGCTCGAACTGCCTTATGCGTGGGCCGCGCCGGAGATCGACGAAACGCCACGTGCTCGTGAATCGCCCCAGGCCCTGGTGCATCGCCTCGCCCTGGGCAAGGCCACGGCGCTCGCCGACGACTACCTCGAGCACTTGATCATCGGCTCGGATCAGGTCTGCATGTTCGACGGCGAGATACTCGGCAAACCCGGTGACATGGCCACCGCACGCGCCAACTTGCACCGTTTTTCGGGCCGACACGTTCGTTTTCTAACCGGCATCGCGCTAATCGATACCGCCCACGCGCGCCACTGGGTCGATCACGAGCGTTACGACGTGGTATTTCGCGAACTCAGCGACACTCAGATCGAGCGTTACGTCGAGAAGGAGCGCCCACTGGATAGCGCCGGCAGTTTTCGCATGGAAGGGCTGGGTATCACACTCTTCGAGCGCCTCGAGGGACGCGACCCGAACACCCTGATCGGCCTGCCGCTGATACGTCTGTGTGAAATGTTGCGCGAGGCCGGCCTCGACCCGCTGGGCTGATACCGGCCTGGTGTCATTATTGCACCTGATAACGCACGGGCGACGCATTGCTGGAGACCCCGGCCCACTCGGCCGCAACACGCCCCAGTTGGCGTGACAAGCGGCTCAAGGGATCAAGCGCCGGCGTATAATCATGCAGTTGCACATCATCGAAGCGCTCCCGTGACAATCCATCGAGGCTCTCCAAGCCGTCGATCAACCCCAGGTCGAGCGCTTGCTCCCCGGTCCAGACCAGGCCGGAAAAGAGCCTTGGGTCGTCGGCCAGGCGTTCGCCGCGTGCGCCCTTGACATCCTCGATGAATTGACGATGGGTGGTATCCAGCACGTCCTGCCAGAAATCCCGCTGCTCATCGCGCATCGGAGAGAAGGGGTCGAGAAACGCCTTGTTGTCGCCGGAGGTAAAAACTCGACGTTCGATACCCAGCTTGTCGATGGCCTCCTGCATCCCAAAGCCGGAATAAATGACACCGATGGAGCCCACCAGGCTCGCCGGGGCGGCATAGATATCGTCCGCTGCCGACGCCATGTAATAGGCACCGCTCGCCCCGATATCCTCGATCACCGCCACGACCGGCTTGTCGCCCTTTTCCGTCAAACGGCGTACTTCATCATAGACACGCTGTGACTGCACCGGGCTACCGCCAGGGCTATTGATATGCAGCACTACTGCCCGCGACGACGGTGCCTGCCACGCGGCACGCAGCCCCTCGATGATGCGCTCGGCACTGGCCTCACCATCGGCATCGATGACACCGTCGACCTCGACGACGCCCAGATGGGGCGCACCGACACTACCGGTCATGTCGCGACCGGCGAAGAATAGCGCGTACGCCGTCATCGCCAGCGACGACGCAATCAGCAGCACAACCACTAGACGAAAGAACAGTTTCCAGCGCCGCGAACGCCGCTGCTCGACGAGCACGCCATCGATCCAGCGATCGAGCATGCGCTGCTCACGCAGACGCCGAAGCTCGCGCAAGCGCTCGGGATCGCTTGTCGACTCCTCGAAGGACTCGTCGGCCTGATTGCGTTCGCGCGGCGCACGCCCGACCTCGGCGCCCTGCGTCCAAGCGTCCTCGCGTTTATCATCACTCATGAGATTTCACTCCGACTCACCGTGCCCATTCCTGTATCACGTATGTCATCGTGGTGATCTACATACAACCAATCCATCAACATCGAGAACGTGTTGGCCATCAGCACCGGCTCGCTACGCGCCAAGCGCTCACGAGCATGCACGCCATAGGTCACCGCCACGCGATCCATGCCCAGTGCCCGCGCCATCTCCATGTCGTACTCGGTATCGCCGACCATCAACGCCTCTTCCGGCGACAAGCGCATCTCGGCCAGCAATTCTTCCAGCATGCGAGGGTGCGGCTTGGACAGCGTTTCATCGGCCGTACGACTCGCGTGGAACCATTCACCACTGCCTGTGCTCGTAAAGATACGCTCTAGACCACGGCGACTCTTGCCGGTCGCCACGGCCAGTCGCAGGCTCGACTCGCTGCGCAGGTGTTTCATGCCGGATGCTACCCCCTCGAAGAAGTGCATCGGCTCACGCTCGGCGGCAACGAAATGTGCCGCGTAACGCTCGCGCAAACGCTCACGCTGCTCCGCAGTCATACCCGGGTACAGTTTGGCGATGGCTTCCGGCAGCCCCAGCCCGATAATGTCACGTACCGCCGCATCCGACAGCGGCGTCCAGCCGATATCCTGCGCGGCTGCCTGCATGCAGGCGACGATACGCGCCGCAGAATCCATCAAGGTGCCATCCCAGTCGAAGATCACTAAACGATAGCGCAACCCACTTTCCTCTCATCGGCGTTATTCGAGGCCGCACCCTCGCGACTCATGAACCAATCAATTGGCACGGCGCGCTCTCGCCAATACCGCTTCGAGCGTTTCCCCCAGCGGCGCCTTGACGTGCACCGGGCGACCGCTCGACGGCTCGGGAAAGGTCAAGGCATGGGAATGCAGGAACAAACGATCGAGCTTCAACTCACGCGCCAAGCGTGCGCCCTCGCGAGTACCGTACTTGTCATCCCCCAACAATGCATGCCCGGCATGACCGGCATGCACGCGAATCTGGTGCGTGCGTCCGGTCACCGGCTCGGCCTCGATCAGCGTGACACGCGAGAATGCTTCGCGCACGGCGAAACGCGTGCGCGACACCTTGCCTTGCTTATCGACACGCACACGACGCTCGCCGTTGCCCGCATTGAAGCGATCGAGTCGGGCGCTGACGAACTCGCGCCGCGCCGGCCAGCGCCCCTGAACCAGGGCCAGATACTTCTTATCCATCTGATGTGCCTTGAGCGCCTGATTCAAGGTCACCAACGCCTCGCGCGACTTGGCCAACAACAGACAACCGGAGGTATCACGATCCAGGCGATGCACCAGCTCCAGGAAATCGAGATCGTCACGGACCTGGCGCAACGCCTCGATCAGCCCGATCTTCACGCCACTACCGCCATGCACGGCGAGTCCGGCCGGCTTGTTGAGCACCAACCAGTCGGGGCCCTCGACCAACACGCTGCCCGCCAGCAAGTTGCGTAGCCCGTCACTGACGTCGCGCACGGCTTCTTCAGGTGCCAGACGTAGCGGCGGTATGCGGACCATGTCGCCCAGCACCAGGCGGTAGTCCGCCTTGACCCGCTTCTTGTTGACGCGAATCTCGCCCTTGCGCACGATACGATAGATCAAGGACTTGGGCGCTCCCTTAAGCCGCGTACGCAAGAAATTGTCGATACGTTGCCCGACCTGTCCTTCGCTTATTTCTACCCACTGTACGTCGCGGCCCTCGGCCATGCGCACCCTCTCCTTTACGAATCGCCACCGAATTGTCGCCTACTTGACGCCAACCAACATTCTACCGCAGCGAGACCTGCTTGACTCCAATTGCTGCGTTATCGCTTTACTGTTATATTCGAGACTCGTTCAAATGGGTATCAAGCGCCCGTCAATTGCGCCTGCTCTACAGACACGCAGGCCCGAACGAAGAACATGACATCCCCGCTGGCGACGACATCATTGCCGCACTTGGGGAAACGAACGTCTGGAACGCCATGCCCGCCAGGGGCGCACGATATTGTCGGCGCCACCACACGGGGTGACATAAACACCGTGCCGGGGCCGGCGTCGCCGAATCGACTTATTGCTAGCTGTCTGGCGGATGACCGCAGGGCCGGACGGGCACACTCCCGCCGGGACACGTCCTGCCTCCGCCGAGTACTCAACATGCTCTTACAGTGTTCAGGGATGTATACGACAGGATCGATACGAACGGGATAACGAAGTTGAACACCCCTCGAAGCGCTGGCGGGCCCCTCGTCCACCGCATTCGGCGGCCATCATCATCACGCGCATCGTCCCCGGCGGGCGATGACGACCGTTGGTATGCCTGTCTTGTCGCCCACGGCCTCCGGGTCGCCAAGACATCGTCACGACATGCAGTGAGCACAAGCATGCAAGCAAACGATTCGACGCGCCGTTACCACGCCTTGTCGTTAGACCGGCACGCTTAGTCAGTGAGACTTGCATGAAACGAATGCTCATCAATGCGACACAGCCCGAAGAGCTGCGCGTCGCGCTCGTCGATGGACAACGCCTGTACGATCTCGACATCGAATCCGGTGCCCGGGAACAGAAAAAGGCCAACATCTACCGTGGCCGCATCACGCGTATCGAGCCCAGCCTCGAAGCCGCCTTCGTCGATTTCGGTGCCGAACGCCACGGTTTTCTCCCGCTCAAGGAAATTTCGCGGGAGTACTTCACCAAAGAACCTTCCGGGCGCCCCAACATCAAGGAAGTCCTCAAGGAAAACCAGGAAGTCATCGTCCAGGTCGACAAGGAAGAACGCGGTAACAAAGGCGCCGCGCTGACCACCTTCGTCAGCCTGGCCGGGCGCTTCCTCGTGCTGATGCCCAATAATCCCCGTGCCGGTGGTATCTCGCGTCGCATCGAGGGCGAAGACCGCGCGCAGCTCAAGGACGCCATGGGCCAGCTCACCGTTCCCGACAAGATGGGCGTCATCGTGCGTACCGCCGGGATCGGGCGTTCCCCCGAAGAGCTCCAGTGGGACATGGATTACCTGGTGCAAGTCTGGGAAGCGATTACCGAAGAAGCCGGCAAGCGTAGTGCCCCCTTCCTCATCTATCGCGAGTCCAACGTCATCATTCGCGCCATGCGCGATTACCTGCGCCATGATATCGGCGAGGTCCTGATCGACAGCCCCGAGGTGCACGAGGAAGCCCTGCATTTCATCCGCCAGGTCATGCCCTCCTACCAGAACAAGATCAAGCTCTACGCCGACGACGTTCCGCTTTTCTCGCGCTTCCAGATCGAGTCGCAGATCGAGACCGCCTATCAGCGTGAAGTCAAACTGCCCTCCGGCGGCGCCGTGGTCATCGACCACACCGAAGCCCTGGTATCCATCGACATCAACTCGGCACGCGCCACACGCGGCAGCGATATCGAGGAAACGGCGCTTCAGACCAATCTCGAAGCCGCCGACGAGATCGCACGGCAATTGCGGCTCCGCGACATCGGCGGCCTGGTGGTCATCGACTTCATCGACATGACGCCAGCCAAGAACCAGCGCGAAGTGGAAAATCGTATCCGCGATGCGCTCAAGCTCGACCGTGCCCGCGTGCAGATCGGGCGCATCTCGCGTTTCGGCCTGATGGAAATGTCGCGCCAGCGCCTGCGGCCCTCGCTCGGCGAAACCAGCGGCGTGGTCTGCCCGCGTTGCAACGGTCAAGGCACCATCCGCGATATACGCTCCATCTCGCTGTCCATCATGCGCCTCATCGAAGAAGAAGCCATGAAGGAGCGCAGCTCTCAGATTCGCGCGGTGCTTCCAGTACCGGTAGCAACCTATCTGCTCAACGAAAAGCGCAGTGTGCTCAACGACATCGAGCAACGGCAAGCCGTCCAGGTCGTTCTCTTGCCCAACCCCGACATGGATACGCCGCACTACGACATGCAGCGTCTGCGCGACGATCAAGTCAATGAAGAAGACGGCCAGCGTTCGAGCTTCGAATTGGCCACCGAAACCGAGGATACCCACGAGCCCGATCCAGTTTTCGACAAGCCGGCGCAGCGCGCCGAAGCTGCTGTCAAGAGCGTCGCGCACAATACCCCGGCACCTACTTCGCTGCAGACCGACGCCGAGCCCCAAGGCAAATCGAGTACTGCAAGCGCCACCACGACGCCTGCGACAGCGCCCGAAAGTGGGCTTTTCTCACGCATGGTGAAAGGCCTCGGCAAGCTGCTCAATGGCGATGATAGCGCCGCCCCGTCACAGGGCACTGAGTCCGGTGCCGAGTCGCCAAAACGCGCGGCCAGCAAGTCGTCCACGGCGGATTCCTCGCAACAGCGCAACCGTAATGGCAACAGCCAAGCGGGACGTTCAGGCGACAAGAAGACCGCCGACAAGCAGCAGCGTCAGACGTCACGTGACAATCAAACGTCACGCAACAATCAAACGTCACGCGACAATGATGAGACGCGCCGCGATACAGCCTCCAGCAGTGGCAACAATAACCGCAAAGGCAATAATAACCGCCAGCGCCGTAATGGCGAGGAATCACAAGAGCGCCAGGCATCGCGTAACGAAGGCCGTCGCGAAGAGAACAACAACTCGCAGTCCAACCGCAACTCAAAGCCTTCGCGTGGTTCCGGCAAGTCGAACAATGGCGAACGTAGTGAAAAAGCCAGTAACGGCGACAACTCGAAGCAGAACACGCGTAACGACGGGCGCAATGAAACCCGTAACACCGGTAAATCCAACAAGCCCCGCACGGAAAACAAGGACACCAAAGACACCAAAGACACCAAAGCCAACAAGCCCAAGTCGGAGTCCACATCACAAGCAACACCCGATGACAAGACCTCAGCCTCTTCTGCACAAGGCCAAACGCCGAAGGCAGACAGCAAGCCGAAGCGCACGCGCAATAACCCGCGCCAGCGCAGTCGCAAGCATGCCGTGAACCCGCAATCCGTCGCCGAGCAGGAAAAACTGCAAGCTCAGCAGCAGGAAGCGGCAAGTGAACCGGCACAAGACGTTAAGGGCGAAGCTTCCAGCGCTGCGGTCTCGCCCGCCACGTCGACAGAAGACAAAGCGAGTGCCAAACCGAGCGAAGCAGCATCGTCTGCCATGACCGAAGCGACGCCCGAGGCCGCGACACAGACCGACGAGCTTCAGCCTGCGGCCACGGCCGAGCACGACTTGGCGGACACGCCCCGCGCAGACGCCACGAAGCCGTCATCCCCGGCCGAGGCACCGGCGACCGGTCGTGTTACCGATGCCTCGAAAGACGATGCGGCACAAGTCGACACCACGGAGCCGAAAGCGGACAACGCCGAGCGCCCCGCCGCCCAGGCGACATCGGAAGAAGCACCCGCTGAGGGCTCTTCACAAGCGCACGCTGAAGACTCTTCACAAACGCCCGCTGATGGCTCTCCGGCACAGGCGCCGACGCACACCGCGCCCGAAGATGCAGACGACACCGCCGAAGCCCCCAAGGCGGAAAGCGGCCCAACGTCTCAGGCCGAGAAGCAGGCTCCCGAGGCCAGCGACGCGCCGGTCGCGAGTGAGACATCTGCGCCGTCTACGCCCACCGAGCCCCGAGCGGCGCAGGCAAGCGATGACAAGACGGAAAACGATGACGTGACGCCGTCCTCCCAAGCTGAGGGCGAGAACGTCACCGTCACCGATACGACCGCTGCGACAACGTCCAAGGACAGCGCCGAAGCACAGGTCAGCTCGGCTTCGACTGCGACGCCCACAACGGCGTCCAAGGACGAAACGCCGGCCTCGATCGACGCCCCGACCAGCACCGAGGAAACGTCTGCGACGCCAGCCGAGTCTCCGGCACCGACAGCCACACCTCGTGCCGAGGAGGCATCCGCTCCGGCAGCCACTACCACGGTAGCGTCGCAAGCGCCCCAGGAAACGACCGCGCCGCGTCAGCGCCGTCGCGCCCACAACGACCCGCGCGAACAGCGTCATCGTCTCCAGGAAAATCTCTTCCGCGGCGACGACAACGCCTAAGTTCCCAAGGCGGCCGGCTCGGCCGCCTGCCGGACACAAAAACGCCTGAAGGATGATGCCTTCAGGCGTTTTTTTATGGTCACTTCACCTGGGTATTCAATAATGCATTGCCACAAGCCTTCGCCAGACACACTGGCGAACGTGGATACTTCGCGGGCGCACTACCCCATCAGGCGGGGTTCTCGCTCCAGCAACACCCCGAATACCTGATACACGGTATCGCGAACATGATCGGCCAGTGCCAATAGTTCCTGCCTGTCGCCACCCCCGAAGTGCACCAGCACCAATGCCTGGCGCTCATGCACGCCAAAGGCGCCCCAGCGAGTTCCTTTGAAGCCGCAGCGCTCGATCAACCATCCCGCAGCCAGCTTGACGCGCCCATCCGGTTGCGGGAAATGCGGCATCGCCGGATATTCGCGCAGAAGACACTCGGCTTGAGTTACCTCGAGCACAGGATTGGTGAAGAAACTGCCGGCGTTACCCAGCACGTCGGGGTCGGGCAGCTTCTCTCGCCTCACCGCACACACGGCATCAAAGATCTCCTGTACCTCGGGATGAACCGAAACACGCTTGGCAAGATCGCCGTAACCCAAGCGAGGCGCAGGGCGGCGTGACAACCTCAACACCACCTGCGTTACCACGACACGCCCTGCCAAAGCGCGCTTGAAAATACTGTCACGGTAGGCGAATTCACAATCATCGCGCGAGAAAACGGCGTCGCGGCCATCATCGCAGTGCATGACATGCACCGCATCCAATACGTCGGCAAGTTCGACACCGTAAGCGCCGATATTCTGGATCGGCGCGGCACCGACATGGCCGGGGATCAACGCCAGGTTTTCGATTCCCCACCAGCCGCGTTCGACACATGCCGTGACAAGATCGTGCCAGGGCATCCCCGCCTGGGCGTATACGAGAATCGTCTGATCATCGCTTTCTTCCCACCACCAGTCGTCACTCGCCACCTGCAAGGTCACCCCTGAGAGACGGGGCGCCAATATCAGATTGCTGGCGCCGCCCACGATATTGAGCGGGACCGCATCGTCTTCTGCCATGACCAGCGCAGTGCGTATCTCATCGTGCGTGGTGGCCGCGATGAAACGTTGTGCACGACAGGGCAACCCTAGCGTATTATCGAGTGTCGCGGCATCAGCGCGCGCCATCGCCCGGCTCCGAACACTGCACTTCAAGGCATTGACGGCAAGTGTCGATCAAGCCGTCGGCAGCCTGCTCGATCAAGGCGAATACATTGGCAAACCCGTCCCCCGGCCCGTAATACGGATCCGGCACGGAGCGCTCGGGGGTCCCTGCGAAATCCAGCAGCAGACCGAGATGCGCTTGGCAGTCGGCAGGCGCCATACGTCGCATATGAGCCAGGTTGTCTGCATCCATGGCCAGCAGGTAATCGAACGCCTGAAAGTCGTCGACTCGAAGCTGGCGCGCGCATAGCGAGCTGATATCGATACCTCGCGCTCGCGCTTCTTTCTGGGCACGCGGGTCGGGCGGTTCGCCCACATGCCAGCGCCCGGTACCGCAGGAATCGAGCGCCACGGCCTCCGCAAGGCCCGCCGCATGCAGACGCGCACTGACGATACCTTCGGCAGTGGGCGAGCGACATATATTGCCCAGACACACGAAGAGGATGCGGATCATGTCGCGCCCTCCTCCTCGGCGATCAGGCGACGCACCCGTTCGAGGTCCTCCTGAGTGTCGATCCCCGCCGGATGGGCCTCGCAGGCCAGCGCCACCTGAATGCGATGCCCATGATGCATGGCCCGCAATTGCTCGAGCTGCTCCAGTTGCTCGAGCGACGACGGCAACCAATCGACATACTCGGCCAGGAAACCGGCACGATACGCATAGAGTCCGATATGGCGTAGCCAGGCATCGGTCTCCAGATGATCGGGACGCTGGGCGAAGCTCTCTCGGTCCCAGGGTACCGGCGCACGGGAGAAATACAGGGCGCGCCCGTATAGATCGCGCACCACCTTGACCACGTTGGGATTGAACAAGGTCTCGACGTCACCGATGGGTTCCGCCAGGGTGGCAACCGAGGCACTCGCATCGTCGGCGAGACGCCATGCCACCTGATCGATCAGCGACGCCGGAATGAACGGCTCATCGCCTTGCACATTGACCACGATGGTACCGACATCCAAGCCTAGACGTGCCGCCACTTCAGCGAGGCGATCGGTACCGGAGGGATGGTCACGCTCGGTCAGCATGACCTCGGCTTCATAGGGCCGCATGGCCGACTCGATACGCGCATCATCGGTGGCCACCACCACACGCGTGGCACCGCTTTGACAGGCACGTCGCCATACGCGTGCGATCATGGGCTCGCCGTGGATATCCAACAAGGGCTTGCCCGGTAGCCGTGACGCGCCATAGCGCGCCGGTATCACCACGACCACATCATTCATGTCGCATCATCCCGCGCCTCTCCGGCACCGCTACGCGTCTTGGCCAGTTTCTCGTCGGCATCCATGCGGCGCGCTTGTTCTGCCAGCATCACCGGAATGTCGTCTTCAACGGGATATGCCAGGCCATCGAAGTGACACTTGAGTTCACCGCGCTCGCGGTCGTACTTGAGCTTGCCCTGGCAGTGTGGGCACACCAGCATTGCCAGCATTTGCTTATCCATGGTTCACCTCTCGGTCAACGCCGCCAAGCGGCCTTCTAGCCAGATCATGAGCGCCGGGTCGGGATGCGCTTCGACATCCAGTACCCAGCACCGTTCATGTGCGAAAGGACGACACTTGACCGCATCCTTGGCCGTCATGACCACCGGCCGATTATCGGAAAATTGCAGGTCGGCGGCGTCGAAGCGATGGTGATCGGCCAACGGACAGGGGTCGAATTCGACGTTCAGTCCCGCCAGTGTCTCGAAGAAACGCGATGGATGACCGATCCCCGCCAGGGCATGCACGCGTCCATTGAACGGTCGTCCCTCGATGGGATAACAGACGTCATCAATCAGATGCCGCCAACGCGACGGCGTCAGATGCATACTGTAGTTAGGCACCGGCAAGTCCTGCTGCAGGGAGCCGTTGCCGATGACTGCATCGACGTCTTCCAATCGGGAAAGCGGTTCACGCAGCGGCCCCGCGGGCAGACAGCGACCATTACCGAAGCCGCGCGCACCATCCACCACCACGAGTTCGATATCGCGCCCCATGGCCAGATGCTGCAGCCCATCATCGGACAGCAGGATGTCGCAGCCGGCCGCGATCAACTTGCGTGCGGCACGTGGGCGATCGGGATCAACCGCGACGGGAAGCCCCGTCTGGGCCGCCAGCATGACCGGCTCGTCGCCTGCTTCTACCGGGGAGGTTTCCGGCGTCACGTATAGCGGATAACGCCGCGCATGGCCGCCATAGCCGCGCGAGACGATGCCCGGATGCCAGCCACGTTCGGCGAGCCAGCGCGCCATCCATGCCACCAGGGGCGACTTGCCGGTTCCTCCCACGGAAAGATTGCCGATCACGATCAACGGTACCGGAGGTACCCAGACCGTCTTCGTGCCACGCTGATAGGCCCTGCGTCGCGCCCCCATGGCCGAAGCATACAGCCCCGCCAGAGGACGCAGCGGCATGAGCCAGGCCGCGTCACGGTACCAGGCATCCTGCAAGCGACTCACTCGGCCTCCTGGAATTGCAGTTGGTGAAGCGCAGCATAGGCACCATCCTGCGCCAACAATTCAGTATGGGTGCCGCTTTCGATGATCTCGCCCTGCTCCATGACCAGAATGCGGTCGGCGCGCTCGATGGTCGACAAGCGATGGGCAATGACGAAGGTCGTGCGCCCACGGCATACCGTTTCCAACGCTTGCTGAATATAACGTTCGGATTCAGTATCCAGCGCCGAAGTGGCCTCGTCGAGCACCAGCACGGGGGCATCCTTGAAAATGGCCCGCGCGATAGCCAGACGCTGCCGCTGGCCGCCGGACAGCATCACTCCGTTATCGCCGACGACGGTATCGTAGCCTTTCGACAGCTGGTCGATGAACTCATGCGCGTGGGCGGCGCGTGCGGCGCGCTCGACGGCTTCCCGATCGGAATCCGGGTGCCCATACGCAATATTGGCACCGATGGTGGTGTTAAAAAGCGTTACCTGCTGGGAGACCAGCGCGATGCGCTGACGCAGCGGCGACAGCGAATACGTCTGGATATCTACGTCATCCAGCGTCACCTGCCCTTCGGTAGGGCGATAGAAACGGGGCAGCAAGCTCACCAAGGTCGACTTGCCGCTACCGGAACGCCCCACGATGGCCACCATCTCTCCGGCGGGGATATCCAGATCGATCCCCTTGAGCACCTCGGCCTGATCCTCGCCATAACGAAAGCGAACACCTTCGAAATGTACACGCCCGTCGATGCGCGTCGGCACATAGGAGCCCTCGTCGACTTCGGGGGATTGCTCGAGAAGACCGAACAACTCCTGCGCGGCGGAAAGTCCCTTCTGGATCGTGCTGTTGACCTCGGTAAGCTGCCGCACCGGCTTGGCCATCAACGACGCAGCGGTGATGAAGGCCACGAACTCGCCCGGCGTCATCGAGGCCATCAAGGCCGGCGCCATCGCCAGCCATACCAGTCCCGCCAGCGAAAGCGCCACCAATAGCTGGATGACCGGCGTGCTGACGGCCTTGGTAAACGCCACCTTCATACTCTGCTCGCGGTTGTAGTCGCTAGCTTCGGCGAAACGCGCCTTTTCATAGCTTTCGGCGCCGTGGGTACGCACCACGCGATACCCTGATAGCGCTTCGGACGCGACATGGGTGACATCGCCCATCGAATTCTGAATGCGCCGCGACAAGCGTCGGAAGCGCTTGCTGGTGTAACTGACCACCAGCCCGATCAACGGTGTGACGGCCAAGAAGAGCAATGCCAGCATCCAGTTGGTCCAGAGGAGATAACCGACCAGGCCAATCACGAACAGGCCTTCACGCAGGATGATAGTGATGGCGTTGGTCGCGGCCCCGGTCACCTGCTCGACATGGTAGGTGACGCGTGACAACAAATGGCCGCTGGAGTGCATATCGAAAAAACGCCCCGGCAGGCTCAACATGTGATTGAACACTTCGCAGCGCAACGCATGCACCACATTACGAGCCACATCGCTCATGTAGTAGGTACCCAGGAATGTCCCCACGCCCCGCGCCGCGAACATGCCGATCACGAACAGAGGCAACATCAGGCGAAAGGCCGCATCGGGATTCTGGATGCCGTCGATCAGGCGCTTCATCATTTCCGCCAACGCGGTGCTCGAGGCCGCATAGATGGCATATCCCACCACGGCGGCCATGAATGCCTTCCAATGCGGTTTAACATATCCCAGCAAGCGACGGTAAAGGGACCAACTGGTAGCGTTTCTCACGGCGTCTCCGCTGGTTGAGAGGCTTGCTCGCCCCGTTCAAGGGGGCACTGCTGCAGTAAGTGGCGCATTAGCCGCAGGGCGGTATGCCAGTTGAATACGATGCACAAGCATCAAACGTCGGATTCTACCCCAATGCACGCCCCTTCGACACCGCCGAGCGGGCGCGCCGGATGCATGCGCGGCGCCGGTCCACCCAACGTGAAGCGCAACGCGCCGTCCGTGGCAGTATTCCATAAGCAACTGCCGACGCGACGAAAACGGCGCACCACTTCGGGATGCGGATGCCCATGTGCATTATACCGGCCAGCGCTGAAGATGACGTGCTCCGGCCGAGTGCGGGCCACGAACGCCGGCGAGGAACTGGTGCGACTGCCATGATGCCCCGCGACCAGGACCGTCAATGGGGTCGCGAACCCCGCCAGCAAGCGCTGCTCGATGTCGCTGCCCGCATCTCCCGTGATCAGCAGGCGTTGATCGCCAGCCGTTACCTGCAATACGCACGAACGATCATTATCGGAGCGCGTCACGTCACCCGCCACGGGCGATAGAAACCGATAGTCGACGCCGTCCCTTTGCCACTCCACGCCCCGGCGACAAGCCCGTGTGGCAATGCCTACGGGCATCTCCGGCGGCCCCCACCAGCGCGCGACATGATGCATCCTGTCAATCGTCTCTACGCCACCGGCATGATCGCGATCGCTATGACTGACGATGACATCGTCGAAGTGCCGCCCCGGTGGCCACAGCGACTCTGCGGGAGTGAATCCCGAGCCATAGCGTGGCCCGGTGTCGAACAGCAGATGTTGCGTGGCACTGCGCAGCTCGACCAACTGCCCCTGCCCCACATCCTGCACAGTGACCACGACCCGCCCCGGCGCAATAGCGGGTGGACGCAGGACGAACGCCAAGGCAATCAGACTCACCGAGGCCCATAGGCGTAGATACCCCACCAGCCCGGGAATCAGCCACACCACGCCTAGCGCCGCCAATATCAGTGCCAGCGGCCACGTTTCCCATATCGGCGGTGACCACACAGGCAGCCATGCGGCAGCCAGCGTCAGTCCTTGCCAAACGCCCTGTGCGAGCACATCGAACACTCCCCACGGGAGCATCGCCAGACTCGGCGACCAGGCCAGCGCCCAGCCTAGCAGACCCAGCGGCACCATGATGCTGCCGACCAGTGGCACCGCAAGCAGGTTGACCAGCGGCCCCACCGGCGCCAACCGTTCGAAACCGACCAGCACAGCGGCAGCCATGAACGGCGCCAGCAAGCATTGCGAACGCGCCAGTGCCCACAGCCATCCTCGCACACCACGCGGCGCGGGACGCCCCTGCCAGGCCGCGATCAAAACGCCCACCGCCAGAAACGATAGCCATAGCCCGGGGCGCCACAGCGCCAGAGGATCACTCACAACGATCACCAGCAACGCCAGCCACCAGGCCTGCCAAGGCCCTGGCGCATGACGTCCGCTGGCCACCCACAACCCTAGCAAGGCCATCACTGTGGCACGTAGCGCGGGCGGTTCGAACCCTGCCATAGCGGCATATCCCAGCGCCGCAAGCCCTGCTAGCCACCACGGCCAAGTCGCGAGGCGCCAATGCCCTGGCGTCACACCTCGCGCCAGCAGACGCAGCAACACCAGCGTCACGCTTGCCACCAAGCCGACATGCAATCCGGAAATCACCATCAGGTGCGTGGTGCCGGTCGCGTTGAGCAAATCCCAGTCGTCTTGCGTCAGACGCTCACTCGCCCCCAGGGTAAGCGCCGCCAGCCAGCGGGTAGCAAGCTCGGACAACGACTGCGCATCCACAAACGCCAAGCCGGCATCGCGCATATCAGGAGACGCGGTCATCAAACGCTGTGTCACGGACGAATCACGCACATACCCCGTCGCCTGGATGCCCTCGCGCCATAGCCAAGCCGCATAATCGAAGCCGTAACCATTGGCGAAGCCCTGCGGCGGACGCATGCGCACGCGCCATCGCCAACGGTCACCGACATGCAAGGACGGGGCGTCGTACCATGACAGCCGCACCTTCGAAAGCGCATCGCATGACGGCAAACCTGCCTCTTGCGGCGCGCAATGAGTCACCGCGACGCGCATGCGTGTCAGCCCTTGATCTTCACTGACCTGCGTTACCCGCCCGACGAGCGTAATATCCTGACGCGACAAGCCCTCAGGCAACGTGCCTACGCGCTGCTCGGTCACCTGCCACGCGCATAACCCCGCCACGACAAGCATCACAAGCCACCGCCGGCGTCCGCGCGCCACAGCCAACACAACGGCCAGCCCCCACACACAAATACCGCTGACCAGTCCCCACCAACCCCAGACACTGCCGACGAGTGCCGCCAGAGCCAGCGGCATCGCCCACCCCAGGTTCATTCATCACCCTTGTCTTAGCTAATGGTGATATATCATCGACTGCTGCGCGCTGGAGCGCAACGATAGCGAGAGCCCAGAGTTGTATGGATAATGAATCGACACTTCGATAGCTCGTGGACCATGCCCCGCCGACTTCTGCAGCGTTACATGCCCCGGCCGGAAACGCTGAAACGCCAAAGATCGTTGCGTTTCATGCACCACCTGCTGGGCGATCCGTCTCTATGGATGCTGTCGCGCCGTAGCGTAGGCAATGCGTTCATGGTGGGGCTCTTCGTTGCGCTACTCCCCATACCATTACAGATGGTCGTCGCTGCTTTCGGTGCTTGGCTGCTGCGCTGCAACCTGCCTTTGTCGGTCAGCCTCGTCTGGCTGACCAATCCGCTTACCATGCCGGTGATCTTCTACTTCAACTACCGGGTGGGCACCTGGCTTCTGGATACGCCCGCGCGGCACATGCCGGATAGACTATCTACGACCTGGGTTGCCGAGAAAATGGCGGATATCTTGCCCGCCTTGCTGACGGGCTCGCTCGTGGTGGCGATCATCGTGGGGTTACTCAGCAACCTGATCATTCGACTGATTTGGCGTTGGCAGGTGGCCCGAAGCTGGCAGCGTCGCGCACGACGGCGCCGCCAGCGTCAGACGTGAACTCCTGACTCAGTCCGCGCTAAGACGACCCTGATCCAGGCGCATCACGCGGTCCTGGTGGGCGGCGAGGCCAGTGTCATGGGTGACGATGATGAAGGCGCAGGCGCTACGTGCTGCAAGACTATCCATCAACGACAGAATATTGCCCGCCGTGGTCTGATCGAGATTACCGGTCGGCTCATCCATCAGTACCAGGCTGGGATCGGTCACCAAGGCGCGTGCTATCGCTACGCGTTGCCGCTCCCCGCCCGAAAGTTCGCCCGGCTTGTGCTCGCAACGCTCTGCCATGCCCACGCGGGAAAGAATGTCACGCGCTTTTTCCTGCGCCTCCTGCCGCTTTTGCCCGCGAATGAGCAATGGCATGGCGACATTTTCCAGCGCCGAAAACTCTGCCAGCAGATGGTGGAACTGGTACACGAAGCCGATATGTCGATTGCGAAAGCTCCCCAGTGCGGCCTCCCCCATCTCGGCGAGCGACTGACCGGCAATGCGTACATGCCCTGCACTTGGGCGGTCGACGCCGCCCAAGAGATTAAGCAGTGTGGTCTTACCTGATCCCGAGCTACCCACTACGGCAACCCGCTCACCGGCACGCACTTCCAGTTCCAGCGCATCGAGCACCGTAACGTCCTGCGGGCCCTCGCGATAAATACGCGTCAGGCCATCGCACTGCAGCATGATCTCATTGTTGGCGAATGCGGAAGCGCCATTCGACGCCATCGCGGTTTCCTCATTCATAACGCAATACCTCGGCCGGTTGAATACGCGCCGCACGCCAAGCGGGATACAGCGTCGACAGGAATGTCAGCACGAAAGCCGATCCCGAGATGATACCCACGTCGCCCCACTGAAGCTGCGAAGGCAGATAGCTGATGAAATAGACGTTAGGATCCAAGAATTGGATACCCGTCAATGCTTCGAACCAGGCAATCAAGTCCGAGACCGACAACGCCAGCACTACACCGAGCGCCACTCCCACGACGATACCGATGAGCCCGATCGTCATGCCCTGCACCATGAAGATACGCATGATGGTCCCCGGCTTGGCACCGATGGTCCGCAAGATCGCGATGTCAGCATGCTTGTCCGTCACCACCATGACCAATGTGGAGACGATGTTGAATGCCGCTACGGCGACGATCACCATCAACAACAACCCGATCATGCGTTTTTCCATCTGGATCGCCTGAAACAGGTTGCCGTGGGTATAGGTCCAGTCAATCCCACGGTAACCACTGCCCAGATCGTCTACGATCGCATTGGTGACCGATCCCGCCTGGAAGAGATCATCCAGTTCCAGGCGTAGGCCACCGACCGAATCTCCCAGGCGACCCAGCTTCTGCATGTCCTTGATATTGGCATAGGCCAGATTGGCATCGAGATCGGCGCCTATCTTGAAGATGCCACTGACGGTGAAACGCTTGAGGCGTGGGAAAACGCCCCCCGGCGTAATCGAGGCCTCGGGTACCAGCAATGTCACGCGATCCCCCACGCCCACGCCAAGGTTGCGTGCCAGCAAGTCACCCAGCACCACATGCCACTCGCCGGGCGCAAGATCGTCTAGCGAGCCTTGCGTCATGTGCTCGTCGATGATCGACACCTTGCCTTCATAGCTCGGCTTGATCCCGTTGACCATAGCTCCCTGGGTACGTCCTTCAGAGGAAAACATGCCTTGCTGCTGAACGTACGGCGCCGCGCCGATGACGTGGTCACGCTTCTCCAGGCGTTCGGCGAGTGCTTTCCAGTCCGTCATGCCCCCTTGGGCTTCGATCTTGGTATGCGGCACCATGCCCAATATGCGTGTCCGCAATTCATGATCGAATCCGTTCATGACCGACAACACGAGGATCAATACCGCCACGCCCAGCATCAAGCCCAGCATGGACGTCAGGGATATGAATGAAATGAAATGGTTGCGACGTTTCGCGCGTACATAGCGCAATCCGATAAGAAACGGCAAGCGATCCAGCATCGACATCGATTCCTTGGTATGAGCCGGGCTCATGGTACGTGTTTTTGCATGCTCCTGCATGAGCCAATGACGGCGAAAAAACCATTCGATGGCATCATCATGGGCAGCACCTGGTAGTACTTGCATCCGTGTCGGCGAGGACTAAAATCCTGCAGCTACCGTCATCATCGACATGACAACGAGATCCTGCCACGGCGTCGTGCCTCAACCCCCATAGGAGACCGCAATGCTCCCACGCCTGTTCCCCGAATGGCATCCCCAGGACGCCATTCAACTCACGTGGCCCAGTGCCGAAAGCGATTGGGAGCCCCTGCTCGAGCGTATCGAAGCCTCTCTGGAAGCCTTGGTCGTAGCGATCACACGATATCAGCCCGTATTGGTTATCGTCGCCGATGACGTGACACGCCAACGCCTCGATTCACGCTTTTCCCGCCTGGGCATTCATCCCAAGCAATGGCACCTCATTGAAGCGCCGTCGGACGACACCTGGACCCGCGACCACGGGCCGATTGCCATCGAACGCGACGGCAAGATCATGCTGCTCGATTATGGCTTCACGGGCTGGGGCGGTAAGTTCGCAGCCGAGCGCGATAACGCCCTGACTGCGGCCCTCTCGGATATGGGGATTTACGCCGCCCCGCGGGAGGCTCGCGAGATGGTCCTGGAAGGCGGCGCCATCGAGGGTGACGGCGATGACACGTTACTGCTCACCGAAACTTGCCTGCTCAATCCGAACCGTAATCCTCACCTGACGCGTGAAGACATCGAAGCCGCTTTGCGCGATGACATGGGCATCGAGCGTTGCCTGTGGCTCACTCAAGGCCATCTCGAAGGTGACGATACCGATAGCCACATCGACACCTTGGCCCGTTTTTGCGATGCCGAGACTATCGCTTATGTACGCTGCGAAGACCCCGACGACCCGCATTTCCCCGCGTTAACGCAGATGGAGAGCGAGCTCAAGGCCTTTCGGCGCGCCGATGGCGAGCCTTATCGCCTTATTCCCTTGCCCTTGCCGCGCGCATGCTATGACCCCGATGATGGCCACCGCCTGCCCGCCACCTATGCCAACTTCCTGATCATCAACGGTGCGGTGCTCGTGCCCACCTATGCCGATGCTGCCGATGGCGTGGCCTTGACGGCACTGGCCAGCGCGTTCCCCGGACGCGATATCATTCCCATCGACTGTCGCACCGTGATCCGCCAACATGGCAGCCTCCACTGCCTGACCATGCAGCTACCACGCGGCGCTTTCTTCACCGCGTCCGCCGCCGATCCCCATGACAACGTTACCAATAACAAGGAGTGACGCCATGCCTTCGACGCTCAAGGTAGGACTCGTTCAGCAACGATCCTGGCCCGACAAGGCCCGTAGTCTGCAAGAAAGCGACGTTGGCATTCGTGAGCTGGCGGAGAAAGGCGCCGAACTGATCCTGCTTCAGGAACTGCATGCCACGCACTACTTCTGCCAAACCGAAGACGATAGCCTGTTCGATCTGGCCGAACCACTCGACGGCCCCAGCGCCCAGCATCTCGCTGCCCTCGCCGCCGAACTCGACGTCGTGCTCGTCGGATCGCTTTTCGAACGCCGCGCTGCGGGACTCTACCATAATACTTCCGTGGTATTTGACCGCCAGCGAGGCCGCGTGGGCCACTATCGCAAGATGCATATTCCCGACGATCCAGGGTTCTACGAAAAATTCTATTTCACGCCCGGCGATGCCGAAGAAAATACCGGATTCGAGCCCATCGAGACGTCCGTCGGCCGGCTCGGTGTCTTGGTCTGCTGGGATCAATGGTACCCGGAAGCCGCGCGCCTGATGGCCCTCGCCGGGGCCGAGCTCTTGCTCTATCCCACCGCCATCGGCTGGAGCCAGTCCGATGACGACGCCGAGAAGCACCGCCAGAAAGACGCCTGGACATTGATTCAGCGCTCGCATGGCGTGGCCAATGGCCTACCGGTCTTGGTCGCCAATCGCGTCGGTCACGAAGCAGACCCTTCGCATGCGACGTCGGGCATCGACTTCTGGGGCGGTAGCTTCATCTGCGGTCCACAGGGCGAGATATTGGCCCAGGCCGGCGATGAAACGACGCATCTATTGGCCGAGCTCGACATGACACGTAGCGAACAAGTGCGGCGAGCTTGGCCATACCTGCGTGACCGACGCGTCGATGCCTACGCCGATCTCACCAAGCGTTACCGCGACCGTTGAGTGGCGGGCCGTACTGGCCCGCCATCCATGGGCAGGCGCGGCCCATCTCACACGACCGACATTGAACGCCAGGCATACTTGCCAAGACGCACCAAGCTTGCCACTATAGGGCCATTAGAATGGATATAACGGTATAAAAATGGAGCGGCAATATCACCTCCTGGCCCGACTCGAGCACGACTTCGATCATGTGATCGAAGCCTGCGAGGCACTCATCGAGCATGTCGAACACGCTCCCCCGAGAGGCTGGGTACTGGGCGATACTCCCTTCGATATCGCATGGCTACGCCATGCACTACTCGACTTCTGGTATCAAGATGGACAAGACGGTCGCGCGACGCGCAATTACATCGGCCTGATCGCCGCCACCCCCACATTGCTGGCATACGTCGCCGACATCAATCACGCCAAGCAGACATTCGCGGCGACACTGGCCGAGATTCGTCAAGACGCACCGAACCTGCTCCACGAGATCAAGGCCGTGCTGCCCTTTCGTCATCCCACACTGCACAGCCATCTACGCGGCCAAGGCTTGGCACGTCTGCACCTCAAGCAATGCTGGCGACACCTACCCGTGGCGGACGCGCCGCTGTCGCGCGTGCGTCTCGCCTGGTATACCAGCGGGCGCTCCATCAAGCGCTTGAGCGTACGTGATGCCGAACGGCGGCTTTTGGAAATGGATACCGAAAGCCCACATATTCGCATTCAGCTACGCCACTTGGCGGATATTCCCGACGGCGAGCCATTGGCACAGGTACAAACTCAGGCCCCCGTCATGCGCGCCAACCTGTTCTTTCATGAAGCGCTGGCCGATGGGCGCATGCGTCGTGCCATGAATCTACCACTGCCTCTATTCATTCCCAGCGAAGACGCTCGCCTGCCTTCGCACAACGCTCCGAAGGCAAAGCCGCCCGACAAGCGAACTCGCGCCCAACGTGCCGACACGAAGCTCGAAGACACGCCCTTCCTGCCCAGCTTGCGGGTCTATCGCTACCGCTAGTCGCTTCAGAATTCCTGACTACTTGCAGGCAACTGCTTGAGCGTGATCTGGCGATGCAAACGAATCAACGGACGGATAAGCAGTTGCACGCTGCCCAACACGAATAGCCAGACGCCCGCCTCCTTGACGCTGCCTTGGTAGAAGAAACATACGCTGCCGATCGTGAACCACAGCCCCAGCAAGAGGTCGTTTATCGTGCTGGCCAATTCGTGGCGATGGTGGATGGTCAACTCTTCGCGTCCCAACGTAAACGTCGTTTCGTCGCTATGCTGCTTGTCCTCCCGATACATAAAACCTCCTTGTGCTCATGTGACGATAGATGCCCCAATGCAACGAGCCGGCAAAAGTGCCGGCTCGTCGAATGCCGATCCAGGCCGGCAAATGCCCGAGGCCTTCGACCGCAAGCCCCCTATTGGCGCGTATCAGAATATACGATTCAGTCCGTTTTGCGCCGCAACGCGATACGCCTCGGCCATGGTCGGATAGTTGAAGGTGGTATTGATGAAATACTTCAGGGTATTGGCCTCGCCCTTTTGCTGCATGATGGCCTGGCCGATATGCACAATCTCGGAAGCCTGGTCGCCGAAGCAATGAATGCCCAGAATCTCGAGTGTCTCGCGATGGAACAGAATCTTGAGCATCCCCACCGTGTCCCCGGTGATCTGCGCACGCGCGGTGTCCTTGAAGAACGCCTGCGCTATCTCATAAGGCACCTTGGCTTCGGTCAACTCGCGCTCGTTCTTGCCTACCGAGCTGATCTCGGGAATCGTGTAGATACCGGTGGGGATATCCTCGACGAAGCGGAAGTCTTCTTCCAGGAAGTCATCGCTGGCACTACGCCCCTGGTCGTAGGCGGCACTGGCCAGACTCGGCCAACCGATGACATCCCCCACGGCATAGATATGCGGCACCATGGTGCGATAATGGTCATCGACCTGTAGCTGCCCGCGCCCATTGGGTTCGAGCCCGATGTTTTCCAGCCCCAATTGATCGGTATTGCCGGTACGCCCATTGGCCCACAGAAACGCATCCGCGCGCAGACGCTTGCCGGACTTGAGCTTGACGATCACCCCGGACTCATCGCCTTCGATGCTTTCGTATTCTTCGTTATGGCGCACCAATACACCATTCTGGCGCAGATGGTAGGAAAGCGCGTCGCTGATCTCATCGTCGAGGAACGACAGCAAACGCTCGCGCATATCGATCAAGTCGACCTTGACACCGAGTCCTGAAAAGATCGACGCATACTCGGAGCCGATGACCCCGGCCCCGAAGATGATCAAGGTACGGGGCGTATGAGAAAGCCCCAGGACGGTGTCCGCGCAATAAATGCGTGGATGCCGGAAGTTGATATCGGCGGGACGATAAGGGCGAGAGCCCGTGGCAATCACGAACTGCTGAGCGCACAACTCCTCGACGCCTTCCTGATTGTCTCGCACGATCAGAGTGTGCTCGTCACGGAAGTTCGCCACGCCGAAGAAAAGATCGATGCGATTGCGTGAATAGAACTGGGTGCGCATCTCGACCTGCTGGTCAATGGTCACCTTGGAACGTTCGAGCACACGAGGAAAGGAAAACCAGCGCGGTTCGCCGATATCGCGGAACATGCGGTTGGTATTGAACTGCATGATCTGCTTGACCTGGTGGCGTAGCGCCTTGGAGGGAATCGTGCCCCAGTGAGTGCAGTTGCCGCCCACCGCTTGTTGCTTCTCGACGATGGCCACACGCTTGCCATGCTTGGCCGCGTTGATCGCCGCGCTTTCTCCTGCGGGGCCCGAGCCAATCACCACCACATCATAATTGTGAACTGCCATTAGGTTCGCCTGCTCCTCTCGATGCATGAGGAACCGCTGCGATAAGCCTCAACGCAAGACTGGCCACGGCAAGCGGGAATGACGGGACGTGCCGCCTACAGGGCGCATACCCGGATTTCCCGCGATATCATGTCGGGACACGCCCTAAGGCGCCTTGGACTCAACCAACGATTCCACGTCAGTATTGATTGACGAGTGCAATCAGCGTCGAACGGCGTCGTAGCCGAGGTCGGCGCCCCGATTCTCGTCGCTGGAACGACGCCCACTCTTGCGGCGCTTTTGATTCTCTTCTTCGCAGGCCTTGTCGTCCCCGCCACAGATATCGCATCCCTCCTTGAGGCCCAACTGATTGAGTCCCCCGCACGAACCTGCGATGGGCTTACGGCCGAGAATGACGCCGATGGCCATGCCGGCCAACAGCAACAGCATCAATGCGAATACCAAAAGCCATACTGTCATTGCTTTTCCCCTTCGGACGACTCATCCGCAAGATAGGTATGAAACGCCTCGCTGAGCTCTGTCTTGAAACCCTCATCGGTTTTGACGATGAAATACGCCGCAATATCCTCGCGGTTGGCCAACGCCATGCCTTTTTCGGGCCCCAGGACCTCCAGAGCCGTCGCCAGCCCATCGGCCGTCGCACTACGCTCGGAAACGACCGTCACCGAGGCAAGGTGATGCGTGATCGGGCGACCGGTACGCGGATCGATGGTATGCGAAAAACGCTGCCCATCTTCTTCGTAATAATTGCGGTAATCCCCCGATGTCGCCACCGCCACGTCTTCGAGTTCGAGCACGCGTTGTACGCTACGTTCCCGAGAAACCGGTTTTTCCACGGCGATACGCCAAGGCTCGCCATTGGGCTTTTCCCCCCGCGTGCGGATCTCGCCGCCGACTTCCACGAGATAAGACGTCACGCCCAGCGCATCCAGGCGAGCCGCCACTTGGTCGACCCCGAACCCCTTGGCGATGCCCGAAAGATCGACATACACTGGCTTGGTCTTGGTCAGGTGATTGCCTTTCAACTTCAACGCCTGGTAATCGACCTTGTCCAGCGCCTGGGCGATTTTATCATCGCTGGGCACTTCGTCCGGACGCATCTCGGGACCGAAGCCCCACAGGTTGACCACGCTACCGATGGTGACATCGAAAGCGCCATTCGAGAGATCGCCGATGTCGATGGCTTCCCCGATCACGCTGGCCGTCGACGATGACAGCTCGAACGGTTCATCCACTGGCGCGGCATTGAAACGCGACAACTCCGAGTCGGCCTTGTAGGTCGACATCAAGTTGTCGACCTTGTCGAGCGACTCCTTGATTCCATCATCCAGCGAGGCAAGTTGCTTATCGCTGAAGTCGCCATAGACGGTCACATGATACCCCGTCCCGAAGATGGGGCCCTCGAAGCGATGCGCCTGCGGCGGTTGATCGCAACCAGCCAGCACCAATAATACAAACAGGACCAGCCCTTTCCAGGCCGGCCCTGCACAGTGTGCTGTCAGTCTCATCCGCCGAAGTCATCCAGCATGATGTTTTCAGGCTCTACACCCATGTCGGTCAGCATCTTGATGACGGATGCGTTCATGATCGGCGGGCCGCACATATAGTATTCGCAATCTTCCGGCGCCGGATGATCCTTGAGGTACTTCTCGTAAAGTACGTTATGGATGAAGCCGGTGTCGCCTTCCCAGTTATCCTCTGGCAAGGGGTCGGAGAGCGCGAGATGCCATTCGAAATTCTCGAACTCTGCAGCCAACTGATCGTATTCTTCATTATAGAAGGTCTCACGCCAGGAGCGGGCACCGTACCAGAACGAGATCTTGCGCTTCGATTCAAGGCGCTTGAGCTGATCGAAGATATGGCTGCGCATGGGCGCCATGCCTGCACCACCACCGATGAAGATCATTTCCGCATCGGATTCCTTGGCAAAGAACTCACCGAAGGGTCCCATCACCGTCACCTTGTCACCCGGCTTGAGCGCGAAGGTATACGTCGACATGACCCCAGGGGGATGATCGGTATTGGGCGGCGGCGTAGCGATACGAATGTTGAACTTGAGGATACCCTTTTCATCCGGGTAATTCGCCATCGAGTACGCGCGGATGATCTCCTCGTCGCTCTTGTGGGAGGTATCGAAGAGATTGAACTTGTCCCAATCGCCGCGATATTCATCTTCGATCTCGAAGTCAGAGAACTTGATGTCGTAAGGCGGCGCCACCAGTTGGACATAGCCCCCGGCCCGGAAAGCCACATCCTCGCCTTCAGGAAGCTTGAGGTTGAGCTCCTTGATGAAGGTGGCGACGTTGGGATTCTCGGTGACCTCACATTCCCACTTCTTGACGCCGAAGACCTCCTCGGGAACCTCGACCTTCATGTCCTGCTTGACCGGGACCTGACAAGACAGCCGCCAGCCCTCCTTCTTCTCACGCAGGGTGAAGTGAGACTCTTCGGTGGGCAGAATCGAGCCCCCGCCATCCGCCACGCGGCATCTGCACTGTGCGCAGGAACCGCCACCGCCGCATGCGGAGGAAAGAAAGATGCCATTGGCGGCCAGCGTTTGCAGCAACTTGCCGCCTGCCTGGGTCGTCAAGGTGTTCTCGGGATCGCCGTTGATCTCGATGGAGACGTCGCCACTGCTGACCAGACGACTGCGCGCCGTCAGGATCACGACCACCAGACCAAGCACGATCACGGTGAACATGACGACGCCGAGCACGATGATGGATGTATTGACCATGTCGGTTTCCTATTTCCGTTGCCTAGAGCTGGATGCCGGAGAAGGACATGAAGCCCAGTGACATCAGTCCGACGGTAATGAAGGTGATCCCCAACCCTTGGAGGCTGGCCGGCACGTCACTGTACTTGAGCTTTTCACGAATCCCCGCCAATGCAGTGATCGCCAGCGCCCAGCCGAAGCCAGCCCCGGCACCGTAGATCACAGACTCGCCGAAATTATAGCTACGTTCGACCATGAACAGTGAAGCGCCGAGAATCGCGCAATTCACCGTAATCAACGGCAGGAAAACCCCCAGCGCGTTATAGAGCGAGGGGACGAACTTATCGAGAAACATCTCGAGGATCTGCACCAGTGCTGCAATGACCCCGATATAACTCAAAAGTCCCAAAAACGACAGGTCGATATTTTCGGCGCCTTCAAGGCCCGTCCAGGTCAGAGCCCCTTCCTTCAACAGATACGTCAGGATCAGGTTATTGACCGGCACGGTGATGGTTAGCACCACCACGACCGCGATCCCCAGCCCGATGGCCGAGGAAACTTTCTTGGAAACGGCAAGAAACGTGCACATGCCGAGAAAGAAAGCCAGTGCCATGTTTTCCACGAACACTGCCTTGACGAAGAGGCTCAGGTAATGCTCGAACATCACACGGACTCCTTAATCTTAGCCTTGCTGTTGGCCACGATTCGGTACTCGGCTTTTTCGACCTGCTCGGTACGAATGCTCCGCAGAACCCAGATCATCAAGCCAATGACGAAGAATGCCGAGGGCGGCAACAGCATCAGGCCGTTGGGCACATACCAGCCACCGTCCTGCACCGGCGTCAGCACAGTGAAGCCGAAGACGCTACCGGACCCGAACAGCTCACGGAAGAAGCCGACAACGAGCAGAATCATGGCATAACCCAAGCCGTTACCGACCCCATCGAGAAAGCTCATGACGGGGCCATTTTGCATGGCATAGGCCTCGGCACGGCCCATGACGATGCAGTTGGTGATGATCAGCCCGACGAAGACCGACAACTGCTTGGACATCTCGTAGGCATACGCCTTGAGCACCTGATCGACCACGATGACCAGCGAGGCAATGATGGTCATCTGCACGATGATGCGGATCGACGACGGAATATGCTGACGAATCAATGAAACGAACAGGTTGGAACACGCCGTGACCGCGATAACGGCCAGGCCCATGACCAACGACACACTCATGGAGTTGGTCACCGCCAGTGCCGAACAAATCCCCAGCACCTGCAGCGCGATCGGGTTGTTCTTGAAGACCGGCGAGAGAACAACGTCTTTTACGGAATCAGCAGCCATGTTCACGCTCCTTCGGAGTTGCCGTGGAAGCGGGCGAGATAGGGGCCGAAGCCACTCTCGCTCAGCCAGAAATGCAGCATATTGGTCACGCCGCGGCTCGTCAGCGTCGCCCCCGACAAGGCATCGACTTCATACTTGCTCTCGGCACCGCCCTTGACCAGGGAGATGTCGGGATTCATGCCATCTTCTGCATAAATCTTCTTGCCTTGCCACTTCGCCTTCCAACGGGGATTGTCGACCTCGCCGCCAAGCCCCGGCGTTTCGGAATGAGAGTAGTAGGACAATCCGACGATGGTGTTACCATCGCCTTCAATGGCGAAGAAGCCACGCATCAGCCCCCACAGCCCTTGTCCACGAATCGGCAGAATAATCTGGTCCGGGTCATCGGGGTCGTCACCCACCAGATAGACCGTCGAGTACATCTCTTCACGCCCGATGCCAGCGCTATCCTCTTCACCGGACAAGGTGCGTGATGTCGCCGGGTCTTTGGCGGCATCGAACTGATCGTAACTTTGCGGATCGAAACGATCACTGTACTCGCCGGTCTTCAAATTGATCACACGCGAGGTAATCAACTCATCGAACGCATCGTCGACGTCCATCCCCGGCTCATAGAGATTGGCCACCTGCAGGATGTTGCTCTTGCGGTCGAGCTCCTGGTTCTTCTGCTGGGTAGGCTGCAAGACCACAGCAGCAGTCGATACCACCACCGAGCACACGATGCAAAGCGCGAGTGCGACCGTTAGCGTCTTCTTGATGGAATTGTTACTGGCCATCAGGTGGCCTCCTCGGTCGTCGCGGTGGAGTACGCGGCATCACGCTTCTGGCGGCGCTTGATATTGGCCTGCACGAAGAAGTGATCGATCATCGGCGCGAACAGGTTGGCGAACAGAATCGCCAGCATGATGCCTTCCGGAAACGCGGGATTGACCACGCGGATCAATACCGTCATCACCCCGATCAAGAGGCCGAACAGCAACTTGCCACGATCAGTCATCGACGCCGATACCGGGTCGGTGGCCATGAACACCATACCGAAGGCGAAGCCGCCAAGCACGAAATGCCAGTACCACGGCATACCGAACATCGGATTGCTATTCGAGCCGATGGTGGTGAACAGCATCGCGGTCAGCGCCATGCCCACGAACACGCCCAGCATGATACGCCACGAGGCGATACGCGTGATCAGCAAGACCACCGCGCCGATGAGGATCGCCAATGTCGAGGTTTCCCCTACCGAGCCAGGGATGAAGCCCAGGAAGGCGTCCCACCAGCTATATGCCTGCTGCACGGCACCCATGCCGTTCTGGGCCGCCGCGGAGAGCGCGGTAGCGCCGGTATAACCGTCGGCAGGGACCCATACGCTATCGCCGGAGATCTGCGCCGGATAGGCGAAATACAAGAAGGCGCGCCCGGTCAGCGCCGGATTCAGGAAGTTCTTGCCGGTGCCGCCGAAGATTTCCTTGCCGATCACGACCCCGAAGGTAATCCCCAAGGCCACCTGCCACAATGGAATAGTCGCCGGCAGGATCAGCGCATACAGCACGGAAGTGACGAAGAAGCCTTCATTGACCTCGTGGCCACGCTTGACGGCGAACAGTACTTCCCAGAACCCGCCGACGACGAAGGTCATCAGATAGATAGGCAGAAAATAAGTGGCACCCAGTACGAAATTGGCCCAGATGCTGCCGGGATCGTGACTCCCCGCCAGCGCCATGGTGATGGCTTCACGCCATCCGCTCAGCGCACCGAAGCCGTCGCCGATTGCCATGTTGGCCTGCAGGCCGGCGTTGTACATGCCGAAGAACATCGCCGGAAAGGTACACAGCCATACCGTGATCATGATGCGCTTCAGATCGATGCCATCACGCACGTGCGCCGTGCTCTTGGTCACGTCCGGGGGGGTATAGAAGATCGTATCGACCGCTTCGTACAGCGCGTAGAACTTCTCGTATTTACCACCCTGGTGAAAGTGCGGCTCGAGCTTGTCGAGCGTATTACGAATTCCCATCGTCAGACCTCTTTCTCGATCATGGTGAGGTTATCACGCAGGATGGGGCCGTACTCGTACTTGCCGGGGCAAACGTAGGTACAAAGCGCGAGATCTTCTTCATCCAGCTCCAGACAGCCAAGCTCCATCGAACTCTCGATGTCGCCCACGATCAAAGAGCGCAATAACTGCGTCGGCATGATATCCAGCGGCATCACGCGTTCGTAGGCGCCCACCGGCACCATGGCGCGCTCGGAACCGTTGGTGGACGTATTCGGCGAATACTGATTGAGCCCCAAAAACTGAGAGACATAGATGCCCATCACCGAATGACGCCGCAACCCAAATGACAGCCATCCCAGGAAGGCACGCTTATTGCCCTCTTCGAGCAGCGAGAACTGGCGATGGAAACGCCCCAGGAAGCGCCGCGAACCTTCGGCGATCTCGCCACCGAAGACCGAGCCTGAAATCACGCGGGTGTCCTCGGGCGCTTCGATTTCGCCTTCCAGCAATTCACTGCTGCTCGCCCCGAGGCGCGTCCGCAACAAGCGCGGCTGCTTGGCGCGCGGACCGCCGACGGCCACTACGCGCTGTGTTTCAAGGCGCCCTTCGGCAAACATCTTGCCGAAGGCGATGACATCCTGATAGCCGAGATGCCATACCTGATGCGCAAGACTCACCGGGGAGAGATAATGGATATGAGTACCCACCAGCCCAGCGGGATGCCGGCCAGCAAAGGCCTCGAAATGCACGCCTTCGAGCTCGCGGCCCGGTAGCTCGGCGCCTTGCCCATGGCAGACGAACACCTGACCCGGCGTCAGGTGTTTGAGAACTTTGAGCCCCTGCTCGAACGCCGCGGCGTCCTCACCGATCACCACATTGGGGTCGGCGGCAAGGGGATGTGTATCGATGGCGGTAACGAAAATATCGGCGGGCGTAGCATCAGGTGCGGGCGTGCGAGAGTAAGGGCGAGTCCTGAATGCGGTCCAGAGCCCTGAATCAACCAGTTGATCGACGACCGTCTGGCGCTCCAACCGATCCAGCGCGTCCGCGCCATGCGCCGTGAAGGGTACGGCCTCTTCGTGATCATCGAGCTTGATGACGACCGACAGCAGGCGCCGCTTCTCGCCACGGTTGATCGCCACCACCTCGCCTGCGCCTGGTGCCGTGAACCGTACACCCGGGACTTTCTTGTCGGTGAATAATAGCTGGCCCAGTTTCACCTTGTCCCCCTCTCGGACCTCCATCGTCGGCTTCATGCCCACGTAGTCGGTGCCAAGAATCGCCACTTGCCGCACGCGCGGCGCATCGTATATGCGCTGCTCGGGCGACCCGGCGATGGGGAGATCCAGGCCTCGTTTGACTTCGATCATAGTCTCGCCCAGTTGTCGGATCTGATGTTTCGAAAGGAAAGGGGTCCATGAACGGCCACACGCTTGCCACGCGTCTTTTAACCATGCTGAACAGCGCGGGCAACCTTCACGGTGGTCGGATTCTTTTCTTATCAGACGATTGCTTCTTTCGGCCCATGGCCAAGGGCCGTCCCCAAAATCGAGCACCATTATAGAGAGACAAGTCCCGAATGACTACATAACACTACATAACCTTAGGAAGTGCAGGGCTTACGATGACGCATGCGAGACACGACTGCGCCCCGGTTCCGGGGCGCAGCGGAGATACGGCGGGGAATACTCAGCGCGTCTCGCGCGGCAAGTACACGAAACGCACGTTGGACATGTGTTGGAGGATACGCACGACCTGACAGCTATACCCGAATTCATTGTCATACCACACATAGAGCACGACCTGACGATCATCGGCGATCGTCGCCTGAGCATCGATGATGCCGGCATGGCGATTGCCCACAAAATCGGACGACACCACCTCCGGCGAGTCGACGTAATCGATCTGCTTTTGCATGCGTGAATGCAAGGCCATGTCGCGCAGGTACTCGTTCAGTGCCTCACGGTCAGTGGCCTTGTCCAGCGTAAGGTTGAGGATAGCCATGGACACATCAGGCGTAGGCACGCGAATGGCATTCCCGGAGAGCTTGCCCGACAGTTCGGGCAATGCCTTGGCCACGGCCTTGGCGGCGCCGGTTTCGGTCAACACCATGTTCAGCGCAGCACTGCGCCCCCGCCGGTCGCCCTTGTGATAGTTATCGATCAGGTTCTGGTCGTTGGTGTAGGCATGCACCGTCTCGACATGCCCATGCACGATACCGAACTCGTCGTTGATCGCCTTGAGGACGGGCACGATCGCATTGGTCGTACACGACGCCGCCGAAATCACGCGGTCGTCGTCGGTCATCTCGTCGTGGTTGATGCCTTGGACGATATTCTTGACATCGCCTTTGCCGGGCGCGGTCAGCAACACCTTCGCCACGCCCTTGGACGCTAGATGCTGGGACAGACCTTCCGCGTCACGCCACTTGCCGGTGTTATCGACGACTAGAGCACTCTGGATATCATACGCGGTGTAATCGATCTCACTGGGCGAGTCGGCATGAATGATCTGGATGTAGTTGCCGTTGGCGATGATCGCCTCGTTCTCATGATCGACCCGGATCGAACCGGCGAAAGGCCCATGCACGCTATCGCGACGCAACAGACTGGCACGCTTCTCCAGGTCATCGCCGCCGCCCCGCACCACAATGGCACGCAGACGCAGCAAGTTACCGCCACCCGCTTTCTCGATCAGGATACGCGCCAGCAAACGACCGATGCGCCCGAAGCCATAGAGCACGACATCCTTGGGCTCGCCACCCATGCCGGTATCGGCATGGCGACCCACGATATCGGCCAGTTCCGTTTCGAGGAAGGCCCTGATGTCGTCTTGCTCGGAGCGCTTGAACGCCACTCCCAACTTGCCGATATCGATGTGCGCCGGCCCCAGCTCGAGTTCGGTCATGGCCTCGACCATCGGCAACGTCTCGCGCACCGAAAGTTCGGTACCCTCGACCTTCTTGACGTAGCGATGATTCTTGAGAATGCGAATCACCGAGCGATTGATCAACGAACGACCAAACAGGGATGGTACGACATTGTACTTACGGTAGAGGCGTCCCAGCAGGGGGATCATCTCCTCGGCCAATGCTTCGTTTTCTTGCCAATCCTGAAAATAGCTCTCGAGCTTTTCTTGACTCACGGCGGGCCTCGTCACGGCAGCGGGGAACGAAAAACGAGCGCATTATCCGGAGCTTTTCATCTCCTTGGCAATGCTTGCTTGGTCGCATGCGGTGTAATTCCACTACACCAACAGGACCTTGACTACAGGGCCGAAAAAAGGCATTGAACGCCGATTCATGCCGCTATTTTCGACTACAAGGCCGATATCGGGCCTGGCTTTAAATCCCCGCGTATTGCCCCCATCCCTTGCTTTGCCTGCTATCATCATCTCGACACAGAAAATGAAGCACACCATGTCGTATTTTTCACCGCTCGATCCACCGCATCCTCAGGGCGTGCGTGACACCGTCTACTGGCAGCATCCGCACGCCGCCGCTGGCGCACTGGCGCTGGCACGCCTCGCCGACGACGCTCCGCTGATGGTGGTGACCCCCGATACCTCCAGCGCTCAACGGCTCGAAGGCGCACTGCAATTCTTCGCCGATCATCCCATCTTATCGTTCCCCGACTGGGAAACGTTGCCCTACGATAGCTTTTCGCCGCATCAGGACATCGTCTCGACACGCCTCAAGACACTGCGCCAGTTGCAAGAAGGGACGCGCGGTATCGTCGTGGTGCCCATCAATACCTTGATGCAACGACTCCCGCCCACCGATTACATCGCCGGTCGTGTACTCACCTTGCATACCGGCATGCAACTCGATCGAGAAGGATTCCGGGAGCGTCTATCGCGAGCTGGCTACCGCGCCGTGGAGACCGTTTACGAACCCGGTGAATACGCGCTGCGTGGTGCCTTGATCGACCTTTACCCGATGGGCAGCGATCATCCCCTACGTATCGATCTGTTCGATGACGAAGTCGATACCTTGCGGTATTTCAATCCCGACTCTCAGCGCTCCCTGGATAAGGTCGAGCGCGTAGAGTTGCTACCGGCACACGAATATTCGCTGTCACGCTCGGCAATCGCCTGCTTCCGCGAGGGGTTCGAGACATTGTTCGACGTCGACCCGCGCCAATGCCCGCTGTACAACGATGCGATCAAGGGCATTCCGTCACCCGGGCTGGAGCAGTACCTGCCGCTTTTCTTCGAGGACACCGCAAGTCTGTTCGAACATCTGAATGCGCATACGCGCATTGCGCTGATGCCCGGCGTCCACGACGCAGCCGAGCACCACTGGAGTGCCATCGAAAGTCGCTACGACAATCTTGGCGTCGACCCCACGCGGCCCTTGCTGCCGCCGGCACATGCCTTCTTACCCGTGCCCGAGGTATTCGCCTCCATCAAGCAGCACCCACGCGTGGCGCTGGTTGACGATGACGAACCGCATCCGCATGCCAAGGTACCGAACACGCACTCGCTCCCGGATGTAGCCATCCACGCACGTGGTCATCACCCCCTCGCCAAACTGGAGGCCTTTCTCGGTGCCTCCGACGCTCCGCGCGTCTTGCTGGTCGCCGAGTCGAGTGGACGCCGCGAAGCACTGGAAGAAACCCTCGCCCCACTGGGGCGCACGCTGGCCGTGGCCGATGGCTGGCAACACTTCATGGATGGTAGTGCGCCACTGGCAATTTGCGCAGGCGATCTCGATGAAGGGCTATGGCTCGATAGCCCCGCCACCTGCGTCATCACCGAAACCGAGCTGTACGGCGATGTCGTTCGCCAAGCACGCCGCCGTGGGCGGGTGACCGATGACAACGAGCTCGCCGTACGTCACCTGGCGGAATTGCGCCCCGGCTCTCCGGTGGTTCACCAAAGCCACGGCGTAGGTCGCTACCAAGGGCTCGAGACACTGGAAGCCGGCGGCCAGGCCGCTGAATTTCTGGCACTGGAATATGCCGGCGGCGCCAAGCTCTACGTTCCGGTAGACAGTCTGCATCTTATTTCACGTTATGCCGGCGCCACCGATGAACTGGCGCCGCTGCATAAACTCGGCTCGGAAACCTGGGACAAGGCTAAGCGCAAGGCGGCCGAGAAGGTACGCGATACCGCCGCCGAGCTTTTGGATACCTACGCCCGACGCGAGGCGCGCGAAGGCTTCGCCTGCGACGCACCCGGCGAGGAATACGCACGCTTCACGGCCAGCTTCCCTTTCGAGGAAACACCCGATCAACACGCTGCCATCGATGCGGTCATCGGCGACATGACCGCACCGCGCCCGATGGACCGCGTGGTTTGCGGCGACGTGGGCTTCGGCAAGACCGAGGTCGCCATGCGCGCGGCTTTTCTCGCCGTGCACTCCGATCGCCAAGTCGTGGTACTGGTCCCCACTACCCTGCTGGCCCAACAGCACTATGACAATTTCCGCGACCGCTTCGCGGACACTGCGGTGCAGATCGAGCTGCTTTCGCGCTTCACCGCCGGCAAAGGACAACAAGCGTCGCTGGAGCGCATCAACGAAGGCCGTGCCGATATCGTCATCGGCACCCACAAGCTGCTTTCCAAGACGATGTCGCTCCCCAATATGGGGCTGCTGATCATCGACGAGGAACACCGCTTCGGCGTTTCCCAGAAGGAAAAACTCAAGAGTCTGCGCTCCGAAGTCGATATTCTCACGCTCACCGCGACACCGATCCCCCGCACCTTGAACATGGCGATGAGCGGTATTCGCGACCTCTCGATCATCGCCACGCCCCCGGCACGCCGCCTATCGGTCAAGACCTTCGTGCAGCAGCGCAACGAAGGCGTCCTGAAGGAAGCCCTGCTGCGTGAAATTCTGCGCGGTGGCCAAGTCTACTTTCTCCACAACGAAGTCAAGACGATAGAGACCACTGCCGAACGCGTTGCCGAGCTGGTGCCCGAGGCACGCGTGGCCGTTGCCCACGGCCAGCTACCCGAGCGTACGCTGGAACGCGTGATGTCGGACTTCTATCACAAACGTTTCAATGTGCTGGTGTGCTCTACGATCATCGAGACCGGCATCGACGTACCGAGCGCCAATACCATCATCATCGAACGCGCCGATAAGTTCGGGCTCGCTCAGTTGCACCAGCTCCGTGGGCGTGTCGGTCGCAGCCATCATCAGGCATATGCCTATCTTCTCACGCCACCACCCAAGGCCATGACCCAAGATGCGCTCAAGCGCCTCGAAGCGATCGGCCTGGCGGAGGATCTCGGGGCCGGCTTCACCCTCGCCAGTCACGACATGGAAATTCGTGGCGCTGGCGAACTACTGGGCGATGAACAAAGCGGGCAGATGGAAACGGTCGGCTACAGCCTTTACATGCAAATGCTCGACCGCGCGGTCAAGGCCATCAAGAGCGGCAAGACGCCCAACATCGAGTCTCCGCTGGACGATGGTGTGGAAATCAGCCTCAGCTTGCCGTCATTGATCCCCAACGATTATTTGCCCGACGTACAGCAACGCCTGATCATGTACAAGCGCATCGCCAACGCCGAGGATGAAGCCGAGCTTCAGGAATTGCAGGTCGAAATGATCGACCGCTTTGGCTTACTACCCGCGCCTCTCAAGACGTTTTTCCGTCAGACCCGGCTCCGCCAGCGTGCCGAACGTCTGGGCATCGTGCGCCTTGAGGCCGGCGCCGAGCGTGGCCGCCTCACTTTCGGCACACAAACCGTCGTCGACCCCATGACGCTGGTCCAGATGATCCAGAAGAACCCAACGCACTACCGGCTGGACGGCGCGGATACATTGCGTTTCGAAGGCGATATGAGCGACGAGGAAAAGCGCTTTTCCTTGCTTGAAGCGTTACTCGAACAACTCAACCGCAAGACGGAAGCAGCATAACAGGCAGCATCCGCCATGCGGGTGCCCTGCCAGACCCTTACACAGACGCACGGATGCGCGTCATAAGCCCGCTGAAGGCTTGTGTCGGCATGAAAATACGCCAGAATGCAGGTGAGTGTGGCATCCGCCACTTGCCTGACCGAAAAAGAGTCTTTATCCATGCCGGTTACATCTCGTGGCCTATCCCCCTTTCTGCTGGCCCCCTTGCTGTCTCTGTCCACACTGGCACTTGCCGACGACGCGCCGGGCCCAGTGATCGACCCCGAGGCAGCGACACCTGCCGAATCCGCTCCGGGCCCCGTGATCGACCCTGAAGCGGCTAGTTTGCCGCAAACCGAGGCGGCCCCCCATGACCAGCGCGTCACGCGCTTCGAGATCGATGACAACAGCAATATCGTCGGCAAGATACGCGTCATCGAGGCCGAACAGGAGGATACGCTGCTCGATATCGGCCGTCAGTATGGCATCGGCTACGAAGAGATGCGCCGCGCCAACCCCGACGTCAGTGTCTGGTATCCCGGCGAAGGTACAGAAGTCACGGTGCCCACACGCTTCATTCTGCCCGATGCCGACCGCGAAGGCGTCGTGGTCAACATTCCCGAAATGCGCCTCTATTACTATCCCGAGCGAAAGGAGGGAGAACCGGCACGGATGGAGACCTATGCCATCAGCGTCGGACGCATGGACTGGTCGACGCCGTTGGGCAAGACACGGATTACCGAGAAGCAGAAAAATCCGCCCTGGTATCCGCCTCAGTCAATCATCAAGGAGCACGCCGAGGACGACCGGGAACTCCCGGATGTGGTGCCACCCGGCCCCGATAACCCGCTGGGCAAGTACAAGATGCGCCTGGGCATTCCCGGCTACCTGATTCACGGCACCAACCGACCCCAAGGTATCGGCATGCGCGTCACGCATGGCTGTATTCGCATGTTCCCGGAGGATGTGGAGCATCTTTTCGACAAACTGCCGGTGGGCACCCAGGTGAACCTGGTCAGCGAGCCGACCAAGTTCGGGTGGCGCGACGAGACACTCTACGTGCAGTCCTTCCCCCTGCTCGAGGAAGACCGCCGTTCACCAGTCATCAAGCGTGTGCTCGACGCTGACGAATCCCTCGTAGCCACCTTGAAACGCCACGCTATCGACACCGATATCGATCACCGGCGTCTAGCGGACGCGGTGTTGATTCCCGATGGCGCAGCGGTGGCACTGAACGTCGAGCCCGAAGAAGAGACTCCGCACGAACCATTGCCAGGCAGCCTGTATGACGCCCTGCCGATACTGCCGCACCTGCTTTATCAATCCGTCGAAATCTGAGTGCTTGCCTGAGGCTTGTCGCGCAGAGAATCGATCGGTGCATCGTCGTCTCCACGAATCACGACGCGTGTGCCGATCGAGACCAGGCGCGTCAATTCTTCGATCTGATCGTTGGTGACGGCCACACACCCTTCCGTCCAGTTAAAGCGCCGATGAATATCGGGGTCACTGCTCCCCAGCCCATGAATGCCGATGTAGCCGCCCAGCACCGTATCCTGCGGCGGCGCCCCATCACGGTAATAGGCATCCTGGAAATCGGCATACTCGGTTGGAGACATCAACCCGGCCCGCATCGCCTCGCGTGCAGTATCGAGCTTGGGATAATCCAGTCCCAGAAAGATATTGAACTTGCTGTCGCGATTGATACGGTTGATGTGAAATTCGCCGGTAGGCGTCATCCTGCTGCCTCGCTGGCGAACGCGCGCCGTTCCACCCCGCCCCAGCGCCACCGGCTCGAAACGCTCGATGCGTGTATCGCCGCGATAGATATCCAGCGTGGAATCATTATCGTCGATCAAGATCCAAACCTCGTCATCGGCGTTCGCCAGCGCGCATGACCCACTCCCAACCGCTAACGACAAAACACTCAAGGTCATTGCCAAAGCACGCGCCCATCGCCTCATGTTCCACTCCGAATGATCGTGACAAGGCGCTAGCGTACACCGAGAGCCCCGGGGGACGTCATCCCCGTCGGCTGCAAACGAAAAGGACCCCACCAATGGCGGGGCCCTTTTTCTGGACCAGACGCTGAAACGCCGGCCCCATACTGCCTACGCATTACTTGCGCATGGACTTCTCGAACATACGATCCATTTCGTCGCGATTGCGCTGAGTCGCTTCGAGAGCGGCATTCGCATCGCGCTGCGCTTTCTCGGCAGCATTCATTGCCTGCTGAGACATGCTCTTGGCTTCAGCCGCATCAGCCTGCGCCTGATCGATATCGCTCTTCATCTGTTCCTGGCCAGAAGCACAACCTGCCAAAACGGCCAGTGAGCCAGCGGCGACCAGAAGCTTGAGCGTGTTCTTGCTGTTGGACAACATCTGCGTTCTCCTTGAAAACCTTTCTGTGTGTGGTGATGAAGCCCTGATACATCAGGTCCCTCATGTACCGCCCACAGGATAATACGAATAACGCTAATCTCGCCAATATCAATTGCCTGAGAAACGATAAATTTTCCCACACTGCCCATGATCAAGGGGAAAAGACGCCCCCAATCGTCGCCGAATGGACACACCGCTGACGTCGATAAGCGTCATAATTCCTCCTCGTAGAAGCGATAACTTTCCGTTACATGGCAGGATGGCTTACCGACCAACGCGCAATCCGCCTCGCCTTCATTGAACTGGCACGCGAGCGCCAACCAATAAAACGCCCCCACATGCGAGCATGCAGGGGCGAACACCAGACCAGTACAGTAGAACTCAGTCTTGCCAGACGGCCTTGGCAATATCCACGACATGGCGCAGCTTGTCCCACTGCTGCGTTTCGCTGAGCAAATTACCTTCCTCGGTCGAGGCAAAACCGCACTGAGGGCTCAGGCAAAGCTGGGAAAGCGGCGCGTAGCGTGACGCTTCGGCGATGCGAGCACTAACTGTATCGGCGGGCTCGAGTTCGCCGCTCTTGCTGGTAATCAGCCCCAGGACAGCCTGCTTGTGACCTTCCGGCAGGAAACGCAGCGGCTCGAAGCCGCCCGCCCGTTCGGTGTCGTATTCGAGGAAGTAGGCATCGACATCGACGCGTCCCAGAAGCGTCTCGGCAACCGGCTCGTAGCCCCCCTCGCTGATCCACGTCGAGCGGAAGTTACCGCGGCAGACGTGCAGACTGACATGCAGATCGTCGGGACGATCTGCCAGCGCATGGTTGAGCACTTCGGCATAGATGTGTTGCAGACGATCGGCGTCCTCGCCACGCTCACGTGCTGCCGCGAGTTCCTTATCGGAACACAGATACGCCCACACCGTGTCATCGAGCTGCAGATAACGACAGCCTGCCGCATAGAAATGCTTGACCACGTCACGGTAAGTGTCGGCCAGGTCGGCGAAGAAGGTATCCAGGGAAGGATAGACACTACTGTCGATACTGCGGCGACCACCACGGAAATGCAGCACGCTGGGACTGGGCAGCGTCATCTTCGGCGTCGCCTTATCGACCGTGTCCGCCAGGAAGCGGAAGTGTCCGAGCATCGGGTGCTCAGGATCGAAACCCAGTTTGTCGGTCACGCGCACGCTGCGCGCCTGCGTCTGACGCCCCTGAAACTGGATCCCTTGATCCGCGCTATAACCTTCTACGCCCTTGAGACCTTCAAGAAAATCGAAATGCCACCAGGCGCGGCGGAACTCGCCATCGGTGACCGCCTTGAGGCCCAGCGCTTCCTGCTTGGCGACGACACGTCGAATCTCGGCGTTTTCGACATCGCACAATGCCGCATAGTCGATTTCCCCCGCTTGAAAACGGCGTCTCGCCTGTTTGAGCTCGTCGCTCCGCAACAGGCTACCCACGGTGTCGGCACGAAATGGAGGGTGATACTGGCTCATAGCGTTTTTCGACTCTCGTCTCGAAGATTAGGGCGCTTACTGTGCCGTGCCACAGCGGCCATGACCACTGCATATCCTTCAATCAAGCATGAAAGAAATTCATGGCGCTATATACGATGACGCTCGGCGCCTTATCGGCAGCCGGACATCATGGCGACAACACTCACATCGACCTTCAAGCAAAGCGCATCAATGCACCGTTTCCGGGGCCTCTTGCGACTCTTCCTCATTGCCTTCCCACAGGCGCGTGCGCGTGATCGCATGGTCGATCATCTGACGCGCCACCTCGAAGCGGCTCTGACGCAATAGATCCAGCGCCTCCTCCGAGAAGCGAATGCTTACCAATGCCTCGCCGTCGGCGTCGGCTTCGGAAGACCGCAGCACGACTTCACCATCGGCAAGTTCGACGATTTCCAGAATCGCGGTATCGGACACGCTATATTCTCCCGTTTGACCCAATAAAAAACGACCAAGGCAAACGCCATGGTCGTTTCTTTTCGTTACTTATCAGGATACCACCGCATGCATGCGTCGTCACCACTCCTCGCTGGTCTCGCGCAGTTCGTCAAGCTGAACCTTGAACGCCGCTATACATGCATCGAGCTCCTCGGGCAAGGCCATGCCCGAGGCGCTGGCGATCATGCCCGAACCACCGGTTCGGCGACGCGACGCGCCCTCGACGTCATGCAAAGACTCGAGACGCGCTAGCAATCGATCTAACCAGCTATCTTCCCGTCGCGCCAGCTCGCGCAACTGTACGACACCCGCTAGCGCCGGGCCCTGATCGGACAACAGCTCGCGCCAATCGTGGCGCGAGAGTTGCGCATGCTCTGTCAGCTCACGCAGCGCCGCGTTGAGCGCCAGCTCCAGCATGGCCAAGGCGCCTTCTTCATGCGCCATACGCCGGGCATCGGTATGCTCGTCGTCGTCCCAGGCGGTATCCAATAACAACTGGGCATGATAGAGCAGTTGATTGGTACGACCTCTCGGCGTCATTTGCGCTTATCCTCGATCCGCCACTTTCCGTCTTCGAATTCGGCCCGCCAGCCGCTCGCCTTGCCATCACGTTCACTCATCACGTACTGGCTTTTGGTCTTGCGCGAGAAGCGAATCTGCGCGTCACGCCCCTCGGGATCTTCCCCCGGCGCGTCGAGCAGGAAATGATACTTCTCGGGTAGCTCGTCGCGATGCGCCTTGAGCTCCTTGACCAAGGGAGGACGCGTTTCACGGTTCTTGGGAAACTGACTCGCCGCCAGAAACAGGCCGCTGGCGCCATCGCGCAAGACGTAATGATCCTCCACCTTCTGACAAGCCAGCTCGGGCATGGGGATCGGATCCATCTTGGGTGGCGCGACTTCGCCGCTCTTGAGAAGCTTGCGGGTATTCTTGCAGTTCTCGTTGGTACAGCCGAAGTACTTACCGAAACGCCCGGACTTGAGCTGCATCTCGCTACCGCACTTGTCGCACTCGATGACCGGACCGTCGTACCCTTTGATACGAAACGTGCCCTGCTCGATTTCATGCCCGCTGCAATCGGGACTATTACCGCAGATGTGCAGCTTGCGCGCCTCGTCGATCAGGTAGCTATCCATCGCCGTGCCACATTCCGGGCAACGGTGCTTGGCCCGCAAGGCCTCGGTTTCGGCCTCCTCATCGGCATCCGACGCCACGGCTTCGTCACCGGCGGTAAGATCGATGGTCGTCTTGCAACGTTCCTTGGGCGGCAGGTTATATCCCGAGCACCCCAGGAAGACACCGGTCGATGCCGTACGAATCTGCATCTTGCGGCCACAAGTGGGACAGTCGATGTCCGTCGGCACCGGCTGATTCGGCCGCATGCCTTCTTCGGCCTCGGCATGCTCGAGCTTGGCCTTGAACTCGGCGTAGAAGGCATCCAACAGCTCACGCCATTCGCGGTTGCCGGTGGCGATCTCGTCGAGGTGGTCTTCCATGCGTGCGGTGAAGCCGTAATCCATCAGGTCGCTGAACGATTCGGCGAGACGATCGGTGACGATATCGCCCAGCTTCTCGGCATAGAAACGGCGGCTCTCGAGCTTGACGTAGCCACGATCCTGGATCGTGGAGATGATCGAGGCATAGGTGGAAGGTCGCCCGATCCCCCGCTTTTCGAGCTCCTTGACCAGGCTTGCCTCGGTATAACGCGCCGTCGGCTTGGTGAAATGCTGCTGAGGATCGAGGGCCTGCAGAGTCATCGATTGCCCTTTCTCGAGATCCGGCAGTGCCTGATCTTCCTCTTTCTTGCCCGCCGGCTTCATCACCTTCGTGTAACCGTCGAATTTGAGCACTCGACCACGCGCCTTGAGCTCGAACTCTTCGGCCTCGACGGTCAGCGTCGTCGCCAGGTATTCCGCCGGCACCATCTGGCAGGCCACGAACTGGCGCCAGATCAACTCATACAAACGCTGGGCATCGCGCTCCACTGCAAGCTCGTCACCGTTTTGCGCCACCTCGGTAGGGCGAATCGCCTCGTGCGCCTCCTGCGCCCCCTCCTTGCTGGCATAACGGTTGGGCGACTCAGGCAAATACGCCTGGCCGAAACGTTCGTCGATATACGCCCGGGCACTCTCCACCGCGTCTTGCGAGAGGTTGGTCGAGTCGGTTCGCATATAGGTGATGTACCCCGCCTCGTAGAGACGCTGCGCCAGAGTCATGGTCTTCTTCACTGAAAACCCGAGACGTCCACTGGCGGCCTGCTGCAGGGTCGAGGTAATGAACGGGGCGTTCGGTTTGGAGCGTGTCGGTTTGGTCTCACGATCGGTGATCGCCAGCGCCGCCTCGCGAAGCGGCGCGATGCGCTCTAGCGTTTCCTGTTCAGAGGTAGGACGAAACGCCTGGCCTTCATGACGTGCTACCTCGAAACGAATCGGCGTCGCATCGCCCTTTTCAGCCACGAGATCAGCGTGGACATCCCAGAATTCTTCGGGAACGAAGGCGCGAATCTCACGCTCGCGCTCGACGATCAAGCGCACCGCCACCGACTGGACCCGGCCCGCCGACAGTCCCCGTGCGATCTTGCTCCACAGCAACGGCGACAGCATGAAGCCGACGACACGGTCCAGGAAACGCCGTGCCTGCTGCGCTTCGACGCGTGACAGGTCCAGCTCGCCGGGTGTCTTGAACGCCTCCTGAATGGCATTCTTGGTGATCTCATTGAAGACCACGCGACGATAGCGGGACGCATCGCCACCAATGGTTTCCTGCAGGTGCCAGGCGATGGCCTCCCCTTCACGATCCAGGTCGGTCGCGAGATAGACGGCATCGGCCTTTTCGGCGTGCTTCTTGAGCTCGGCAACGACTTTTTCCTTGCCCGGCAGTATCTCGTAGTTGGCGTCCCAGCCATGCTCAGGATCGATCCCCATGCGCCGTACCAGCTGGGTCCACTGCTTCTGCTTTTTATAGGTGGCTTTTTCATCGGGCGACATCTTGCGTGTCGCCGCCGCCTGGCGGGCTCGCTCTTTAGGATCGGTGGCGTTCTTGCCGCTGCCACTCGTCGGCAAGTCACGGATGTGCCCGACACTCGACTTCACCACGAAATCGTTGCCGAGATACTTGTTGATCGTCTTGGCCTTGGCCGGCGACTCCACGATGACCAGTGACTTGCCCATAACGCTCCGCTCGAATGGCCGACGCGCCCTAACATGGCGCCGGCAGTGATATCGTGACCGGGAACCGCCCGGCGAAAAATGCGCCTACCCTACCTTAGCGCCTCGTTGCGCGCCAGTCCGTCAAGTGCATGACTGTCTTTACGCCACTGGCTTGGAAAACACTAGACGCGACACCTGACTACCGGCAAGCACAACCCGCGCCCAAATCGACATGCTTCCCATGACCATGGCACTGGCAAGCATCTCCAGAGTCATCCAACCTAGGGGCATGTCCCGCATGCTAAAAGTGATAATCTGACGTTCACGACTTGGGGGCCATCGCACCTGTCGAGACGATGAGGCACAATGTCGTAAAATAACGACATGGCTCGCACAGAGCCGCTATTACCCTTTCATGAGGCCAAGGAGAATTCCATGCAGAATGCGTTTCACGGTCCGATGCGCCGCACCAAGATCGTCGCGACCCTGGGCCCGGCCAGCGACCGCGACGGGGTCCTCGAAGACATGATCTCCGCAGGCGTCGACGTGGTACGACTCAACTTCTCCCACGGCTCTGCGGACGACCATCGGCGGCGGCTAAAGGCGGTACGCGACGCAGCCGCACGCGTCGGACGTACCGTCGCCGCCTTGGGCGACCTGCAAGGCCCCAAGATCCGCATCGCCCGCTTCAAGGAAGGCGCCGTCACCCTCGAGCAGAACCAACCTTTCATCATCGACGTTTCCTTGGAACGCGATGCCGGCGACGCGAACCAGGTCGGCTGCGATTACAAGGACTTGGCCGCCGACGTCGCACCCGGCGATGTGCTGCTGCTAGATGACGGTCGCCTTGAGCTGCAGGTCGAGCGCGTCGATGCCCCAGCGATCCACACTACGGTCAAAGTCGGAGGCAAGCTCTCCAATAACAAGGGCATCAACAAGCAAGGCGGCGGCCTGTCCGCGGCCGCACTGACCGACAAGGACCGCGAGGACCTCAAGACCGCCATCGACATCGGTGTCGACTACCTGGCCGTGTCTTTCCCGCGGCATGGCGACGACATACGCCTGGCCCGCGACCTGCTCGGCGAAGCGGGTAGCGAGATCGGTCTTGTCGCCAAGGTCGAGCGCGCCGAAGCGGTCGCCGATGACGACACATTGAATGATATCATCCGCGCCAGCGAAGCCGTCATGGTCGCGCGTGGCGATCTGGGCGTGGAAATCGGCGATGCCCAACTGATCGGCGTGCAGAAGCGCATCATCCAGCATGCACGTAGCCTTAACAAAGTGGTGATTACCGCGACACAGATGATGGAGTCGATGATCGAGTCGCCACTACCGACCCGCGCCGAGGTCTTCGACGTCGCCAATGCAGTGCTCGATGGTACCGACGCCGTCATGCTCTCCGCCGAGACCGCTGCCGGCGACTACCCCGTGGAAACCATCAAGGCCATGGAGCGCCTCTGCCTGGGTGCCGAACGCGAGCGTGCCGCGCAGCAATCGCAGCACCGCATCCACGAAGGCTTCACCCGGGTCGATGAAACCGTGGCACTTTCGGCCATGTACGCCGCCAACCATCTCGATGGGGTCTCCGCCATCGTCTGCATGACCGCCACCGGTTATACGCCATTGATCGCCTCGCGCATTCGTTCCGGCCTGCCGATCGTCGCCTTGGCACATACCGAAATCGCGCAGCGCCGCATGGCATTGTATCGCGGGGTCGTCTCATTGCCCTTCGACACGCAAAGTCTCGCGCCCACTGAGTTCAATAACCACGCCGTCGACAATCTCGTCTCGCTGGGCATCGTCAAGCAGGGCGATCACGTCATCCTGACACGCGGCGATCATATGAATGCCCATGGCGGCACCAACACCATGAAGGTCATCCAAGTAGGCGACGAGATTGATTGATCAGCACCTTTGCCGGCGAGCTGCACATTGCTTGCCGCTTTGAAGGACCACGACGCATGCCACTTATTTGCGGCATGCGTCGATTTCACAGACCAGACTCGTAGCACCGAATCACGAGGCGCCACGGTCATGAGCGACGTTCCGATCAGGTGATCTCGATCAGCACCTCGCCTGGCGTCACGCGATCACCCTTGGCAACGTGGACCGCTTCGACGATACCCGAGACCCGTGCCTGGACTTCGGTTTCCATCTTCATCGCCTCGGTGATCAATACCGCCTGACCTTCCTCGACGCGATCGCCCTTGGCCACCAGCACATCGACGATGTTGCCGGGCATGGAGGTCGTGACGTGGCCGGGTTGCGAGGCACGCGCACGGCCCGAGGTCTCGCCGCCGACGAAGGCATCCTTGGCCTCGAAGACGACCTCTTCCGGCATGCCATCGAGCGTCAGGTACACCTGCCGCTTGCCACCGCTGTTACCGCCCACGCCGGTGATCTGCACTTCATAAGACTCGCCGTGCACGTCGATCACGAACTCGGTCGGCACGCCCTCGGTCACCGGGCGACTGGCGTCTCCCGCATCGGGCGCGGGAATCGGCTCCGAGACCAGCGTGCCATCGCACCGCCCCTGCAGGTAATCGCGCCCCAGCTCGGGGAACATGGCGTAGGTCAGCACGTCCTCCTCGCCCTCGGCCAGTTCACCGATATCCTTCTTCAACCTTTCCATCTCGGGGTTCAACCGGTCAGCGGGACGCGCCTCTTCCATCGGGGAGTTACCGATGGCCTGACGGCGCACATCGTCATCCACCGGCGCTGGCGGATGACCATACCCCCCCTGAAGATAGCGCTTCACCTCGTTGGTAATGGTCTTGTAGCGCTCGCCAGTGAGCACGTTCATCACCGCCTGGGTGCCGACGATCTGCGAGGTCGGCGTCACCAGAGGCGGATAACCGAGATCGGCGCGCACGCAGGGAATCTCGTTGAACACGTCGCGGATCTTGGACAACGCGTTCTGTTCCTTGAGCTGATTGGCGAGGTTGGACATCATGCCACCCGGGACCTGATTGATCTGTACCGAGACATCCTCGCGGGTGAACTCGCTTTCGAAGGCGGCATACTTCTGGCGCACGCCCCGAAAATAGTCGCCGCTCTCCTTGAGCGCTTCGAGATCCAAGCCGCTGTCGTATTCGGTGCCCTGAAAGGCAGCGACCATGGCTTCCGTCGATGGGTGGCTGGTACCGCCGGCAAACGCCGAGATACAGGTATCGATATGCCGGCATCCCGCTTCCACCGCCTTGAGATGGCACAGCGGGGCCAGCCCCGAGGTAGCGTGGGCATGCAGATGAACCGGCACGTCTACGGCCTCGACCAAGGCTGATACTAGCTCGCTCGTGGCATATGGCGTCAAAAGCCCCGCCATGTCCTTGATCGCAATAGAGTCGGCGCCCATATCGACCAGGCGCTTGGCTTGATCCACGTACATCGCCAGGGTGTGCACCGGGCTCACCGTGTAGCAGATGGTGCCCTGGGCATGCTTGCCACTGGCCTTGACCGCACGCATGGCGGTTTCCAGATTGCGCAGATCGTTGAGCGCATCGAAGACGCGAAACACATCGACGCCGTTATCCGCCGACTTGGCGACGAAACGCTCGACGACATCGTCGGCATAGTGACGATATCCCAGCAGATTCTGACCGCGCAGCAGCATCTGCAACGGAGTATTGGGCATCGCGTCCTTGAAGGCGCGCAGTCGCTCCCACGGGTCTTCCTTGAGAAAGCGCACGCAGGCATCGAAGGTTGCTCCGCCCCAGACTTCCAGCGAATGATAGCCGATGGCGTCCAGCTTGGCGCAGGCAGGTAGCATGTCTTCCGTGCGCAGGCGCGTGGCGATCAGCGATTGATGGCCGTCACGCAATACGACGTCGGTGATGTTGACTTGGGAAGATGATACGGCATTCATGATGGGTATCTCCTTATAGACCGGCGTGGGCGGCGATGGCGGCGGCAATTGCCAGAGCGACTTCCTCGGGATTGCGCTTTACCGAATAATTGAGTAGTTCGGGATGGCTGGGCACGAAACCGGTATCGAAGTGCCCGCTGCGGAAATCGGGGTGACGGAGAATTTCCTGGTAGTAAGGCGCAGTCGTCTTGACCCCCTGAAGGCGCATATCGTTTAGGGCACGAATCCCACGATCGAGGGTTTCCTCCCAGCTCATGCCCCATACGATCAGCTTCAAGCACATGGAGTCGAAATACGGTGGAATGGTATAGCCGGTATAGATCGCGGTGTCGGTGCGCACTCCTGGCCCACCCGGCGCGTAGTAACGCGTGATGCGTCCGAAGGAAGGCAGGAAATCGTTCTTGGGATCTTCGGCATTGACGCGAAACTGAATGGCATAGCCGTGGTGGTGAATATCCTCCTGGCGGTAGGCGAGCTTCAGCCCTGCGGCGATGCGCAGTTGCTCGCGCACGATATCCACCCCGGTGATCGCTTCAGAAATAGTGTGTTCGACCTGCACGCGCGTATTCATCTCCATGAAGTAGACCTCGTTACCCTTGACGAGGAACTCCACGGTGCCCGCGTTTTCGTAACCCACGGCACTCGCCGCACGTACGGCCATTTCGCCGACGTAGGCACGTTGCTCGGGCGTTAGCTGAGGGCTCGGCGCGATTTCGATGAGCTTCTGGTTACGGCGCTGGATCGAACAGTCGCGCTCGAAGAGATGGATCACATTGCCAATGCTGTCGGCGAGAATCTGCACCTCGATGTGATGCGGCTCAACGACGCATTTCTCCATGAACACATCGGCGCTGCCGAACGCCTTGGTCGCTTCGGAGATCACGCGCTCCCAGGCCTGCTCGAGTTGCGCCGGCGTATCACAACGGCGAATGCCGCGCCCACCACCGCCCGAGGTCGCCTTGAGCATCACTGGGTAGCCGATGGTCTCGGCCAGCGACAAAGCTTCTTCACAGGTGTCGAGATTGTTTTCCGAGCCCGGCGTGACGGGAACGCCAGCGTCGCGCATCGCCGTACGTGCCGCCGTCTTGTCTCCCATCCGCGCGATCACCTCGGCGCTCGGTCCGACGAAAGCAATGCCAGCATCTTCGCAGATGCGTGCAAAGTCGTCATTTTCCGAGAGAAAGCCGTAGCCGGGGTGAATTGCGTCACAGCCGGTCTCTCGAGCCAGGTCGACGATACGCCGCAGATCGAGATATCCCGCCAGCGGGTCTTCGCCGACGAAATGCGCCTCATCGGCGCGCTTGACGTGCAGCGCGAAGCGATCGGGCTCGGTGTAGATCGCCACCGAGCGGATGCCCATCTCAGCGCAGGCGCGTACAATGCGTACAGCAATTTCGCCACGATTGGCGATGAGAAGTTTTTTGAACACCGTCTGCCCTCCGGTTGTGGACGTCGCGTTGACATAGCGTGTCATCGTGGCGCCCTTTGGGTCGCTGAGTGCTTGTCATTATCGTACTCTCACGCTACCCACCGAAGGATCAATAGAAAAATTGATATTTTTTTGCCAAGCTATAAACAATAGCTTATGACAACGCCGGGGGCGTCATGTCACGACCCAATCTGCTCAATCGTCTGACCTTTCGCCAGTTGCAGGTTTTCCAGGCCGTGCACCGGCAGCAGTCCTATTCGCGTGCGGCCGAACAACTGGGCCTCACACAGCCCGCCGTCAGCGCACAGATCCGCCAACTCGAGCAAGCGCTCGAGCAACCACTCTTCAAGTACGCGGGCAAGACGCTGCATGTGCTGCCGGCCGCCGATGCGCTGGCCGCCTCAGTACAGTCGATCTTCGGTCAGGTTTCGAGCTTACAGATGGAACTTTCCGAATTGGCAGGGACCATACGCGGCGAGCTCAATCTCGCCGCCGTCAGCACCGCGCAGTATGTCGTGCCGCACATCCTGGCCCGCTTTCGCGCACGCTACCCGGAGGTACAGGTCCGCCTGCGTGTCTGCAATCGCGGCCAGGCGCTGGAGCGTCTTGCCGAGCGGCGCGACGACCTGGTGATCATGGGCATGGTGCCCGAGGATGCCAATCTCGCCTTCATGCCGATCCTCGACAACGAGATGATTCCCGTGGTGTGGCCCGGGCATCCGCTGTTGACGGACGACGCGCCCACACTCGAGGATTTCACGCGCTATTACGTCTTGATGCGCGAGCCCGGCTCAGGGACACGCACCGCGTTCGAGGATTTCGCCGCCCGTGAGCGGGTATCGCTGCGCCATACCCTGGAACTTGGCACCAACGAGGCGATCAAGCAGGGTGTCATGGCGCATCTCGGGGTCGCCGTGCTGCCGCGCCTGGCGGTCCAGCTCGAGCTCGCTTCGGGTCTGCTGGCGTCACCGACGCTACCCGGTTTCCCGCTGCGTCGGTCCTGGTGCACCGTACACCCCAAGGATCGCTACCCTACGCCCGTGACCGAGCTTTTCCTGCGCTTCGTCCGTGAACTGTTGCCCGAGCTGAATGCGCACTTCAAGGCACCACTGGTGCCCGCGCCTGGCCCCAGCTTCGCCTGCACGCCCTGAATCAGCCGCGCTTGACTTGACTCCGATCTAGACGGTCCTCATTTAATAGGCAGCGCCATCACGTTTCGCCTTTTATAGGGAGTCAATCATGCAAGTAGTCGCCACCACCAGTCAGCCTCAAGCAGCGCCCCTGGACGCTTTCGAGCGCCACGAACGCGAGATGCCCACCCCCGGCGAACGGGACCTTCTCGTGCGCGTCGAGGCGATCTCGGTCAATCCGGTGGATACCAAGATTCGCCAGGGCGCGTTCCTGCCCAGCGACCAGCACAACGTCCTCGGTTGGGATGCCGTGGGCCGAGTGGAACGTGTCGGTGCCAGCGTCGAGCACTTCGCCCCAGGAGATCGCGTGTACTATGCCGGCGAAGTCGAGCGCCCCGGCTGCAACGCCGAATACCAGCTGGTCGATGCGCGCCTTACCGCCAAGGCACCGAGCAAATTAAGCGCCGAAGAAGCGGCCGCCATGCCGTTGACGGCACTCACCGCCTGGGAAGCCCTTTTCGACAAGCTCAAGCTCTCGCAAGGCGACGATACGCACCGCGACCAGACCCTGCTGATCATCAACGGCGCCGGTGGCGTCGGCTCGATCGCGACGCAAATGGCTCGCCAACTCACTGGCATCAAGGTCATCGCCACGGCGTCGCGCGATACGTCCATCGAGTGGTGCCGACGCATGGGTGCGCATGAGGTCGTCGATCACCACGATCTCGTGTCGAACATGCAACATGCCGGTCACGAGCAGGTCGATTACATCTTCAATTGCCACGATATCGGCGACCACTGGGAGAACATGACCACGCTCATTCGCCCCTTGGGTCACATTGTGGCCATCGCCGAGACCCAGAAGAGCGTCGACCTCAACGCCCTGCAAGGCAAGGCAGTGACGTTCAGTTGGGAATTCATGTTCGCGCGGCCGCTGCATGGGGCCGATATCGCCCATCAGGGACAGATCCTGGCGACGCTGGCCGAGCGTTTCGACGCCGGTCATCTGCGCAGCACGCTCAGTGATATCGTCGGCCCATTGACCCCGGCCAATCTCGGGGAGGCCCATCGCCGCCTCGAAACCGGCCATACCACGGGCAAGCTGGTATTGAGTGCCATGCCCGAGGCGTGACATTCAGCACTGACTCGCCCCTGCGTAATACGACACGCTCGGCATTGGCCGAGCGTGGTATCGCGTGCGGCCAGGCGTCGTCCTTGGCACTGACGCGCCATTGACAGCCTGTCCAGCACTACGCCTTTTGTGGTATGTTGAAGACATCAATTCACGCATCATCAGACGTGCCAGGCCCCCCGGAAACGTCGACCGACGCCCTTCCCCTCCTTCTGTGGTAGCGTCGCCTCGGCGCCGTCGGCCGGCTTGCAGAGAGGCTCACGCTATGAGCGACACTCCTACCCACCGCATCACCAGCGGCAAGAAATACCGCAACGACCAGGGCATCGCCGCCATCAAGGATGGCATGAAATCACGCGAGCAATCCGCAGGCGATGGCGTCGGCGGCCGCAAGCCCTCATGGCTACGCGTCCAGATGCCCGGCGGCGAACGCTTCGAGGCGGTCAAGCGCAACGTGAAGGAGCACCGGCTCAGCACCGTCTGTGCCGAGTCTCACTGTCCGAACATGGGCGAGTGCTGGAGTAACGGCACTGCCACCATCATGCTGATGGGATCGGTATGTACCCGAGCCTGTCGCTTCTGCGCCGTCGACACCGGCAACCCGCGTGGCTGGCTGGACTCCGAGGAACCGGCGAACACCGCCGAGTCGGTGGAGCTGATGGGGCTGCGTTACGTGGTACTGACCTCGGTTGACCGCGACGACCTATCCGACGCTGGCGCTGGCCACTACGCCGACTGCATTCGCGCGATCAAGGCGCGTACGCCCCAGGTGGCAGTGGAAGCGCTGACCCCGGACTTCGATGGCATCCCCAGTGCCGTCGAGCGCGTGGTGGATTCCGGCCTAGAGGTATTCGCCCAGAACGTCGAGACCGTGGAGCGCCTGACCGGGCGCGTGCGCGACCCGCGTGCCGGTTATCGCAAGACCCTCGACGTGCTGGCGCATGCCAAGCGTCACCGCCCTGAGGTGATCACCAAGACCAGCATCATGCTGGGCCTCGGCGAAACCGAAGAAGAGATCCTCGAGACCTTCGACGATCTTCGCGCTATCGGTGTCGATATCGTGACACTGGGTCAATACCTGCAACCGACCCACAACCACCTGCCGGTGGAACGCTGGGTAACGCCCGACGAATTCGAACACTACCGCCAGCAGGGCCTGGCAAAAGGCTTCATGGAAGTGCCGTCAGGGCCGTTGGTACGCTCCAGCTATCGCGCCGACAGAGTGTTCGAGAAGAACAATCTGGGGTTGGCGGCACCCGCTGAGGTGCCCGGCCAATCGCCCGATCCCGACCGCATCGCAGCCGTCAACGTCAGCTAGACACGACGCTTTCCAGGCCCAGGCCTTGGAAAACCATGAAAATGGCCCGCCGTGGACTCAGTCCACGGCGGGCCATTTTCATGGAGACGCGTCGTTCAATCTTGAAGGACGGCGACACGCTCAGGCACTGGCTGTCAGGCGTGCTCGTTGGTAGCCGGCACCAGCGTTCGTTCCAGCGTTCGTGCCAGACGCTCGGCCAGCTCGACGGCGACCGTATCGCTATCCGGACAGGCGTCAATCAAATCGGCAAGCCGCGTCATGGTCATGCCGGCATAACCACAGGGATTGATGCGCTGGAAGGGGGCTAAGTCGCCATCGACGTTGAGCGCAATGCCATGAAAGCTGGCACCGCGCCGAATACGCAAGCCTAGCGAGGCAATCTTGGCCTCGCCGACATAGACACCCGGCGCGTCAGGGCGCGCATGCGCCTCCACGCCATACGCGGCCAGCAACGCGATCGCCGTGTTCTCGAGCGCCGATACCAGCTCCCGTACGCCCAGCTTGGCACGACGTACGTCGATCAGTGGATAAAGCACGACCTGGCCCGGTCCATGATACGTCACCTGCCCGCCACGATCCGTGACAACGACCGGAATATCGCCGGGCATTAGCAGGTGTTCGGGCTTTCCAGCCTGCCCCTGCGTGAACACTGGCTCGTGCTCCACTAGCCATAATTGATCAGGCGTTGTGGCATCACGTTCATCGGTGAGCTTGCGCATGGCCTGCCACACCGGTTCATAGGCACGACGCCCCAGGCGGTGCAACTGCACCGGCGAACATTCGTCGCTCATCGCCACCTACAGCACCATATGCACACGGCCCGTCGCCTTCAGCGAATGGAACAGTGCATTGAGCTGGTCTTGTCCAGTGGCGTGAATCACTACACGCACGGATTGAAAGCGGCTATTGCGGCTATCGACCATGCGCACGCTACGACGATCAAAACCAGGCGCGTGTTGCTCGACGATGTCGACCACGGTGACCTTGAAGTCCGGTTCCGCGTCACCGACGATCTTGATGGGATATTGACAGGGAAACTCGATCTTGGGCGCATCTTGTGCACCCTGCTCGGTGGGTGAAGTCTTTTGCATGGAGAACGGCCTCACATGGGCTCTGCATGATATTTCCGAGTATTCTACTCAACCTTATCATATCGACCAAGGGCGAAGCCTTCGCAACGCTTCGCCCTCAAAACCGAACTACAGTGAATCAGTCGAAGAATCCATACATGAATTGCAGTACGCTATCCCAGACTCGCTTGAAAAAACCACCTTCGGAGACTGATTCCAACGCTACCAGAGGCCGCTTATCGAGTACTTCCCCGTTGAGCTTGATCTTCAATGTGCCGAGCTGCTCTCCCTTCTCGATCGGCGCATCGATGGTTTTCTTGATGTCGAGCTGGGCGTTCAATTCGTCGCTATGACCACGCGGCATGGTCAAATACACGTCGTTGGCCACGCCCAGACGCAGCTCGTCCTTTTCGCCTCCCCAGATACGCGGCTTATTGAGCACAGCGCCACTTTCGTAGAGACGCTGTGTCTCGAAGAAGCGGAACCCGTAGCTCAACAGCTTCTGGGTCTCTTGCGCCCGCGCCTCGTCGGAATCGGTCCCCATCACCACGGCCACAAGGCGTGTGTCGTCCTTCTTGGCAGATGCCACCAGGCAGTAACCCGCTGCCTTGGTATGCCCTGTCTTCAAACCATCGACATTGGGATCGCGCCATAACAGGCGGTTACGGTTGGGCTGCCGAATATCGTTCCAGGTGAAGTACTTCTCTGCATAGACCTCGTAGTGGTCGGGATAGTCCTCGATGATGTGCTGCGCAATGACCGCCAGATCGTGGGCCGAAGAATAGTGGTCATCATGCGGCAAGCCGGTGGGGTTCATGAAATGCGTATGCTGGAGGTTCATACGCGAGGCCTGCTGATTCATGAGATCGGCGAAGGCGTCTTCACTGCCCGCGATATGCTCCGACAGAGCAACGCTGGCATCGTTGCCCGACTGAATCACGACCCCTCTGAGCAAGTTGTCGACGCTTACCTTGTTTCCCGGGTTGAGAAACATCCGCGAGCCGCCAGTGCGCCACGCATTCTCGCTAATCGTTACCTTGTCGTCGGCATCGATATTCTCGGCATCGATTTCACGCTCGACGATATAGGCGGTCATCATCTTGGTCAGGCTGGCCGGCGGCAGCTCCTTGTCGGCATTGTGCTCGACCAGGATCTTGCCACTATCGGCATCCATCAAAACCCAGGAAGACGCTGCCAGATTCGGCGCCGACGGCACCATAGACGACGGCACCGGCGAGGGCTCGGGGGGATCCTCGGCTTGCGCCATAGGGATGAGACCACCGACACCTAGCGTGACCAATAAAACAATGCGTAACAATGACGATCGGGCGAACACTCTCATGACAACTTTTCTCGCTAAGCGGGGTTACTCGGTAGCGGAAACGACGAACGACTGGTCAAAACCCGCCGCTTGCAATTCCGCTTTGATGGAATCGATATGCGACGCATCATGCACAGGCCCTACCTGAACACGATACAAGGACGCCTCTTCCCTTACGCGTACCGGACGCGATACTTGTCCTTGCAAGCGCTTTTCCAGCGCCTTGGCCCTGGCCGCGGAACTCAGTGCCGCGACCTGAACATATTGTCCCGTGCCACCCTGGCGCTCAGTGACACGATCTTGCCGGGGCGCCTCGGCGGTCGAGGCGTCATCCACTGCCCCCTGCATCGACTCTCGAGCCGATACGCCCGAGGACGCCTTGGCCACATCCTCTGGGGAAGCTGACTCGGTGGAACGCTCATGCTGCTCGGCCCATTGCTCGGGGTCAATGGCCTCCACACGCACATGCCCCGTTCCGTGTCCCAGGATATCCAGGCGTGCTGCGGCGGCATAAGACAGATCGATCAGCCGATCGCCATGAAACGGGCCACGATCGTTGACGCGCACGATGACACTGCGCCGATTGTCGAGGTTGGTCACGCGGACATAAGTCGGCAGTGGTAGCGTGCGATGTGCCGCCGACATCTTGTACATGTCGTAGGTTTCCCCGCTCGCGGTATCGTAGCCCTGGAACTTGGTGCCATACCAGGACGCATCGCCTTCTTCTACATAGCCGCTGGGATCCGACAGCACATGATAGGTCTCGCCCCATACCTCATATGTGGAACGATTACCGCTCTTGGCAAGTGGCTCGTCCTTGGGCACCGCATCGGGAACATCCGACACATCGGGCGGCGCGTCCGGATAAGCATCGTTTTGCTGCGCATAACGACCGCCGCCGTCACTGGCGCATCCTGCCACCAACAGCATCAACAGACATACAAGTACACCGCCGACTCTCATGCATCATCCTTGTCGAGCGCTGTCTGGATACCTGCCGCGAGCTCTGTGACAGCCATCGCATATAGATAACTGTGGTTATAACGCGTGATCACATAGAAGTTTTCATGTCCCAGCGCGTAGCGGTAATTCCCCGACTCGAGTGCCAAGGAGAGCGGAATGACACGTGACGCGTCGAGCTCACCACGCGGATGAATACCGACATCGGCAAGAGTCGCCAATTTCACGTAAGGCTCACGCGTGCGGTTGAAATCGATCGCTTGCGGAGGCTTCTCGGGGCCATCGACGGGCGTCACGACTGGCCCCCCTCGGCGCCACCCATGCTCGGCGAAGTAGTTGCCCACGCTGCCGATCGCATCCACGGGATCGTCCCACAAATCGCGCCGCCCATCGTCATCGAAATCGACGGCATAGGCGCGGTAACTGGTCGGAATGAATTGTGGGTAGCCCATGGCACCGGCATAGGAGCCTTTAGGGGCTTCCGGCGAAATCCCCTGATCCAGGGTGATTTCGAGAAACGCCGCCAATTCGCCACGAAAGAAGTCGCCGCGTGAAGAGTGATGAAAAGCCAGCGTAGCGAGCGAATCGAGCACACGATGACGCCCTTTGTGCTGGCCATAGCGTGTCTCGACACCGATGATCGCAGCAATATAGGCGGGCGGCACACCGTATTCGCGTTTGGCTCGCGCGAAAGCGTCACGGTGCTCGCGAATGAACGCAACGCCTTCTTGAATACGCTTGGGTTGCACGAAGATGTCGCGATATTCATGCCAACTCAGGCGACGCTCTGCCGCCCCCTGCATGGCGTCCAGCACTTCCTGGCGAAACTGGGCGTGGTGCAATGCCTGAGTCACGTCATCGCGAGAAATCCCGTCCCCCGATACGTCCTCAACCCACTCGCGGATATCAGCGTGTGAGGCAGGATCGAATTCCTCGGCCGCATGCGACGACGGACACAGGGCCAACCCAAACAGCAACAACGCTGCCGGGGAGAACCCTCGCCAATGGGACCGCACACTACTCCACTTCATCAGGCTCTGACTCCTTGGCCCAGGGGCTGTCGTCGCATCCTTTCCGCGTCTCGCCCTACTAGCGAGGCAACAACCGGCGATGGGTATGAACGGACATGAGGATACCGAAACCGACCAGCAAGGTCACGCTGGACGTGCCGCCAAAACTGACCAGTGGAAGCGGCACACCAACGACGGGCAAAATGCCGCTGACCATGCCGATATTGACGAAGACATAAATGAAGAATGTCAGCACGATGCTGCCCCCGATCAGACGCCCAAAAGTATCCTGGGCGGTATTGGCGAGAAACAACCCGCGCCCTACGATGAGCACGTAGAGGGCCAGGAAGACCAGCATCCCGATCAATCCCAATTCCTCTCCCAGCACAGCACCGATGAAGTCAGTATGACGTTCGGGAAGAAATTCCAACTGAGACTGAGTCCCCAAGCCCCACCCCTTGCCGAAGACGCCCCCACTACCGATGGCCGTTTTCGACTGGATGATATTCCAGCCCGACCCCAGCGGATCGCTTTCGGGGTTGAGAAAGGTCAGTACGCGCTGGCGTTGATATTCATGCATATTGAACCAGAGCAATGGCAAGGCAGATGCAAGCAGCACCGCCAGCAAGCCGATTACTCGCCATGACAAGCCCGCGAGAAAGATAACCAAAACCGCCGCACAGGCCACCAGCAATGACGTCCCCAGGTCGGGCTGGCGCATGATCATCATTACCGGCACGCCGATGATCAAGGCACAGATCAGCAGGTCGCGTATGCTCGGTGGTAGCGATCTCTTGTAGAGGTACGCCGCCACCATCATGGGTACCGCCAGCTTCATCAACTCCGAGGGCTGAAAGCGAATCACCCCGGGAATCTCGAGCCAGCGCTGCGCCCCCATGCCGATATCCCCCATGATCTCGACGGCAAGAAGCATCGCGATTCCCAGGCAGTAAGCCAGTGGCGTCCAGCGATACAAGGTACCCGGAGAAAACTGGGCGATCACGAACATAGCGAGCAATGCCACACCAAAACGTGACGCCTGCCCCAGCGCGACGGCGAGACTCATGCCACTGGCACTGTACAAGACGACCAACCCTGCCCCCATTAGACTCAGCAGCAGCAAAAGCAGCCAAGGGTCGAGATGAAGGCCTGACCAGAAGGAGCGCTTACGCCCCATGCCCTCCGACGGTGCCCGACTGAAGCGACGCCATTCAAGTCCCTTCAACTTCGACGTCCTCCTTGATGAGTTCTTCGGCTTGATGGGTGTTCTCGTCATCGGACAGAAGCCATTCGTCTGCCAGGGCGCGGGCCAGACCTGCAGCATGCGAACTACCGCCCCCTGCGTTTTCGACGATCACGGCGATGGCTATCTGCGGATCGTCCACTGGCGCGAACGCCGTGAACAAGGCGTGATCACGCAAGCGTTCCTTGAGCTCGTCGGCGTCGTATTTCTGATCCTGCCCCAAGGAAAACACCTGTGCTGTGCCCGACTTGCCCGCCATTTCATACTGCAGCCCCTGGCCGATGTGGCGCGCCGTCCCCTCGCGGCCGCTGACGACTTTCTGCATGCCGTTGAAAACGTCATCCCACCAGACATCCTTGTCGAGCTTCACGTCGGGCTTGGTATTCTTGAAAGGCGGTTCGACCGAAGCCTCACCGACGCGCTTGGCCAAATGTGGACGCACCCAGTTCCCACGGTTGGCCAGCGTTGCCTCGGCCGTTGCGAGCTGCAACGGCGTGACCATCCAGTAGCCTTGTCCAATGCCTGCCGAGAGCGTTTCGCCGGGATACCACGCTTCTCCATACTTTTCGCGTTTCCACTCACGTGAAGGCACGGTGCCCGATGAAGCACCTTGCACATCCAACGAGGTGACTTCCCCAAACCCGAACTTGTGCATGAAGCTGGATAAGTCATCGATGCCAAGGCGATGCGCCATGGTGTAGAAATAGGTGTTGTTGGAAACGGCAAGAGCGCGCTCCAGATCGACACGCCCATGTCCCCAGCGCAACCAGTTGCGGTAATGACGCGTCCCATTAGGCAGTTTGTAATACCCCGGGTCATAGATAACTTCCTCGGGCGTTACAACCCTGTTTTGTAGCGCCGCCAAGGCTTCGAAGGGCTTGATGGTAGAGCCGATCGGGTAATGGCCATGTGCGGCCCGGTTAAACAACGGCAGGTCCGGATCCTGCTGCAGCGACTGATAGTCCTTGTAGGAGATCCCGGTCACGAACTCGTTGGAATCGAATCCTGGAGCGGAGACCATCGCTAGAATGTCACCGGTCTGGGGTTGAATCGCGACGATGGAGCCGCGCTGCCCATCCAGTAAATCGTACGCCATCTGTTGCAGCTGCGTGTCGATGGTCAGCGTCAAGTCCTTGCCCGGTTCTGGCGGTGTACGCTCGAGCTCGCGTAGCACACGCCCCCGGGCATTGGTTTCCACCTTACGCAGGCCAGCCTGCCCATGTAGCGCTTTTTCGTACTGCTTCTCGATACCGGTCTTGCCGATATAATGCGTGCCCGCATAGTTGCCGCTATCAAGCGAGGCCAGCTCTTGGTCGTTGATTCGCCCTACATAGCCCAGCACATGCGACATGATCTTGGGGTCGGGATAGTGACGCAGCCACTGTGCTTCGACCTCGACCCCTGGAAGGCGGTAACGATTGACGGCTAACCGCGCGATTTGCCGCTCGTTGAGATCGCTCATCAACAGTGCCGGTTGATAGGGTCTTTGACGCTGACGCGACCGTTTACGAAACGCTTCAACCTGCGTTTCGTCCAGCCCCAGGATATCGACCAATCGATCAAGAGTGGCATCAATATCCTTGACCCGCTCGCGGACGATGGTCAAATTGTAGGTTGGGCGGTTTTCAGCCACCAATTTCCCTTGGCGGTCGTAGATGAGCCCACGCGTCGGTGGCAACGGTTCGACGCGCACACGGTTCTTCTCGGAACGCGTGGTAAAGACATCATGCTCGACAACCTGAAGATAGAAAAGACGAGCGCCCAGCCCTCCAGCCATCAACAATACGAGCAATGCCGCCAATAGCGAGCGGGCCCGGAATACACGGACTTCTCGAGCGGTATCCTTGATTGGGTCGCGTCGTTTACGCATGGGTCCCCGATAACAGGCGGGAAGGTGGAAGGTAGCCGCTGAGCAGGTGCCGAGCCCCGTTGCTCATCGGTGATAGGGATGACCCGCCAGCAAGGTCCAGGCGCGATACAACTGCTCGGCCAGCAGAATACGTACCAGTGGATGAGGCAACGTCAATGCCGAAAGCGACCAGCGTTGCTCGGCCCGCGCCAAAAGACGTGAGTCGAGACCGTCCGGCCCGCCCACCAGGCACGCCACATCGCGACCGTCCTGGCGCCATTGCTCGGCGTTGGCGGCCAATCGTTCGGTACTCCAACTTCGTCCCTCGACATCCAATGCGATGACACGCTCCTGGTCACGCAGCTTCGCCAGCATGGCATCGCCTTCGCCCTGAATCGCACGGGCCACATCGGCGTTCTTTCCCCGCTTGCCGGGCGCAATCTCGACGATATCCACGCTGAAATCACGCGGCAGTCGCTTGAGGTATTCGTCAACGCCTTGCGTGACCCAGTCGGGCATGCGAGTCCCCACGGCGAGCACACGCAGCTTCATCCACGCACCTCGCCAAGGGCCCCCACAACGGATACCCCATCGCTGGGCAGATCCGACCACAAGCGCTCAAGATCGTACAGCTGGCGGGTCTCGGGCAGCATGATGTGGACCACGAGATCGCCCAGATCGACCAGAACCCAATCGCTTCCCTGTTGCCCTTCGACACCCAAGGGGCGGCATCCTGCTTCCTTGACTTTCTCCACCACGCTCTCGGCCAGGGCACTGATGTGTCGGCTCGAGGTCCCGCTAGCGACGACCATGGTGTCGGTGACGCTGGTCAGCGAGGCAACGTCGAGTTCGGCAACATCACGTGCCTTGAGTTCCTCGAGCGTGTCCATTACCAGCGTTTTGAGTGCTTCAGTCTGCATAGCTCCTCGTTCATATGTCATACCCCTTTAGGCAAGGCCCGCATTCTACCGCGCTGACACCAAACCGCCAGGGGCAAGGTTAAAAAGGCCTTCGGGTGGCACCACCACGCGCCGGGCTCCTTTCATTGATTGATGACGACATCATCGTCGATAAAGACGACGCGCCAGGAGATAGCGTTCCACAGCATCGGGCAGCAAGTAGCGCACGCTTTCACCGCGCTGCAATCGCTCTCGAATCGCCGTGGCCGAAATCGCCATGCGCGTGGGTAAGCTCAAATGCAGCACTCCCCCCGCAGGCGACTGCATCAGCGTATCGACACTCGTCACTTCACGGCCTTCGATCAGCGTCTCGAGCGCCGTCGGAAGCGGCTTTTGGTGATCGGGGCGATCGACGACGACGACATGCGCGAGCTCGAACAGACTCGTCGGCTCATGCCATTCGGCCAAGTGCAGATAGGCGTCGTACCCCAGCGCCATGACCAGGCGCGCCTGCGGGCCCAGTTCTTCTCGCAAGGACGCCAGGGTCGCGGTGGAATAGGAAGGTCCCTCGCGGCGGATCTCACGGTCATCCACGTAAAGGCCCGGCGTGTCAGCGATGCCCAACGCCAGCATGGTCGCGCGCTGCTCGGCGTCGACCCCGGGAGAGGCACGATGCGGCGGCACTCGCGCCGGGACCATATGAACGCGATCGAGCAACAAGGCTTCGCGCAGCTCGATGGCGCTACGCAGGTGCCCCACGTGCACGGGATCGAAGGTACCGCCCAGCATCGCGACACACGGCGGAGCCTCAGCTGCGCACATGGCCATCGCCGTATACAATGTATTTCTCGCTGGTGAGGCCTTCCAGGCCGACGGGCCCACGCGCATGCAGCTTGTCTGTGGAAATGCCGATTTCCGCCCCTAGCCCATATTCGAAGCCGTCGGCGAAGCGAGTCGAGGCATTGACCATGACCGAGCTGGAGTCGACCTCGGTCAGAAAGCGCCGTGCGTCGGTCAGATTTTCGCTGACGATGGCATCGGTATGGTGCGAGCCATAAGTATTGATGTGCGTAATCGCCTCTTCCAACGTATCGACCACGCGAATGGCCACGATCGGCGCAAGGTATTCGCTATACCAGTCATCCTCGGTCACGGCGACAGCGTCCGCCACCCAGGCCCGCGTCCGCTCGCACGCACGCATCTCGACACCCTTGCGGCGATAGATGTCAGCCAATTCGAGCAGTACCCGGGGCGCCGCCTCGGTGTGGACCAGCAGCGTTTCCATGGCATTGCAGGGCGAATAACGCTGGGTCTTGGCGTTGTCGGCAATGGCCACCGCCTTGGCCGGATCGGCGGCCTGGTCGACATACACATGACAGATGCCATCGAGATGCTTGATCACTGGCACGCGCGCGTCTCTCGAAATGCGTTCGATCAGTCCCTTCCCGCCGCGCGGCACGATGACATCGACGAACTCCGGCATGGCGATCAATGTGCCGACCGCTGCACGGTCGGTCGTCGCCACGACTTGCACGCAGGCCTCGTCGAGGTCTGCCGCCTTGAGCCCTTGTCGGATACAAGCCGCAATGGCGCGGTTGGAATGGATCGCCTCGGAGCCGCCGCGCAAGATCGTGGCATTGCCTGATTTCAAGCACAGGCTGGCGGCGTCCACGGTCACGTTGGGACGCGATTCGTAGACGATGCCCACCACGCCCAGCGCGACGCGCATCTTGCCCACCTGAAGTCCCGAAGGGAGATAGCGCATGTCACGAATCTCACCAATTGGGTCGGACAAGGCAGCCACTTGCCGCAAGCCTTCGATCATCGTGTCGATACGCGCCGGCGTCAGCGCCAGACGATCCAGCAGTGCCTCGGCGAGGCCGTTGTCGCGTCCCGCCTCTAGATCACGACGATTGGCGGTTTCCAATGTCTCGCGCGCCTCGTCCAGGGCACTCGCCATGGCGAGTAGCGCGCAGTTCTTTTGCGCGGTAGTCGCGCGGGCCAGAACGCGTGACGCACCACGCGCCCGTTCGCCCATCGCATGCATGTAAGCATCGACGTCGGCGATCTCGGACTCGGAAGTTTCAAGGGCCATTCGGGCAATTTTCTCCTGGGTATCCGCCGGGAAGCATATGATAATCGGTGCTTTCCGAAGCATGATGGCAGAGGCACAACGGCTATACTGCCGGCACCGTTGGGAAAGGAATCACTATACGGCACCATGCAGAGCAAATACAAAACACCTCTAACCGGGCTTTTCCTGCTGGGCACGGGACTGGTGACCATCACCGCCTGGCGGGAAGACGATCCGATCACGCAAGGCCTGCTCATCGCTGCCATTATAGGGTTGACGACGCTTGCGTGGCGTCACTTATCGCGCCGCGCCTGGACATGGACGGTCCCGTTGTGTGCCTTGCTCTTGCTGGCGCTACTCTGGCATGCGCCGATGACGTACGCCATCGGCGTATGGCTGTGGCCGATCATGCTGCTCGCACCGCAACCTCGGCCCATGCGCTACGCACTCCTGGTGACCGCCACACTCGGCTGGTGGCACATTCAAGCCCCCCTGGGTGTGGCACAAACCGCCTTGAGCGGCGCGCTGCTTACCGCCCTCATGGCATTGGGGTTTGCCAAAGCCATCGAACACAACCGCCTACGCCTGGAACTGGAACGCCGACACCGCCTGACGCCGGAGAACTCGCTCTGGTCACTCCATCGTCTACGTCAGGACTTGAACGTCGAATGGTCGCGGCGCCAGCGCGAAAACGTCTACGCGGAGCTGCTGGTAGTGCGTCCGCGGCAACGCGGCCACAATGCGCGACGGCGTCTCAAGGAGCGCCTGGCCGCTCTTATCTACGTCTTCGAAGGATGTTACCACGTGGATACACAGACCTTTGCGGTACTCCTGATTTCAAAGGACGAGCATCACGCTGCCTTACGTCGTGACGCGATCTCGACCGAGCTTCAGGAGCACTGCCGTATACGCATCGCGCCCGTCGCCCCCCATCTCGATCCCGTCAAGCTGGGCCATGAACTCTCGGTGCAAGACAGCGGCCTGCATGTTCGACAGGAGACAACCGACCATGCCTGAACGTCTCTCGTCGTCACGCCTGCACGCCGTGGCGTATGCCTGCGGGGCGCTCGTGCTCGCTAGCCTCGCAATCTGGCACTATCTAATGGGCCATTACCCGCGCATTCTGCCGGCCACCATCCTGGCGCTCATGGTGTCCGCTGCTGCCCTGATGTCAGAAAAAGCTTACGCTCGCCGGCTACCTGTCTATCTGGTGCTGATCAGCGGCTATCTGGCAATTGCCGTGGAAGCGCCTTACCTCGAGGCGTCCGGCGCACTCTGGATGGGAATCCCCCCGATACTCGCCACGCTGCTATTACCACCTGGTGCCGCGCTACTCCTCAACGTGTTACTAGCGCCCATGTGGCTGTTCCTGGTCACCCCTGTGCTATCGATGCCCACGGGTGGTCTGCAGTACTTCACGCTGGTCATCATCTCGATACTGCCTCTCGGGTGGTACATGCAACAGGCCCGCCTGCTCAAGACCACCGACCAGCTCGATACGCAAAGCGGTATGCTATCGCGCGACGACCTCAGCGAACGACTTATCGCTGAGGTCGCCCGCGCCCGCATATTGAACCAATCGCTGAGTGCACTAGTCATTCATTTACCTCAGCTCGACATGGCCAACGAGCAGTTCGGCCAAACGGCACAAGACACGCTATTGACGACCTTCTGTGAGGTGGTACAACGCAACTCTCGACGTGGTGATGCCATGGGCCGGCATCGCCATAGCGTCTTTTGGCTGCTGCTTGCCGACACGGGAGAGGCCGGCGCCCTCATCGTCCGTGAGCGCTTGACGCATGCGCTCGGGGAAACGCCGCTCCCCGAAATCGGTACCCTCGAGGCCCAAGCTCGTATTTGCCGCCTGGCGGATGACGAATACGCCGAACGTTTCGAGCAACGGCTGATCAAGGGTGGACTCAACTTGCTGGAGCCCGATACTTGAACGTGACCGAGTGGCTGTACCAATTTTCCCCCTCGCCGACATTACTGATCTTGATCGTGCTGCTGGTGGCGTTGCTCGAGTCGCTCGCCGTGGTTGGTCTGCTGGTGCCCGGCATCGTGCTACTGACGGCCGCCGCATCATTGGCCGGACATCAACACCTTCCCCTCCCGTTATTGCTGGCGGCGGCCTTTGCGGGCGCGACCCTCGGTGATGGCCTGAGCTTCTGGCTGGGCTATTCTCAGCGCGAACGCATGCATCGACTATGGCCGTTCACCCGTCACCCCGAATGGCTGGCGCGCGGCATCGATTTCTTCAAGCGCTATGGTGATTTTTCCATCCTCTTCGGTCGCTTCGTGGGACCGGTACGCCCCATCGTGCCGATGGTCGCCGGCATGCTGCACATGTCGACATGGCGCTTTGTCACCGTCAATGTCGCGTCCGCCCTGCTTTGGGCACCCGCCTACCTATTGCCCGGCTATCTGCTCGGCCATTCATGGGACAAACTACTCGCCTTACCTGAAAGCAGCGAACGATGGCTCGTCACCCTGGGACTCATCCTGATAACACTGGGGGTGGGGTTTTCCTGGTTTCGTCATCATCTCGGACGCGGCGGCTGGGTCTACATGCGCCTGGCCCGTTTTTCCCGTGCGACACCGCGTCGGCGACGCCTATGGCTGGCCCTGGGCGCCGCTCACCCGCGCAACGAGATCCCTCTGGCGTCGCTCGCACTTCTCGTGGTCAGCCTGATCGCACTCTGTGGATGGACGCTCTGGGTACTCGAGCACCCCGCGCCTTCGTTGCCGATGGACCGACAGATCCAGACATTGCTGGCGCCCCTCGCGGGTAGCGAGCTAGCGGAGTTCAGTACCTTCATGGCGCTGAGCGGGGATGCCCTGGGCATCATAGCGCTGACCACGCCATGGCTGACGTGGCTACTGCTTTCACGGCGTATCGCAGCCTTCGTGCATATCAGTAGCGCATTGGCGGGTGTCGGGTTTGCCAACCTGGTCTTCAAGCACCTCGCCGGGCGGGCTCGCCCCGATACACCGGACTATCTCATGGGATCGTTTTCTTACCCCAGCGCCCATACCTCGACGAGTGTCGTGTTGATCGGCCTGGCGGCAGCGTTCACGGCCGAGGCGCTGCCCGCGCAAAGACGGATGTGGGCCTACTGGGGGGCGACGCTGATATGCCTGCCGATGGCCCTGTCACGCCTTGTACTTGGCGTGCATTGGGCCAGCGACCTGATCGGTGGCGCGCTTCTCGGTCTGGTGGTGTGCGCCATCACGCGCCTCAGCTATCAGCGCTTCGTACACGTACCGATCACGCCCTGCCCCTGGGCACCGCTGGTCGTTGCCTCCTTGCTGTTGCTAACGGCACGCATTGTCTGGCTACCCTACGTCTAGGCGGAGGCCCCGCGACGGAGAACGTTCAGCCCAACGCCAGCCAGATGCCGACGCCCACCATCAGACTGCCCGCCACCCGATTCAGCAAGCGCACGTTGCCGTCGCGACGCAGGAAGCGACTGGCGGTGCGACCGCCACCGGCATAGATCAGCAAGCAGGTCAGCTCCAGGCTGAGAATCACCCCTACCAAGACCGCCAGTTGCGGTGCCATCGGCCGACCGGCGTCCAGAAAGGGCGGCAGCAGTGCGATGAAGAACGCCCAGCCCTTGGGATTGGCGACCGCCGTGACGAACCCCTGAACCACCAACTGCAACGACGACACGCTGGGCGCTGCATCGTTGGCGTCCGGGATCGCCATGCGCCCCTTGGAACGCCACATCATCACGCCAAGATAGATCAGGTAGGCGCCCCCGAGCCACTTGAAGGCCGCGAATATCTCGGGGTAGCGCAGCATTAGCGTCGCCACGCCGATCACCGCCGAGACCGCTACCAGGCCGACACCCACCAGCTCGCCGAGCATCATCCACAGGGCGCGGCGCACGCCTATCGTCATGCCCAGTGTCATGGAAAGCGTCATGCACATGCCCGGTGTCAACGAGACCATGAAAAAGGTAGGTACGAAGACCGACAATACTGACAAGTTGATCATGTCGACTCCCCCCAGCGCGGCATCAACGTGTGAGCGATGTCCAACTGGTTGAGAATCCGTGCCACGATGAAGTCGATCATGTCATCGAGTGTCTGCGGACGATGATAGAACCCCGGCGCTGCGGGGAGTATCACTGCCCCCATGCGGGTCAGCGTCAGCATGTGCTCGAGATGAATGGCCGAAAACGGTGTCTCGCGAGGCACGAGAATGAGCTGGCGACGCTCCTTGAGTGCCACGTCTGCGGCGCGTTCGATCAGGTTGTTGCTCGCGCCTGTGGCGACCGCTGACAGGGTGCCGGTCGAACAAGGGCAAATCACCATGGCGCTCGGCGCGCCGGAACCCGAGGCCACGGGCGCCATCCAGTCCTCACGGGCGAAGCAGCGAATCTGCCCCGGCACGGCACCGCTTCGCTCTCTCAACGCCTCGCTCAGACGCTCGGGATTTGACGGCAAACTCACGTCGGTTTCGGTGGCGATCACCATCTGCGCAGCTTTGGAGATCAGCACCAGGACCCGATGGCGTGCCGCCACCAGGCAATCGATGAGTCGCAATCCGTATTGCGCGCCGGAAGCACCCGTCAACGCCACCGTCACGGGTTTCTGGAACATCGTCTCATCCGCCATGCCGCACCTCCAGCGCCGCAAGCAATTTCTCGTGGATGCCCTCGAAGGCACCGTTCGACATCACCACGATACGATCACCCGGCATGGCATCGGCGATCACCGCCGCCACCAGGGTGTCGATGTCATCGCATACCGCTGCAGGAACAGGACAAGCGTCGGCCAGGGTGTCCAGCGACCATGACAGCGTCGGCGGCTGGTACCACCAGACGCGATCCGCCGCCGCGACACTTGTCGACAAACGTTCATGCATGGCTCCTAGGCGCATGGTGTTGGAACGTGGCTCGACCACCGCCAGTAAACGCCCCGGGTGCGTTCCCGCCCCCAGGCCTTTGAGCGTGGCGGCGATGGCCGTGGGATGGTGAGCAAAATCGTCGATCACCTGAATACCGCCGACCTCACCACGGACTTCCTGACGCCGCCGGGGCGATTCGAAACGCGATAACGCCGCTGCGGCCTCCTCCAGCGCTACACCGCATGCCGCAGCGGACGCCAGAGCCGCCACCGCGTTGGCGATATTATGGCGCCCGCTCAGCGCCCATTCGACAGACGCATGATGCTCGCCGTGACGCACCTCGAAATGGCGTCCATCGTCGCTGAGCATGCGCCATTGCCAGGCGGCTTCGCCTCCCTCGCCGAAGCGGACGACAGGGCTCCAGCAACCTTGCGCCAGTACACGCGCGAGCGCCGGCTCTCCAGCCGCCACGATCAACTGGCCATTACCGGGCACGGTGCGCACCAGATGATGAAACTGACGCTCGATGGCGGCCAAATCAGGAAAGATATCCGCGTGATCGAACTCGAGATTGCCCAGCACCGCGACATCCGGGCGGTAATGGACAAACTTGGAGCGCTTGTCGAAGAACGCCGTATCGTATTCATCCGCCTCGACCACGAACGGCGCACCGGGCTCTCCTAAACGCGAGGACACGCCCAGGTTGCGCGGAACGCCGCCAATCAAGAAGCCCGGCGCGTGGCCGGCCGCTTCCATGATCCATGTCAACAGACTGGCGGTCGTGGTCTTGCCGTGAGTCCCCGCCACCGCCACTACTTGCCGCCCAGGCAAGACATGCTCGGCCAGCCATTGCGGCCCCGACACATAAGGCAGTTTAGCGTTGAGGACCGCCTCTACCTCGGGGTTGCCGCGCGACAGGGCATTACCGATGATCACCACGTCAGGACGCGGCATCAGATTGTCGGCGGTATAACCTTCACAGAGCGCGATCCCCGCGTCCTCGAGCTGCGTGCTCATCGGTGGATATACATTGGCGTCCGAACCACTGACATGATGATCAAGGGCCCTGGCCAAGCGCGCCAGACTGCCCATGAACGTACCGCAAACCCCTAGAATATGGACGTGCATCTAAGCCTCCTGCCATGATGCCGCGAGACTAGCATGACACCGCGCGACCCACCAGCCGAATGCCTTGGCATAGGCATCGCAGGCCGATGTCGGCTATCATTCGCCCCTTCATGCGCCCAGACTCAGGAGCACGAGAAGCCCCATGGCCCAGCACAATGCCTTTTACGCCCAATCCGGTGGCGTCACCGCCGTCATCAACGCCAGCGCCTGCGGCGTCATCGAAACCTGTCGTCGCCACTCGGACAAGATCGGCAAGGTCTACGCCGGCCATAACGGCATCATCGGCGCCCTGACCGAAGACCTGATCGATGTCTCCCAGGAAAGCGACGAAGCGATTGCCGCACTACGCCACACCCCGGGCGGCGCCTTCGGCTCCTGCCGTTACAAGCTCAAGGACATCGAAACCCACCGCACGCAATACGAGCGTCTCATCGAGGTCTTCAAGGCGCATGACATCCGCTACTTCTTCTACAACGGCGGCGGCGACAGCGCCGATACTTGCCTCAAGGTCTCACAACTCTCCGAGAAGATGGGCTACCCGCTGACCGCAATTCACGTGCCCAAGACCGTCGATAACGACTTGCCGATCACCGACAATTCTCCCGGCTTCGGCAGCGTGGCCAAGTACATCGCCACCTCGACCCGGGAAACGGCGCTGGACATCGCCTCGATGTGCGCCACTTCCACCAAGGTCTTCGTGCTCGAAGTCATGGGGCGCCATGCCGGCTGGATCGCTGCAGCCGGCGCGCTGGCAGGCAATGGCGAAGGCGAGCCTCCCCACCTGGTCATCTTCCCCGAGCTGCCCTTTCAGCGCGCGCAGGTCATGCAACGCGTCGATGAGGCCGTCAAGCAATACGGCTACTGCGTCATCGTCGTCTCCGAGGGCGCTCACTACGAGGACGGCACCTTCCTCGCCGACGCCGGCAACACCGACGCCTTCGGCCACCGCCAGCTGGGCGGCGTGGCGCCGACGCTCGCGGGGATGGTCAAGCAGGATCTGGGCTACAAGTATCACTGGGCGGTCGCCGACTACCTGCAACGCGCGGCGCGCCACCTGGCCTCCAAGACCGATGTCGAGCAAGCCTATGCCGTGGGCCAGAAGGCCGTCGAGCTGGCTCTGGACGGCAAGAACGCCATGATGCCGACCATCAAGCGCGTCAGCGAAACGCCTTACGAATGGCGTATCGAAGCGGCGCCGCTGGCGGAAGTGGCCAACAAGGAAAAGTTCATGCCCCGCGAGTACATTCGCGAGGACGGCTTCGGCATCACCGAAGCGGGACGGCGTTATCTCTCGCCGCTGATCCAGGGCGAAGATTTCCCACCGTTCGAAAACGGCCTGCCTAAGGTGGCCACGCTCGAAAAGATCAAGGTCGCACGCAAGTTGCCCACCTTCGAGTTCTGAAGAAACACGGTCCAAAGGCTTCTTCCGCCCTTCACGACAGCGTCCGGCTTGGTATCAAGCCGGACGCTCATCATGACGTATCATATACTGCGACTAACGACTCGCGACGCCGAAATATCGGCGCCTCATGACGCCGACACTTCTCCCCAGCGCGGCTTGCCATCGCGCATCAGGACACGCTCACCCTCGGGTCTTTCGTCGAGTCTGGCCTCATGTACCTGGCCATTTGTCCGGTACTGAACCTTGAAGCCCATGGTTTCTTTTTGCGTGTCGGTCACGGTCTCGCATCGCTGCTGCGTGCTCGTATAGGTGTCGCCACTCTGCAAGCGCTCCTGCACCTTGTTTCCGGCATAGCCACCGCCAAGTGCACCGGCCACGGTTGCCAACGTCTTGCCGCTTCCACCACCGACTTGATTGCCGACCACGCCGCCCACCAGGCCGCCGATAGCCGACCCCGCCAACTGGTTCTCATCCTGAACGGACCGGCGCTTGGTGACGGTCACATCGCGGCAGACCTCACGTGGCACTTGCCGTGTTTCGACGATAGGTTCGACATTGACGATATCGGCGTACTCGGGACCATTGTCACTGCCTTGGTAAGCCCCGATCGCTACGCCCCCCGCAATGCCCATTACCGCAATTACACCGCCAATGATGATGGGCTTATTCATTTCTCGCCTCCTTGTTTGCACGCGACGCTCGAGACACCCCGCCGACCTCCTGTCAGTGGCTTGGTGCATCGAACCATGGCTATCGCGCCTACTCGGTAAGCGATGTGTGACTGAGACGGAGTGAATGTTACACGAAGTACAGGATGGATGGGAGCGCAGCGAGCATTGACGAACAGCATTTCCACATTACCTGCGCATTTACTCCTACTCGTTGCCATTCGCCGACAGCAGACGCATTGCCAGGACTCAAGCTGGAGATGACGACGACTGCACCGAGGCTCCGCAAACGGGACACGCCGGATCGCGCCCCACTTTGAAGCGTCGCCACTCTCCGCTCAGGCCATCGAAGGTGGCCAGGCCGCGATGCGGCTTGCCGACGTCGGCGAGAAGCTTGAGCGCCTCGAGCGCCTGAAAGGTACCGATGATCCCTACCAGAGGGGCGATCACGCCGTTTTCGGCGCAGCGCAGTGCATCGTCGTCGCCGTCCTCGCCGTAAAGGCAGGCGTAACAGGGCGAGGCCGCGTCACGCGCATCGAAGACCGCCAACTGCCCCGAGAAGAGAATCGCCGCTCCCGAGACCAGCGGCGTCTGCGCCGCGACGCAAGCACGATTGATGGCATAGCGACTGGAAAAACGATCCGTGCAGTCAAGCACGACATCTGCCGCCGCTACCGCACGCGCGAGCGCTTCCCCCTCGAGCCGCGAGGCGATGACCTCTATCTCGCAACCGGTGTTAAGGCGTCGTGCCGCCTGCGCCGCCGATTCCGCCTTGGCATGTCCTACGTCGCTCTCGCCATGCGCGATCTGACGCTGCAGATTGGAAAGCTCAACGACATCGTCATCGGCGATCGACAACCGGCCCACCCCCGCAGCGGCCAGATACAGCGCCACCGGCGAGCCCAACCCACCGGCACCGACGACCAGCGCATGGCCGTCCAACAAGCGCTGCTGGCCGTTCACATCGAGCTGTTCAAGCATGATCTGGCGGCTATAGCGCAGCAGTGCGGTATCGTCCATTTCCTTCATTTGCGTCATCGCCTCCCGAGTAGAGAGTGCCTCCCGGCCTGCGTCGGTCAGGTGTCGAGCTGCTCGGTATCAGGCACATGCAACGAGACATCTTCCTTGACCTCTTCCATGACCACGTAGCTCTTGGATTCCTTGACGCCAGGTAACGTCAGCACGACATCGCCGAGCAACTGACGATAGGCCGACATCTCCGGAATCCGGCACTTGAGGATGTAATCGAACTGCCCGGAGACCAGATGACATTCCTGAATCTGCGGCAGCTCGGCCACGGCCCGGCGAAATTCGTCGAATACCGCCGGCGATTGCGTCTCCAGGCTGATCTCGACGAACACCAGCAAGTTGGCCTTGAGCGCCTTGGGGTCGAGCAGCGCCTTGTAACCCCGAATGATACCGGCCTTCTCCAGGCGTTTGACGCGCTCCAGACACGGCGTGGTGGACAAACCGACCTGGGACGCCAGATCGACATAGGAAATGCGCGCGTTGTCCTGCAGGCAGCGCAGAATATTGAGATCGATACGATCCAGCGAACGGGTCTTGGCTTTCATTATATTGTTGTTCCGAGACAATGAATGACAAAAGAAATCGTAATCAGGCCCTATTGGGAGTAAGGCTTACCCAGGGGCCATCGATGCGAGACGTATTACTACCATAACCACCGCCCGCGCCTCCAGGCATCCAGCGGTGTTGTTTACTGCAGTCAATGTTGGCCATCCTGAACCGCTGGCGCACGCGCTAGCGTCAGGCGTTCACGTGCACCGAGATCGGCCTCGCTGACGACGTCCTCATAGCCAGCCCGCGCAAGTGCCTCACGAACTCGAGAGGCCTGCTCCCAGCCATGCTCCAGCGCCAGCCAGCCTCCCGCCACGAGATGCGTGCGCGCAGCCATCGCCAGATAGCGCAAATCGGCCAGCCCATCATCGCTCGCCACCAGCGCCGAACGCGGCTCGAAGCGTACATCGCCCTGCGCGAGATGCGGGTCATCCTCGGCGAGATAGGGCGGATTGGCAGCAATCACGTCGAAGGTCGCACCCTCCAGTGCAGCAAACCAGTCGCTGACGAGGAAGGTGGTATTGGCGATCCCCAGACGCCGGGCATTGTCCTGGGCCCCGGCCACGGCCGCCTCTTCCCGGTCGACGCCGGTGACGTGCCATGCCGGCCGCTCGGCGGCGAGCGCCAGAGCAATGGCCCCCGTTCCCGTGCCCAAATCGAGCGCTCTTCCGGGTCCATGCGGCATCTTCGCCAATAATGTCTCGACCAGGCACTCGGTATCGGGCCGTGGGATAAGGGTCGATTCATCGACACGCAGACGTAGCCCCCAGAACTCGCGTTCGCCGATGAGGTACGCCACGGGATGGCCCAGCGCCCGCGCCGCCACCAACGCCTCGAAACGTGCCCGGGGCACGCCGGTGAGTTCGCGGTCGCCCCAAGTATATAGCCAGGCGCGCGCCACCGAGGCCGCGTGCATCATGAGCACCTCCGCATCCAGACGCGGCGAGATACTGCCCACCGCCTGCAGCCGCCGCGCTGCACGCACCAGCAAGGTATCGTAGGTCATCAGGCCGTCTGCAGCGCCGAGAGCTGCTCGGCCTGGTACTCATGAATCAGGGGATTGATCACTTCATCGAGCTCGCCCGCTATCACGTCACCCAGTTTGTAGAGGGTCAAATTGATACGGTGATCGGTGATCCGCCCTTGGGGAAAATTGTAGGTCCGGATACGCTCGCTACGATCGCCCGAGCCGATCAGCGACCGGCGCGTGTCGGCCTGCTCCTGGCGCTGTGCGTCCACGGCGGACTGCTTGAGACGCGCCGCCAGCAGCGACATCGCCTTGGCGCGATTCTTGTGCTGGCTACGTTCCTCCTGGCACTCCACCACCACACCGGTCGGCAAGTGTGTGATGCGAATCGCCGAGTCCGTGGTATTGACGTGCTGCCCGCCGGCGCCACTGGAGCGGAACGTATCCACACGCAGATCGTTGCTGTTGATCTCCACATCGCCGACGGCGGACGCCTCGGGCATGACTGCCAAGGTACACGCCGAGGTATGGATACGTCCCTGGGATTCTGTGGCCGGTACCCGCTGCACGCGATGCGCACCAGACTCGAACTTGAGCCGCGCATAGACGTTATCGCCACGCACCCGGGCAATCATTTCCTTGTAGCCACCTTGCTCGCCATGACTGACGTTGATCACTTCAATTTGCCAGCCCTGGTGTTCGGCGTAACGCGAATACATGCGGAATAAATCGCCGGCGAATAGCGCCGCCTCGTCGCCGCCTGTCCCGGCGCGGATTTCGAGAAACACGTTGCTGCCGTCATCGGGGTCCTTGGGCACCAGGAGCTGCTTGACGTCCGCCTCCAGCTCTTCAAGTCGCGCCTGTGCCAGACGCGACTCCTCTTCCGCCAGTTCGCGCATCTCGGGATCGCTATCCTCGCGCATCTGCTCGGCCGCTTCGATATCGCCTTCGGTGCGCCGGTAAACTCGCCACATCTCGATCAAAGGCTCGAGTTCGGCATATTCGCGCGAGTAATCGCGAAAGCGCGACTGATCGGCGATCACGTCGGGCTCGGCCAGCAAGGCGGCGAGTTCTTCGAAGCGTTCCTGGAAACCATCGAGACGTGTGCGCAGAGTCGCTTTCATGCGGGGTCCTGTGTCGAGGCGGCCGGGTCGATCAGCAACGTATCGGCCGCCTGGAGGATATCGTGCCGCTCTTCGCCCGATGCTTCGCGTAAGCGTAGCGTCGGGCCGTGCAGCAATTTATTGGTCAGTTGACGCGACAGCCGCTGCAGGACTTTTTCGGGATCCTCACCGCGAGCGAGTTGCGCGAGGGCTTGGCGCTCGGCTTCTTCACGCAGTGCCTCACCCTGCTCACGATAGCGGCGAATCAAATCACCGGCGCCACGCTCGCGGCGCTCACGCTGCCAATGCTGGATGCCGTGCTCGATCAGAGACTCGGCCTGGGCTGCAGCAACGGCACGCTGTTTGCGGTTTTCCTCGATCACTTCCTGCAGATCATCGACGCTGTACAGGAAGACATCATCCAGCTCGCCGACCTGGGACTCGACATCACGAGGCACAGCGATATCGACCATGAACATGGGACGATGGCGACGCTTCTTCAGGGCGCTCTCGACCATGCCCTTACCGAGAATGGGTAACGGGCTCGCCGTGGAAGAGATGACGATATCGGCTTGCGCCAACGCCTGGGGGATCTCACCCAATGAAATCGCTTCAGCATCGAAAGCATTGGCCAAGGTCTCGGCGCGCTCACGGGTACGGTTGGCGACGGTCAGCCCGCGAATACCCGCTTCGCGCAGATGCCGCGCAACCAGCTCGACGGTTTCGCCCGCGCCGATCAACAGCGCGCGGGCGCGCCCGAAATCGTCGAAGATATGGCTGGCGAGATTAACGGCAGCATAGGCCACCGAGACCGGATTCTCACCGATACCGGTTTCGCTGCGCACCTGCTTGGTCACGGAAAAGGTATGCTGGAAAAGCCGTTCCAGCTCTCCCCCCAGGCAAGCGTTATCCCGCGCGAGCTGATAAGCCTCCTTGAGCTGGCCCAGGATTTGCGGCTCACCCAGTACCATGGAGTCGAGCCCTGCCGCCACGCGCATCAAATGACGAGCGGCCTCGCCATCCAGATAGCGGTAGGCGCTTTGCATCAGGGTCTCGGGCGGCAGCCCATGGAAGCGCCCCAACCAGTCAAGCACCGAACGCTCTCCCTGGGCGTCGGTCACACAGTAGAGTTCGGTACGGTTACAGGTCGACAGCATCGCCGCTTCGTTGACGCCGGGCAGCGACTTGAGTTCGGCCAACGCACCCGCCAGCTCGGCCGGCGTAAAGGCGACCTGCTCGCGAACCTCGATGGTCGCTGTCTTGTGGTTTATCCCCAGGGCGAGAAGCGTCATGAAATCATGGTCATCACATCGGTCTATCGGCAGCGTCCGGCCTTTGCTTTCGGGCGCGGCGGACAATGTGGGGGCGACGCAGCCGGAATACCAGCCCCGCCCAACGCGCTGCAGGATCGATATCCTAGCATATGACTGAGACATTTGGGCATGGGGCGGCAAGTTGCCGCGCAACGCGAGGTTTCACGTGCCTGACGCTTTGCCCGGCCTGATCGAGCCGGTATGCTGATGCTTTCAAACGCACATTCGAGGATGGCATGCGCATTCGCTTGACCCTGGCTTCCGTCCTGGCATTGCTGCTGACGGGCTGCCAAAACGCTCCGACAACGCCCAACGCCATCCCGCTCGATGACCCCATGGAAAACGCGCCACCGGTGACCCACGGCTTCGATGCCGATGGCCTGTCATCGTTGCTGCTTGCCGAACTCGCGGGGCAGCGCGGCGATTACCGGCGCGCCGCCGAGGGCTATCTGGATGTCAACGAACGCTACGCATCGCCGGCCCTGGCAGAACGCGCCACCCTCGCGGCGCGCTACGCCGACGACAGTGCCCTGCTCGAACGTACCGCACTGCGCTGGCAACAGCTCGATGACGACGCCACCACACCGCGCCATGTCCTCGCCAGTCTCGCGGTACAACGTGGCGATTGGGAAACCGCCCTGGCCCAACGCCTGCGCATTGCCGACCAGGAGCCCGAGGCGGACCTTGCCGCGCTGGCCGAACTCGCCATCGAGCAAGATGCTGACATCCCCCCGCTACTGACACCTTTGCATGACTTCGTCGAACGCCACCCCGACCACCTCGATGCTCAGCTAGCCACCGCCCAACTCGAGGCGGCGAACGGCGACACCGAAACCGCCGACTCGCGACTCGCACGCCTGGCCGACAGGGCAGAGGCGCCCGCCGCGGTATGGCTGACGCGCAGCATGATTGCCCTGCATAGTGGCGCTCTGGACGATGCTAGGCGCCATGCCCGACAAGGGCTCGAGCGCTTTCCCGACGACAGCCGCCTGCGCCTGACCCAAGCGCAAGTGCGCCTCGCCGATGGCGATATCGACGCCGCCGACGAGGATGTCGAACGCTTGCTCGCTCGCCATGACGACACCGCGTCGCTACGCTTGGAGCTCGCCCAGCTGTATCTTGATGCCGCGCATCCCGATGGCGCCAGGCGCATCCTTCTTCCCCTTCTCGACCGGGGAAATACGCCTACGGCCGCTTATCTGATGCTGGGCAGCATCGCCGAGCAAGCCGGCGAAATCGACAATGCCCTGCTTTACTATCGTCAGGTACCCAACGGCGATGGCTTCATCGAGGCGCGTGCGCAGGCCGCCAAAATGTTGGTCAGTGCAGACCGGGCGCAGGACGCCAGCGCGTTTTTACGCATCGAACGGCTTCGTCATCCCGATCAACGCGTCGCCCTGCTGCGCCTTGAGCTCGACTTGCTCGACGCCCAAGGCCAACGCGCACGCGCCGACGAACTGCTCGATGAAGCCATCGCCAAGACGCCCGAGGCCACCGAGCTACGCTTCCAGCATGCCATGCGCGCTTATCATCAGGACGATCTTGACACCATGGAAGCCGACCTGCGCACGATCATCGAACGCGAGCCCGACAACGCCAAAGCACTCAATGCCCTCGGCTATACACTGAGCAACGACATGGGCCGCCATCAGGAGGCCTTGCCGCTGATCGAAAAGGCTCATCGCCTCGAGTCCGACAGTCCCGCCATCCTCGACAGTCTCGGCTGGGTCTACTTTCACCTCGACCGCGCGCAAGAAGCGCTCCCTTATTTACGTGAGGCCTATCGCGGTCAGCCCGATCAGGAAGTGGCCGCCCACCTCGCCGAGGTACTCGCCGCCACCGGACGCGACGACCGGGCGCGCGCACTAGTAGAAGAAGCATTAAAGCGCTTTTCACCGCACCCGCTCATCGATGACTTACTGCGTCGACACCCCGAACTCGCCCCGACCAACGAGGATGATGCACGCCGCAACGTCGACCCGGACTCTACTCGCGACATGGAAGCCAGCTCATGACCTGTTCTCTCTCATTGCGCCTTCGTCCTAGCTGCGCCCGCACTTGGCTCAGCTTGCTGCTCATCGTCATGCTGGCGGGTTGTGCCAGCCAAGCCCCGGGGCCCGACCAAGCCCGTGAGCGTGGCGATTGGGACGCTCAAGCCGAGCGCCTGCAGGCACTGGAATCCTGGAGTCTCGCCGGCAAGGTCGGGCTGCGTACCAATGAAGGGTCCGAAAGCGCCAATATCGACTGGCAGCAGCGCCCCGACACCTACCGCATCCTGATCAGTGGCCCCTTCGGAGCCGGCCGCACCCTGCTAAAAGGAGGCCCCGGGAAAGTCACATTGACCAACGGCGATGGGCGCTTCGAAGCAGAGACACCGGAAGCCTTGATGGAACAACAGCTCGGCTGGTCGCTGCCCATTTCCGCGCTCGATTACTGGGTGCGCGGCCTGCCTGCCCCCGACGCCAGCGAACGCCTCGAACACGACGATCTGGACTTCCCCCAGCGCCTGCAACAACTTGGCTGGACGATCGAGTACCGTGATTGGACGCGTGCCGACGACTTATGGCTGCCACGCCGACTGGTCATGAACTATGGTGAGTTGCGCGCCACGCTCGTCGTCAATCAATGGGACGCCGTGTCCGATTCATGAATGCACGACTCAGCCTGCCCGCACCCGCCAAACTCAATCGCATGCTGCACATCGTCGGTCGCCGTGCCGATGGTTATCACGAACTGCAGACGCTGTTCCAGATCCTCGATCATGGCGATACGTTGCACTTCGCGCCACGCGAGGACGGGACCATCCAACTGCACTCCGCAATGGCCGGCGTCGATCACGAGGCCAACCTCATCGTGCGCGCCGCACGCCTGCTGCAGCATGAAAGCGGCACATCGCTGGGCGCGGACATCCATCTGGAAAAACGTCTCCCCCTGGGCGGCGGCTTGGGCGGCGGCAGTTCGAATGCGGCCACCACACTGCTCGCGCTCGACCGACTCTGGTCACTCTCGCTGGGACTTTCCCGCCTGACCGGGTTAGGCCTGTCGCTGGGCGCTGATGTGCCGGTCTTCGTACACGGCCGGAGTGCCTGGGCGGAAGGCATTGGCGAACACCTGACGCCCGTGACGCTCGAAACCCCATGGTTCGTGGTCCTTCACCCAGGAGAAGAGATATCAACGCCTGCCGTGTTCGACCACCCCGAATTGACACGCAACACCCCGCCCATTAGTATGGCGCGCGCACTGCGAGGGGAAGCCGAACAGGGGCGCATCTGGCGCAATGACTGCGAAGAAGCGGTTAAACGCTTGTCGCCGAAGGTCGCGCAAGCGCTCGACTGGTTATCGGCTTTCGGCCCAGCCATGCTGACGGGGACAGGTAGCTGTCTATTCTGTCCCTTGACGAGTGAGCAACAAGCCGATAGGATTTTGCGCCGTGTTGATAGCCATTGGCATGCATTCAAGGCACGCGGCTGCAACACCTCCCCCCTCCACGACGCTCTTGACATTCACGATGGAATGTCGCTCATGAGCTAATACGGGGACGCCTGATAGTCGGCATCGTGTTCCATGTGGGCAATACGACACACGAAACGACGAGTCGATGTGTTGCTGGGGTATAGCCAAGTGGTAAGGCACCGGTTTCTGGTACCGACATTCCCAGGTTCGAATCCTGGTACCCCAGCCAATTTCTCAGAGCGCCCGACGAATCCCACTCCGAGATCCCTAAAGACTCCAAAGGTGGCTGCGCGTGTCTAAATTGATGGTGTTCGCGGGAAATGCCAATCCCGAACTCGCCCGCAAGGTGGCCGAGAGCCTCGACAACCGGCTGGGCCATGCAACCGTCGGTCAATTCAGCGATGGTGAAATCGCGGTCGAGATCAATGAAAACGTTCGCGGCAAGGACGTCTTCGTGTTGCAGTCCACCTGCGCACCGACCAACGACAACCTGATGGAGTTGATTCTCATGGTGGATGCACTGCGCCGTGCTTCCGCTACGCGAATCACCGCCGTCGTGCCGTATTTCGGATATGCCCGCCAGGACCGCCGAGTGCGCTCCGCACGCGTGCCGATCTCGGCCAAGCTGGTCGCCGACATGATGGTCAAGGCCGGGGTCGACCGCGTCATGACCATGGATCTGCATGCCGATCAGATTCAGGGCTTTTTCGACGTTCCCGTCGATAACGTCTATGGCTCGCCGATCCTGCTCGATGACATCGAACGCCAGAACTACGACGATCTCGTCGTGGTCTCCCCCGACGTCGGCGGCGTCGTACGTGCCCGCGCCATCGCCAAGCAGCTCAACGCTGACCTGGCGATCATCGACAAGCGGCGACCCCAGTCGAACCAGGCCCAGGTCATGCATATCATCGGCGAGATTCAGGATCGTACCTGTGTGGTAGTCGATGACATGGTCGATACCGCCGGCACCTTGTGCAAGGCGGCCGAAGCACTCAAGGGCCACGGCGCCCGGCGTGTCGTCGCCTACGCGACGCACCCCATCCTGTCCGGACCGGCCGTCGACAATATCGTCGGCTCGGTACTTGACGAACTCGTCGTGGCCGATACCATTCCGCTTTCCGAGACGGCCTCCCGCAGTGGCAGGATCCGCCAACTCTCGGTCGCCGGTCTGATCGCGGAAGCCATTCGCCGCGTCAGTAACGAAGAATCCGTCAGTGCCATGTTCCACTAAGGCAACGAGCCACAAGGAACGTACACGGATACGCGGGCCGCGAGGCCCTCACGGAATCGGCATCGCCTGGTCGCGGGCGGTGCCGCTTTCCTTACATAACCTATGAGGTGACAATCAATGTCCCAATTCACTCTATCCGCCGAGGTTCGTCACGACCTGGGGAAAGGTGCGAGCCGCCGCCTGCGTCGTGAGAACCAGAAAGTCGCCGCTATCATCTATGGTGGCGACAAGACGCCGCAACCGATCACCCTCAATAAGCCCGCCTTTTACAAGGCTATCGAGGATGAAGCTTTCTTCTCGTCCGTGATCAACATCGACCTCGAAGGCAAGTCGGAGCAGGTCATCATCCGTGATATCCAGCGCCACCCGTACAAGGCGTTGGTGACCCATGCCGACTTCATGCGCATCGATGCCACGCACGAAATCACCATGAACGTGCCGCTGCACGTCAACGGTGAAGACGCGTGCAAGGGCGTCAAGGAAGAAGGCGGCGTGCTGCATGTGATGGCCAACGACGTCGAGATCAGCTGCCTGCCCAGCAAGCTTCCCGAGTACCTGGAAGTCGATGTGGCATCCCTGGGACTGGGCGAGACCCTGCACCTCTCCGACCTACCGTTGCCGGAAGGCGTGTCTCTGGTCGCCATGGGCCATGGCGAGGAGCATGACTTCGGCGTGGTCAGCGTCACGCATGCCGATACCGGTACCGGAGGTGACGAAGACGAGGAAGGCGGCGACGCTGCCGCTGAAGACGGCGAAAAGACCGAGTAATCGGTTTCTCGAGGGCCCCGCATGAGTCACGTCAAAGCGTTTATCGGCCTGGGCAATCCGGGCTCCGAATATGATGCAACGCGACACAATGCGGGCGCCTGGGCCGTTGAAGCCCTGGCGCGCGACAGCCTGACCCCGCTACGCAACGAGCGTAAGTTCCTTGGGCAATATGCCAAGATCCATTACGCTGGCCATGATCTTCATTTGTTGGTGCCCAGCACCTACATGAATCGCAGCGGCAAGGCTGTCGCCGCGCTTTGCCAGTTCTTCAAGCTCTCCCCCGACGAACTTCTCGTCGCTCATGATGAACTGGATATCGCCCCGGGTACGGCACGCTACAAACACGGAGGCGGCCATGGCGGTCACAACGGCTTACGTGACATCGCCAGCGCCTTGGGCAACGACAAATCCTTCCACCGCTTGCGCGTTGGCATCGGCCATCCGGGCTCGGCCAAGCAAGTCACCCACTATGTTCTCGGACGCCCCGGCAAGGCGGAACGCAGCGCCATCGATGCCGCCATCGAGGAATGCCTGCGCACGCTCCCCGACGTTGCCGCCGGCGACTGGGCAAGCGCCATGAATCGCCTGCACAGCTTTGAGAAGTAAGGTATAAGAAGTAAGAGGAAAGCAGGATGTCTCGACGAGCGAGAGCATTTCTTCCAGATGCGTAGCATCGTTCTTCCCTCTTACTTCTGTTGCAGTATCTCTTAGAATAGCGAACACATTTTCCGCCTCTCCGGCACATCAATAATTCAGGTACATCCCATGGGTTTCAATTGCGGTATCGTCGGCCTTCCCAATGTCGGCAAATCCACACTGTTCAATGCCTTGACCAAGTCGGGAATCGACGCCGAAAACTTTCCTTTCTGCACCATCGAACCCAACGTCGGCATCGTCCCCATGCCAGACCCACGTCTGGATACACTTGCGGCCATCGTCAAACCGCAGAAAGTCATTCCGACGACCATGGAGTTCGTGGACATCGCCGGCCTTGTCGCGGGCGCCTCGAAAGGCGAAGGGTTGGGCAATCAGTTCCTGGCCAATATCCGCGAGACCCAGGCCATCGCCCACGTCGTGCGTTGCTTCGATAACGACAATGTCATTCACGTCGCCAATGAGGTCGACCCCAAGACCGACATCGAGACCATCAATCTCGAGCTCGCGCTGGCCGACCTGGATACCGTGGAGCGCGCCATTCAACGCCTCGCGCGCGTGGTCAAGGGGGGTGACAAGGACGCCATCGCTACCAAGGCTATCCTCGACCGCATCCAGCCCCATCTGGCCGAGGGCCAGCCGCTGCGTAGTTTCGGTCTCGATGACGACGAGCAACGCCAGCTCAAGAGCTTCGGCTTCTTGACCCTTAAGCCCACCATGTACATCGCCAACGTCAACGAGGACGGCTTCGAGAACAATCCCTATCTCGATACCGTTCACGCGATCGCCGCCGAGGAAGGTGCCGTGGTGGTGCCGGTATGTAATCAGATCGAAGCCGAAATCGCCGAACTCGATGATGAGGAACGCAGTGCCTTCCTGGAGGAGATGGGCATGGAAGAACCCGGTCTCGACCGGGTCATTCGTGCCGGCTATGCCCTACTCGGCCTACAGACGTATTTCACTGCGGGGGTCAAGGAAGTCCGTGCCTGGACCACGCCTATCGGGGCCACCGCTCCGCAAGCCGCCGGCGCGATTCATACCGACTTCCAGAAGGGTTTCATCCGTGCCGAAGTGGTCGGCTATGACGATTTCGTGACACTGGGTGGCGAGCAAGGCGCCAAGGATGCGGGAAAATGGCGTCTGGAAGGCAAGGATTACATCGTCTCCGATGGGGATGTCGTGCATTTCCGTTTCAATGTCTAGTCGCACCCCGGCGTCATCGGGCGGCTTGATGACGGCGAATAGTTGACACATCAGGGAGTTACACGTAATATACGCTCGCACTAAACGGCTACGTAGCTCAGTTGGTTAGAGCACATCACTCATAATGATGGGGTCCCCTGTTCGAGTCGGGGCGTAGCCACCAAGATTTAAAAAAGCCCGCCGACATTCGTGTCGGCGGGCTTTTTCGTGTTTGCGTGATCGAGACAAGCGCCTAGTTCAATGCTGCGCGATTGACATAGGCCGTCAACGCGCGAATCAAATAGTCGGCGTCGCGGCTGCCGGCGGTTTCACGAATCGAGTGCATCCCCCACTGCGGCACCCCGACATCCAGCGTCGGTACCCCGAGCTCGGTAGCGGTGATCGGCCCGATGGTACTGCCACATCCCATGTCGGTGCGTGTAACAAACGTCTGGACCGGCGTCCCCGCTTCGCGGCAGATATCCCGGAACATCGCTGCCGTGGCACTATTGGTGGCATAGCGCTGATTGGCGTTGACCTTGATCACCGGACCGCCGTTGATCGTCGGGCCGTGGTGGGCATCATGCTTTTCGGGGAAGTTGGGGTGCAGGGCGTGGGCATTGTCGCAGGAGATCATTCGCGATCCTTGGATCAGACGCACCCAACCGTCTTCGTCTCCCTCGCCCAATTGGGCATGCACGCGGCGCAGCACATCCCCCAGAAATGGGCCCTGGGCGCCGATGGCGCTGGCACTACCGACTTCTTCATGGTCGTTGGCGACGAATACCGCGCCTTGCCGACCATCACTGGCTAATAGCGCCTCAACGCCCATAAAGCAAGACAATAAGTTATCCAGGCGGGCGCTGGCGATCAGCTCGCCCTCGACCCCCACACGCGACGGCCGCTGCATGTCGTAGAGAGCGAGTTCATAATCCATGAGCTGGATGTTTTCCAGGCCATGCTGCTCATACAGCCAGCGCTTGAGCCACTTCTCCAGATCGGGCTCACTACCGCCCTGCAGCATGACCGGCAGCATCTGCGTCTGGGCATTCAGCGCACGCCCATTATTGGCCTCCCGATCGAGATGAATCGCCAGACTGGGAATGATCGCGACGGGGTGATCAACGTGCAACAATACGCCCTGCAGTCGCCCATCCTCACGTCGTACATGGACGCGCCCGGCCAGGCCCAGATCTCGGTCGAACCAAGGCGCCAGCAACGCTCCGCCGTAGACTTCGACGCTCAATTGAAGCCAGTCGTTGCCGGTAACCACCGGTTGGGGCTTGAGCCGAAGCCCCGGGCTATCGGTATGTGCCCCAATCATGCGCAATCCGCCCAGGGCCTCCTCCGGCACCTGCATGGCGATCAACGACGAGTCATTGCGAGTAACGTAAAATCGCTCGCCAGGCGTCAACTGCCACGCCTCGGTTTCCTCGAGGCGGCGGTATCCCGCTTGCTCGAGTCGCCTGGCCATATTGTCGACGGCATGCCAAGGCGTGGGAGAGCGTTCGAGAAAATGTAACAAGCGATCAAGGGTGGGGGCGTGAGCCATGGCGTCCTCGGAGAAGTGTCTGTGACGGATGATACAGACTGCTACAATGCCAGTCCGGTCTGAGAAAACTCAACTCAAGGGACCGGCAATTTAGAAACAAGAGTGTACATGAAACCGGGAGTGCTTGATTAATGAGCCTGTTTGCAGCCGCTCGGCGCGCGGCGATCTTGTCACTGTGGCTGGTGGTGTGTGCCCCGGCATTGGCCAATGCCCCGACACCCACCGACGAACAGCGACAAGCAGCGGCGGAAGTCGCTGAATCGCTGCGATATGGACATTACGCCGATATCAGTCTGGACGATGAGTGGTCTTCGAAAGCGTTTCAGCGCTATCTCGATGTACTGGACCCGCAACGCGCCTACTTACTGGCGCGTGACGTAAAGGACTTCCAGGATCTGGATTCTTCTTTCGACGAGGCGCTCGACGAAGGAAAGCTGGAACGCGTCTACGAACTCTACGCTCGCTACCAAGAGCGTCTCGAAACACGTCTGAAATGGATGATCGAGCGCCTCGATGACGGCAAAGACTTCGACTACCAGGATAACGAGCGCCTGGCGCTGGAGCGTGAAGACGAAGACTGGGCCAAAAACCAGGAAGCGCTCGATCGCCTCTGGAAAAAGCGCCTCAAGAATGCCGCGCTGACTCAATCTCTCAGTGCCCCGGAAGAAGATAACGCCGAGGACATCGCCGAAACCCTGCGTGATCGTTACGAAAACCAGCTCTCCCGCGTCGAACAGACCAATGCCGAAGACGTTTTGGTGCTATTTCTCAACGCCGTCACCGGCACCGTCGATCCGCATACTGACTACCTTTCACCCAGTCAGAGCGAATCCTTCGATATCCAGATGAAGCTCTCGCTCGAAGGTATCGGTGCGCTGCTGCAAAGCGAAGGCGAGTACGTCAAGGTGTCCAGCTTGGTCCCCGGCGGCCCCGCCGACAAGGGCGATGCTCTGGAACCTGCCGATCGCATCGTCGCGGTGGGACAAGGCGAGGATGGCGAGATGGTCAATGTCGTGGGCATGCGCCTTGACGAGGTCGTCGACCTGATTCGTGGTCCCAAGGGATCGACCGTGCGTCTCGACGTCATTCCCGCCAAGGCGGTCGACGTGACACGCACCCACACGGTTCGCATTACCCGCGATACCGTCAAGCTCGAGGACCAGGCCGCCAGCAGCGAGGTCGTGACCGTGACCCGCGATGGCGAGGATCACAAGATCGGCGTGATCGACGTACCCACCTTCTATGTCGATTTCGATGCCTGGCAGGCCGGCGACAGCGACTACCGCAGCAGCACGCGAGACGTCGCCAAGGAAATCGACAAGCTCAAGCAGGACAACGTCGAGGGCATCGTCCTGGATCTGCGCAATAACGGCGGGGGTGCCCTGCAGGAAGCCAACTCGCTGATCGGGCTTTTCATCGATCGAGGCCCCACCGTACAGGTGCGCGATGCCCGTGGCCGTATCAACCTCTACGGCGACTCCGACCGTGGCACGCACTACGATGGCCCGCTGACCGTACTGGTCAATCGCCTATCGGCGTCCGCCTCGGAGATTTTCGCCGGCGCGATCCAGGATTACGGTCGCGGCCTCGTCGTCGGCAATCAGACCTTCGGCAAGGGAACCGTGCAGACGCTCAATGACCTCAATCATGGTCAGGTCAAGCTGACCCGCGCCAAGTTCTACCGCATCACGGGCGAGAGCACCCAATTGCGCGGCGTCGATCCCGATATCACCTTCCCCAGCCTCGTCAGCAAAGACGATATCGGCGAAAGCGCACTCGACAACGCGCTGCCCTGGGACAAGGTACGTTCCGTCCAGTACAGTCGATACGGCGAGCCACAGCGCTATCTCGACACGCTGCAAGCGAAGCATGACGAACGCGCCAAGCAGGACCCCAACTTCGTCTATCTCGAGCGCGAGGCCAAGCTGGTCAAGCAGCTCAAGGAACAGCGGACCAGCATCAGCTTGAATCGGGAACAGCGCCAACGAGAGATGGAAGCTCAGGAGGCCGAGCAACTCTCGCTGGAGAATCAACGCCGCAAGGCGCTGGGGCTCGATCAGCTCGAGGAATGGACCGACGCCCGCGAGAGTGACGGTCCAGAAGACAAGGAAGAGGACGACAAGCCGGTCGATCGCGCGCAAGTCATCGAAGCAGCGAACATTCTGCTCGACTATGCGCACCTGAAGAAGACGCAGTAAACGTCACGCCGCCGGCACACGCCGGCGGCGTTACCTGGTATGTAATACCTGATACCTGGCATAAGTGGGTTGCCTTTTTCATCGTTTCCATTTAAATGAAATTAATCTCATAAATGGAAGCCGTAACTCTTTTATGCCAGCCCTCTACCGTTCTTTCCTCATCGTCTTATCCCTTCCATTCTGTATGCCTTCCATCTCGGGACGCTGGTTCCTGCGAGGCCTCGTTACCTGTGCACTCGTCATGGGCACCCCGACATTGGCGTCGACATGCCCACAACGGCCACCCCAGGCACTGCAAGAAGATTATCGAGCACTGAATGCCCAGCTCACGCGTTGGGACCAGGCCTACTATCACCAGGGACGAAGACTGGTTGACGATGGCACCTACGACTCCGCCAAACGCCAACTCGCCCGCTGGGCGCGCTGTTTCCCCTCCTGGAACGTCTCGCGCATTGCCTTGCATGAACCGGGCGGTTCACAACGCCACCCAATCCCGCAGACGGGTGTGAACAAACTTCCCGACCGAGCCGCCGTGACCCGCTGGATCACACAGCAGACAAGCCATCCACTGTGGATACAGCCCAAAGTCGACGGCGTCGCCGTCACCCTGATGTACCGGCAATCGCGCCTGGTCGCGACCATCAGCCGTGGAGATGGTATCGAAGGACAAGACTGGCTTGCCAAGGCGTCGCACATCGCGGCGATCCCTTTGAGGCTTCCCGACACGGCGCCCTCACGCGTCATTCTGCAAGGCGAGCTCTATGCACGTCGCAACGCACACACGCAATCACGCGATGGCCTCGACGGCGCACGCGCCCGTGTTGCCGGTCTGATGGCTCGCGATTCACTGACAGATCGCCAGGGCAAGGAGATAGGTCTTTTCGTCTGGGCCTGGCCCAATGGGCCGGCCACCATGTCCGCGCGCCTTGCCACGCTTGCCGACTGGGGATTCGACGCTATCGCCGAGACCACGCATGCCGTCGCCACGACTGAAGACGTCGCCAAGTGGCGCGAATACTGGTATGACCATGCCCTGCCCTTCGCCACCGACGGTATCGTCGTCAAGCGTGGCGACCGTCCCGACGGACACGAATGGGAAGCTTCGCCTCCCGACTGGGCCATGGCCTGGAAATATCCCGCCCAGCAGGCAATCGCACACATCGACGCTCTCGACTTCACGGTCGGCCGCACCGGGCGTATCACCGCCGTTGCCTCGTTGACGCCAGTCATGCTTGGCGACAAGCGCATCACCCACGTAAGCCTTGGCTCGCTAGCGCATTGGCGCAAGATGGACGCACGCCCCGGCGATCAAGTCAGGTTGCGTCTGGCCGGTCTGACCATCCCGCAACTCCAGAACGTGATGATACGTACGCGACCACGCCCACCAGTCGTGGCACCCGATGCTGACCGCTACGATCACCTGTCGTGTCTACGCCTGGCACCGGAATGTCGCGAACAGTTCCTCGCTCGGCTCGAATGGCTGGGGAGCGACAACGGCCTGGATTTCGAAGGCATCGGCCCCGCCACATGGCGCCAACTCGTCGATGCTGGGCTCATAGAAGGGCTTCTCGACTGGCGCCCCCTGGATGCCCGAACCCTGGAGAAACTACCCGGCGTGGGCACCAAGACCGCACATGACTGGTCAGCTCGCTTCTCGGAGGCCGATAAGCGCCCCCCTCGCTGCTGGCTGCGCGCACTGGGGCTACCCGCGATCCCGCAGGGCGCCCTCAAGGCGATACTCGCACGACACGACATGCGTGAGCTCACGCGATGGACACCATCCGCTTGGCAACGTTATTCAGGTATTGGAGAAACGCGTGCGAAACAGCTGGAAAACTTTTTCCACCATCCGGAGATACGACGCTTACTTACATCACTGCAGAAAGACATGACACCGCGCCAGGAAGGGACGACCGGAACGGTCAAGAATGCGCGCTAAAGAGGCATAAGATATCGCCTGGCTCCCCGAACAGGACTCGAACCTGTGACCCAATGATTAACAGTCATTTGCTCTACCAACTGAGCTACCGGGGAATATTAGCGATATCACTCGGCGGGGAATTGGCTCCCCGAGCAGGACTCGAACCTGCGACCCAATGATTAACAGTCATTTGCTCTACCAACTGAGCTATCGGGGATCGCCGAGTGTGATCCGGTGTTGGCTCCCCGAGCAGGACTCGAACCTGCGACCCAATGATTAACAGTCATTTGCTCTACCAACTGAGCTATCGGGGAAAAATGCCGGAGCACGCGACGTAGTATACGGATTAGTGCGGGAGCGTCAAGACTGAAAATAAATTCGCTAGCCAGAGCCTTATCTCGCAGCGCTTCATATTCCCTTTGTAAAACAGCTACCTGGATGCACAACCAAACGCCCACAGTGCTTTTCAAGGCGCCTGTCATGCCCTGATAAAGACCGCAAAATAGCTAGCATGACACGGCGCAAGGCACAGAAGATAAGGTGCCAGCGTGAGGCAAAAGAAGTAGCACGTAGGTAGGAAATCTAGCGGGAGGTGGTGGCTACGCCCTGACTCGAACAGGGGACCCCATCATTATGAGTGATGTGCTCTGACCAACTGAGCTACGTAGCCACATACCGCACGGCAGGAACGCTCGCAACGGAAGCGAATTATGCACATGGGCTTGCCACTTGGCAAGCCCATGGCCGTGACAAGGTGCGGCGCTTAGACGTCGATGTCGAGCTCGCGCTTCACGGTATCCAGGCCAGGCTCGCCATCGACGGTGGTCACGCCATCGAGCCACTCGTCGAGCACTCCCGGATTGTCCTGAAGCCAGGTACGGGCAGCATCGCGCGGATCTTCGCCGTCATCCATGATCGCGCCCATGATTTCGTTCTCCATGGACAGGGTAAAGCTCAAGTTATTGAGCAACTCGCCCACGTTGCCGCATGTCTCGGCGTAATCGGCGCGGGTATTGGTATATACGGTGGCACCGCCCAGGTTAGGGCCGAAGTAGTCATCGGCGCCTTTTAGATAGGCCATATCGTAATTAGTGTTCATGGGGTGCGGCTCCCAGCCGAGGAACACCATCCACTCTTCGCTTTGAGTTCTGGAACTGAGCTCGGCAAGCATGCCCGACTCGGAAGAGTCGATCAGGTTCCAGTCACCCAGGCCAAAGGCATCGTCGTCGATCATCTGCTGGATAATCTGATTGCCATCGTTACCGGCTTCGATGCCATACAGGTTGCTACCGAACTTGTCCGCATGTTCGTCCAGGTCCTTCACCGAAGTGACACCGGCATCATAGACGTACTGCGGTACCGCCAAGGTGTACTTGGCGCCCTCGAGATTCGCGCCGAGACGATCGACCTGACCCTTGTCGATGTACTCGTCGCTGATCGATGCCATCGACGGCATCCAGTTACCCAGGAACACATCGAAGTCGCCGTTCTTCATGCCAGCGTAGGCCACGGGCACGGACACGCTATCTGAGGTGGTTTCATAGCCCAGTCCCTCGAGTACCTCACGCGTCAATGCAGTGGTCGACGTGATGTCCGTCCAGCCAACTTCGGCGAAACGCACGGGCTGGCAGGCCTCCGGCGTATCGGCCATGGCCAGCGGCGAAAGCAACGTGGCACTGCCCAGCAGCGCAATCAATGGGGTCTTGTTGGACATGGGACTCTCCCTTGCGTTGATGTTGAGATAGTCATTGAATGACGATTCAATAACGTTTTTTTATGCTAAATGAATTTGGCAATTCTTTTCCACTATGGATTTCATTTATCATAGGGAAGGTAGCAGATTTTTTATTGATTGAACATTCAATAAAAACATTCTATAATAGAATGCACCCCGAACGTCAGCCAAGGAGAATGCTCGGTGCCCAAGCTCGGTATGCAACCCATTCGCCGCCGCCAGTTGATTCAAGCGACACTGGAAGCCATCGACGACGTTGGCCTGGCGGATGCCACCATCGCGCGGATCTCCAAGCGTGCCGGCGTCTCGGCGGGCATCATCAGCCACTACTTCGGCGGCAAGGACGGGTTGCTCGAATCGACCATGCGTCAAATCCTCTGGGACCTCGGCAACGCCGTCGCACAGCGTCGTGCCCAGGACGATGTCGAGTCCCCGCGCGAGCACCTGCATGCCATCATCGATGGCAACTTCGACCGCAGCCAGGTCAACAAGATCGTCATGAAGACCTGGCTGGCCTTCTGGTCGGTCAGCATGCATCGCGCCGACCTGCAACGCTTGCAACGCGTCAACGATCGACGACTGTATTCGAACCTCTGTCACCACTTTCAACGCTGCCTGCCAAGATTCGACGCACAACAGGCAGCACGCGGCCTGGCCGCGATGATCGACGGGCTCTGGCTACGCGGCGCGCTGGCGCCACAAGGCATCGATGTCGACCGAGCGCGACAACTGGCTTATGACTATGTGGAAGAGCAACTCGCTCACGCCACGTCTCAAGCGCCGATAAACGCCTGACGCCAGACCTCGACACTTTTCATTCACGACACATTCACGACGCGGGAGGACCTCATGGCCACTTTCGAGACTCAAAAGCTCTACATCGGCGGTCGATTCGTCGACGCTACATCCAGCGAGACATTCGACACGATCAATCCAGTCGATGGCAGCGTGCTGGCCAGCATCCAGCAGGCCTCTCATGACGATGTCGACCGCGCAGTCGCCTCGGCCCGCGAAGGCCAGCGTACATGGGCAGCCATGAACGGCATGGAACGCAGCCGTATCCTGCACCGCGCCGTCGCGCTGCTGCGCGAACGCAACGACGAACTGGCTCACCTGGAAACACTGGATACCGGCAAGCCGATCAGCGAAACGCAGGCCGTGGACATCGTCACCGGCACCGACTCGCTGGAATACTATGCCAACCTGGCGCCCTCCATCGAAGGCACCCAGGTGCCGCTGCGCGAGGACTCGTTCTTCTACACGCGTCGCGAACCACTGGGCGTCATCGGCGCCATCGGCGCCTGGAACTACCCCACCCAGATCGCCTGCTGGAAGTCCGCACCGGCACTGGCGGCGGGCAACGCAGTGGTCTTCAAGCCCAGTGAGGTCACCCCGCTGACCACCTTGAAACTGGCGGAAATTCTCACCGAAGCCGGCCTTCCGGATGGCGTGTTCAATGTCGTGCAGGGTGATGGGCGCGTCGGGCAGATGCTCACCAACCATGCCGACATCGACAAGATCACCTTCACCGGCGAAGCCGGCACCGGCAAGAAGGTCATGTCCGCTGCGGCGAGCTCGACGCTCAAGGAAGTCACCATGGAGCTGGGTGGCAAGTCGCCGCTGATCGTCTTCGAGGACGCCGACCTGGAGCGCGCTGCCGATGCCGCGATGATGGCCAATTTCTATTCCAGCGGTCAGGTCTGCACCAACGGCACGCGCGTTTTCATCCACCGCTCGGTCCAGGCGGACTTCGAATCCAAGATCAAGGAGCGCGTGGAACGCATCAAGGCCGGCGACCCGCTCGACCCGGCGGTCAACTTCGGTCCGCTGGTCAGCTTCGAGCATCAGGGAAAAGTGCAGAGCTATATCGATCTGGGCGCCCAGGAAGGCGCGCGGCTGCTCGTCGGCGGCGGGCGCTGGAACCAGGGCGAATGGGCTCAGGGTGCCTGGGCCGCGCCGACGGTCTTCACCGATTGCCGCGACGACATGCGCATCGTGCGCGAGGAAATCTTCGGCCCGGTGATGGCGATCCTGATCTTCGACGATGAAGACGAAGTCATTCGTCGTGCCAACGACACCGGCTACGGCCTCGCCGCCGGGCTGTTCAGCGAAAGCCTGAACCGCGCACACCGTGTCATCCACCGTCTGCAGGCCGGCATCTGCTGGATCAACACCTGGGGCGACTCGCCGGCGGAAATGCCCGTGGGCGGCTACAAGGAGTCGGGCATCGGCCGTGAAAACGGCCTCTCGTCGCTCGATCAGTACACGCAGATCAAATCGGTACAGATCGAAATGGGGCCCTTCGAGTCGGCATTCTGATCGCTACTTGGCGCTATTCGCGAGATGAGCGCCGGGGATAAGGCAACGCGAGGGTCATCCGCCATGGATGGCGGATGTAGCGCCCATGGAAGGGTTTACAGCGCCCTCGCGCAGACTTGTCGCCGGAAAAGCTCATCTTCCACCGTGCTCTTTTTGTCATTGCCCAGGGAGGCCCCATGTCTCAGACCCGTGAATTCGATTACGTCATCATCGGCGCCGGTTCCGCCGGCAACGTACTCGCCACGCGACTCACCGAAGACCCAAACGTCAAGGTGCTGCTACTCGAGGCCGGCGGCCCCGACTATCGCTTCGACTTTCGCACGCAGATGCCCGCAGCGCTGGCGTATCCACTGCAAGGCAAGCGCTACAACTGGGCGTTCGAAACCGACCCCGAACCCCACATGAACGGCCGCCGCATGGATTGCGGTCGCGGCAAGGGACTTGGCGGCTCCTCGCTGATCAACGGCATGTGCTATCTGCGCGGCAACGCGCTGGATTACGACAACTGGGCCAAGATCCCGGGCCTGGAAGATTGGAATTACCTGCAATGCCTGCCCTACTTCAAGCGCGCCGAGACACGCGACATCGGACCCAATGATTATCATGGCGGCGATGGTCCGGTCTCGGTGGCTACCCCCAAGGAAGGCAACAACGAGCTCTACGGTGCCTTCATCCGCGCGGGTATCGAGGCTGGCTATCCGGCCACCGAGGACGTCAACGGCTATCAGCAGGAAGGCTTCGGCCCCATGGACCGCACCACCACGCCCAACGGGCGGCGGGCGTCTACGGCGCGCGGTTACCTCGACATCGCCAAGCAGCGTTCCAACCTGACCATCGAAACGCATGCCACGACCGATATCCTCGAGTTCGAGGGCAAACGTGCCGTGGGCGTGCGCTACGAACGCAAGGGCCAGACGCAGCAGGCCCACGCGCGCCGCGAGGTACTGTTATGCGGGGGCGCCATCGCCTCACCGCAGATATTACTGCGCTCCGGCGTGGGTAACCCCGGGCATCTCGAGGAATTCGACATTCCCGTGGTACACGAGCTACCAGGCGTCGGCGAAAACCTCCAGGATCACCTGGAAATGTACATCCAGTACGAGTGCAAGAAGCCCATTTCGCTGTATCCGACGCTCAAGTGGTACAACCAGCCCAAGATCGGTGCCGAATGGCTGTTCTTCGGCAAGGGCGTCGGCGCCAGCAATCAGTTCGAGGCGGCCGGCTTCATTCGTACCAACGACCAGGAAGAATGGCCCAACCTGCAGTACCACTTCTTGCCGATCGCCATCAGCTACAACGGCAAGAGCGCGGTTCAGGCCCACGGTTTTCAGGCCCACGTCGGGTCGATGCGCTCCATGAGCCGTGGCCGTATTCGCCTGACATCCCGCGACCCCAAGGCCGCGCCGAGCATCCTGTTCAACTACATGGCGCACGACAAGGACTGGCAGGAATTTCGCGACGCGATTCGTATCACGCGCGAAATCATCGAGCAGCCGACGATGGACGAATATCGTGGGCGCGAGATCTCGCCGGGGCCGGACATCCAGAGTGATCAGGAGCTCGACGAGTTCGTCCGCCAGCATGCCGAGACTGCCTACCACCCCGCCGGCACCTGCAAGATGGGCAGTGCCGATGATGAGATGGCCGTCGTCGACGGCGCGGGATGCGTGCACGGCCTCGAAGGGCTGCGCGTCATCGATGCCTCGATCATGCCCGTGATCGCCACCGGCAATCTCAACGCACCGACGATCATGATCGCCGAAAAGATGGCCGATAAGGTGCGCGGGCGCGACCCACTACCGCCCGCCGAGGTCGACTACTACGTCGCCCATGACGCGCCGGCACGCCGCAAGGCATGATGATGCTTGCGTCGACATGACGTCTATCTCGAACACCCGATGCACGTGCATCGGGTGTTTTTTGCATTATCCTTCCTTAATTCTTGCCCACCGCCCTCTTAGACTGTGCACGATCGCCCAACCGATTCGTCGTTAGCAGGAACCTCTCGTTACAATACACCTCTTACCCGGTGACACCTGCTCGCTCGTCGAGCATGCGTGCCCCGCACCGGAATGTCTCTGACAAGGATCGATGCCCCGTCATGCCCCACTCTCGCCGTCTCTGGATCGCACTACTCATCGTCGTCCTGATCGCCCTCGCTCTGTGGTGGATCCCCGACTGGCAAAGCGACGACCAATCAAACGGTGCGCCAGCCAGTGCAGGTGGCGAAAGTACAGGTGAGGAAAGAAGCACGGCCGTCGCGGCTATCGAGGCCCGACGCGGCGATCTCGAGATCACCGTCGGGGCGCTTGGCACCGTACGCTCGCTATCGAGCATTGACGTCTATCCACGTGTCGAGGGCGAACTGCTCACGGTGGATTTCGAGGAAGGCGAGCATGTCGAGAAAGGACAACGTCTGGCCACCATCGATCCGCGTGACTATCAGGCTCAGCTCGCCGCCGCCCAAGGTCAGCTCGTCCAGGATCAGGCACAGCTAAAATCGGCCCGCGAGGATCTCGAGCGCTACGAGTCACTGGCCCAGAGTCAGTCGATCTCCCGTCAGGAACTCGAACAGCAGCGCCAACTGGTCCGCCAGTACGAAGGCGCCGTTTCCAGTGATCGCGCCGATATCGAGAGCGCCCAAGTTCAGTTGGACTATACCGACATCACTGCGCCCAACGCGGGCATCATCGGCATACGCAACGTCGATCCCGGCAACCTGGTCAGCAGTGGCGACGACGACCCTATTGCCACGCTCACCCAGCTCGATCCGATCTCGGTGGTCTTCTCATTGCCCAGCCAATACGTACCGACACTGCGCGAGCAACTCGCGGCAGGTGACTCGCCCAGCGTGTCGGCGATCACAGTGGGCGACGAACGCCTCGAAGGCCAACTGACCAGCATCGACAGCCAGATCGACACTGCCACCGGCACCGTACGGTTACGTGCACGCTTCGACAACGCGGTGGGACGCCTCTACCCCCGCGCATTCGTCGACGTGCGCCTGACGGTCAACACGCTACATGACCGCGTCATTGTCCCCGCGCCTGCGGTTCAGACCGGTCAGGACGGGCTGTTCGTGTATGTCGTCGGCGACGACGGCACGGTGACTCGACACGATGTCGTCGTCAGTGCCAGCGAAGAGCATCGCAGCGCCCTGGCCAGCGGCGTCTCGGCGGGCGAGCGCGTGGTCGTGGACGGCATCGACAGCCTGAGCGACGGTGCCAAGGTACGCGTCGTCAGCAACGCTCTACCGGGAGAAGCCAGTGCCTCTTCAACGGCTGACGAGGATGCCGACACGCAGACGCCGCGAGACGCTTCATGAATCCATCGCGGCTATTCATTCTGCGGCCGGTCGCCACCTCCCTGGTGATGCTGGCCATCCTTATCACGGGCGCGTTCACCTACCGTCTGCTGAGCATTTCGTCGCTGCCCGAGGTCGACTTTCCCACCATTCAGGTCACCACGCTATATCCTGGCGCGGGGCCGGATGTCATGCTTTCCCACGTCACCGCCCCGCTGGAAGACGAGTTGGGAGAAATCGCCGGCCTCGAGGACATGAGCTCGACCAGTACCGGGGGCGCATCGCTGATCACACTGCGTTTCGGCCTCGAGGGCGACCTGGGCGTCGCCGAGCAAGAAGTCCAGGCCGCTCTCAATCAGGCGGAAACCCTACTGCCCGACGATCTGCCGCGCCCGCCCAGCTACAGCAAGGTCAATCCCGCCGACACGCCGGTGCTGACACTGGCCGTGACCTCCGACAGTCTGCCATTGACCGAGGTCCACGACCTGGTCGATACCCGCCTGGCGCAAAAACTTGCCCAGATCAGTGGCGTCGGCGAGGTGCGGCTTTCCGGCGGCAATCGCCCGGCAGTGCGAATCGATGTCGATTCGCGCCAGCTCGCCGCACATGGCCTCGATCTATCCAGCGTGCGCAGCGCCGTGGAAAGCGCCAACGTCAATCAGGCGAAGGGCACCATTTACGGCCCCTACCGTGCCTATAGCATCGACGCCAACGACCAGTTGACCTCCGCTGCAGGGTATCGCGATCTCATCCTCAAGTACGAGAACGACGCGCCGCTACGCTTGAGCGACGTGGCGAACATCGACGACGGCGCGGAAAACGCGCAACTGGGGGCCTGGGCCAATGGCGAGGGGACGATTCTGGTCGACGTGCTGCGCCAGCCCGGCGCCAATGTGGTCGGCGTCGTCGACGACATCGAACGGCGCTTGCCGGCGTTGTCGGCGAGTCTGCCGGGCAGCGTCGACGTGGACATCTTGAGCGACCGCACCACCACGATCCGCGCCGCCGTCGAGGATGTACAGTTCGAGCTGGTCCTCGCCATCGCGCTGGTGATCATGGTCACCTTCCTGTTCCTGCGTAACCTGCCGGCAACGCTGATCCCCAGCCTGGCCGTCCCGTTGTCGCTGGTCGGCACCTTCGGCGCCATGTACCTGGCCGGATTCAGTCTCAACAACCTCACCTTGATGGCACTGACCATCGCCACCGGCTTCGTCATCGACGACGCCATCGTGGTGCTGGAGAACATCACGCGCTATCTGGAACGTGGCGAAACGCCCTTGCAGGCAGCGCTCAAGGGATCGCGCCAGATCGCGTTCACTATCCTCTCGCTGACGGTCTCGTTGCTGGCAGTACTGATACCGTTGCTGTTCATGGGCGGTGTGGTCGGCGAGCTGTTTCGTGAATTCGCCATGACACTGGCGATTTCCATCGTCATCTCGGCGTTCGTCTCCCTGACCCTGACGCCGATGCTCTGTGCACGCTGGCTGCGGCGTCGCAGCGGCGATGCCGAGGGCGACGCTCAGGCCCTCGACGACGAAGCCATGGTACGCAGCCGCCAGGGCCTCTTCGGGCGCCTCACGCGTGGCTACGAGCGTGCTCTGGACACGGTGCTCAGGCATCAGACAGCGACGCTATGGGTGGCACTGGGTACCTTCGTGCTGACCGCCGTGCTGTTCTGGATGATGCCCAAGCAGTTGTTCCCGATCCAAGACACCGGGACCTTGCGTGGTGTCACCACGGCCACGCAAACGACGTCCTACCGGGCCATGTCGGCGCGTCAGCAGGATCTTGCCAAGCGCTTGATGGACGATCCCGCCGTGGCCGATATCGCCTCGAGCATCGGTATCGACGGCACCAACACCACGCTCAATGGCGGCCGCCTGCAAATCGACCTGGCCGACCTGGACGCGCGCGACGCCGACCTGGATACCATCGTCTCGCGGCTGCTCGATGCCGCCGCCGATGTCCCCGGCATCGATCTGGCACTGACGCCGGTGCAAGACCTGACGCTGGAAGACACCGTCAGTCGCTATCCGTACCAGTTCGCCCTGACCCAAGGCAATCGCGACCAATTGGCGCAAGATGTCTCGTCAATGACCGAGCGTCTTGAGGACGCACCGGCCATCGCCCATGTCGCCACCGATCTCCAGAATTCAGGGCTCAAGCTCAAGGTCAGCATCGACCGCGACCGCGCCAGCCGGCTTGGCGTCTCGGTCGCCGATATCGACGATGCCCTCTACGATGCCTTCGGCCAGCGCCTGATCTCGACGATTTTCACCCAATCCAACCAGTATCGCGTGGTGCTGGGTGCCATGCATGGCGACGACGCCGGTCCCGAGGCCCTTTCGCGGCTGTATGTCAGCGGCAGCGATGATGCCATGGTGCCGCTGTCGAGTCTGGTCAGCGTCAAGGAAGAATCCACCGCACTGTCGCGTCAACGCCTCAACCAATTCCCCTCGGCGCTGATGTCATTCGATGCCGCGCCCGGCTATTCGCTCTCGGACGCCTTCAATGCCGTGGAAGCGGCCCGCGATGACCTGCTCAGTGCCGACACGCAGCTCGATTTCCGCGGTACCGCCCTGGCGTTCACTACCTCGACGCGCGACACACTGTGGCTGATCGCCGCCGCCATCATCACCATGTATATCGTGCTGGGCGTGCTCTACGAGAGCTATATTCACCCGCTGACCATTCTCTCGACCCTGCCCTCGGCGGCCATCGGTGCCTTGCTGGCCCTGATGCTCAGCAATAGCGCCCTGGGCATGGTGGCCATCATCGGCATCATCCTGCTAATCGGCATCGTCAAGAAGAACGCCATCATGATGATCGACTTCGCTCTCGAGGCGCAGCGGGAACAGGGCATGTCGGCCCATCGCGCGATTCACAGTGCCGCGCTGCTGCGCTTTCGGCCGATCATGATGACTACCTCCGCCGCCCTGCTCGGGGCACTACCGCTGATGCTCGCCAGCGGGTACGGGGCCGAGTTGCGGCGCCCGCTGGGCATGACCATGGTCGGCGGTCTGTTGCTGAGCCAATTGCTGACGCTTTTCACCACACCGGTGATCTATCTATTCTTCGACCGGTTGGCCGAACGCTGGCGTCGGCGTGGCAAAGCAAGTGACACCGCCATGGATACCGAGGCCGGCAGGTGAGCGTTTCCAGTCCCTTCGTGCATCGTCCGGTGGCTACTGCGTTGCTGGCGCTGGGCATCGTGCTGCTCGGGCTGCTGGCCTACCAGCGCCTGCCTGTGGCACCGCTACCCAACGTGTCGTTCCCCACCATCGTGGTCAACGCCAACCTCTCCGGTGCCAACCCGGAGACCATGGCGTCTAGCGTGGCCACGCCGCTGGAACGTTCGCTGGGGACCATTTCCGGCATCTCGCAGATGACCTCGCGCAGCTCGGACGGCTCGACACGCATCACCGTCCAGTTCGCTCTCGACAAGGACATCGATGTCGCCGCACGTGAGGTGCAGGCGGCGATCAACGATGCCCAGCCGTTGCTGCCCAGCGCCATGACCAGCCGCCCCAGTTATCGCAAGATGAACCCGTCGGCGGCGCCGATCATGATTCTCTCGGTCACCTCCGACACGCTACCCACCAGCGAGCTTTACCAGCTCGCCGACGAACGCATCGCGCCACCGGTCCTGCAGGTTCCCGGTGTCGGCGATGTCAATGTCGGCGGTAGTTCGTCCCCGGCGGTACGTGTGTCACTCGATCCGCGTCGACTCGAGCATGCGGGCGTATCGCTGACCGCTGTGGCCAATGCGATACGCAGTGCCACCACCAGCACGCCCACCGGCTTCGTGGCGTCCCCCACCACACGCTGGGAAATCGACACCGACTCGCAGCTGATGCAAGCCGAGGCGTTCGAGGATCTCATCGTGGCGCGCGGCGAGGACGGCGCGGTGATGCGCCTGAGCGATGTCGCCAATATCAAGGACGGCGTGGAAGACCGCTACAACGTGGGCTTTCAGAACAAGCAACCGGCCGTGCTGCTGGTCATCAGTGCCAGTAGCGGCGCCAATGTCATCGACACCATCGCCGGCATCCGCGAACGCATGGCATCCATCGAGAGTCAGTTGCCGCAAAGTGCCGCGCTCAGCGTGCAGCTCGACCGCGCCCCCGGCATACAGGCCTCCTTGCATGAGACACAGCTCACGCTGATGCTGGCCATCGCGCTGGTGGTGCTGGTGGTTTTCCTGTTTCTGCGCAACGCCCGCGCCACGCTGATTCCCAGCCTGGCGATTCCCGTGTCGCTGATCGGCACCTTCGCGATGATGCATGTCATGGGCTTTTCGCTCGACACGCTGTCGCTGATGGCACTGATCGTGTCGATCGGCTTTCTTGTCGACGATGCCATCGTGGTGGTCGAGAATATCGCTCGACATATCGAGCAAGGCATGCCATCCCGGCAAGCCGCCCTGCAAGGCGCACGCGAAGTAGCCTTCACGGTGACCTCGATGAGCGTGTCCCTGGTGGCGGTCTTCCTGCCTCTGCTGTTCATGGGCGGCTTCATCGGACGCATGTTCTTCGAATTCGCGATGACCCTGTCGTTGGCGGTGCTGGTCTCTCTGGTGGTGTCGTTGACCCTGACGCCCATGCTCTGCGCGCGCTGGTTGCGCCCAGGACGCGAGCGCCGGCCCCCGCGCTGGGAAAAGACACTGCTCGCCTTCGGTCAAGGCTGTCAGCGTCTTTATTCGCGCAGCCTGGATATCGCCCTGCGTCATCGGCGCTTGACGCTGCTCTCGCTGGTCGGCGTGATCGTGCTCAACGGCTATCTCTACGTCGCCGTCGACAAGGGTTTCATACCCGAGCAGGATACCGGGCGACTGATCGGTTTCGTGCGCGGGGACCAGAGCCTGTCGTTCGATGCCATGTCGGCCAAGTTACGTACCATTCGCGAGCGTCTGTCCGACGCGCCCGAGGTGCATAGCGTGCTGGGCTTCATGGGCGGCCGTGGCGGGGGCGCCTCCGCCACCTTGTTCGTCACCCTCGAGGAGGGCCAACGCGAAGCGGGCACGCAGGCCATCGGCAACCGTCTGGGCGCGTCGATGGGCGATATCCCCGGCGTCAACACCTCGATGATGGCCCTGCAGGACATCCGTATCGGTGGCCGACAGAATACCGGCACACAATACGAAATCACCCTCAAGAGCGACGAGCTCGCGCTGCTCGATACCTGGTCACAACGCGTCAGTGACGCCATGCAGGGTATCGACGGACTGACCGGCGTCGATAGCGACAGTCGGGGCGAAGGTCAAGCCGTGGAGCTCAAGGTCGATCGCGATGCCGCCAAGCGTCTCGGCGTCGACATGCAGGACGTCGACACGCTGCTCGGCAATGCCTTCGCGCAACGCAGCATCACTAGCCTCTTTGACGCCGACAATCAACGCTACGTGATCCTCGAGGTGAACGCCGAACAGCGTAGCGAACCAGAAGCTATTTCTCGGCTTCATGTCGTCAATGATGAAGGCGAGGCGATTCCCGTCTCGGCGTTCAGTCATCTCGAGGAAAGCACCACGCCGGTGACCGTCAACCACCAAGGACAGTTCGCTTCCACCACGGTATCGTTCAATCTCGAAGACGGCGTCACGCTGGGCGATGCCACTCAGCGCATCCGCCAGGCGGTGAATGACTTGCGCTTGCCCACCGCCGTGCAGGTAGATTTCGAGGGCAGCGCGGGGGCCTTCCAGAGCGGTATGCAAGCCATGCCGTGGCTGATCCTCGCCGCGCTGGTGACGGTCTACCTGGTGCTGGGAATTCTCTACGAGAGCTACATTCACCCGCTGACGATTCTCTCCACCCTGCCCTCGGCCGGGGTCGGTGCCCTGCTGGCGCTGATACTGCTCGACACGCCGTTCACGCTCATTGCCCTGATCGGCATCATCCTGCTGATCGGCGTGGTCAAGAAGAATGCCATCATGTTGGTCGACTTCGCCGTCAGTGCCGAGCGCGAACGCGGTCTGAGCGCGCTCGAGAGCATACGCGAAGCCGCCGTGGTACGCTTTCGTCCCATCATGATGACCACGCTGGCCGCGATTCTCGGCGCGATTCCGCTGCTGCTGGGCACCGATGAGAACGCCGCGTTGCGCGCGCCGCTAGGCATCACCATTATCGGCGGCCTGATCCTGAGCCAGCTGTTGACGCTCTACACCACACCGGTGGTCTATCTCTACCTTGACTGGCTGCATCGTCGACTGCGTCCGAGCCGACTCGACAACGATTCGCAGTACTCGAGGTCAACGACCTGACCGCACTGCCTCGTGCCGCCCCATGCGGTGCGGGTTCTCCTTTCCTTTTTGAATGACGACGCCCCCTTGAATGACGGCTGCCACCACGGATGACTAGTCGTAGAGACATGAGTGCGCTAGGCTGAATTCAAACAGGCGTTAGAAATCATCCAGGGAGAGTCTACATGTTGGAACTGTTGCTCATCGTCGTGGCGCTGGCAGGCCTGGTCTGGATCATGCGTCGAGAGGCGGGTGCCTTGCCGGCGTTGGGGCTTTTAGTGATCCTCGGCGCCATCGGCATCGTCTTCGGCGCAGTGATCGTGGGCGTGCTGCTGTGGCTCGGCGCCCTGACCGTGGCGGCCTGCGGGCTACCCACATTGCGGCGCCGATGGCTGACTCCGCGCCTCTTCGCAGTTTTCAAGAAGTCGGCGCCCAAGGTCTCAGAGACCGAGCGTATCGCCCTCGAAGCGGGCAGTGTGGCCTGGGACGGCGAGCTCTTCTCCGGCCGCCTCCAATGGCAACGGCTGCTGGATTTCGGCACCACGGAACTTAGCGAGGAAGAGCAGGCTTTCGTCGACCATCAATGCGCCGTGGCCGCCGGCATGTGCAACGCCTGGGAGATCGCCCGCACGCGCGCCGATCTGCCCCCCGAGTTGTGGGACTACCTCAAGCGCGAAGGCTTCTTCGGGATGATCATCCCCAAGCGCTATGGCGGGCTGGAATTCTCCGCCAAGGCGCAATCGGCGGTATTGCAAAAGCTGGCCGTCAACGAGACGCTGATGGTCACGGTCGGCGTGCCCAATTCGCTGGGGCCAGGTGAGCTGCTGCTCAAATACGGCACCGAGGAACAGAAAGATCATTACTTGCCACGCCTGGCGGATGGACGCGAGATTCCCTGCTTCGGGCTCACAGGACCGCGCGCAGGCAGCGATGCTACCTCGCTGCCCGATGTGGGCATCGTCTGCCGAGGCAAACACAATGGCGAAGACGTCCTCGGGCTCAAACTCACCTTCGAGAAACGCTGGATCACATTGGCACCCATCGCCACCGTGGTCGGCCTGGCGTTTCGCATGTTCGACCCCGACGGCTTGCTCGGCGAGACCGAAGACCTGGGCATCACCTGCGCGTTGATCCCTCGCCATACGCAGGGTATGGAGATAGGACGCCGCCACCATCCCATCGGCAGTCCTTTCATGAATGGGCCGATTCGCGGCCAGGATGTCTTCATCCCCCTCGAGTGGATCATCGGCGGCACCGAGATGGCCGGACAAGGATGGCGAATGCTGGTCGAGTGCCTGTCCGTCGGGCGCTGCATCACCCTGCCCTCCGGCGCTTCGGGCATCGGTCGCTACGCGCTGGGATGGGCCGGTGGTTATACTCGCATTCGGCGTCAGTTCAATCTGCCCGTCGCCGAAATGGAAGGTGTCCAGGAGCCCCTGGCGCGTATCGCCTCACATGCTTATATCGCCCAGGCAGCGGTCATGCAGACCGCCAACACTATCGACCACGACGTCAAGCCGGCAGTGCCCTCGGCCATCCTCAAGAGCCAGTTGACCGAATTCCAACGCAGCATGCTCGCCGATGCCATGGATGTGCACGGCGGACGCACGGTAACGCTGGGGCCGCGCAACTACCTGGGCATCGCCTATGCCGCCAATCCGGTGTCGATCACCGTGGAAGGCGCCAATATCATGACGCGCAACCTGATGATCTTCGGCCAGGGCGCGATTCGCTGCCATCCCCATGTACTCGACGAACTGGCCGCCAAGGACAACGACGATCTCCCGGCCTTCGACAAGGCCCTCTTCCGCCACGCCGCCATGGTCTTCGGCAATGCGGCGCGTGCCTTTACGCTGGGCCTGGGTATCGGCAAGCCAAGCGTTCCTTTCGACGAGATCGCCGCTCCTTACGCGCAGGAAGTCGCACGTCTGTCCGCAGCTTTCGGCCTGTGCGCCGATGCCGCCATGGCGAGTCTCGGCTCAGGGCTCAAGAAACGTGAAATGCTCTCGGCGCGCCTCGGCGACGTGCTGTCCAATCTCTATCTCGCCTCGATGCTGCTCAAGCAGTGGCACGAGTCGGACAACGTCGAGCATGAGGCAACGCTATTGCACTACAGCTGTCGTACGCTGCTCCACCGCGCCGAGCAGGCGTTCATCGAATTGTTCGATAACCTACCCAACCGAGCCTTGGCGACGACCCTATCGGCTATCGCGATGCCGCTTGGTCGGCGCTGGCACAAGCCTCACGACCGCTTCACACGCGATATCGCTCACGCCGTCTCTAGCGACAGCGCCCTGCGTCACAAGCTGCTCAACAATACCTGGGATACGCAAGACGCCGGACAACGGGATAACCCATTGGCGCGCTATAACGCCTTGCTTGCCGACAGCGAGCGTGCGGAGCCGCTCTACCGGCGTATTGGCAAGGCCTATGGCAAGGGCGAATTACCCGCCGAGGCACTGCATCCCGAGCAGCGCGTGGAAGCAGCCTGGGAGTCCGGTTTGATCGACGATGAGGAAGCCGACTTCATGCGGCGTTTCGAGGGTGAGGTACTGGAGATGCTCAGCGTCGACGATTTCACCTTCGATGCCTTCGCGCTCGACAAGGAAAGTGTGGTGTGGCACGACACGGCATGAAAAAAGCGCGGCCGCGCCTCGCTGAGACACGGCCGCGTGGGATGGCTTACGGCAACGGCGTCACGCGTACCGGCGCCGTACCGTCGTCCAGCATATCAAGACGTTCGGCTGCACGGCGCGAAAGATCGATGATGCGCCCTTCGGTAAAGGGGCCTCGGTCGTTGATTCGCACCGTCACGTGACGATCATTATCCAAGTTGGTGACACGCACACGGGTATCGAACGGCAGTTTGCGATGCGCGGCGGTCAACGCCTGGGCATCGTAAGGCTCACCGCTAGCCGTCTGCTGTCCTTGAAAGCGATCATGATAGTAGCTGGCCTGGCCACGCTCTGCGGTCCCGCCGGACGCTTCGCCACCGTCGGTGGCACATCCCGCCAACGCCACCGCGGCAACCACCCAGCCCACGACCGCCACTCGTCGGGATACGTGGCCCACCATCAGGGTAATAGCACCGTCGACCCCGTCGTCTTGCGCGCCGCCAGGGCTTCTTGTGCCTGGGCGGCCTCGCTCAGGGGGTAACGGTTGGCGACATCGATGGCGACCTTGCCGCTGGCGATCACCTCGAACAGTTCCTCGGCCATGGCCTCGAAGCGCTCACGCGTGTCGGCATAACCGTTGAGGCTGGGTCGCGTCACGAACAGGGCGCCCTTCTGATTGAGAATGCCGATGTTGACGCCTTCGACCGCACCGGAAGCATTACCGAAGCTGACCATCAGGCCACGTTTTTGCAGGCAATCCAGCGACGTTTCCCAGGTATCCTTGCCTACCGAGTCATATACCACCGGCACCATCTCGCCACCGGTCAACTCACGCACGCGCTCGACGACGTTTTCCCGCGTGTAGTCGATGGTCGCCCAAGCCCCGTTGCGCTTGGCCAAATCGGCTTTCTCGGGCGAGCTGACAGTACCGATCAATTTGACGCCAAGCGCTTTCGCCCATTGGCAGGCGATGGAGCCGACGCCACCTGCGGCGGCATGGAAGAGAATCGTCTCACCTTCCTGCACCCGATAGGTCTGACGCAGAAGATATTGCACCGTCAGACCTTTGAGCATGGCCGCCGCTGCGGTCTCGAAGCTAATGGCCTCGGGCAACGTCACGACCTTCTCCGCCGGCAACACGTGCTGCTCGGCGTAGGCGCCCAACGCCCCCTGGGCATAAGCGACACGATCGCCCGGCGCGAAGCCCTCCACGCCTTCGCCAACCGCATCTATCTCGCCGGCCCCTTCGGTGCCCAAGCCGGACGGCAGGCTCGGCGCAGGATAAAGCCCGGTACGAAAGTAGATGTCGATGAAATTCAATCCCACCGCGCGATTGCGAACGCGCACTTCACCTGGGCCAGGCTCGACGGGGGTAACGTCGACATATTCCAGGACCTCGGGTCCACCGGTACGAGTAAACTGAATACGCTTGGCCATGCAACCTTCCTTATGAAGCTAACGAATCTAGGCTTTCATCCAAGCGCCGAACGTCCGCCGGGTCAAGCCATCCGACCCCAAGAATGCGACCGACGTGGCGCATCGCCACTAAAGTCGCATGGCATTGCCCCGGCGAGCATCTTCACACGCGGCCGTCGAAACGCTCCAGACCAGCGATGAAACGCGCCTTGTATGACTCAAAGGTCTCGGGCTCGCGCTTGAAGGTCTGCACGATGCCCTCCGCATTGAAACGCAACGGTTTCGTCAAAGCATCCGGCGTGACTGTTTCATGCTGCGCGGCCAAGCCCAGGCGCATGCCATCCGGCATTTCCAGCCATCGGGTGATGCCGCAATCGCGAAAGAAGGTTTCGCTGGCCTCGTCGGGGGCATGCACCCGCAAGGGCGCGCGTGTGGCCATTTCCCTGATCAGACGTTTGACATGCTCTTCGTCGCCCCCGGACTCCGGTGTCGAGAGTAATGACACTTCCATACCTTGGCCTTCGATGTCCGAGACCAACAGCAGCATGGCGAGAATCGTCTGCTGCTCGTCGGCCAGGACGAAAATGCGCGCCGCGTCCTGCTCGAACAACACCCCCAACGTGCCAGTGAAGGTCACCAGGGGATCGAGCCCGGCTTTTTGGCCATACACATTGGCGCACAGCTGTGCGAGACACGCCTCGCGGCTTTCCGGATTCTTGACATGAATGATTTTCATCGGTCTCTCTGGCGGTCGGGCGCCGTCTGTCGGCCAAAGCGCCAGACGACTGATCTCGAAACAAGGCGCGCAGATTAGCATATCCTCGAACGCCGCCCCATGGCGATACGGTCATGATCCTGTCAAAAAGGTATCTCAACCTAGGCGGCAAACCCGACGTGAACGGCATGCCTTCCACCACTGAACCAATGCCGGTACGGCATGCCATAATACTCATCGGCCATTCGCGAGGTTCGTTTACATGCCACTTTCTTCAAGCAGTACCACCTTGCCGCCGACAGCCGCTGCCCAGCGCGAGGTACAAGCCTCGCCGATCAGCGAGACAGGCCTCGTACTCCCCCACGTTATCGCGCATCGCGGGCTTTCCGCGCATGCCCCCGAGAACACGCTGGCGGCGGTACGCGCCGCCCATGCGGCCGGATGCCGTTGGGTGGAACTCGATGTCCAGCAACTCGGCGATGGCACCCCGGTGATCTGGCACGATGCCGGCGTACGGCGCTGCTCCAACGGACGCGGCAAGTTGCGGCATCTCGATCTCGCTCAGGCACACCAACTGGACGTGGGCAGTTGGTTCAGCCCGGCGTTTCGCCACGAGCGCATGGCGACGCTCGACGAGATGCTGGCACTGATCGCCGAATGCGACATGGGGCTCAATCTCGAGCTCAAGATCAGCTATCGGCAGAGCCCTGAAGCTCTGGCCAAGGCCGTCGTTCCGCGTCTGCAGGCAGCGCTTCCACCCTCGCGACTGCTGGTGTCCTCGTTCGACCGAGACGGGCTGCGCGCTGCGCGCGAAATAGAGAACGATCCGCACCGGCTACGCCTGGGGCTGCTCTACGACAAGCTTCCCGAAGACTGGCGCGCGGATGCCGAAAACCTTCTGGCGTATAGCGTCCACCTCGACTGGCGCAAGCTGAAACCCGCCGCTGCCAGCGCCGTACGTGAAGCCGGCCTGCGCCTGCTGTGTTATACCGCCAACGACCCGGCTGTTTTTCTGCCCCGCTGGGCATGGGGCGTCGATGCCGTGATCAGTGACGACCCGCCTGGTTTCACGGACGCCTTATCCTAGCCGTCCTCTAGTCGTTGAAAAGCGCACAAAGCACACGGCAAATACACGCTTTGCATATTCATGCCGCGCGTACCATGCGTCATGGTAATCCTTGGCCATCTCGCTTTATCGCTTTCATGCTGCTCCTGCATCGGACAACGCCCATGAACCCGTCGACCTTGATCGGCATCGCCGCCAGTGTGCTGCTGCTCGCCACCGTCGTGCTCTTCACCGCGCAAACGCCCAGCAGCTTCTTCAATTTCCCCGGCCTCGCCATCGTCATCACCGGCACGCTGGCCGCTACGTTCATCAGCTATCCCATGCGCGAGGTGGTGCGCGTCTCGCGCTTGGTGGGACTCGTCTTCCGTCGCGAGAACAGCCGTATCGACGAGGATATCCAGACGCTGGTCTCCATGGCGCGCCACTGGTTTCGTGGCAACATTCGCGCCATCGAAGCCGAGCTCGAAGACACGCGCAACCCCTTCCTGCGCACCGGAGTATCGCTGGTCATCGCCAATACCCAGGACGACGAGATTCACGACGTCCTGCGTTGGCGCATCGCACGCATGCGAGCGCGCGAGTACGCCGAGTCGCAGATCTTCCGCACCATGGCCACCTATGCACCAGCGTTCGGCATGCTGGGCACCTTGATCGGCCTGATCAACATGCTCGAGGTGATCGACGGCGGCGACTTGACGGTAATCGGTCCGCGCCTTGCCATCGCCCTGATGTCGACGTTCTACGGCATCCTGCTCGCCAACCTGCTTTTCAAGCCGATTGCAGTCAAACTGGAACGCCGCACCGAGGAACGTCTGATCGAAATGCACATGGTCATGGAAGGGGTGATGCTGATCGCCAAGCGCCGCCTGCCATCGTTCGTCGAGGACACGCTTAATTCCTTCATGGCCGAGCACCAGGACGAGATCCGCGAACCGGCACCTCGTACGCCCAAGCGGTCACGTGAGGAGGAAACGGTGGCATGAGCCGTGCGACGCATCGCTACGCCATCGACGCCAGCGATACCTTGATCGCCCCTGTCAATCACGCGGGCGATGAAGGCGGCGGCTGGCTGATGAGCTATCTCGACATGCTCACCTTGCTGATCACCTTGTTCGTACTGTTATTGGCATTAACCGGAAACGACGACAGCACCGCCAGCGACACGGCACTCGCCTTCCCCGCCCTGGGCGTGCCCACACTGCAAGCGCCCGCATGGTCGCCGAACTTCTATACCCCACCGCGTTCGAACAAACGCTACGTTGCGCCGCGTGACACCGCTTTCTATACGCCACCGCCGATGTCGCCACGGCCGCCACGCGTGATCATGGTCAACCCGGCGCCCGCCAAGACCTTGATGACGAGCGTCGAGGCCTCCCGCGATCCCCGTCGCGTGCGCCAACTGACGAGTACGCTCAAGCCCTTGATCGATGGCGTGGTCGTGACACAAAGCGCCCGGACACTGAACTTCCGCATCGAGAACCGCCTGCTGTTTTCCAGCAGCCGCGCCGGCCTCACCGACGAGGGCCGCGAGGTTCTGCGCCAGCTGCTGGACTCACTGCAGCAATACGAGGGCGATATCACCATCGAGGGTCATACGGATAGCCGGCCCATCGCCACCGACCGTTTCCCCTCCAACTGGGAACTCTCCACGGCACGTGCCACCGCCGTCTTACGCTTCCTGGTAGAAGAAGGACTCGATAGCAATGAGCTACGCGCGGTGGGGTATGCCGACACGCACCCGCTAAAAAGCAATGCCACGGCCGAGGGACGCGCGGCGAATCGTCGTGTCGAGCTGGTCCTGCATGAACCCGAAAGCCAGTGACCGGTTTCATGGCGGCCCGACGAGCGGCCGGCGATCAAGCTCCGCGTACTTGACATGACCGGCGTTTGACTTAGCGGTAACGGCCAAGCAGAATCCCCACCCGTCGAGACCCAGGTGCTCGGGAAACGGGTGAAAGTCCCGTACTGCCCCCGCAACGGTAATCGCGCTACATCGGAAATCGTCGCTGCCAGCCGCGCATGCGACCGTCACTGCTCTTTGCTTAGCTCGAGTGGGAAGGCGTTTCCGCCCGGTGTCGGATCTTTTCCGCCGCCAGCGCGTCAGTCCGGAGACCGGCCTGCGTCTCAGCACTGGCTGATGCGGAGGGCTTCGCCAGTGGCGACCGTTGCATTTACGCTGTCCAGGCGACGCGGCGGCGTCACCTCTTGTCCTCCTCATCGCGTAACTCGTTTCTTACGCTGATGAGGCGTTTTTATATGTTGCATAACAAAAATCTGCTGTGGCTGGCCATTGTAGTGGCGGGCAGCGCACAGGCGCAGGGCGATCAACGACTATCCGATATTCAGGTCACCGCCAACCGACTCCCCCAGTCGCAGAGCGATGTGCTGGCAAGCACCACCATCATCGACCGCGATGATATCGAACGTAGCCAGGCCGGCTCAGTCATCGACCTGCTGCAGGGCCGCGCGGGCATCGAAATGACGCAGAACGGACCACCAGGGACGCTCTCCAGTTTGTTCATGCGCGGTACCGAATCCGACCATAGCCTGGTTCTGGTCGATGGTGTGCGCATCAACTCGGCGACCAGTGGCGGTGCCAGCCTGGAAATGCTGCCACTCGAGGCCATCGAGCGTATCGAGATCGTACGTGGGCCAAGAGCCGCCGCTTATGGCGCTGACGCCATCGGCGGTGTCATTCAGGTTTTCACGCGGCACGGCACGAATACCGGCACGCAAGGCGGGCTAAAGGCGAGCGCAGGCAGCGACAGCACCCAGCGCCAGAGCGCCTGGGTCGCCACCGGCGATGACGACACCCGGCTGAACGCCTCGCTCTTTCACCGCGATGGCGATGGCTTCAACGCCACCCAGGCGGACGACAGCGGCGAGCGTGACGGCTTCGAGCGCGAAGGTGCCCAACTGGGACTTTCACATCGCATCAACGATGACGTCGACGTGAGCGTCAACGCACTGCGCCAGAACTTCGAGGGCGAATACGACAGCTGTATTGTCGGCTATTCACTTGGCTGCGAGGATATGCTTACTAAAGGCTATCTGCAATCCTTTAGCGGTGAGCTCGATGTCCAGCTTCAGCCAGACTGGCAGATGCAGATCACCGCCGGCCATTTCGACGAACAACGTGAGGAACGTGATGAAGGCACTCGCACGACTCTAAGCGAATCACATCGCAATGAGGCAGGCATTCAACACCGCTTTACTCGAGAGCATGGCGTCGATGTCATCGGCGTCGACTACCGTCAAGATAAGATCGATTATCAGGATAATGTCGGCGGAAATAGCTACCAAAAAGATAGCCGTGAAAATTACGGCGTCTATGGCATGATGCAGCGTACCTACGGTGTCCACGAGCTTTCCGGCTCCTTGCGCTACGACGATGATTCACTGTTCGGCGATAAGACTACCGGTAGCTTGGGTTATGCTTACCAACTAAGCACCAGCCAACGCACAGGTATTTCCTACAGTACGGCTTACAAAGCCCCTAGCTTACAAGAACTCTATGGACCCGAAAGCTGGGGCGCCAATCCGGACCTCAAGGCGGAAGAATCCAAGAATATCGAAGCCTTCTGGTCATTCGAAAAAGGACCATGGAACGCACGCGCCACGCTATTTGAGAATCGCATAGACGACCTGATCGTCTACTCTGACATCGGTAACAACAGCTACCGGAACTACAACGTCGACGAAGCCCGCATACGCGGAGTCGAACTCAGCGGCGGCTGGCAAGGCGACAACCTCTCCCTGAAAGCTAGCCTGACTCACCAGGATCCCAAAAACCGTGACACCGGAGAACGTCTAGCAAGTCGTTCCAAGCTCTATGGTCGCATTGATGCCGACTATACCTACCAGGCCTGGTCCTTCGGCACCACGCTACGCGGCTCAGGAGATCGCCGCGACAGCACCGACACCATGATGGGAGGCTACGGCGTGGTCGACCTGCGGACCAGTTGGCAGGTCACGCCCATGGTCGAGCTCTCGGCCAAGATGGAGAACGCCTTCGACAAGGAGTACCAACTGGTCGATGGTTACAATACCCAGGATCGCTACGTGGAAGGCGGCGTGACACTGCGCTTCTGATTCGCCTTTTACCACACGATGCCACGCATGCGCCCTGCCCCTTCATGGGAGCGGGGCGTTATGCTGTATGGACCTTTACAGGAGAGCATCCATGGCCTTGAGCAAGACCCAAAGCAGCTTCTATCGCCGGCTATATGTCGCGCACCTCATTGACCACGGCACGGCCAGCGTACCCGCGCTGATCGACGCCACCGGCATGCCGCGTCGCACCGCGCAGGACACTGTCAATGCCCTCGTGGAGCTGGACGTTCACTGCGAATTCGAGCAGCAAGCCGGTGCCCGACATCATATCGGGCGCTATGTCATCCGCGACTGGGGACCCATCGACCCGACGTGGGTCGCCGCGCATGCCGAGCGTTTACGCGAGGCGCTGGGCTATCCGCCGGTATGACACCACGCCGGTCGGGTTGAACCCATTTCCATGATGTCTATACTGTACTTATATACAGTCGAGGCATTGCATGATGACGACGCCCAGAAACCGTTCCCAGGCCCGCAAGGGACGCGGCGCGACCTTCGACCCTCACAATCGCTTTTCGCCCACGGTCAGCGAGGCCATCGACGACGGCTGGTGGCAAGAAGAAGCGCCGACACGGCTGGCGACACAGGTGCGTGACGAGCCCGCCAAGAGCGCGCTGTCCTGGAACCACTCGCCGGATCTTTCCTTCGATCGCTCGTTGAACCCCTATCGCGGTTGCGAGCACGGCTGCATCTACTGCTACGCACGCCCCAGCCATGCCTACTGGGACATGTCGCCAGGGCTCGACTTCGAAACCAAGCTGATCGCGCGCACCGGCATGGTCGAGCGGCTACGCGACGAACTCGACAAACCCGGCTACGTCTGTCGCCCGATCAACTTGTCGGGCAATACCGATTGCTATCAGCCGCTGGAGGCCGAGCGCGGCACGACCCGAGCCCTGCTGGAACTGCTGCTGGAGACCCGCCACCCCGTGACGCTAGTCACCAAGAGCGCCTTGATTCTGCGCGACAAGGCCTTGCTTGCCGAGATGGCCGAGCACCGCCTGGTGCGCGTCTTCGTCAGCCTGACCAGCCTCGACGACGACCTCAAGCGCACACTTGAACCGCGTACGGCAGCGCCACGCACACGCCTCAAGGTCATCCGCGAACTCAGCGAGGCCGGCATTCCCGTGGGCACCTTGATTTCGCCGGTGATTCCAGGGCTGACCGACCATGAACTCGAGTCCCTGCTGGAGGCCGGACACGACGCCGGTGCGCGCACCGCTGCCTGGATGCTACTACGCCTGCCGCATGAGGTCGCGCCGCTGTTCGAGACCTGGCTCAACGAGCACTACCCGCTACGCGCCGACAAGGTCATGAGCCTGATCCGCCAGTGCCGTGGCGGCGAGGATTACGATGCCCGCTTCGGCCATCGCATGCGCGGCGAAGGCGTGTTCGCGAAACTGCTGGCGCAACGTTTCCGCACCACCTGCCGGCGCCTGGGCATCGGCGACCGTGCCGAGATGGGGCTCGATACCAGTGCCTTTCGCGCCCCGCATGCCCAGGGCGATCTGTTCGACTGAGGAAATCCGCCCGCGCCGAATCGCTCGATTCAGGAAGCCTCGTGGAAAACCATCACCGCCCCGGCGCCGTACAACAGCACCAGCGCCACGCTTTCGAAGCCGATACGTGCCGGGCCGTGTTTCTCACGGCGCACCAGTCCCAGCAGCAATACCGCCGTCATCAGCACCGACAGCGCGATCCACAGCAATGTCTGATCGGAAACGGCGTGATAGATCGACCCATCGCGATAGGCGATATCCGAGGCGGCGGCAAACAGTGTGTCGAAGGCGTTACCGCCGATGATCCCGCCCACGGCCAGGGTCAGCGCCCCGCGTCGTACGGCGGCCACGGCAGTCACCAGCTCGGGCAAGGACGTCGCGACCGAGGTCAGCAGTATACCCACGGCGGTCTGGCTCATGCCCGTTTCGGTCGCCAGCGTCGTCGCTGCTTTCTCCATCACCCAGCCGGACACGCCCAGCAACAAGGCCAGAGCGGCGAATCCGCTCCACAGCCGCGTCAAAGAATAGCGCTGGGCGTCGTCATCCGGTGCATCCTCGCGGGTTTCACGCGTACGTCGCGGCATCCACATCGGCTGGCTACGCACTTCATCGATGATACGCAAACCATATACGTAGCCCAGAAACAGCAGCGGCGTGACCGGGTGAATGCCCCACAACGTCCACTCCGGCGAATAACGCGCCACCAGCAACATACCCAGCAGGCACATCAACAATGTGCCCTGCGCCAGATTGCCAATAGACGCTGCCGCATGTTCGAGATTGACGCGTCGCAGCGCCACATCGGCGACGGTAAGAAACAGCGTCTGTGCAGCGATCCCGCCCACGGCGTTGCTCATCGCCAGTTCGGGCTGACCCTTCCAGGCCGCCGTCACCGACAGCACGATGCCGGATAACGAGGTCGCCATACCCATCAGCACCGCCCCGGCGATGGCCTCTCCCATGCCGGTACGATCGGCCAGCGTGTCCACCACGCCGGTCAGGCGCGTCCCGACCACGCCGATCACCAGTGCGCATCCAGCGAACAGCGCCACGCTCAGCATCAAGCTCATATTACTCGTCCTTGAGAGGGTGTTTACAAAACATGTGCGCCCTACCCTAGAGAAGCACCGCCCGGGGTGCGAGCCGGGACATCAACGTTGTGGGTGACGTGCCACCATGACGGCAATAACGCCTGAATACGAGGCTCGGCGAAGCGGTCGTCGATCAGATGAATCGTGCCCCGGTCTTCGCGGGAGCGAATCACACGTCCAGCGGCCTGAATCACCTTCTGTACCCCGGGATAGACGTAAGCATAATCGTAGCCGGCACCGAACATCGCCTGTAGATAGCGTCGACGCTGCTCGTTGACCGGATTGACCTGCGGCAGCCCCAGGGTGGCGATGAAAGCACCGATCAGTCGCTCACCTGGAAGATCGATGCCTTCGCCGAAGGCCCCGCCGAGTACCGCGAATCCGACTCCGCGCCCGTCCGACGTGAAGCGTGCCAGAAAATCCGCCCGAGCCGTTTCGTCCATGCCCCGCGCCTGTTGCCATTGCGGTACCTCAGGGTGTGCGTCCTGCAAACGCGCGGCGACATCCTCCAGATAGGCGAAGCTGCTGAAGAAGGCCAGATAATTGCCCGGTCGACGCGCATAGGTCGCGGCGATCAGGTCAGCAATGGGTGCCAGCGATGCCTCACGGTCGCGAAAGCGCGTGGAAATATGCCGGGCGATATGCACGCTGAGTTGTTCGTTGGCGAAGGGCGACGCCACATCCAACCACACACTGTCCTCGGGCAACCCCAGCAGATCGCGCTGATAGCGCTCGGGCGTCAGAGTGGCCGAGAACAGCACGCTGGCATGCGCAGCCTTGAAACGCGGAGTCAGCAATGGCGCCGGCACGATGTTGCGCAGGCTCAGGCGCGCATGACGCATGCCTCGGTGGCCCGGGCGCATGGCGATATCGCACACGAAGTGACGATCGAACAGCTCGGCGATGCGCACCGTCTTCAAGGCATCGAAATAGAAACGCTGCAAGGCCGGGGACAAGGTATAAGGCGGCTCGGCCGCCACTTGCCCGATCGTCCCCACCAGACGCTGCAACGCCGCCAGCCATGCTTCGGGAACGTGCTCGAGTGCGGTATGTTCATTGATACACTCACGACCCAACGCGTTCCACTCACGATTGAGCTGCTTGAGCGCGGCACTAACGCCAGCGGGTTTCTCGCGTATCAGGGCGCGCAGGTCGCCTTGATCGAGGCTCGCGCTGTACATATCACGCGCGCGCTCGACCAGATTGTGTGCCTCGTCGACCAGCACGCCCAGACGCCAGTCGTTGGTCTGGGCCAACAGATGCAGCAAGCCGCCGCTGGCGAAGTAATAGTGATAATCGCCCACCGTGA
>NZ_JARANY010000030.1 GCF_029889885.1 Chromohalobacter sp. 296-RDG
GCAACAACTCCAGCAGGATCGGTACCTGCGAGGGATCGAGATAGAGGTTGAGTGGCCGGCCCTGGATCTCCTGGGTGATCGTATCGCCCAGCGCACAGGCCAGTGCCAGCACGATCAGCGCGGCACTGACGTATGCCAACAGTCGGCGCGACAGGCGCTGCCGAGGCCATAGGCTCAGCACGCCGACCAGGATCAGGCCCTCCAGCGCCAGCCAGGGCATGGCGGCGACGCCCAGGCGAGGGATCGCCGTGGCGATGAGTGCGGCATTGACGAGTAGCAGTGTCAGCCACCAGCGAACCATGAGCTTTCCTTGTCTGCATAGAAGTATCTAAGGCCATTCCCACAAATAACTTCCAGGAATATTCGTGGTTCGGCACAATGCGTGCATCGTATCTCTTGTTAGGACACTGGCGGTATGCCATTCGATGCTTGGCTGACGCTGGCCATTGTGGCGGCATCTTTTCTGTTGATGGCGACGAGTCGCCTCGGCCCGGACGTGATTCTCATGGGCGCGGTGATCGCGCTGTTCGGTGCCGGTGTCATTAACGCCGACGAAGCGCTGGCAGGGTTTTCCAACACCGGCCTTTTCACCGTGACCTTCATGTACATTCTCGTCGCCAGCATACGCGAGACGGGCGGCATTGACCTTCTCATCCGCTACGTGCTGGGGCGTCCACGCCATGAGCTGGGCGCTCAGGCGCGGTTGCTGCTTCCTGTCTCGGCGACCAGCGCCTTCCTCAATAACACGCCGGTGGTGGCGACGTTTCTGCCGGCGGTGCTGAGCTGGAGTCGGCGTCTGCGTTTGCCGGCGCACCGCTTGCTGATGCCGCTGAGCTTCGCCTCGATTCTGGGCGGGACCTGTTCGTTGCTTGGCACCAGTACCAACCTGGTGGTCGATGGCCTGCTGCGCGATCGCTATCCCGAGCAGGCGCTGCATCTGTTCGATATCGCGTGGATCGGCGTGCCCGTGGCGCTTGTCGGTCTGGCCTATCTCATGTTGGTAGGGCGCTGGTTGTTGCCTAAGCGCCGCACAGCGACGGATGTCTTCGAGAATCCGCGCGAGTACACCATCGAGATGCAGGTCGACCCACAAGGTCCCATCGTCGACAAGAGCGTTGAAGAAGCTGGGCTTCGCCACCTCGATGGATTGTTTCTAGTCGAGATCGAGCGCGAGGGCAACATCGTTTCGGTAGTGGGGCGCGGCGAGCGTCTCAAGGCCAATGACCGGCTGGTGTTTGCGGGGACCACGGAAGCGGCGGTGGAGTTGCAACAGATTCGCGGTCTGCGGCCTACCGGGCAGGGGCAGTCGAGCCTCAAGAAATCCTTCGCCGAACGGCGACTGGTCGAGGCGGTGGTGTCCGAGCAATGCCAGTTTTTGGGGCGACGGCTGCGCGAGGGGCATTTTCGTACCTTCTACGGTGCCTCGGTGCTGGCAGTTTGTCGCCATGGTGAGCGGGTTTCCGGCAACCTTGGCCAGATTCAGCTACAACCGGCGGATGTGCTGCTCATGGAAGTACGCCCCGCGTTCATCGAGCGCCACCGTCAGTCGCGAGATTTCCTGCTGATCAGCGAGCTCAACGGCCAGGCACGCCCACACCACGAGCGTGCTTGGGTGGCGTGGTCGATCATGCTGGGCGTGGTGGCCCTGGCGGCATTCGGCGTGTTGAGCCTGCTCAAGGCGGCGATGCTCGGTGCCGCCTTGGCGCTGATGACCGGCTGCTGCACGATCAGTGCCGCGCGGCGGGGGCTGGATACGCAGGTGTTGCTGACCATCGCGGCTTCCTTCGGCGTGGGGGCGGCGATGGAAAGCTCTGGCGCCGCCTCGACCCTGGCCCAAGGCGCCCTGACGTTGGCCGACGGCAATCCGTATCTGTTGCTGATCGGTGCCTATCTGGTGGTGGCGCTGCTCACCGAGATCGTAACCAACAACGCGGCGGCGGTGATCAGTTTTCCCATCGTCACCGGCGCCGCGCAGCAACTGGGCGTGGATATCATGCCGTTCGTGATCGTGGTGATGTTCGCCGCCTCGGCGAGTTTTCTGACTCCCATCGGCTATCAGACTAACTTGATGGTCTATGGACCTGGCGGGTATCGATTCAGCGATTATCTGCGCGTGGGCGGAGGGCTGAGTGTGCTGGTCGGCGTGATGACGTTGGTACTAACCCCGCTGATCTGGCCGTTCTAGAACGGGGGCGTCGTGCCCCATGAATATGGACAGCCGGGAACGTTTTGCACATCCTGAGCCTTTGTGTCTTCGAATGCTTTTCAAGGAGCCGAGCCGATGGCCGAATCTTCGCCACTGATCATCGAACCCCAACACCGTGCCGCCGATGCGACGGTGATTCTGTTGCATGGGCTGGGCGCCGATGGTCACGATTTCGAGCCGCTGGTGCCGGCGTTACCTCTGGCGGATGATCTGGCGGTGCGCTTCATTCTGCCGCATGCGCCGCGCATGCCGGTGACGGTGAACGGCGGCATGGAGATGCCGGCGTGGTATGACATCCTCGACATGAATCTCGGTCGGCGCATCGACGAGGCTCAGCTCAAGACCTCGGCGGATAGAATGCATGCGTTGATCGGTGCCGAGATCGCCAAGGGTATCGACAGTCGCCGCATTGTCGTCGCTGGGTTCTCGCAGGGCGGCGCGGTGGCCTACCACGCGGCATTGACGTATCCCCAGCCGCTGGCGGGTCTGCTGGCGCTGTCGACCTATTTCGCCACGGCCGAATCGATCCAGCTCAGCGAGGCCAATCGCGCGCTGCCCATCGAGGTGCATCACGGCAGCTTTGACCCGATGGTGCCTGAAACCCTGGGCCACGAGGGCGCCGAACGGGCCGAGGCGCTGGGCTATGCGGTGAACTACCGTACCTATCCCATGCAGCATGCGCTGTGTCCTGAACAGATTGGCGACATTGGCCACTGGCTGAACGCGCGGCTAGGCGTAAAGAGGGCATGATGCAGACCATGGAAGAATCTGAGCCTAGCGATGGCGCGCGCCTTTCTACACCTGCCGCGAAGCGCAATCGTGAACCTATTCTGACGCTGCTGCGCGAGGTGCTACCCGCCTCGGGTCGTGTGTTGGAGATCGCCAGTGGCAGCGGCGAGCATAGCGTGTATTTCGCCGAGCATCTCCCCGCACTCACCTGGCAGCCCAGCGACCCGGGTGAACGCGCTCGGCGCTCCATTGCCGCCTGGCAGCGACACGTGGCACTTGCCAACCTGCACTTACCCCTGGCGCTGGACGTAATGCAGCCCTGGCCGGATGACGCCGATGAGCCGTCCGCCATACTGTGCATCAACATGCTGCATATCTCGCCCTGGGCGGCGACCCAGGCGCTGCTGCGCGAGGCAGGGCGTCGCTTGCCCGAAGATGGCGTGCTGGTCGTCTATGGCCCCTTCATGCGCGGTGGCGAACATACCGCCTCGAGCAATGCGGCCTTCGATGCCGATCTGCGCCAGCGCGACCCAGTCTGGGGCATTCGTGCGCTGGAAGATGTCGAGGACGAGGCCCGGCTAAACGGGCTTGCGTTGCAACGTGTCGATGAACTGCCGGCGAACAATCTGGGCGTGGTCTTTCTGCGGCGCTAACGTGGGTTGGTAGAGTGCGCTTGATTTCTCCGCCCTGGCCCCAAACACTGTGGATAGGCACATGGATAGATAGACACATGGATCGCGAGGGTCACGGTGCGGCGGTTGCTCTGCCACCGCAGGATCATGGAGGAAAGGCGATGAACGAAGATTTTTCCGTCGAGTTGCGTTTACCCAAGGGATGCCCGAATTGCGGTAGTCATAAGGTGACAGTCTCCCAGGCGCAACAACCTGACGATATCGTGTTCTGTAGCTCGTGCAGTACCGAAGTCTGCGATTATCAGACTGCCAGGCAGATGCTCGACGAAATGCCGCGCAGCGAAAATGAGAAGCTCATCGAGGACGTGGTCAACAACCGCAAGCCGTCCTCTACCGAAGAGTAGATCCGCCGAGATGCTGCGTGATCCCTAGCTCGCCCAAGAGGTTGTACAAGAGTAGCTGTAACGTCAGTGACAAAGAGCGCGCCCCGGCCATCGGCCGGGGCGTATTCGTTCAAGGATGAAATCGCAGGGGAAACACGTCGCGAGACGCGATGTCAGAGCAGTTCCTCCGCGGCGAGGGCGAGGCGTGAGCGTTCGACGCTTTTCAGCGCCACGTGGCCGGCATGCGGCCAGTCGCGGAAGCGCTCCACGGCGTAGGCCATGCCGCAGGTGTTGGCGGTGAGGTAGGGCGTATCGATCTGCCCGACGTTACCCAGCAGTACCAGCTTGGTATTGCGCCCCGCCCGCGTGATCAGTGCCTTGAGCTGCTTGGGCGTGAAATTCTGTGCCTCGTCGATGATCAGGAAGGTGTCGCTCAGGGTGCGCCCGCGCATGAAACTCGGCGCGCGGATCTGCACGCGTGAGCCGATTAGCTGGCGGGTGGCACCGTCGCTCCAGCTCGAGCTGCCGTGTTGTTCGTCGCGTAGCAGGTTGTCCATGTTGTCATGGAAGGCGCCCATCCAGGGCGACATCTTCTCTTCCTCGGAGCCGGGGAGGAAGCCGATGTCCTCGCCCATGGGAATCGGCGCGCGAGTGAAGACGATGCGTTCGAAAAGCTTGGTGTCCAGGGTTTGCTGGAACGCTGCCGCCAGGGTCATGTAGGTCTTGCCAGTCCCGGCGTTGCCGGCGATGGTGACCAGGTCGATCTCAGGGTCCATCAGCAGGTTGAGGGTGAAGTTCTGGCGGCTGTCGTGGGCGTGTACGCCCCACACACCGTCGTGATGGCGGTAGTTGGTCAGCAGTTGCAGCGTGGCGCGGTGCGGCGCGAGCGAGCGTACGATGGCCTCGAAACCGGCGCCGTTGTCGCTGTCCGATACCAGCATGCCGACGTGCCAGTCCTTGGGTAGCTCGCCGGCGAGGTGATAGAAGGTGCCGTCTTCCGTGCGCTCGACATCGACCTCGACGTTGAGCCGGTCCCACAGTCCTTGGCCTTCCGCACCGGCCTCGGCGTAAACCTTGGCGCCCTCGATCATGGCGTCGAGATCGTCGAAAGCGCGGTCGTTGAGGTAATCCTCCACGGGGACGTTCAGCGCCGCCGCCTTGACGCGCAGGTTGATGTCCTTGGTAACCAGGATCACCGACGCGTCGGGACGTTCGTCACGCAGGCGGCAGGTTTCGGCGAGCAGACGGTTATCGGGAGAATCGACTAATGGGTCGAGCGTCTTGAGGTCGGTGTAGCACAGGAAACGCAGGCGGCCGCTGGGGCCGTGGCTCACGGGTAGCGGAATGCCCTCTTGAATTTGCTCAGGGGTAAAACGGGAGGTCAGGTCGGACAGGGTGCGGCTGATTTGCCGCGCGGTCTGGGCTATTTCACGAATCCCATTCTTGTGCTTGTCGAGCTCTTCCAGCACCGTCATGGGGATGACGACATCATGTTCCTCGAAGTGGTACAGGGCTGTGGGGTCATGGATCAGGACATTGGTATCCAGTACGTAGAGCCGGGTTACTTTCTTGTCGAGTCTCACCATCGGGGGAAGCACTCCTTGGTTAACGGCTTCTCCGACCCTGACAGGATGGCGTTGCGCCTCCGTGGCGCCCGACACCCCGGCAGCGTCGCCTGCAAAACAGTCCGGTCAAGGTGGGGGCGGGCATTCTCCTTCTGTGGGTTACATGACTTAAGCATGGTAGAGCGACAAAAAATTGCAATTTTGTGCGTGTGCTTAGACCGAGCGCGTATCTCTTGCCACGTTGCCTGACGGGGCGTATTAACGCCTTGGCGAGCGGCGGGGCTGATCAAGAGCCGAGCTTCGGGGCTGATGAAGCGACGAGGCCATGATCGGAGGATGTGCCGTGCTTCTCGATCAGTTCGCAAGGTCTTCATGCCCTCCACGCGGACAATGGAATAGAGCTCTTGGCGGGTGTGCGCGAAGTGCTCGCACAGCGCTTGGTCCGATACGGGGCCGGTGGTATGCAGTTGCCATCAGGTTGGTGCTCAGGTGATCCGCAAGGCGATTCGCGGTGGCGATACCGATGTCGATGCGCTGGGCGCGCCTGGCCTGCGGGACCCAGTGCGGTTCCTGCATTCCCGAACTCAAGTCATTGTTCGAAGAGGCGGTGGCGCATGCTGGGATGATAAGGCGCTGGAAACGGCCTGATACATTCATCGCAAGCGTGAGTGCCTTGCTGGCTCGGCTGGCGCGGGGGGAAATCGGTGGTGCGTCTCAAGGGCGGCGATCCGGGCATTTGCGGGCGCATGGGGGAAGAACTTGCGGTACTGGCCGAGGCGGGGCGGCCCACCGAGATCGTTCCCGGGATTACCGCCGCCTCCGCTGTCGCCGCCAGCCTGGGCATGCCACTCACCGACCGCGCCCATGCCCAGCAGCTACGGCTAGTCACCGCCCAGCATTGCCGCGCCGGTGGTGAGCCGGACTGGTCCGCGCTGGCGCGCCGCGACGAGACGCTGGTGTTCTACATGGGACTCTCGAAGGTCACCGAGATATGCCAAGGGCTACGCGATGCCGGCATGCCCGACGACTGGCCGATCATGCTCGCCGCCACGCCGCTGCCCTCGCCGTGCTTGATCGTCGTAGGCAGCGTGGTGCGGATGGTGCCCCAGGATAAGATGGCTGTTACCAGTTGGGCGACTCGCGAGCCGTCATGCAGTGAATAGCATTTTACGCTATAGACAGCTGCCGAAACCGTTCGGCCTCGGCGATCAGCCAGTCGATGAAGTGCTGGATGGCGGGTGGGGCTTGGCCGGTGGCGGGAAGGATCAGGTCGTAGGTGAACGGCGAGTCGATTACGTGGCGCTCGCCGAAAGGGCAAACCAGCACGCCGCTGGCGAGGCGCGCCAGACCGGCATCGACATCCTCGGCCAGCAGATGGCCGGCTTCACTGACGCGCACGCCGTTGGCATGACGCTCGAAAAGCGCCGCGCCCAACCGATCCTCGAGTTGCTTGACCTGGTGGCTGACCGCGCCAGGCGTAACGCCGAGGTGCTTGGCCGCCGTCTTGAAGCTGCCGGCGCGCGCGGCCTCCGAAAAGGCGCGTAGCGCGTTGAGGGGCAGTCGTTCGATCTTCATGAGTTGAGTTTTCCTGAGCCTGAGGGGGTAGATTAATCGTTTGGATCGCAGCGCCGCAAATGCTCCACTGAGTCTCGGTTCAATGGAGGTTGCGATCATGACCAAATCTTCTTCGGGCACCGTGACGGCTCGTCCCAGCATGACATCGACTCACGCGCGGCGCGGTCTCGACATGACCGCTGGCGTGGCGATGACCGGTTTTTGTGTGGCGCTTGGGTTGCAGCAGGTCGCCATCAAGGCCGTGGCCGACGATATCCCGCCGCTGGGTCAGATCGTCGTGCGGTCCTTGCTGGCGGGGATATTGGTGCTCGTCATTGCGCGCTGGAGAGGCATCCGGTTGGCGGATTTCCGTGCGCGCCTGGGTGCGGGTGTGCTGGTCGGCCTGGGCTTTGCAGGCGAGTTCGCCTTCGTCGCCTGGGGACTCAACTACACTCTGGCGTCGCACATGTCGGTGTTTCTTTACACGGCGCCGGTGTTCGCGGCACTGGGGCTGCATCTCTGGGTGCCGGGCGAGCAATTGGTGCGCTCGCAATGGTGGGGCATCGGCGTGGCGTTTCTAGGCATGCTCATCGCCATGGCGCCCTCGGCGTCGCTTGGCGGAGATGCCGGTGCGATCCTGCTGGGCGATGCTCTGGGCTTGCTGGCGGGGCTTTCTTGGGCCGCGACCACGCTGATGGTGCGCCGCTCTTCACTCTCCGAGGCGCCGCCACTTCAGACGCTGACCTATCAGCTATTGACCGCAGGCGTGCTGTTGTTGCCTATCACACTGTGGTTGGGCGATTGGCAAGACGCTGCGTTCAGTGGCATGGCGGTGGCCAGCTTGAGCTTCCAGACACTGATCATTTCGTTCGGTGCCTTGCTTTTGTGGTTCGCCTTGCTGCGCCGTTACTGGGCCTCGCAACTCGGCGTGTTTTCGTTCTTGTCACCGATATTCGGGGTGTTGTTCGGGGCCGTGCTGCTCGACGAACCCTTGTCCTGGAATTTCGTGCTCGGCGGTGTGGCGATTCTAGTGGGCATCGTGCTGGTCAGTCGCAAGGCTTGAGGGGTGTTACCTGGGTCAGACGTTCCAGCTCCTCAAGATAGCTTTCCAGTACCAGGCTCCATGACCCCGCATGTGCGGGGTCATCGCTCTCCCTTAGCTGTCGGCACTACCTTGGAACTGCGCAAAGACCTCGTCGCCGGTCAAACGTGGCGTGTCGTTGGCGAAATCGTAGAAGCTCGGCTTTTCATCGATGAAGATCTGCTGAGCGATCGTCCAGGGCTCGCCGGCATCAATGAGGCCGAGGGGAAAGGCGTAGTGCTGGCCATTGGCGAGACGGTAGAAAAGGTGCGTACCGCACTGCCGGCAGAAGCCGCGTTCGGCCCAGTCTGAAGACGCATAAACGCTGATGTTTTCCTCGCCTTCGAGAGTCATGGGCTCGTCGCTTTCGATGGCAAGCATCGGGCCGCCACTCCAGGTCTGGCACATGCGGCAGTGGCAGATGCTCACGCCGTAACCGGCAAGCGACACGTGAAGGCTGACGGCACCGCACAGGCAGGTGCCTTGGCTTTCATTAGGGGCTGACATGAGCGACTCCTTTTTGAGTGATGATTGTGTCGTCGGCACGAGATGATGCCGTAACCAGTCGATGGCTTCGATCAGTTCGGCGGTAGCCGCCTTGACGCGATCCAATCGGCAGGAAGCACGCGCCCACCATCGAATAGGCCTTGTTGCCGATATAGCCCGCCGATTTTCAACAAGGCATGTGGCGTGAGCCTCATTTCATTGCAGTGAAAGGACTAGTGTGGTCGATGTCAGGAGAGATCCAAAATACGCGTCGCAAAAAAAAGTCCCCAAGAAGGGGACTAGGGGAGCACGCCAGCTCACTCGGTTCATCGCTGCAAGGCAACGACGCTAAAAAGGGGGAAGAAGGCGCCGGATTCGATGGTTGGCGTTCTTCGTGTCTTATAGGTTGCGAAGTGCGTGCCATTTTTTTGATTTTACTTTAAAGACAGCATGTTATCGTTTCTTGCCGTAAGAGCGGCGTGCCGTGCCGAACCAAAACCGGAAACTGATGCCCCAAGACGGGCAAAATTTCCGCGGCGGTGCACCATGGGTGTGCCTAGATCACCGAGAGAAGCCCACCGTCCACGTAAATGATCTGGCCGTTGACGAAATTCGAGGCGGGAGCGGCGAGATAGACCACGGTGCCGACCAGGTCGTCCGGGGTTCCCCAGCGCCGTGCGGGTGTCCGGTTGATGATCCAGTCATTGAATTCAGGTTTGTCGACGAGGGGTTGGGTCATCTCGGTAATCATGTAGCCGGGGCCAATGGCGTTGGCTTGAATGCCGTGCTCGGCCCACTCCGCGGCCATCGACTGCGTGATCATACGTACGCCGCCCTTGGCGGCGGTATAGGCACCGACCGTGGGACGTGCCACTGAGCTCATCAGCGAACCGATATTGACGATCTTGCCTCCTTGGCCTCGGGCGATCATCTGCCTGGCAACGTGACGCCCCATCAGGAAGGTGCTGCTCAGGTTGGTGTCGAGTACCTTCTGCCATTCCTCGTGGGGTGTATCGACGAGCGGCTTGCGCAGCTGGATACCGGCATTGTTGACCAGGATGTCGATATCGATGCCTTGAGCGCCCAAGTCGGCAAGTGTTTGCTCGATGGCGGTTTCGTCAGTGACATCGAACGACGCGGTGCGCACGTCGTGATGTTCCTCTATGAGCGCTTGCTGGGCACGCTGCAACTTTTCGGTATTGCGTCCATGCAAGATCACCTTGGCACCGGCGTCTGCCAGCCCCTTGGCCATGGCATAGCCGAGACCGCCGGACGAGCCGGTAATCAGCGCCGTTTTGCCGGTGAGGTCGAATAACGTCATTGCGTATCATCTCCTTGTCTTGAATGCCATCTCTAGTCTAATCCGAAAAGACTGGCGCTGACGTCGTCACGAAAGTCGGGCAGGCACTTACGAAATGGCCCGCCGAGAGGCGGGCCATAGGGGCGGCGACGCTGAACGGACTTACAGATTGGCGAGAATGGTTTCGGCGCTGCTTTTCTCGACGCCCTTTTCATCGACGCCCAGGTAGCTGACCACACCGTCGTCGACGATCATGGCGTAACGCTGGCTGCGCGTTCCCATACCGGCGCCGCTGGCGTCTTTCTCCATGCCGATGGCGCGAGTGAAGTCGGCGTGGCCATCGGCGATCATGGTAATCGCCTGAGCGTTTTGATCTTGCTGCCAAGCGCCGAGGACGAAAGCGTCGTTGACGGCCAGACAGGCGATGGTATCCACTCCCTTGGCGAGAATGTCATCGGCGTTGATCACGAAGCCCGGCATATGGGTGTTGGAGCACCCCGGCGTAAAGGCGCCGGGTACCGCGAAGAGTACCACGCGCTTGCCGGCGAAGAACTCGCCGGTATCGAAGTCTTCTGGGCCGTTGGCACCGTTGGTCTTGAGGGTGACGCTGGGTAGCTTGTCGCCTTGTGCGATGGTCATGACGTACTCCTTTCCTTCAGGTGTTCGATCCTGGCCGCTTACAGTGCGCCATCGGGTCGGTATATCGCAACCCATAGGCGCTTGAGCCATGAATTCGAAGGCAGTTCAGCGTGCGGCTGGCATCGACGGGGGGTTGCATTACCGCCTGCACCGACGATGCTGGCGACGGCACCAAGGGCTTTCTTGTTGATAAAGGGGACGACCCCAAAGTGGCACCTTCGGCCATTTGAGTGAAAAGGCTGAAGACCAGCATGATGCCGATAGCTAATCATCATCACCGGCAGTGAGCCTAGGCATAATAACCAGGTGTAGGCCGATCTTGTCGGCTTTGTTGTGGATTTCCATGGCTCATCCTCTAGCGTTGGAGTAGCGGAGATCGAACGCGACGTCGGCGATCTTCATCATGAAGGGCCGGGTCCTGGGGGCCGACGCACTACCTTGGAGCACATGGGGCAACTGGGCCGCCGCTTTCCCAAGCCGATGCTCATGCTTACCGAGGAAGAAAACGCCGAACTTGACGCGCGAAGCGGCCGATGATCTTGGTCTCAATTATTCGCTCGTCGATGCCAAGAGCGAAGGTGAGCATGCGACCGAATGGTCGCTGGCAGGGCGGCGTGGCGACATCGCCATGGGGGCGACCAGCTGCTGGACGGCGGGCGTTTTCGGGCCGCGGAAACGATTGAGAAGGATGAAATGCAAACCGCCCCACTGTTGGGTGGGGCGGTTTGCCGAATCAGGCACAGTGGGCAGATGCTTCAGCCTTCGTCACCGGGTTCCTGATCGAGATGTACGCTGGCGATAGCCGGTGTGTCGCTGTCACTTTCCAGCTTGGCGAGTAACGGCTTGGCTTCCTTCTGGAATGCTGCCAATGCCTTGCCTTCCAAGCTCTGGTTTTCGGGCAACTTGACGCGCATGGCGTCCACGGAACGGTTGTTGACCATTACCTCGTAGTGCAAGTGTGGGCCCGTGCTACCGCCCGTGTTGCCGGACAAGGCGATTTTTTGACCTATCTCGACGCGATCACCCTCGGAGACGAGACGCTTGGAGAGATGCATGTAGCGCGTCTTGTAGCCGTTGTCGTGGCGGATGACCAGATAATTGCCGGCGCCGCCCGCCTGATAGGCGGACTTGATGACGCGACCGGCTGCTGGCGAGTCGACGGCGGTACCGGCACGCATGGCAAAGTCCGTGCCGCGGTGCGGGCTGATGCGTCCGGTGATCGGATGCTTGCGCCGCAAGTTGAACGGCGAGCTTATGCGATAATGCCCTTCGAACGGATACCGGTTGAAAGCTGGGTCGAGGCCTTGTCCATCGGGCGTATAGAACTGGTCGTCGGCGTTATTGCGTACGACGGTCAGGTCCATGCGCTCGCCTTGATACTGAGCAGCGAGAATCCGTGAGTCGACGCTTTCGCCTTCCAGCATGTCGGATTCGACGAGTACCTGGAAATGATCGCCGGCACGCGTATTGTGGCGGAAATCCAATTTCTTTGAGAGCAGGCTTGTCAATTGTGCGACCTCGGAGCGGGAGAGCCCTGTGGATTCCGCCGAGAGGGTGAAGCTTCCGTTGACCGTGCCGGCAAAGAGACGTTGAGACGGCTCGGTGGCCTTGATGATGTCGGAAACGTCGAACTCGTCCTGGGGAGAATCGCGTTCGATGACATAGCCTTCACGTGCATTTTTCATGACACGTAGCGCCAGGAGGTCGCCGTTCTGATTGAGCTTGTAATCGAACGAGCGTCCGACACGCCAGTGCGTCAAGGCACTCTTGTCGGGAACGCTATCCAGGATATGCATGACATCACTGTATCCCAGTCCCAGCGTACGTTCCGCCGTCACGGCGAAGGTGTCGCCTTTCTGTACCGTATAGGTTTCCCATTCCGGCACGAATTCCTGTTGTGTGGCGATCTCGCGTTCAAGATCGGGAGAGCCATCCTCGTCGTGCAATTCCGTCGGGTCGATGGAAAAGTCTTCGTAGGATGTTCCGCCCAAGGCTTCATCGTCGAGTTCATCCCCAGAAAGCAGTCCTGGCAACTGCATGGCCGTGTGAAGAGCCTCGGCGCCGAGGTAAGGACGAGAGGATTGGGTATCGAACGCCGATGCGTCAGATACGTTGTTGTCTGTTGCATGCGCCTTGTCGATGAAGTCGACATCGACGATTTCCTGTGCCTTGAGTTCACTCAGCGGAATATCGCGAGTGGTGACAGTCTCCAGGGTGGCGAGGGCATTGTCTGCAAGCGAAGGCGACGAACGAGAATCGTCGTCGTTTTGGGTGATCTGCTGGGTAGTTGAATGGCCACCATTGGCGTCGATGACGGTAACGATTTTGTGCGTGCCCAGCACGGTCACCATGGTGGCGACCGGTAACAAGATTAATTTATGAGTGCGGGGCAGCGAATGAAGAATCCGCAACATGATAACTAGAAGCCGTATACGTGAACGTTAAATAGATAAAAGGCATTGGAACGATAACTCATGCTAAATGAAATGCCTATCCTGTTCATGCATACAGCATGGGCAAGCCGCTGTTACCGGCTTGCCACATAGGATATGCGTGGCTATGTAGGTAATCTTTTACCGGTGCCACGATTTGTACAATAGCTGCATAATTTTAGTCGGTCAAGCTGCCGTCTCGGTAGGCCTGCATGGCGGCCTCGAGCTCGTTGCGTGAGTTCATCACGAAAGGTCCGTAGTGAGCGATAGGCTCGCGATGTGGTGTGCCACGCAAGAGCAGGGCGCCGGCCTTGCCGTCCGCTTCCAACGTGAGTGCGTCGCCTGCCTCGAGCACTGCGAGATGACCCGCATTTACCGTTTGATTGCCAATCTTCACCGTTCCCAGGTAGGCATATACCAGCAGGGTTTCGTCACCGAGGTGCGTCAGCGATAAGGTGCCCGATTCGAGCCGTACGTCGGCGACACCGGAACCACCAGCCAGGGCATCGAGGGGGCCATCGATACTGGACGTGGCGCTTTGCCAGCGGCCGCCGAGGGCGATCAAACGACTCTCCTGTCCCTCGAGGTACGGCATTTCCAGTGCGCGGATATCACGATAAGTGGCCGGGCTCAGCTTGTCGCGTGCAGGTAGATTGATCCACAGCTGAAAGGCGTGAAGACCTTGGCTGTCGGTCAGCGGCATTTCGGAATGGATCATCCCGCGTCCGGTGTGCATCCATTGCGCATCGCCGGCATGAATGGTGCTGCTGTGACCCAGGTGGTCTTCGTGTGTCAGCCCTCCATGAATGACATAAGTGAGCGTCTGCATGCCTCGGTGAGGGTGTGGCGGAAAGCCCCCGATATAGTCATCGGGCTGATCGGACCCCAGCTCGTCGAGCATGAGAAAAGGATCGAGCCCACCCTCGAAGTCGTGGAGGCGCTTGATCTTGACGCCATCGCCGTCTTGGCTTGGGTGACTGGAGCGAATGTGTTTGATCTGGCGGTCAGCTTGCAGTGTGTGTGTCATGGTGAACCCTCTCGATGATCATGACTGGCATTCTAGTTCGTATTTTTCGAAAATTAATCGCATATTTTTGCTCCTAACCTTCGGGATAATCGAATGGTCAATGTCACGTTAGCGCAATGGCGAATGCTTGCCGCCGTGGTCGATCATGGCGGGTTCGCGCGTGCTGCCGAGGCCGTGCACAAGAGTCCCTCCACGCTCAATCATGCGGTGCATAAGCTTGAAGAGCAGTTAGGTGTGCAGGTACTGGAACCCGTGGGACGTCAGGTACGCCTGACCGAGGCGGGCGATATGTTGCTACGCCGTGCCCGGCAACTGCTGGAAAGCGCCGATGCCTTGGAAGATGTCGCCGGACGCTTGGGGGAGGGGCTCGAAGCCGAGGTGGTGATCGCCGTCGATCAGCTTTTCCCGCCGGATGCCTTGGCGCATGCGTTGGACAGCGTCTCGCGCCACTATCCCCATGTTCGCGTGCAGTTGCATGAAACCGTGCTCAATGGCGGTGTCGAGATGCTTTACGATGGACGCGCCGACCTGGTGGTGTCGGGCATCGCCGCCCAGGGATTTCTGGGCGAGCCATTGGTCAATGTGGAGTTTCTGGCTGTCTCGCATCCCGAACATCCTCTACAGCATCTGGGACGTGAACTCGACCTGCGCGATCTGGAGCAGCATCGTCAACTGGTGGTGCGCGATTCGGCGCTACGTCAGTCGATGGATGCCGGGTGGCTCAAGGCTGAGCAGCGCTGGACATTGAGTCACCTGGTGACATCGGTCGACATGCTGTGCCGCGGATTGGGGTTCGCCTGGATGCCGACGACCCGCATTCGCGAGGCATTGCGCATGGGAGCGCTTATCCCCTTGCCTCTGGCGCTCGGGGGGCGTCGCGAAACGCCGATGCAGTTGATTTTCCGCGACCGGGATCGCGCCGGGCCGGCTACGCGGGCGCTGGCGGCAGCGCTGCACGACGCCGTGAGCGATTGCTGCGATGAACATTCGATAGAAACGAACGGTTAGGCCGTTTTAATACGCTTGAGCGCCGAATCAATCGTTCTATGCTGAGCGGCATCGAGGGTGGCCAGCCGCCGGCCGTCCGCTCAATAAGCGTCAGGATCAGTGTAGGAGTAAAGGTATGGGACTGTTGATCGAAGGTCGTTGGTACGACCAGTGGTATGACACCAAGAAGCACGGCGGCGAATTCGTTCGCGAGTCCGCTCAATTGCGTGACTGGGTGACGCCGGACGGGGCGTCGGGACCGCAAGGGCAGCCGGGTATCGAAGCCGAGGTAGGACGCTTTCATCTGTACGTGTCGCTGGCCTGCCCGTGGGCGCATCGCACCCTGATCATGCGCAAGCTCAAAGGGCTCGAGGATTTGGTAGGTGTATCCCATACCAGTCCGCTGATGCTGGAGCAGGGCTGGTCCTACGCCATCGACGAGGGCTCGAGTGGCGATCCGCTCAATGGCGTCGACTACCACCACCAGCTTTATACGCTGACCGAGACGCATTATACCGGGCGCGTGACGGTGCCGGCGCTGTGGGACAAGCGTGAAGGGCGTATCGTCAACAACGAGTCCGCCGATCTGGTGCGCATGCTGGGTGGGGCATTCGATGATTTGACCGGCAACCGGTTGGATCTTTATCCAGAGGATCTTCGCGAGACCATCGATACCGTCAACGCCGACGTCTACGATCACATCAACAACGGCGTTTACAAGGCCGGCTTCGCCACCCAGCAGGCGGTCTACGAGAAACACGTCACGGTGTTGTTCGAAGCGCTCGGGCGGCTCGAGTCACGGCTCGACACGCAGCGTTATCTCGCCGGCGAGTGGTTGACCGAGGCGGACATCCGGCTGTTCACCACGTTGATCCGCTTCGATGCCGTCTATCACGGACACTTCAAGTGCAACCTGCGGCGTATCGAGGACTATCCCAATCTGTCGAATTATCTGCGCGAGCTCTATCAATGGCCAGGCATTGCCGAGACGGTGAATTTCGATCACATCAAGCGCCACTACTATTACAGCCATGAGACCATCAACCCGACGCGTATCGTTCCCAAGGGGCCGGTACTGGCGCTGGAACGCCCGCATGACCGCGAGCGGTTGCCGGGGCGGGGCATTCGTGGTGCTTAGGGCCGTGGCGCTTAGGTCGATGTATCAGCGTCGCTTCCGGGTACGTGTCAGCCAGCGATCGAGCGCATTGGCGAAGGTGCGGCGTTCGGCGTCGCCATAGGGTTTGGGGCCGCCGGTATGCTCGCCGCTGGCGCGCAGGGTTTCCATGAAGTCACGCATCTGTACCTGGGCGCGAATACTGTCCCGGGTCAGCGTTTCGCCACGATTGGTGATGACCTCGGCCTCGCGCGCCAACGCGGCCTCCGCCAGAGGCAGGTCGGCGGTGACGACGAGATCGCCCGGCGCCACTCGGTCGACGATGGCGTCGTCGGCGGCATCGAAGCCACCGGGGACGGCCAGCGCGCTGACCCAGGCCGAGGGCGGTAAGGGCAAGCGGTGATTGGCGACGAAGCGTGTCGGCGTTTGGGTGCGCTCGGCGGCACGCACGATGACTTCGCGGGCATGACGTGGACAGGCGTCGGCGTCAATCCATAACGTCGGCATGGGGAGAATTCCTCGATAAGCGAATAGGGCTTGATGAACGAATAAGATTGGGCAAAGCCATTGGTCGATGGTAGTATGCCATTTCCTCGCATGTGTTGACCCCTCCATCCTGTATTCGTCCCTGTGCGATGTGCCTTCCACCTAGCGTGGATAGAGCCTTAAGGACGTTTCTGCGCAAGGCGCATTGCCCGCTCGCTTCGAGCCGGCCGTGAGAGCGCTTGCCGCATCGATGGCGCGCCACGACGCGTAAGGTCGCCACAGCTGCCGCGTATGCGGCAGGACGCAGGTGCTGCGACCGGCGCCTTTTGTTTCGATGCCCCAGGCCGAGCGGCCGATGGGCAATGAAGGTGCCTTGAATTTTTCCGCCGGTTCGCTCCGGCTATCCAAGGTGTGACATGACCACGACCCCCGCTGCCTCGTCGACTTTCGCCGAGCTTTCGCTGCCGTCTGTTCTTCTTTCTACACTCGAATCACTGGGATATGAAACGCCCTCATTGATTCAGTCTAAAACCATTCCCGCGCTGCTTGACGGGCGCGATGTGCTGGGCCAGGCCCAGACCGGTACCGGCAAGACCGCTGCCTTTGCCTTGCCGCTGTTGTCGCGTCTTGACCTCAAGCGTCGTGAGCCGCAAGTGCTGGTGCTTGCGCCGACGCGTGAGTTGGCACAGCAGGTTGCCGCTTCTTTCGTCCAGTACGGCCGTGATCTCAAGGGGCTTGAGGTTCTCAGCCTATGCGGTGGTCAAGAGTACCGCGAACAGCTCAGCGGTTTGCGCCGTGGTGCCCAGGTCATCGTGGGCACGCCGGGACGCGTGATCGACCACCTCAATCGTGGCAGCCTCAAACTCGACGGCCTCAATGCGTTGGTGCTCGACGAGGCTGACGAAATGCTGCGCATGGGCTTCATCGATGACGTCAAGCGTGTGGTCTCCGAGACGCCGAAAGAAGCGCAGCGCGTATTTTTCTCCGCGACCCTGCCCAATGAAATCTCGCGCATCGTCGATCAGTACCTGGTCGATCCGCTCAGGATCATGATCGAGACCAAGACCAAGACGGCCGAAGGCATCGAGCAGCGGTTGGTTCGTATCGAAGGTGGCGCCAAGCTGGAGGCGCTATCGCGCTTACTCGAGGTCGAGCCGGTGGACGCTGCTATCGCCTTCGTGCGCACACGTGCCTCCTGCACCACGCTGGTCGAGCAATTGTTGGCGCGTGGCGTGAACGCGGCGGCGCTGTCCGGCGACCTGGATCAAAGCCTGCGCGAGCGGACCGTCGATCGCCTCAGGCGTGGCAAGGTCGATGTCCTCATCGCCACCGACGTTGCCGCGCGCGGTCTCGACGTGCCGCGTATCACGCACGTTTTCAACTACGACCTGCCGCAAGACGGCGAGGCGTATACTCACCGCATCGGGCGGACGGGGCGCGCTGGACGCAAGGGCGTGGCGATTACCTTCGCCGGTGGCCGCGAGCAGCGTCGCGTACGTGATATGGAGCGTGTGACCGGTCAAACGATGCAGGAAGTCGAGCTGCCCGATGAGTCTGTCATCCGTGCCCATCGCGACAAACTGTTTCGTGAGCGCGTGCTGAAGACGCTGGAGCAGGACAGCGACTATCAGCGTGAGCTGATTGAAGGCTTGGCCGACGACGGTTATGACCCCGTGGATCTGGCGTGTGCCATGGCCAGCATGGCGCGTTCCGGCGAGGCCCCCATTGGTCGCTTGCCGAAGCCGGGCGAACGTCGTCCCGCCCGTCAGGGAGGGGGGCGCAACGAAAAGCCCAATCGTCGTGATCGTGGACCGAGCGCTGGCATGACGCGTTACCGCGTGTCGGTGGGCCACAAGGATGGCGTCAAGCCCGGCCAGCTGGTGGGTGCATTGGCCAATGAAGGCGGCATCGACGGTGGCAAGATCGGCCGTATCGACATCCGCAATGCCTTCTCTATGGTTGAATTGCCGAGTACGCTGCCGGCCGCTGTGCTGTCGCGCATCGGCCAGGCGCGTGTCGCCGGTCGTCCGCTGGAGATTGCCGAGGATCGCGGCGGTGATCAGGAGCGCGCCCCGCGGCGTCAACGTGAAGGCGGAGACGCTCCTCAGCGGAATCGTTCGCAGGCGTGATCTAGCCGTTAATGGCTCACGCGCGCCGCTCGTTATCTGACGAGCGGCCATTAAAAACGCCCCATGGCAATGTTGCTGCCATGGGGCGTTTGCGTTGGTGATGGCCCTCGTCCCGGAGGACTCAGGCGCATCAGGAGGAGATGCTTATCCCTCGCGCTGGCCGTCGACGAGACGCTTCAGGCCGAGGCCGTTCGCTTCCTTGAGTGCCTTGGGAAGCAGCGAATCGGAGAGATTCTGATAGCACACCGGACGCAGGAAGCGGAAGATCGCGGCGCTACCCACGGAGGTGGTGCGTGAATCGGTCGTGGCCGGGAAGGGGCCGCCGTGAACCATGGCATGGCAGACCTCGACACCGGTCGGCCAGCCGTTGGCCATGAGGCGACCCGCCTTGCGTTCCAACGTGGGTAGCAGCTGTGCTGCGTCTTGGGTATCGCCTTCGTCCATCTGCAGGGTGACTGTCAGTTGGCCTTCCAGTGCTTCGGCCACGCGCTTCATCTCGTCCATGTCGTTGCAGATGACGACTAGAGAGGTGGCGCCGAAGACTTCTTCCTGCAGCGATTCATCGGCCAGCACATCGGCGCCTTGCGTGGTGAAGAGGCCGGCCTGGCACTGGTTCTCGCCTTCCCCGGCAAGGCCGCGGCCTACTTCGTTCACCTTGGCGTTGCCCGCCAGCTTGGCGACGCTCTGCTCGTAGGCCGAATGAATTTCAGGCGTCAACATGGTATTCGCAGGCGTGTCCTTGAGCGCCTTGCCAGCTTCCTCGATGAAGCTATCCAGTGCCGGGCTCTTTAGACCGATCAACAGGCCGGGGTTAGTGCAGAACTGGCCTGCGCCCATGTTGAGCGAACCGACAAAGGCTTGGGCTAGGTCGGTGCCGCGTGCCTCAAGTGCTTTGGGCATCAGGAAAACGGGGTTGATGCTGCTCATCTCGGCGTAGACCGGAATCGGCTCGGGACGCGATTGCGCGGCTTGTTGCAGCGCCAGACCACCCTTGCGCGAGCCGGTGAAACCGACTGCCTTGATGTTGGGATGCTTGACCAGCGAGGTACCCACGTCGTAACCGGCATCGAAGAGCATGGAGAATACGCCTTCAGGCATATTGCACTTTTTGGCGGCGCTTTGGATGGCGCGCGCCACCAGCTCGGAGGTGCCGGGATGCGCCGAGTGTGCCTTGACGATTACCGGGCAACCCGATGCCAATGCGGATGCGGTGTCACCACCGGCCACGGAGAAAGCTAGTGGGAAGTTGCTGGCGCCGAATACCGTGACCGGTCCCAGCGGAATGTGGCGCTGGCGAAGATCTGGGCGCGGCATGGGTGTGCGTTCCGGCAGCGCCGGATCGACGCGGACATCGAGCCATTCGCCAGCACGCACGACACCCGCGAAAAGGCGCAGCTGGTTGCAGGTACGTCCACGCTCACCTTCGAGACGTGCGACCGGGAGGCCACTTTCGCTCATGGCACGTTCGATCAAGCCACCGCCCAGATGTTCGATTTCCTCGGCGATGGTTTCCAGAAACTTGGCCCGCTCCTCCAGTGAGGTTTCCCGATATACATCGAAGGCATCCCAGGCGAGCTGACAGGCGCGCTCGACCTGCTTGTTATCGGCACTGGGAAACTCGGGTGGAAGAGTCTCCCCATTGGCGGGGTCTACCGCCTGGAAACTAGTGCCGGGGCCGGCTGCGATGTCTTGTCCGATAATCTGCTTGCCTTCCAATATCATGCTTGCCTCCTGGCATTGATGGGCATATGTGAGACATGGCGACGCTGTGCGCTAGAGTCAAGGGGCGTTTTCTCGCATCGATGTTGCAGCGTGCTCCTTGGCACCGCGTGCGACTTGCATGTCATCGAGAGTGCTGTTTTGGATGGATGTCATGGCCAGACGCAAAGCCCCCGGGAGCAATATCGTGGGGCGATCCCGGCCATGGTGTTGAAACGCTGATAATCAAGCGCCGGGACGCTGCCGTACGAGATAGTTCAGCAAGGCACCACTACCGAATTGCCAGGGCCGAATGCGGTCACTGGTGTCGACGCGATTGACCAGCGCCCCGAGTGTAGGCGTGGCAATGGTCACTACGTCTTCGAGGTGGTGAGTGAAACCGCTACCTTGGGTATCGCGATCCTGTGTGGGGGCGAATAATGTCCCCAGGAACAGCATGAAGCCGTCCGGATACTGGTGATGCGCCCCCAGTGTCTGGGCGACGAGATCGAGCGGGTCGCGACTGATCTGATTCATCGAGCTCACCGCGTCCAGGTGAAAGCCATCCTCGCCTCTGACATCCAGCGTTACCTCCAGGGCGTGGACACTGTCGATGTCGAAGTCGTCATCGAACAGGCGTACGAAGGGGCCGATGGCGCAAGAGGCGTTGTTGTCCTTGGCCTTGCCCAGCAACAGGGCACTTCGCCCTTCGACATCGCGCAGATTGACGTCGTTGCCGAGCGTGGCGCCGCGTACCTGGCCGCGCGAGTCTACCGCCAGCACGACCTCGGGCTCGGGGTTGTTCCACTTAGAGGCCGGGTGAATACCGACCCGGTGCCCCAGGCCGACCGCCGACATGGGCTGCGATTTGGTGAACACCTCGGCGTCGGGACCGATGCCGACTTCCAGGTATTGCGACCAGACGTCGAGCTCCACCAGCTTGGCCTTGAGGGCCTCGGCCTCGGCGGATCCCGGCGTCAGCCGGGAAAGGTCGTCGCCGATCAGCGAGGTAACGGTCTCGCGCAATGTCGTGGCTTTCTGGCTATCGCCGCGCGCTTGCTCCTCGATCACTCGTTCCAGCATCGATGACGCAAAGGTTACCCCGCAGGCCTTGATTGCTTGCAGATCGCAGGGCGCCAGAAGGTGCCAGGTGGCGGGGTCGCCCTCGGCATCGAGCGAGGCCTCCAGGCAATCGCTGACCGTGAGAAGCGGTGCATCCGGCGCCTGGGCGATGCGTGTTGATAGATCGTCGAATTCCAATAGGCCGCTGAACGTGGGGGCCAGTGCGCTGATATCGTGCAGCATGCCGTCACGCACGGTGACCAGGCGGGGGCCTTGTGCATCGGGATCCCACACGCGTCCGATCAAGCTATCGTTGCCGGCATCCTGTGGGAGAAACGAGTGAAATTCATTCATGGGGGCGCCCTTGGATTCGTCGCATCAGACGGTAAATGTTGAACATAGTGATTACATGTTCAACATAGACTTTGGTATACCCCTTGCAATCTACCCTAAGCACTCGGGCTGCTGGTATGGGGGGTGATCGACACAGTCATCTCGATGTTCGTTAGATAAAAGTGGATTTTAATCAGTATCCTGACAACTCGTGTCGGCATTGCCCCCAAGTCTTGATGACTCTTCCTGAAGAGGATGGGAAAGGCTCGATATTATTTTTGATATTTTTTTTTACATCAAAGAAGGTCTTTTTTGACATTATTCGGTTATTGAAAGGGGCGTTTATGGTGTTGGCAACGCTAATGCGAATGCCATGAGAAGGAGCCCCTGATGAGTCAGTCCCCCCGCCGACTGCGCAGTGCCGAGTGGTTCGGCACGGCCGACAAGAACGGCTTCATGTATCGCAGCTGGATGAAGAACCAGGGCATTCCCGACCACGAATTCCAGGGTAAGCCGATCGTCGGTATCTGTAATACCTGGTCGGAGCTCACCCCTTGCAACGCTCATTTCCGCAAGCTCGCCGAACACGTCAAGAAAGGGGTGCTCGAGGCGGGCGGTTACCCGGTTGAATTTCCGGTGTTCTCCAACGGCGAATCCAACCTGCGTCCCACTGCGATGTTCACCCGCAATTTGGCGAGCATGGATGTCGAGGAGGCGATTCGCGGCAACCCGCTCGATGCGGTGATTTTGCTGACCGGCTGCGACAAGACCACCCCGGCGCTGCTGATGGGCGCGGCGAGCTGCGATATTCCCACTCTCGTGGTCACTGGCGGCCCGATGCTCAATGGCAAGCACGAGGGCAAGGACATCGGCTCGGGCACCGTGGTGTGGAAGCTCTCCGAAGATGTGAAAGCCGGCAAGATCTCGATCCATGACTTCATGGCCGCCGAGGCGGGCATGTCACGCTCCGCCGGTACCTGCAACACCATGGGGACCGCCTCGACCATGGCCTGCATGGCCGAATCTCTGGGCACCTCGTTGCCCCACAATGCGGCGATTCCGGCGGTGGATTCGCGCCGCTATGTACTGGCGCATCTCTCCGGTAATCGTATCGTCGAGATGGTCCACGAGGATCTCAAACTCTCCAGGGTGCTGACCAAACAAGCCTTCGAGAACGCTATTCGCACCAACGCGGCCATCGGCGGTTCGACCAATGCGGTCATTCATTTGCAAGCCATCGCCGGACGCATCGGGGTCGACCTGACGCTGGACGATTGGACGCGTATCGGGCGTGGCACGCCGACCATCGTCGATCTGCAGCCCTCGGGGCGCTATCTGATGGAAGAATTCTACTATGCGGGTGGCCTGCCTGCCGTATTGCGCCGCCTCGGCGAGGCTGACCGGCTGCCGCACAAGGATGTTCTGACCATCAACGGCAAGACGTTGTGGGAGAACGTCGAGGATGCGCCGCTCTACAACGACGCCGTGATTCGTTCTCTCGACACGCCGTTGCGCGAGGATGGCGGTATGTGCGTGATGCGCGGCAATCTCGCGCCCAATGGTGCCGTCCTCAAGCCCTCTGCGGCGACTCCCGAGTTGATGACGCACCGTGGCCGTGCCGTGGTTTTCGAGAATTTCGATGACTACAAGGCGCGCATCAACGATCCCGATCTCGATGTCACCGCCGACGATATCCTGGTGATGAAGAACTGCGGGCCGCGCGGCTATCATGGCATGGCAGAGGTCGGCAACATGGGATTGCCGTCCAAGCTTCTCGAGCAAGGCGCCACCGATATGGTGCGGATCTCCGATGCCCGCATGAGCGGCACCGCCTACGGTACCGTGGTACTGCATGTGGCGCCGGAAGCCGCTGCCGGGGGGCCGCTCGCGGCGGTTCGTGATGGCGACTTGATCGCCCTCGATGCCTATGCCGGCACGTTGCATCTGGAGATCGACGATGTCGAGCTTGCTGCGCGCCTGGCCGAGGCCGACCCTACCGCCGAGTCGACCCGAATCGCTAGCACCGGCGGCTATCGCCAGCTCTACATCGAGCATGTGCTACAAGCCGATCAAGGCTGCGACTTCGACTTCCTGGTGGGATGCCGTGGTGCCGAAGTGCCGCGTCACTCGCACTGAGGACTAACGATAAAAGGCGAGTATGAAAAACGAGAAGGCGGCTCATTGAGTCGCCTTCTTGCGTTGCGGCGTTGTTCGGGGCGGGGAAGCAGAGTCTCTACACCTATCGGAGTATGTTGAACATACTCGCAATATGTTTGACTTACATAGGAGCCGATTGTTCTTTCGAGAGGAGATAACCTGATGTCCGCCGACAATCGCCGCATGACCCCCGATCAACTGCGCTCGCGCTGGTGGTTCGACAACCCTGAGCATCCGGGGACCACTGCGCTGTGCATCGAGCGCTACATGAATTACGGCCTGACGCTGGAGGAGCTCAAGAGCGGCAAGCCGATCATCGGCATCGCCCAGTCGGGCTCCGACTTGACGCCTTGCAATCGTCATCACATCGATCTGGTGAAACGCGTCAAGGATGGCATCCGCGCCGCTGGGGGCGTGCCGTTCGAGTTTCCTCTGCATCCCATCCATGAAAATGTGCGTCGGCCGACGGCAGCGCTGGATCGCAACTTGGCGTATCTGGGCTTGGTGGAAGTCCTGCATGGTTACCCGCTGGATGGCGTGGTGCTGACCACCGGCTGTGACAAGACCACGCCCGCCTGCCTGATGGCGGCGGCGACCGCCAATATTCCGGCGGTCGTGCTCTCCGGCGGGCCGATGCTCAATGGTTGGCGCGGCACTCAGGAGCGCGTGGGCTCGGGCACCATCATCTGGGAACTGCGCAAGCGTCTCGCGGCGGGGGATATCGGCTACGAGGAATTCTTGTCCCGCGCCACCGATTCGGCGCCTTCCGTGGGCCACTGCAACACCATGGGCACCGCCTCGACGATGAATTCCATGGCCGAAGCATTGGGCATGAGCCTGCCGGGTTCGGCGATGATTCCGGCGCCCTACAAGGAGCGCTCGATGGTTGCCTACAAGACCGGAACGCGCATTGTCGACATGGTGTGGGAAGACCTGCGTCCGCTGGATATCATTACCCGCGAGGCCTGTGAAAATGCCATCGTGGTGTGTTCGGCGCTGGGCGGTTCTTCCAATGCGCCGGTGCATATCAATGCCATTGCGCGTCACGCGGGGCTCGAGCTGACCAACGACGATTGGCAGCGCCTCGGGCATGAGATTCCGCTACTAGCCAACGTGATGCCGGCAGGGATCTATCTTTCCGAGGAGTTCCACCGAGCTGGTGGCGTGCCCGCGGTGCTCAGCGAACTGATCAAGGTTGGGCGTCTGCACGGCGATGTGCCCACGGTCAACGGCAAGACATTGGCGGAAAATACGGCCGGGCGTGAAACGCTGGACGACGATATCATTCGCCGCTACGACAACCCGCTGGTGGAAGAGGCCGGCTTCATCAACCTCAAGGGCAATCTGTTCGATTCGGCGTTGATGAAGACCAGCGTGATTGCCAACGACTTCCGGCGGCGTTTCCTGAGCCAGGCCGATGACCTGGATGCTTTCGAAGGCAAGGTGGCGGTATTCGACGGCTCCGAGGATTATCATGCGCGTATCGACGATCCGTCGCTCGAGATCGACGAGAACACCATCTTGATCATGCGCGGTGCCGGGCCGATCGGCCATCCGGGGAGTGCCGAGGTCGTCAACATGCAGCCGCCGGAGGCGCTGATCCGTCAAGGCATCGAATCGCTGCCGTGCATTGGCGACGGTCGTCAGTCGGGGACCTCGGGCTCGCCCTCGATCCTCAACGCGGCCCCCGAAGCGGCGGTGGGCGGCGGCCTGGCGCTGCTGGAAACGGGCGACCGGATTCGTATCGATCTCAAGCGTGGCGAAGCCAATTTGCTGCTCGATGACGCCGAGCTGACGAAACGTCGTCAGGCGCTGGAATCACGCGGCGGTTACATCTATCCGGTGGATCAGACGCCTTGGCAGGAGATTCAGCGCGGCATGGTCGAGCAGCTCGATCATGGCATGACGCTGGGCCCCGCCACCAAGTATCGCGATGTCGCCCGCCAGAGCCCGCCCCGCGACAATCACTGAGTCTTCACTACCCCGTACTCACGGCTAAGGACTTATTGCTAAGGACTTTGGCCACTGAATCGGGCGTCGCCATGCGACGCCCGGTTGGCTTTGCGGGAGACAGGATTGGGCGCGTGTCAGGTTTCGGACAACAGCTCGGCGCTATATCCAAGCGGTGTGTCGGGGATCTCCAGCCCCAAGGCGCTGGCGGTGCCGGCAAGTACGGCCTGCGAGGCGCGAAACGCATCGCGTGGCCGGCGTGCGCGAATACTTTCCATCAGTGACCGGTGGCGTTCCAGACTCTCCGCCGGGTCGCTGGCGCTGACGTTCGAGGTCTCGATCAACAGCAATATCGAGGGTCGCAGAATGTGCGAAAGCTGTGACCAGACGATGTTGTGTGTGGCCTTGAAGATCGCCACATGGAAGGCGATGTCATAGTCGCTATGCAGGCGGCCGTCACGGTTGACAGTGGTATCGTCGAGGTCACTGCCCATGCCGTTGAAGGCCTCCTCGATGGCAACCAGGTCATGCGCCGTCGCGTGCTTGGCGGCGGTCATGGCGACATAGGGCTCCACGTCCAGGCGAAAGGCCAGAATCTCGCGCTGTACACCGGGATTGGGCGCCGCATAGCGGGTCATCCACTCGGTGACTTGAGCATCGAGAATGTTCCACTCCGGATACTCACGGACCTTCGAGCCGTGCCCTGAGATGCGTTCGATGATCCCGGCATCGACCAACTGGCGCAGATCGCTGCGCACCGCCGAGCGATTGAGGGCGAAGCGCTCGCACAGGTCGACTTCGCGCGGTACGAAATCTCCCGGCTGATATGTGCCGGAGAAGATCTCCTTTGCCAGCGCCTCGGCGACGCAAGGGCGTTTTCTGGATGGGGATTGCTTGCTCTTCACGTGACATCGTTCCGAATCATTTCGTTCACGCTGGCATATGTCGAACATTTCGACAAGGCGCCGATGGTTGGTGGCCATGCGCTGCGTGCCGCTCGTCGGGCGATGTTCGTTCGATACGCCGAAGCTAGCTGGATGAAGCTAGCTGGAGGCCGTCAGACGCTCCCCAAGCGCGGCCATGAAGGCATCGGCGGCCTCGAGCTGGGCGACGTCCAGATATTCGTCGGGTTGGTGCGCCTGAGCGATGCTGCCGGGGCCGCAAATGACCGTGGGCAGGCCGGCGCGTTGGAACTGACCGGCCTCGGTGGCATAGGCCACGGCTTCGTTGTTGGTAGCGCCCAGCAATGCATGACAGAACTCAAGTGCCGTCTGGTTATCCCGGTCGGCCAGGGCGGGTACGGTCTCGGTCAGGTGGTCGGTGTGGATGTCGATCTGCGGTGCGCGTGGGCGCAATTCATTCATCAGCGTTTCGGCGTAGTGCTGCAAGCGCTCGAACAAGGCTTCGAAACCGTCCGTCGGCAGATGACGGATCTCCCAGTCGAAATGACACTCGCGAGCCATGATGTTGATCGCCGTGCCGCCTTGGATCTTGCCCACATGCAGGCTGGAGTGGGGCACGTTGAAGAGTGGATCGACACGGCCCTCCGCGACCAGCTCCGCCATGATGTCCTCGATGCGCGTCACCAGGCGGGCCGCCACATGCACGGCGGACACGCCCTGACGTACCTGACTGGAATGCGCCTCGCGGCCGGTCACCGTGGTACGCAGATTGGTGATGCCTTTCTGGGCCACCACCGGCGCCATTAGCGTAGGCTCGCCGACGATCACCGCCGCCGGCGTCGGCGTATCGGCCATCAGGCGCTCGATCAAGCGCGGCGCGCCCAGGCAGCCGACTTCCTCGTCGTAGGAAAACGCCAGGTAGATGGGGCGCTGCAAGTCGAGCGTTTGCCACTGCGGTACCTGTGCCAGTGCGCTGGCGATGAAGCCTTTCATGTCGCAGCTACCGCGGCCGTAGAGGCGGCCATCGTCCTTGCCGGTCAGCGTGAAGGGATCGCTGCTCCAGGGCTGGCCGTCTACGGGTACTACGTCGGTATGCCCGGATAGCACCACACCGCCCGCCACCTCGGGGCCGATGCGAGCCAGCAGGTTGGCCTTGCTGCCGTCATCGTTGGCGATACGAGTACACGGCACGTCATGCTCGGCAAGGTAGGCCTCGATGAAGGCAATCAATTCCAGGTTGGAGTGTCGCGATACGGTATCGAAGCCAATCAGGCGTTCGAGCAGGGCAGTGGTGTTGGACATGGTGGCCTCCCCGGAGGATGTTTTGCGCCAGCCTAGCACGCCGATGTCGCGTCACGTCACTTTGACGGTGGCGCGAGCGTACGCCATCTTGAGAGCGTCCATACATCCAGTCAGGAGAGTACCCACGTGAGCAAGATTCTCGTCCTTTATTACTCCAGTTACGGGCACATCGAGACACTGGCCAATGCCGTCGCCGAAGGCGCACGCGACGTGGCCGGTACCCAAGTGGATTTGTATCGCGTGGCCGAACTCGTGCCCGCTGACGTCGCCGAAAAATCCGGCTACAAGGCAGACAGCACTGCCGCCGTACTGGATGATCCCGGTCTTCTGGCCGATTACGACGCGATTCTCGTCGGCACGCCCACGCGCTTTGGCAACATGGCCTCGCAGATGCGCAATTTTTGGGACAAGACGGGCGGTCTCTGGGCGCAAGGCAAATTGATCGGCAAGCTGGGCGGCGCCTTCACTTCCACCGCCAGCCAGCACGGTGGGCAGGAAACCACGCTGACCTCGATTCACACCACCTTGCTTCACCACGGCATGGCGATCGTCGGCGTACCGTATTCCTGTGCGGCGCTGAGCGAGCTCGAGGAAGTCTCCGGTGGCACGCCCTACGGCGCGACGACCATCGCCGGTGGTGACGGCAGCCGCCAACCCAGCGAAAATGAGCTCACCATCGCCCGCTTCCAAGGCCAGCATACCGCCGAAATGGCCGCCAAGCTCGCCGGCTGAGCGCCGTTCGAAGCGCTTCGAAAGACGCCAAAACGCCGTGCCTTCGGGCGCGGCGTTTTAGTGTCAGGGATAGGTACACGAAGTGCGTTTTTTGGACACGTCGCCTAGGTATTTACCCCGTCCTACTAAGGGGCAGGCGTTTTCTGTCCGTTCAGTGCCCGGATAGCGGCGACGGTGTCATCGATGGCGTCAGGATCGAGTATGAGACCGATGTGGTCGATTAGCGGATATGGCGTCGCTCGGCTCAATGACTCGGATACCGCCTTCGTTGCCGACAGAGCCATCGATGGCAAAATAGCACGCAATGCCTGGCTATCGAGAGCTGATCTCGCAATGCTGTGCTATGAGAAGTGAGCCGACATGTTCACGCCATAGCCACTTCGTTATGATGTGTACACTAAACGCCATTTTCTCGACACGTCGTCGAAACATGTCGATGCTATCGACATAAGCTGGTGACGTGTCGATTTTAAAGAGAAAAATGAACATGAGCTGGCGCCCCGACGAACCTCACAACACGTTGCCTACGCTACCGCCAGCGGAGGAGCTGGAGACATCGGCAGTGCTTAAAGCCTGCATTCCCGCCCGTACGGCCTTGGCGGAGCTGAAACAGGCGGGGGAACTGCTGCCCAATCAGGGGTTATTGATCAACCTGCTGCCCTTGTTGGAAGCGCGTGACAGTTCCGAGATCGAGAACATCGTCACCACCACCGATCGGCTATTCCAATTCGCCCAAGAAGATACACATGCCGACCCGGCCACCAAAGAAGCTCTGCGCTATCGCACAGCGCTGAGTAGTGGCTATCGCGAGCTGGCTCAGCGACCGCTATGCACCAACACGGCGGTGGAAATCTGCAGCACTATCAAAGGCGCCGACATGAAGATCCGTCGCGTACCGGGTACCACTCTGGCTAATCAGGCCAGCGGTGAGGTTATTTATACTCCTCCCATGGGAGAAGAAGCCTTGCGGGAGATGCTGGCGAACTGGGAGTGCTACTTACACGAGGAAGATGGCGTCGATCCGCTGATCAAGATGGCCGTAGCCCATTATCAGTTTGAAGCGATTCACCCCTTCACCGATGGCAACGGGCGCACCGGCCGGATACTGAACATACTTTATCTAATCGAGCAGCAACTGCTCTCGCTTCCCATCCTGTACCTGAGTCGCTATATCGTGCTCAACAAGGCTGACTACTACCGCCTTTTGCTGTCGGTAACGCGCGAAGGGCGGTGGCAGGATTGGCTGCTTTATATGCTCAAGGCCGTGGAATACACGGCACGCTGGACTACCGACAAGATTGCGGCGACGCGGGAGTTGATCGAAGAGACAACGCGTTATATCCAGTGCGAACTTCCAGGCGTCTACAGTCATGAGCTAGTGCAGGTCATCTTCGAGCAGCCCTATTGCCGTATCGGCAACTTGGTGGAACGCGATATCGCCAAACGCCAGACGGCCTCTATCTACCTACAGCAGCTCTGCGAGATCGGGGTACTGCAAGAGATTCGAGCAGGCCGAGAGAAGCTTTTCGTTCACCCCAAGCTGGTCAGGCTGATGATCGAAGATGGCAACGAGGTGGCGCCGTATCCGGCAACATGATGGGCCCACAAAAGAAATGACTAAATACTTGAATACAGGACTATCAGGGGATATATGCCCAGTTTCCATACTCGTTCGTTGTGCGAAGCGCTGTTGGGCGTCGCGGGGATCTGGCTTCTGGTAAGGACCCTTTCGAACCAGGCCACGTCTCTCTATATCGCCTGGTCCAGTTCGTCGATGGCGCAAGAAGCAGAAGCACCGAATATGCTTGCCATCCAGGGCGTGCATTTCCTCGTCAGTGCATTGTTGGGAGCGGTGCTTATCCTGGCGCGCAAGCCGATCAGTCGATGGTTAACACCGCATGAAGCCGAAGTCTCAGCCTCGTCGGCGACTCTGATTGCCGTGGGGGCTGCCATTATTGGTATCGGTTATCTAGCAGCAGGGCTGAACACGCTGGGAACGCATTATGCGCGGCTGGAAACGCTGGGTACTGTCAGCCCTGAAAGGCTCTGGCGTGGCGGCCTCTCC
>NZ_JARANY010000300.1 GCF_029889885.1 Chromohalobacter sp. 296-RDG
CCAAAAGCGGCCAATCCACGAGATGCAACCACAGGAGGTGCGCTCAGCGCTCGAGCAAGTGTTGCGTTTGCTCCAGGACTACGCGCAGCCGAGCTCCTATCTTCCGTACCAGCACATCCACTTCCAGCGTCAGACGGACTTCGTTTACGACGAAGGCCAGCGCCTGGTCGAGAGGCTCTATACGACCACCCAAATCGACAGAATGCTCTCAGACATTGGCGCTCGTACCGGCGCAAACTTAGCGCAGAGCGAGGGGGCGACCGCGCCGAAGGCTAACGAGACGCGATTCTACCGAAATGCGTGGATGCGGGCTTTGGTCGAGCCGGCCAAGCCGGCGTTGAAGGGCCTCCTGAGCCCGCAGCGCTGGGCGGCTCTCAAACAGGCGACGCGGAATTGGGTATTTGTTTCCAGCGACCGTAAGCTGCAGGCCATCTTTGACTCGGACTATATCCGAGACTTCATTATGGACTACTACCGAGACGATCTCCGCTTGTTCGAGGCGCTATGCGAGATCGAACAACGTCCTGCGGCTGAGGGGCCGCCTGGCTCTCAGAAATCCGCTGATGTAAAGAGTTGACACATCCGTGCCTGCACCATCCGAGTACTTGTATGAACGATATTGAAA
>NZ_JARANY010000301.1 GCF_029889885.1 Chromohalobacter sp. 296-RDG
CCGCCGGCAATCGGCATCGGGGCCATGCGATTGAGCTCGGCGTAACCGTCGATGTCATCGGCGATCACCGGTTCCTCCAGCCAACGCAGCTCGAAGGGTTCCAGTTTCGGCAGCATGCGTCGCGTGTAGTCGAGGTTCCACCCCATGTAGCAGTCGGCCATCAGATCGATGTCCTCGCCGATCACCTCGCGTACCGCGGCTACGCTATTGAGGTTCTCGCGCATGCCCTTGGGCCCATCCTTGGGCCCATAACCGAAACGCATCTTCATCGCCGTGAAGCCCTGGTCGAGATAGGCTTGCGCCTCACGCTGCATCGTCTCGCGATCGGTGTGGTAAAGCTTGGAGGCATAGCAGGGGATCTTCTCCTTGGTTCGTCCGCCCAACAGCTTGAACACCGGCTTGCCGAGAGCCTTGCCCATCACGTCCCAGATCGCGATATCGACGCCCGAGATTGCCGCCATGCCGATGCCGCGCCGACCCCACGCCAGCGTCGCGCGATACAGGCGCTGCCATAGGTATTCGTAGTCGAACGGATCCTGGCCGATGACCAAGGGCGCGAGGTGCTGATCGATGATCGTCTTGGCGACACGTGGCGCCAAGGCCACGTTCCCAA
>NZ_JARANY010000302.1 GCF_029889885.1 Chromohalobacter sp. 296-RDG
GATGAGCCTCATCATGGTCAGCTTCATCGAGCTCATTTAGCCAGGCATCAATGCGCTCGTTTAGCCGCTGTTCATCACGTTTTAAGTCCTCAGACTTGACGACTCGTTTCTTGCTGGCGACTGCACCAAACTTGCTGCCATCGATGGCGACCTCACGGCTTCCTAGCCAGCCAGCATCACGACAGAAGCGGATGAAGTGCCGGCAGAGTTGGCGAAAGGCTTGAGGATGCTTGCGTCGAAACTCAGCAATCGTCTTGAAGTCTGGGGTCAGCCGGTTGAGCAACCACATCAGTTCGATGTTGCGCTGACATTCACGCTCCAGACGACGCGACGAGCGGATCTGTTGAAGGTATCCATAAAGGTAGAGACGCAGCATGTCAGCAGGATGGTAACCCGGATGTCCGGTTGCCGCCGGCTGAGCACGTTCGAAGCCCAGGGCTTCGAGGTCGAGAGAATCGACGTACAGATCGATGACGCGGATGAGATGATCGTCGGGAATCAGTTCATCGAGAGATGGTGGTAGCAGATCAATCTGCTCGCGCGAATCGCCCGTGATGTAGCGTGCCATGATAGAAACTGCCGATCAGGAATGCCTGAAGGCAGT
>NZ_JARANY010000303.1 GCF_029889885.1 Chromohalobacter sp. 296-RDG
TCCTTCCGGGCTGATTGGAGAAGACCCACAAGGCACTCCTAATAATTTGATGCCGTATATCAGCCAGGTGGCCGTTGGCCGTCGTGATGAGCTTTCCATTTTCGGGAATGACTACCCGACCCAAGACGGCACATGCGAGCGCGATTACCTGCATGTCGTTGACCTCGCGGTGGGGCATCTCAAGGCACTGGAGGGGCTCTCGTCACCTGGTGTCTATACGTATAACCTGGGAACCGGAAATGGGGTGTCCGTTCTGGAAATGGTTCGCGCTTTTACTCGGGTGACGGGGATTGAGGTGCCTTACAGATTTGCGTCTCGCCGGGATGGCGATTTGCCGGCCTTCTGGGCGGACCCTTCCAAAGCCGAGTGTGAACTAGGATGGTGCGCCAAATTTACGCTGAGTGATATGATGCAGGACACTTGGCGTTGGCAGGTGACGAACCCTACTGGGTACGTCTAAGTTAGTAGTTCTAGATGTTTGGATGTTAAAGATTCATCGTAAGCCGCCGATATGGGATTTTCGGCGGCTTTTGTTTGTCTAGCCCCTACCATATTGATGATTGCTTGCAAGGTATATGAGGAATGATGGCACAGAACTTTTC
>NZ_JARANY010000304.1 GCF_029889885.1 Chromohalobacter sp. 296-RDG
TCCGGGATCGGCTCGTCACCAGACCCTTTGGGTGTTATATGGTCAAGCCTCACGGGCCATTAGTACACGTTAGCTCAACGCCTCGCAGCGCTTCCACACCGTGCCTATCAACCAGCTCGTCTCGCTGGGCCCTTCAGGAGGCTCGAGGCCTCGGGGAGATCTCATCTTGAAGGGGGCTTCCCGCTTAGATGCTTTCAGCGGTTATCCCGTCCGCACATAGCTACCCGGCAATGCCACTGGCGTGACAACCGGAACACCAGCGGTGCGTCCACTCCGGTCCTCTCGTACTAGGAGCAGCCCTTCTCAAATCTCCAACGCCCACGGCAGATAGGGACCGAACTGTCTCACGACGTTCTAAACCCAGCTCGCGTACCACTTTAAATGGCGAACAGCCATACCCTTGGGACCGACTTCAGCCCCAGGATGTGATGAGCCGACATCGAGGTGCCAAACACCGCCGTCGATGTGAACTCTTGGGCGGTATCAGCCTGTTATCCCCGGAGTACCTTTTATCCGTTGAGCGATGGCCCTTCCATACAGAACCACCGGATCACTAGAACCTGCTTTCGCACCTGCTCGACGTGTCTGTCTCGCAGT
>NZ_JARANY010000305.1 GCF_029889885.1 Chromohalobacter sp. 296-RDG
GAATGGCAGCTGCTATAAGAACCGAAACTGTTGACATCATACTTTGTAGTCCACCACGCGATAACATATTGTCAACCATGGAAAAGCCAGTATCAGCCTCATAGCCGCTACTTAGGGCCGTTCCTATCTTATCTAGCGATGACCCCTGAAAGAACAACGCAACTAAAATGCCTGTCACTATCCCGACAAAGAATGAAGGAAGGACCGGCTTGCGAAGTAATATACAAGCAAATACTGCCAGAGGTGGTGCTAATGTGAAGAGGCTAAGGTTAAAGTTGTCGTTAAGTAATTGTACTATGTGGCGTGCATCATTACTGACGATACTGGAATGGGTGGTGATATCACTTCCAAGCCATATGTAGAGAGCTATTGCCAATAAATAAGCAGGCATTGTCGTATAGAGCATGTGCTTTATATGCGTGATAATATTGACTCCACACACGGCAGATGCCATGACCGTGGTATCGGATAGAGGTGATAGTTTATCGCCAAAGAATGTGCCGGTTACGATGGCGCCCGCAGCATAGGCGGGTGGAATTCCAAGACCCATGGAAACCCCCATGAGGGCTACGCCAATAGTGCTCAATGTGCCCC
>NZ_JARANY010000306.1 GCF_029889885.1 Chromohalobacter sp. 296-RDG
GTCGGCGACCAGGTCGTCGTCTACGCGCTGCCGGAGGACGAAGACGAGTAACGACCGTCAGTAAGTGGTAGAGAGCAATATAGAAGTAAAGTAGAAAGCAGACGGGGTGGGCCCAATTGGGTCCACCCCGTTTTTGTTGGCTCGCGTCGTTGTGGTCAGATCTTGTAGCCCGTTGGCCTTGAAACCAGCTAACCGGCATCTGCAGCAGAGCGTGGACTCCCCCCGATCCAGTAGACACCTATCAAATTTCGGCTTTGGTCCCTACAACTGTGGTACCTGAACTCAACTAATAAGTGCAGCACCTGCGGTATTTAGGGCCCCTGAGTATTCCCCCAGGAAAACCTGCGCCGGTGTCCGATAACCGAGCCGCTTTCGGGGGCGATCATTCAGCTTATTGACGGTCCTTCTCAGCTCGGCATCCGTCACTTGTCGGAAGTCGGTCCCCTTGCAGGCCGTGTCAAAACACTGTTCAGGCTGGCAAACTGCCTTCAGGCATTCCTGATCGGCAGTTTCTATCATGGCACGCTACATCACGGGCGATTCGCGCGAGCAGATTGATCTGCTACCACCATCTCTCGATGAACTGATTCCC
>NZ_JARANY010000307.1 GCF_029889885.1 Chromohalobacter sp. 296-RDG
GTACTGCTCAGTTTATCTCTCCAGGGTATTCAGCCCAATATTGCCGATTAGCGCCGGTCTATCTGTCGAGTAGATCGCGTAATGCTCGGACACCGGCGTCTCCAGAGAATAGGGGGCGTCGAGCAGCGGCCTGCGACGCTCTTGCAGCTCATAGAGAATGCCTTTTTGGCGTTTCCTGTCGAACGTTTCGACGCAGGAGATATCGCGGACCGGATCCATGCGCCAGTACGCCGAGCGATTCAACCAGGGCGGGCTCACCAGCATCAGGACGACGATCTCCATCTCGGAACATTGGCTCGGGAACCAGGTTTCGAATTCCGGCAACGGCGGGGCCAGCACGATGTGCTCTGTTGCGCCCTCTTCCTTCCCTTTCACATGTACCTGGAACCAGGGTCGGTTCTCGGTCATCCACGCGCTCTGCCAGCGATACACCTCCTGCTGTCCCGGCCCTTGCCTCCAGAGCGCTCCCTCAGCGTTCGTTGCCTGTCCCTCACCGACTGTGACGAGCATCTCACCTCCTGACCGAATGAACACTATAGATTGTAGCCCTATAGTGTTCGCCTTGGCCAGATAGTCTCTTTTATGG
>NZ_JARANY010000308.1 GCF_029889885.1 Chromohalobacter sp. 296-RDG
AGGAAGATCTTGGAAAATAATACGCCTCATATTTGGGTGGAAACAGGCAAAGGAGTATTACATGGCTCGCAAAGGAATTATTCTCGCGGGTGGCTCAGGTACGCGTCTTTATCCCATTACCAAGGGTATCTCCAAGCAACTGTTGCCCGTTTACGACAAGCCGATGATCTATTACCCGCTGTCGGTATTGATGTTGGCAGGTATTCAAGAAATTCTGATCATTACCACCCCGGATGATCAGGATGGCTTCCAGCGTCTGTTGGGTGATGGAAGCCAGTTCGGTATTTCAGTTAGCTATGCCATTCAGCGGAGCCCTGACGGCCTAGCCCAAGCCTTCATGATTGGAGAAGAGTTCATCGGCAGTGACCCGGTGTGCTTGGTCCTGGGCGATAATATTTATCACGGTACTGGGTTTTCAAAACTCTTGCAGGCGGCTAACGCACAGGAAAGTGGTGCGACGGTATTCGGCTATAGAGTCACCGATCCTGAACGCTTCGGTGTCGTAGAGTTTGATGAGAATCGGCGTGCCATCTCTATTGAGGAAAAGCCTGAAAAGCCTAGGTCGCGCTATGCAGTAACAG
>NZ_JARANY010000309.1 GCF_029889885.1 Chromohalobacter sp. 296-RDG
CGTGTCGGCGATGATGAACTTGCGCTTATCGGTGGAGAAATACCGATAGGCGACATCGATGGTGATGCCCTGCTCACGCTCGGACTGCAAGCCATCCACCAGCAGCGCCAGATCGACTTGATCGCCGGTGGTGCCGCTGGTCTTGGAGGCCTGGGTGATCGCCGCGAGCTGATCCTCGTAGATCATCTTGGAATCGTGCAGCAAACGCCCGATCAGGGTCGACTTGCCGTCATCGACGCTCCCGCAGGTGATGAAGCGCAAGAGATCCTTGTTTTCATGCTCGTGCAGGTAGGACTCGATATCGTCGGCGATCAGCGATGACTGGTGTGACATTAAAAGTACCCTTCGCGTTTTTTACGCTCCATGGACCCCGCCTGGTCTTTGTCGATGGCGCGGCCGGAGCGTTCGCTGGTCTTGGTCAGCAGCATTTCCTGGATGATTTCGGGCAGCGTGGTGGCGTGCGATTCCACGGCGCCGGTGAGCGGGTAGCAGCCCAGCGTACGGAAACGCACCCATTTCTCTTCGGGGACTTCGCCTTCTTCCAGCGGCATGCGGTCGTCGTCGACCATGATG
>NZ_JARANY010000031.1 GCF_029889885.1 Chromohalobacter sp. 296-RDG
CCCAGTGTCTCCAGGGCTTCCTTGAGGATGAGCTGGCGCAACAACGTGGCGCGCTCGATGCCGGTGTAATCGACCATCGCGTCGATTAGTCGGGCCTCATAGGCGTCGAGGTTGATTGCGCCATATCGGGAGCGGATGCGTTTTGGGTCCTGGTACATGACGGTTTTCCTTATGCAGCAGGTCAGGAGGAGTGATGGGTTATTCAGCGCGGGCGGCGTCGTACTGCTCAATGCCGCGCAGCATGAGAAGGCGCACCATCGCCGAGCGAGAACGGTTCTCGTGCTTTGCGATCTCGTCGAGCTGGTGTTGCTCATCGGGGGTGATCTGGGTCATCACCTGCTTGCTGCAGCCGTTGGGCGAGCGGTAGCCCAGGGCATGGCTCGGCATGGTCTCGGCGTTGCTCATGGTTTACTCTCTCCTTAATTGCTTTAAGGACTTTTGTGGAGGCATCCATAAGATGCCATTAGATGCTTTGTGGAATCGTTTGAAGCAAAGCATGGATTCAAACGGATCGACTGTCAAGGCTTAGGGATCTATATGAGTTCTATTGGGACTCGCCTGCGCCATGAGCGCGAGCGTCTAGGCTTCACACAGACGCAGATGGGCGACATGGCAGGGGTAACGAAAAACACTCAGCGTCTTTACGAAACAGATCAGCGCTCGCCTAAAGCTGACTACCTGGCCCTACTGGATTCCGTGGGTGTGGACGTGAGCTATGTACTGACAGGTCGACGCGATTCAGCGGCGGGCGTCAGCGCCCAGCGCGTGAGCGATGGCGCCCCGGTGGGTATGGGCAGCGCGACAGCGGAGGCCGGGGCCGTGGCGGTCAACATGTATGACGTGGAAGGCGCCGCCGGCGACGGCCGCTCGCTCGATGACGAGCGCATCGAGGGGGTGCTCTATTTTCCCGAGGCGCAGCTCAACGCCCTGGGGCTAAGCCCCGAACGCATCGCAGGTATCAAGGTGCGTGGAGATTCGATGGAAGAAACCCTCGCTGATGGCGATTGGGTGCTGATCAATCAGGCCGACACCGACTATCGGCGCGAAGGCGTGTTTTTGCTGCTGGTCAGTGGCGAAAGGCGCATCAAGCGCGTGCAGCGCCTCGCCGGTGGGGCGCTGTATCTCATCAGCGATAACGAGCACTACGAGCCTGAGATGATCCCACCCCAGCAAATGCGCGAGGTGAAGATCTTGGGGCGGTGTGAAGTCAGGATTGGGCGGATTGCGTGATGACAGAGTCGGCATAAGACCGACGCAGGTTTCATGAACCCGGCATTGCCCGGATAACACAACAGGCCCCATGAGAGGGCCAGATACGTAAGGGAAAACCCGATGAAATTATTATCTAAAGTAGCCATGTTTTGTTTTTTAGCCGCTGTCGTTGGTACTGCTGAAGCTCGTGAGTTTGCGGGTAATGGCCAGCCGGCATGCGTGTCGGAAGAGTTGTTGGATCAATTGTTATCGGCGGTCACCGATGACGATGATAAAGGCGTTGAGTATCTGCTCAACAATGGGTGCCTGGTTCCGCGATCTGGTATTGAGGTCAGCGTCTTAGATCGTAGCTGGACAGGAACGACGAAAGTTCGTGCCTATGTTGGCGATCAGGCGATGGTTTTGTGGACTGTCAATGAAGCGTTGACGGAGTGAATGCTGGCTCCATGGAGGCGCAAGAGCGGGCAATAGACAATGAAAATGCCTGCCATTGCTGGATGTTTAAAAGCCCTTTTTGAATCAAATGCTTGTGAGACTCTGATGTTTACTTACGGTCGGCGTGTTTTGTTTTGTGACTTCCAGATCTTTGATACCGTGCGTAAATTTAAAGATAAAAAGGGGAAGCCAGCAAAGATACCATCTGTCCTTGATATTGAAGGCTTTTACTCTGTGGTTGAAAGCATGTATGAAAGCGGCAAGGCATTACTTGTAGCTAATGGTAAACGTGCCCAATTTCATATCCAAGATCTGGATGAGGATGACGCAGCATATTACTTTTTGGTCAACATGACCACGGCTGATGGTAATCATCATACATCAAGAGATATAGAAACCGGTGCGCGTGATGAACATAGGTATAAAGATACTGAAGGTCCTGAACGCTCGATACATGTGATAATTGTAAAGCCTAGTGAAGCCGATGCATGCCCTCTGGTGCTTGTTGAAAAAGTAAGCGGTGCTTCGTTAAGCAAAGTTATTCAGTTCTTCAATTCAATACTTCGGACTTGCGTTAGAGATCGCCCAGATGGGTTCACTTTTGAGCACCCATTAAAGGAAACAGATTCCAAGGGTAATGTGAAGCTTGTTAAACATGTTCCCAAGGTTTCTTTTAATGGCCATATAAGTGAAACTTTGTTTAATGATATTGATAATGGCTCTGTCAGCGGACTAGAATTGATTTCTGATGGCCCTGAAATTGCCGGTATGGATAACGAAATTCCTGAAAATTTCGAGTCTTGGCGAGTAAAGCTGGATAAGTCTCCTATGGCGGATGGCTCTAAGCAGTATATTCAGCAGCTTATGAGGCAGGGTAAAAGCTTTAATATGGATCGCTTAAAGGTAAGTTTTAGAGATGCCTCCGATACATCGCATACGAAAGAGTTCTCTATTGATGACTCCCCTTTAGATGATCGTGATGCGTATGTTCTTTCGAAAGGTTTTAAGCTAGATTTTCGCCCAATGGACTCGTATACTGAGTTGCATAGAAAAATTTGCAATGAGATGTGGAGGCTAAGAAGCTAATGAAAAGCTCTCGCTACATCGTATACCAGCTTTTGAGGCCAGTCTCCTATGTGCTAATAAAGCATGAGGACAAGCATATATATGATTGGTCTATTCCGCTGTTGCTGTCGATATGTACTATTGCGGGTTCTAGCTTTATAGGGGCAGGTTGGTCGTTTGCCTTTGACATGATAAATGGCTTCTCCGGTTTTGTTCAGAATTTACCGGGTTTTTTCATAGCAGCTTTGGCTGCTATTGCCACCTTTAATCGAGTTGATATCGATAAGACAATGGATGGAAAGCATCCACCTTCATTGGATACTTGGGTAGGTAACCAAGTGGTACCTCAGCCCCTTACTAGAAGAAGATTTTTGTGTTTGTTATTTTCGTATTTGACAGTTGAGAGTTTTGTCATAGCCATAATGGGTGTGGTCGCCGGTAGTGTTGGGTTTGTCTCTTCTGATGGAAATCTTCAGGCGAATGTGATTTCCGCATGGGCCTTCGTTATTTTCTTTGTGTTTATATCGTTCCAGCTTCTGGTTTCAACATTGCATGGCATGTATTATTTGGCGGAAAGGGTGCACTACTGAAAAGATTTTGTCTTTTTTTGTGGTCATAATAATATACATTATTGTTTTCTTTTATAAATTCTACCTTACTTTCACAGTCGGCAACTCCCCCCATTCCGTCGTATACCGCTGCGTGAGGTGGTCGCGGCGTAGCTGCCACACGGCGTCCTTACCCCAAGCTCTGCGGCTGCCGCTGGAACCTGGAGAGCTGACGCCGCGCTACAACATGGCCGGGCTCCTGGATCACTGCGGTGCGCTATCCCAGTAATGACGCGCCGTTGTTCTTGAATGCTGATAGCCTAGAGCCTTGTCTCGATCCCCACCTGACCCGACGGCGAGACAATCCGCCACGTCGATCATCACCTGCCCGCCGAGTGCATCACCCACAGGCCCGTGATCACGCGGGTGAATAAGCCGATCAATGACGATGTCGGCTTGATAAAATGATAATAATTGTTCATAAATAATAAATATTAAGTACATTTGTACATTTCTTCTAGAAGTTCACCCAAGCTCTCGGTGGCTTGCTCCGTATCGCATAACGGGGCAAGGTGAACTGACGGGTCTACAATTGTTTTAGATGCTTGGTCATATCTCTCTATCGCAGGAAGTATTAGTCTTGAAGGGCAGAATCTAATTTTATTTTTTCCCGCAGTTAATATTAATCCACACCAGTTGATCTGTTCCGTCTCTGGTTGTACATTAAATACAATCCCTCCACTCATGCCCTTTATGTCATCATGCTCGTAGTTGCCTCCTTCGGTGCGCTCCAATGAGATGTATGGTTCGTTATCTTCCACCACGCAAATGCCAGGTATTATCTTTCTGTTTAAGTAGGTTTTGTGAGTGAAATCACCTATATTTTCGTGAATGAATTCGTTGGTTTTTGTAGGATAGCCTGATGATATAAGAATTTGGTTATTGAAAAAATCTGAAACTATTATGTTTCTTTTTGTTTCCGGATTGTCAAGATTTATAAATGCATCGGGCAGATAGTCATAAGAAGGCAAATGTAGTTCTACCAAGACTATGTCTTTTGTGTTCATTAAAAAATTTTGGTTGTCTATCAATTCTCCTATGTGCCAGATTTTAGCAGGGAAAAGAAAGCTAGTGAGTTCCTCCCAGCCTCTGTCTGCCTTGGCAACGGCTAATAATGGCGACTCATTTTGAAAGTTTGTGCTTCCATCTTCACCAAGAATTTTGTTGTTTTTCAAGACGTGTTTGGCCGTAAGTAAGAAGAATCTGTTTTTGAATCGGATTAGGGTGCTGCTTCCGCCTCTTGAGAAGAAATAGTCAGCATGCCAGTGCCCTAGCTCTTCTATGGGGAGGTTGCAGTGTGTGAAAAATAATCGCCTGGATGATTTCGCTAGTGCTGAAGATTGGGAATTATAAATTGCTTTATTGAAAGTCTCTTTGCATATTTCGGTCATTGGTTTTTCGTCCTTAGAGTTGAGCAGTTTTTTAAGTCAACCTTTGACAGATAATATCTCATTCCATCTTGTAGTAAAGCAATGTGTTCTATGTTGACATCTGAGGTGTTAGGCGGCGTTCTTTCGCGGCACGCCCAGGCGTACAGTGCTTTTGCCCATCTTCCCGGTGAGCTCGTCCAAGACAGCCATTAGCCGGTGATTGCAATCGCGCTGGGCATCCCGTTCGGTCGTGTCGAGCAGCGAGAGTTGCTCGCGGTTGGCGTCCACCAGGTCAAGTAGCATCACGCCAGCCTTTATGAACCGGTACCCACGCCGATAGATTGTCTCGAGATCTTGCTGAGGGCGGCGGAGCTCCACTCTCACAAGCCGCTTGCTTTGAACTATCAATGCCTGTAGCCCCGGCCTTATGCCGGGGCGCTTTCGTTATTGGGCGCGGCGTTCGAGTTCGTGCTGGGCGGCGCGGGCCAGAAAGGCGGAGCGGCTTTTGATGCCGTGCATGCTGACGTAGTCGTCGATCTGGCTGACCAGGCGCCCCGGTAGGGTGACGTTGACCTTTTCGGCCTTGCCTAGGTAGGGGGTGAGGTCGATCTCGACCAGCCCCCAGCCCCAACCGGCAAACTCGGGATTGTCACGGTGTTCGGCGATGTGGCGCGGCTTGGGAATCGGTTGGCCGGTGTTGGCGAGTTCTTCCAACTGGATATGCGCGACCTCGACGGCCATTTCATAGGCCTGCTCGATGGTGTCGCCGGCGGTAGTGGCGCCGGGAATGTCGGGGAACACGATACCGGTGGCGGTGTTCTCGTCGCCCCATTCGATGGCGATAGGATATTGCATGGCAGTTCCTCCCTTCGAGGTGGTGCCGAGACCGTCGGGCTATTTCAGCCCGGCCTGTTTTCGGATGCTGTTGACGGTGCCGAGGGGTAGGTCCTTCTTCGGGTGGGGGATCGGCACCGCGCCCGGCTTGTTCGGGTGCTTGAAAACATGGTGACTGCCCCTGACGCGATCGAGATACCAGCCGTCTGCTTCCAACTCCCTGATCAGGTCTCTGCTTTTCACCTCCGGCCCCTTACGGTTTGTGATGGCTAAAATATACCTCTAGGGGTATATAGCGTCAAATATTGATGCCTCTGGGGGTATGTTATCAATCCGGCGCCTTTCGTCCTGCACTGCTGTCTCCCTCGCCACTCGTTAGCCTTGAACTGTTTGTTTATACAGTATTAAGCTAGAAGAAAACCACACGAAAACGGCAGGGACATCATGCGGGTGAACTACTTGGGGCCATTGGTTAAACGGCGGGGCGCCACGCATCCGGCGATGCGGGGTTATGACGTGTCGCAGTTTCCGCCGGATTGCTATCTGGTGGAGGTGAGCGAGGATGCCGGGATCGAGGGCCCGATTATCGAAGGCGATGTGTTGGTGGTGGATGAGCAGCGTCCCGCGCAGCATGCCGACCTGGTGGTGATGGACTGGCAGGGCGAGACGTTGCTTTATCATGGCCATCGCATCGGTGGCCGTTTGCGGCTCATGCCGACTGCCGGCCCGCGGGAGTCGCTGTGGGCGCGGCAATCGGATTTGCGAGGCGTGGTGGTGAGCCAAGCACGGCGGTTGGCGGTGATGTAGGATCTGAGATTGGTGAGGCATAAAAACCCCCGCCGTGGCGGGACCGAGAGAGTCGCTATGGGCACGGCAGTCGGATCTACGAGGCGTGGTTGTCCATCAGGCACGAGGAGACGTGACAGGATAAGGTTAAGTCACTACTATCTACAGATATGAACTATGATGGGCTATCAATAAATGGAGGGAAGCATGGCACTCTATAGCTTGACCTATGACTTAGTAAAAAACCGGAGTTATCAGTCGCTCTATGATGAATTGAAAAGTTTTAATGCTATTAGGGTTACAGAGTCACAATGGTACTTTAGACGAGTGAATACCAATGCAGCTGGGCTTCGAGATCATTTTTGTAAATTTGTCGATAGTGACGATAGGGTAATGGTTTCACAAGTAACCGAGTGGGCAGGCAGGAATATTCTCGGCAGCCCTAATAATATTTAGTAAGTGTTCTGGGTAGTGGCCTTGTTTCCTCTCTTTTGCGCTGGAGTTATTCATCCACCATTCGATTGCTTGGCCACTTCCCCGAGTGTCCTGACGCACTCTGTCATTGCGTCATTGTTGTTTGCGTTTTCGTTGCTATCTTCTTCCTCATTGCTCACTCCTCCATAAATCTGAGCAGAAAAGCGTAGCCCCGTCACCCAAAGAGTAATGCTTAATGCTGCCATGAGCGTCGTGGGAATAAATAGAAGGAGGTAAGTTGTCCAGTGAGTGCTGTCGGCTATTGTTTCTGATAAATTAAATAAAGGGATGAAGTTGATAATTTCACGAACTTGGGGAAGGGAGAGTAAGCCTATTATGAAGATGATGACAGCGCCAATGATAGAGAGGACCAGCAGCAGCTTCGAGGCTTGCTTAGTGCGTGTGATGACAGTCTCAACCTGACGTGTTCCTTGGGTATGCCTGGCAAGCTTGTCTCGGCCTAGCTCTTCTTGGCTTTCGCTTTGAAGTGATCGCGTTGCAGCTGCGTCTTCGTCAGCAGAGTCTTCACTAACCCAAGATTCCTCCTGTTCTTCGTCTCCTGTCGGTTCTTTTGCCTCGAAGAAATTAGCAGAAGAAGGCTCATCAGTACCCTCAGACTCTGCCTTGGGGGCAGAGCCTTGTCGAGAGGTCCAAGGGAGCTTATGCCATAACGTCATAAAGGCTTATAGGATACGCAGATTCTGTAAGCGGAATCGCATCGCAGCAGTGGACACATCGAACAGTCTGGCCAGCTTGGAAATATCCTGTTCGCGTTTCACTGCCGTCTTTACGTAGTCCGCAGGCATCAGCAGCTCGGCGGCAAAAGCGTTGGCATCGACCTCGTCAGGATCATGGCTTCGGACCGCAAAACTGGTATCCCGCTTCGGCTCTCTACCATCATTGACATGGCCGAGTATGACATGCCCAAGTTCATGAGCCTGTGTGAAACGTTGGCGATGGCTCACTTCATTAGCACTGTATTCACAGATGAAAACGTTCTCCGCTCTGTTGAACCTTGCCTTACCGCTGATGCCTACCTCTGAGGACTCTACCATTTGCACAGGCAGTTTTTCCTTCGTGATCAGTAGGCGGTTGGCGATAACGGATGGGTCCACAGGCAGTTGACGGTCCCAGACCAAATCCAGCGCCTTGCGAGCATTTTCCACTGCTGTTGATCTTGCCATCGTTAACACCTCGCTACTCAACAGAACACCGCCTCAGCGTGGGCCTCGGCGGTGTGTTTCACCCCCGAGCAAGCACGAGCCTGTGGGTGGCGATATCTACTGTTTGTCTGTGCAGCATCATTACCCTTAACACTAAAAGTGTCAATACATAACAATAGACGCCTTGCGTAGACCGTCAATTATGCAGCACTTGGAGTAAGCAGGCGCTACGTTGCCGTGCGTGCACGCACCTCAATTTCCACCGTACTCGTCAGGGCGGTGTCGCTGAGGTCGTAGCTGGTTTTGGTGATGAGCGCGTCTAGTCGGTGCCTTGATCGGTAGAGGCCCCACTCACTTCACACTGCAACCGCGTCCCGAATCCACTATCGCCCAGCGAGTGCTCTACCTCGGTCACCAGCCAGGGCGTGGCGTCGATCTGGGGCTTGTAGCCGCTGGTCGTGAGCGGCGATTCGGGGAGGATGTCGGGGCGTCCCTGGGCGAGGGTGATGTCGAATGTGGCTTCGCCGCGTTGCACGCGCCGCCATTCGGCTTGGGCGGCGTCCAGGGCGTCGGCCTGGCTGGCGTAGGTGGGGCGGAGTTCCTTGGAGTCGTCGTCGCTGCCGGCGATGACGCGTTGGCGTTCGGCGTTTGCTTTATCGCTCCAGTAGGCGACGACGCCGGTATAGGCGTCGCGATCGGTGACGCTGTAGCGGTGCCGGTCGCCGTCGCGGCGGGTGAGGGTCACGGCGGGCATGGCCAGGCCACTCGCGGTCAATGCTTCGCCGGCGCGGGTGAAGAGCATGCGCTGTGATTTGATCGCGGCGATGGCGTCGAAGCGTTCGCCCAGGCGCGTCAGGAAATTGAGGTCGCTTTCTTCGGTCTGGTCGATATGGGCGATGCGGATGCCGCGCAGGGTGTCGCCGATGACCGGATCGAGGTCGTGGCGCTTGGCCAGGGCGTCGACGAGATCGCCGAGGATAATGTCGTGCCAGCTTTGGGTGCGCTTGCCCGGCAGGTGGCCGCGCATGTCGGCGCTGCGTGCGCGAATGGTGAGTTGATCCGGGGTGCCGCTGTGCTGCACTTCGTCGACCGTGAACACGCCCTTTTCGACGAGCCCTTCGTCTTGCCAGCCGAACGCCACGTGCAGCTCGGCGCCGCGTGGCGGTAGGGCGAGGGCGCCATCGTGGTCGGTCAGTGTCAGGTCGAGCTGGTCGGCGTCCATGCCGCGTCGCTCACGCAGGGTGAGCGAGACGAGGCGGCCGTCGATCTTGGGCGTAATGTCGCGCCCGGCCAGGGTGATGCGGTAGCTGGGGCGCCGGTAACGCCGCGCGGTGGTGTCGTTCATGCGTAGGCCCCGTCGAGACGCGCCAGGGTAGAGATGGTGAGGTCGCCCATCAGGTCGGTGCGTCGGTCGTCGACGTGCTCGAGCGTGAGGGTGAAGTCGATCTTGGCTGCCGCGCCGTCACGGAAAAACGCGCTCGAGGTTTCGTCGACCTTGGTGATCACCCACAGGCCGTATTGCCGCCCGGTGCCTTCGACCAGCGGCCACGCCTGGCCTTTGTCAGCCATGTCGCGGATCTCGTCGAGATCGACGCGGCCGCCGGTGAATTCCGGCAGTAGCGTGCCGGTCAGGGTGATGGTGTCGGCGCCAGGCCCGACGAACTGATACGCGGGCCGGTCGCCGACTCGGGATTGCGAGGCATGGCGCCACTCGGTGGCGCGCTTGAGTTGCTGATACGGCACGCTGCCGACCTCGAAAACAAACATGCCCAGGGCCATCAACATGGCAATCTCCTATTCGATGTCGTGCAGGGATGAACGGCGGCGGGCGTCTTGCTCGCGCTGAGCGTCGGCCAGGGCGCGTTGCACCTCCTGGGCGACGTACTGGGCAAGCTGTCGTTCGTCCATGCCGGGGGCAGGCTGGACGTTGATATCGCCGATGGTGACGCTGTTGTCGACGCGTTGCTGTCCACCGCCGGCGGCAAGCGGTGGTCGGGTGTCGAAGCGGATCGGTTCTTGCTGGGCGATGTCGGGCGACGCGGCAGTGGGCAACGTCGCGGCGCCCAGGGCCATGCCGGCGCCGGCGCGGGTGACGCTTTTGGCGATCTGCGCGATGCGCCGTGCGGGTTCGTTGCGCTGGGCATCGAGGCCCTGGTTAAGGCCGTCCACTGTGTAGCCGCCGAACTGGGCGAACACGCGCGAGGGCGAGTTGATGTCGAGCACATCGGCGAACCAGCCCTTTACGTTGCTGGCCATGCCGACAACCTTATTTTTGAGTTCGCCGAGTTTGCCGGTCAGCCCACCGATCAGACCATCGACGATGAAGCCGCCGAGGCTTTTGAATTTGTCGGGGATCTCGATGCCGAGCTTTGAAAGCGCGGCGGTGATACCGCGATAGAGCAGCCCGATGGGGTTCCAGTTGAGCAGCAACTGCAGCACGGCGCCGGTGCCTTGGCTGAAGGCGGCTTTGACGTCGCCCCAGCGGTCCTTGAAGAACTGGCTGATGGGCTCCCAGTTCTTGTAGATCAGGTAGGCCGCACCGGCGAGTGCGGTGATGGCCAGGCCGATGGGATTCATTAGCAGCAGCCGGCCGGCGACGGCGAGCGTGCGGCCGATCATCAGGATGCCGCGGCCTAGCGCGGGGAGAATCTTGCTGGTAAGTGAGTAGATCTTGCCGCCGAGGCCACCGGTCTGAATGCCGAGCATTGCCAGCCCAAAACGCACGGTCACGATCGGCCCGAGCATTGACGCCAGCATGATAGTAAGCGCGCCCCCTGCGGCGACTAGGGCAGCGAGCCATGCGGCGGCTTTGGCGATGCTGCTAGCCAATTCCGGGTTCTGCTTGATCCAGTCGCCCACGCCGCGAGTTATTGCCGTGACGTTCTGAATCAGCTCACGTAGCGGGCCGTTATTGGTGTCGGTGATCGAGATACCAACTTCTTCCCACGCGGACTGCAGGCTCTTGAGGTCGCCGCCGAGGTTGTCCTTCATGGTGCTGGCCATGCGCTCGTTTTCGCCGTTGGCCACCCGGAGCTTTTCGATCAGCCCGTCCAGCTTGCCGGTGCTCATCTGGCTGACCAGTTCGGCCATGCCCGAGCCCGCTTCGGCGCCGAAGATCTGCTGCAGGGCCTGCTTGCGGTCGGCGTTGCCGAGATCCTTCGTGGCGGCGTTGATGTCGCGCAGTATCTCGGGCATGGCGCGCATTTCGCCGTCGGCGTTGGACACCTTCACGCCGAGGCGGTCGATAACGCCGGCAGCTTCTGCCGTGGGGTCGGTGAGGCGATTCATCATGCCGCGCAGCGTGGTCCCGGCTTGACTGCCTTGAATGCCGATATTGCCGAGTAGCCCGGCCATGGCGCTGGCCTGCTCGAGGGTGAGATCCAGATCCTCGGCGCCGCCGAGGTACTTCACCGTGTTGCCGAGCTTTTCCAGATCGACATTGGCGCGGCTGGCCGTGGCCGAGAGCACGTCGGCGACGTGGCCCATGGCGCCTTCTTTTTCGAGGTCGATCTTGAAGGTACCGGCGATGTTCGAGGCGATGTCGGCGGTGCGACCGAGTTCGGTGTTGTTGGCGACGGCGAGACTGAGTACGTCTTGCATCGAGGATTGGATGGCCTTGGCGCTCATCCCCGCGCGCAATAGAAACTCTTGCCCGGAGCCGACTTCACCGGCGCTGAATTGGGTGCTCGAGCCCAGATCGCGGGATTGTTGTTTCAGTGCCTTGAACCGCTCGTCGTCGGCGTTGAAGCGCCCCACGGCTTGCACGGCGCTCATCTGCTGGCCGTACTCAACGCCGGGGGCGAGTAGGCGGCTGGCACCGTAGAGCGCGGCACCACCGGTGGCCAGCCCGGTCATGCCCGCGCCGCGCATGCCATTGGCGCGGCCGATGCCGCGATGGAATTGGTCGTTGGCGCGCTTGGCCTTGCGCTGTGCCTCGGCGACTTGCCCCATCTTGCGCTTTTGCGCATCGAACTGGGTATTGGCTTCGCGGATTTGCTCGGCGAGCCGGTCCTCGCTGCGCCCGAGGTTGTCGGTACTGACGCCGCCCTGGCGCAGGCTACCCCGCAGCTCGCCCAGGCGGCGGCGCTGGTCGCCGAGCTTGCCGTTCAGGCGCTCGACCTCGTCGTGGGCCTGCTTGAATTGGCGCTGGAACTTCTCGGTGGGCGCGTCGGTGCGCTTAAGCTCGCCGCGCATGTTGCGCAGTCGCTCCTGCGCGGCGGACAGCGCCTCGCCATTCTCGCGGGTGGCTTCCTTGAGCTTGCGAAACGAGCCCAGGTCGCGTTGCTGGCGTTCGAGCTTGCGCAGCTCATTTTTGCTGGCTTTGAGAGCGTCGGCGGTTTTGCTGCTGCCTTGGGTAATCTTCTTGAGCGGGCCGGTGGCCTTGTCGACCGCGTCGAGGACTACCTGGAGTTTAAGATCGCGCGCCATGGCCGGCTCCGGTGCTGTCAGCGCCGCTACGCTTGCGCGCGCGTTCGCGCCATTCCATCAGTTCGCGCAGGGTGAATGCCGCGCAGTCGGTGGGCGTCCAGTGGAAGACGATGGCCAGGTCGGCCATCGCATCCTCGACACTCGCGGGGAGATCTACGCGTCCTCGCCCTTGGCCCGCTTCGAGAGCAAAAAACCGGCGATTTCACTGCCGCATTGCACCAGGTCGGCGGGGTCTAGGCGGCCCGCTTCCTTGTCGGTGAGCGAGGGCGAGGAGAGGCGCGGGATCAGCTTGATCAGCGCGTCGGTTTGCATCTGCAGCACGTCGGCGAGGTTCACGCCGCGCAGCTCGCCGGCGCTGGGTTTGCGCAGGGTGATGCTGTCGATGATCTGCTCGCCGCGCTGGATGGGCGTGTCGAGCTCGACGCTGGTGCTGATGGCTTGGGCGACTTGGGCTTTGGTCATGGGGTGATGTTCCTATGCAATGAGTAAGTGGCTGGCTTATAGGCCCAGGCGCTGACGACGGCCGGCGAGGCGGTCTTCGCCGTTGACCTTGAAGACCTGGCCGACGAGGTCGATCTCGACCTTCGGGGCGCCGTCGATGCTGAGCTTGTAGTAGCTCAATGTGCTGGTGACCTGGTGCTCGGTGTTCTCGCCGGACTGGGCATCGCCCATGTCGATCTCGGTGTGACGGCCGCGCATGACGACCTCGACCGCTGAGGCGTCGTCGACGTCGTCGCGTTCGTAGCTGCCGGTCATACGCAGCATGTCGGCGTCGATGGTTGAGGTGCCGAAGTTGTCGAAGATCGACTCGACCAGGCCGCCGACGGTCCATTGAGCGGTCAGCAAGCCGTCTTGGCCCATGTCGATGCCGACGGGACCGTCCATGCCGCCACCGCGCCATTCCTCGATCTTGCGCGTGAGCGTCGGCAAGGTGACGGACTGCACAATGCCCTGCCAGCTGTCACCGTTGCTGAACATGTTGAGATCCTTGAGCTTCTTGGGAAGTGCCATTGATCGGTCCCTATCTAGTCAGTTCAGGCGGTGGCGGCGACGCGCTCGGCGAAGTCGGCCAGGTATGAATCGGTGATGCGCTGTTGGAACCCGAGATCTTCGAGCGGCGGCACTGGCGTGTAGTCGTAGTCGATGCGCAACTTGCCGGCCTTGAGCGACTCTTGCGTGTTGAGCGTTTCGTTCAGCCAGGCCGAGGCGTCGACGATCAGGCCCAGGTTTTTGAGCTCGCGAAACTTGGCGTTGACGCCTTCGATAATGTCGCGGGCCAGGGAGGCGTGCATCGGCTTGTCGACGCCCCACAGGTGCGCCTCGGCGACGGTGTCGGCGAGAATCTGCGCGGTGCGGGTGTAGTTCTCGAACGGGAACAGCGACTCCGGCCCGGCGCAGGTGCGCGAGCCCCAGAAACGGTAGCCGCCTTGCTGGATGAGCGTGGTGACGTCCGCCGCGTTGAGGATGCCGGCATCGGTATTCGGCGATTGGAGATCCCAGAACACGTCTTTATCGATGCCGGTGACGCCATTGACCACGACGTTCGAGAGCGTCTTGTGCCAGCCGACTTCTTGGTCGAGCTTGGCACGCAGGCCGAGCGCGACGGCGACTGGGCTGATGGTGGTCGTTTCGGCATCGTCGGTATCGAACGCTTCCCACTGGGGCCAGATCACCATGAGTTCCCGCGCGCCGAATTCGTCGCGGTAGGCGGTGGCATCGGTGATCGTCTCGCAGCCGTGGGCATGAACGTAGCCAAAGCCGCGCAGCTGCTGCAGCACCGAGACCAGGGCGGTGGCGACTTCCTGGGTGTCGAGATCCGGGCAACCGATGATGCGCGGCGTCACGCCCAGCTTTTGCTTGGCGGTGAGCAACGCTTGCAGCCCGGTACGCTTGCCGGTCTCGTCGGTGGTGCCGATGACATTGGCGCTGGTTTTTTCGTCGGCGGTGGCTTCCTCGTCTTCGACGCCTTCCTCGACGCGCACCACGACGATGACCGGCTTGGATTGCTGGCTGATCGTGGTGAGAGTGTTTTTCAGCGTGCCCTGGGTCCCAGCCTTGCCGATCGCGGTATCGACGTTGGTGACCAGCGCCGGGCGGTTGAGCGGAAAGGTTTTTTCGTCGGCGTCCGACGCGGTACACACCACACCGACGACCGCCGTGGAAATGGTACGGATGGTGCGGGTACCGTCATTGACCTCGGTAACGCGCACCCCGTGGTGGTATTGGTCGAGTGCCATGGTGGCTCCTGCGCAGGTTCAGCGAGTCTTCAAAAAAGACGTGAATTCACGCAGGTATCGTGCGGGGTGGCGCGGCCGGGTGTTAGTCGGGGAGGGTGTGAGAGGTAGTATTTACACCTACACTCGTGGTCAGAATTTTAAATCTGATCCTACTGAGGAAAGAAATGGTATATCCACACTTGAGGTCCGGGATAGATCTTAAAATAAAAATCAAGCAGCATATATTTACCCAATATTTGATCCGTCAATTTGCGATAAACAAAAGAGTTTGGGTGGCTTTCTTACCTAGTTGGGAGGTCAGCGATAAACGGTTCGATTGGGGTGGGAGTAAAGTGTTTAGGAAATGGAGTCATGCGGCTGAAATTGCTGCTAGCAGCTATGAGAATGAGTTTCATAGAAAGGTTGTTAGGGCTAGGAAAGAGAATGTTTTTAGAAGTCACCGCATAGCGAATGAATACTACGCTATTTGGTATGTAAAAAGCTATTTGATGAAGAATGAACTTCCAGACCTTGATCTGCATGGCAATGTTGCTGGGTATGAGTTGAAAAATTCAGAGCTAGAGATTTTAGAGTCAAAAGGTATGACTTCGATCCCTGAAGTAAATAGTAAAGCCGTTTCCCGTGGAATTGATCGCACACATGTGCAAATGATGATGCATGTCAGATACCTATTGTCAGGTATGAAGAGCGTGCGCTGGCAGTTAGTGATAGCTCCAGATGATTCCTTTGTTGCCCCAATGTCGGCGCCGAATTCTCTTTTAATTCCAATTGCACATAACCGTTTACTGTGCGGCTTTCCAGAGGGGGTTAAGCACAAGCCCCACTATACTGAAAACGCAGAAGACATCTTAAGGCTTAACAGAGAGATGGTGAAGTCTGAGGAAAACTGGGTTGTGAGTCGGTCTAGAAATAATCTTCTGGATTTTAGGCGGGGTAATTCATATAGAGCGCTTTTGTAATTTTAGATTGACGAGTCTCTTGTGTGAGAGCGGATATAGCTAGAGCCAAGCAATGCTTATTTATAATGTTTTTTGCTTGCCTGAGGTTGAAAAAGGGTCAGGCAAGCAGAGAAATATTTTCTTTGGAATAGTGAGGGTGGTGATCTTTAAATATTTCAGGTCATAATATATTGTCAATAATATTGCAAATTTGTTTTACATTTTTATCGTGGCTGCTTATTCCTTCAGTAGTGATCCGGTATTTTTTTGTATTACCAGGATCGACGGTTTCGGTATCGCTTTGTATGACTTGCACAGAGATTTTTTTATCAACTCCGCATACTTCATCGTGAAGTTGTTGCAGTGTTAATGCTGTTTCGGCTCCGCGAAATACTATTATTTTAACGAGCTTAAGCATTGTTTATCCTTTTTTGATTTGGGCGTATTATGTTTCGTAAACCTTTTCTGATTTTGCAGTTTATAATAGTGCTTTGTCAAGGTGTGGGGGAGGTAACTGTGTGCCATTATAGGTTCATTTTTTACTGTTCTTAATGTCCCCCGAGTCGCGGGCTGTTGAATTTTTTACTTTGTGCAGACGGAGGCTATCATGCTGCCGCTTTGCGGTTCTTGGTCTCAAGCACGGCGTCGCCAGGTATCCTTTCGGTCCCACGTGCGGGTTGTGCCTTGCGCGAAGTCCTGATGGAGGGGAACAGGCCAGTTGCGTTTTCTGCTATGTTGTACAGGGGAAAGGTAGCTATCTTATCCCATGCTTGACAAAAATGACGGATAACAACGCAGAGGTTCTAATAATGAATGATCACGACTACGTGAATTTTTCACAAGAACATGAACTTAACTACATATTAAAGAAGTTTGACAAAAGACAGACGCAAAGCAATCGGAATATACTTGTTGGTATTGGCGAAAGTGTAAAGGCCAGTACCGGCAAGTCGATATTGAAGCATGGTGAATTTCACCCTTACGTTAAAAGTAAGCTCAGTCGACTTGAATAGATGCTTATCGAAGTGACATCGAGCCCGCCTTTCGGCGGGCTACCCTCTCACCACTCCACCGCTTCAATCCCCTCCCGATCCTCGGCCTCGAGCGCTGCATCGAGCTGCTCTTTTAGCTCCCAGCTATGCCGGTATTGCTCGCTGATGTGCGCCTGCTTGGCGTCATTGAGGGCGAGCATTTCGTCGGCCGTCAGCTCGTATTTCGTGTTCGACTTCGCACGGAACTCGAACGTGTCGTCGGGGCTTCGCTGGGCGCTGACAGCGAGGCCGGTGATGTTCTCGCGGTCGCGCTGGCGCATCTGCACTGTGTCGGTCTCATCGCCGAATGTGTACTCGAAACCGGCGGTTATGGCCGCGTCGCGTGCGGCTTCGATGGCGCGGCGTTTGAGCTGGGCGAGGTCTTCCAGGGGCTCGGGCGGCGCTTCGTCGAGTGCTCCATCGGGTGGCTCGATGCCTAGCTCTGTGATTTCGTGGCGCTCGCCGTCGTCTTGCCAATACACATGGCCACGATAGTCCGGCACTAGCTCCCAATCATCGCCCGTGTAGCGCGCGACCTGGTGCTCGTCGGGCGTGGGCGGCTCGATGCTGGTTGCGCCTGCCGGGATGCGCGGGTCGCCGCGCATGGGGTCGAGAGGGGCTTCGCGGCCTGCGGGGTTCATGGCGGTCTGGTCGGTCGGATTAATATCGTAGATGCGCATCGTGAGCCTCAGATTTTAGTGAGCCAGATGACGGCGTTGTTCCGGGGACGGGTTTCGTCGCTAGTGCGCGGTGCCCACGTTTCATATTCAAAACTGGATAATCTGTATGTTCTAAGTTCTTGACTTGATTGAATATTAAGGTTGTCTCCTATCACTGACGAATCCTCGATAAGGCCATCTTTAAACATCGAGTCACTGAACATAGAAACAATACTTTGTTCTTTAGACTCACCGCCACTTCCCGTACTCGTCGGCAATCCGTGTGCGTGATCCTGCACTGCATCGCTCTGGTGCTCGTTAAGCCCGCGCTCGATACTCGCATTCCAGCCGCGCTTAAAATCGCCATCATTGTCGTTGGGCATGCCGAACGTTGTTGAGCCATCCCCCTCGCCGTGGGTCGTGCCATTCGCTGCGAAAATGCGGCGATAATCCTGGCGCGGTGCAGACTGCCAGCCGTCGTTTTCGAGATAGCCCTCGGGTAGCGTCTCGGAGCGCCATTCGATGACCGTGCCGGGGCGCACGCCGTCCCAGACCATCCAGATGTGTGGTCGGTTGTCGGAGTTGGTCGGATCGACGTCTTTGACGGTCTCATCGCCATCGCGGTCGTAGAATTCGTAGAACACGCCGTCGCTGCCGCGCACCGTTTCGCCTGTTGAGTAGGTGCGCTCGGGGTCGTAGGCGGCGAATTGATAGGCCCCGGCGGCCACCGCCTTATCGATCATTACCTGAACGCCGGAGGGCTTGGCCGCGCGGTCGGCGCGCTCGCCAGCGAGATGTTCTGGCAACGTCGCGAACTGCATCATCCCCTTGGCGCTGGTCGTGGCGTCGGGGTGATTGCGGCTTTGTGCGTGTTCGTCGATGGCGTCGTCGACGTATTCGCGCGTGGCGAGGACCACGGATGGGTCGACCTTGAGCGTCACCGCGGCGGTGTCGGAGACCTGCATGACAAAGCGGATCGTCTGCGTTCGGCCGGAGCCTTCCGAGAGCACGGGCTTGTAGGTTTCCGGGTAGTTGCCATAAGCGATCATGTCGCCATCGGCGTCGTATAGGCCGATCTCGCGAATGGTCCAGCCGCCGACGTCCGGGGGCAAGACTTGCTCGACGACGATCCAGTTGGGGTTGTCCTCGTCGACGACGCTGGTGTTGATCGCGGCGCGGCGGACTTGGTTGACGAGCGATTCGCGATCGCTGTCAGGCGTGGGGAGGCTGCCGCCGCCGTCGCCGATGGCAAGTTCGCTGATCTCGATGGTGCCGCCCAGGGCGATGGCGTTGGCCAGCTTCGCCTCGCCGATGGCAGTGGGCAGCGTGTAGAACTGGGGCATGGGCGACAGCTCCTCTTATGTTTGCGCAGGTTGCGGGTAGACGGTGGTGGTGTCGATGACGTGCAGCGCGCCGCCGATGTAGATCGGGCCGGTGGTTTCGGTCGCCGGCGCGGCGTAGGGGTACACCGTGGTGGTGTGGCCGTCATAAACGGCGGCGCCGAGGTATAGCGGCCCGCGCGTTTCGCCGAGTAGGTCGAGCCCGACGATGTGGCGCGTGAGGGGCTTCGCGTCTTCGACGAGGCGTGTGAGCTCGGTGTACATGGCATCGGTGATGCCGGTGTCGAGCACGCCGATGCGCAGCGCGAAGGTGCCGGGCTCGCCGAGCGGTTCCATCTGCCACCATTCCTCGACTTCCAGTAGGTAGCCCAGCGGCTCGACGACACGGCGTAGTGCGCTGATCGTGCCCTTGCGTCGGTGGACGTAAAACGCGCTCTTGATCACCTCGCGCTTGGCGGCGTCGCTCCATGTGGGGTCCCAGCGATCTACGCTGAACGCCCAGGCGAGGTACGGCAGCAGCCGCGCGGGGCAGTCGTCCGGGTTCCAGAGTTGGCGCAGCGGTACCGGGACGCGCTGGATCTCGGCCAGGGCCTCGGCGGCAGCGCGCTCGAGCGGCGTGGCGTTCGGGGGGAGCAGTTGATTAGCCATCGTCGCCCCCATCCGCTGTGACCGTCGAGCCGATGCAGTGGCCGGCCTGGGTGCGGTCGAGCACGACGTCGCTTTCGGGCTGGTTCAGCGTGACGTTGCGCACGCCTTCGACGTGCAACACCGCGTAAATCGCACTGCGTCGGATGCTGCGGCCCAGGCGGCGTTGCTCGCTTTTGTAGTCGGCGAGGCGATCTTCCGCCGCCTCGAGGATGGGGCCTTTCTCCGGGCCGTCTTCAAGTTCGAGCGCGGCGTCGATTTCGTAATCGACGATATCGGCGCTTTGCACCGTGAGCCGGTCGCCGACGGGGCGGATGTCCTCGGCTGAGAGCGCGGCGTCGACGATGTCGAGTAGGTCCTGGCTGGCCTCGCCGTTGCCGTCGCGCGCGAGGATCGTGACCAGGGCGTCGCAGGGTTCCGGGCTTTTGGCGCTGGCATCGGCGACGCGGCCATCGGCGCTTAGTGCGTGGAATTCGTAGGCCTTGGTGGGGCCAGCGACGCTCAGCCCTTCCCACGCGCGTTGGGCGCGCATACGCAGCTCGGTGTTTCCCTCGTAGGTGGGCGGTACCGGCGGCGTGGCATCCGGGTCGCCTTGGTCGACGATTAGGCGCTCGACGTTGTAATTGGCGGCGAGCTGGTCGAGATCCTCGTCGTTCGAGTATGCCAGCATCACGGCGCGCGCGGCTTCGTTGACGCGCTGCCGCCATGTGAGCTCGCGGTAGGCGTTTTCCTCGAGCAATTTGGTCAACGGCTCGGATTCGAGATCGAGCGTGGCTTCGACGTCCGCGCGTTTGTCATCGGGTGTCAGCTCGAGCAAACGCGCGCGGCGCTCGGCGAGGATCGTCTCGAAATCGAGTTCCTCGACAACAACGGGTGATGGGAGCTGGGAAAGGTCGATGGGCGAGCTCATGCGGCGGCCCCCAAGGGAACGTCGATGGCGACGTCATCACCGGTGTCGACGCGGCGCCCTGCGATGCGCAGGTCGAAACGCCCTGGGCGTGTGGTGGAGACGATGCGGGTGATCTGCGTCACGCGGACGCGCGGTTCCCACTTCATCAAGGCGACGACGGTGGCCGAGTAGGCGCGCAGGGCCGTGGCACCGTTCAGCGGCTGGTCGATGAGTTCGGGCAGCAGCGAGCCGTAGTCGCGGCGCATCACCCGCGAGCCCAGCGGCGTGGTAAGGATGTCGGTGATCGACTGCCGAAGGTGCTCGAGCGAGTCGAGGCGCTGGCCGGTGGTGCGCGACATGCCGGTCATCATCTCACCTCGTAGGTGCCGGACGACGAGCCGCCGGTGACCGGCACCTCGGCGTTGGATTGGACTTCATCGACCACGGCATTGGCGATGGCTTCGGCCATTCGGTTGACCCAGCTGTATTCCCCGGTCGCGGTCGCGCCTTGGGCGCGCATTTCGCTGACGATGCGGCTTGTGAGCTGAGACTTGCTGAGCGCCATAGCTTATTTCCCCGCCGTGACTGTGCTGCTGCCGTCACCGTGCGGGTTGCCGGTGAAGTGGCAGATGTGGCCCGTGGTGACGACTGGATTGCCTTGGTTGTGGTGGATCGACTCGGCATCGACGGTGACGGTACCGGTGGCCTTGACGGCGATATCGCCTACGCAGTCGATGGAGAGCCGATGGTTTTCGTGGTCGTACTCGATATGAGTGCCGTCGGGTAGCCAGCGACCGATGACGTTGGCATCGCTGGACGGCGCTGGGTGTGCGTTGCGATAAAGGCCGGTAAGCACCACGCCGGCCGCTGGATCGCCGCCGGGCGAGAACACGATGACCTGCTCGCCTTTCGTCGGCGGGTTCCAGTCGCGCGTCGTCCCCGCTCGGCCCTCGATCCAGGGCAGCCAATCCGTCAGCAGGTCGCCGGAGCTAACGCGCACACGCGCGGCGTCGTGATCCACTTCGGCGATGGTGCCCAGGCGGATGAGGTTATGAATCAGGCGGAGAAGTTCGGCGACGTTGTGCATGCCGCTATCGTGCGGGGACTGAGGCAACTGGCGAAGCGGGAGCGGGTGTGGTGCGGGCGTCTTACACCGGGTCTAGATGGTGGAACAGTGAGTTGATGATGAGTGCGCGGTCGGCGTCGGTAAACCCGAGCAGCTCGCGCTGCGGGTAGTCGATGGTGGGGCCGTCGCGGTCGACGCGGTCGCGCAGGCCGTATTGGTGGGTGCGGGCGATGCGCGCGACGTTGCCCATAAAGGCGACCACGGCGGTGTCGCCGTGCGCGGTGGCTTTCATCCATTTCGCGGTGGAGAGCTTGTCGAACATGGCGCTTCGGCGAATGCCGCCTTGGCGGGCGCGCCATTTCTGGGGCTTGCGAGGCGCGTAGGGCGTGCCGTCGGGGTTGGTCTGTGCGCGGATGCGCTGGCGTTGGCTGCGGCGCAGGTCGCGAGCGATGACGCGCGCCAGGCGGCGGCGTTCCTTGGCTTCGAGTTGGGCGAGCAGGGGCGCGGCCCAGTCTTCCAGGGCTTGCAGGTCATCCGTCATCGGTGGGTTCCTCGCCCCATTCGGCAACCAGGGCGTAGTCGTCGTCGGCCTCGGCGTCGCGCAGTAGCAGCTGCCAATGCGTGATGGGGCAGGCGTCGCGCTCGAACCGCGACAAGACATGGTCGACATGGATCGCACCGTTGTCGCAATCGACCTTGGCGATCACGCGCTCGGTGAGCCGCACGCGCAGTGCCACATCTACCGCTTGGTTGCTGAGGATCTCGGCCTCGAACGTCACCGCCTCGCCGGGGTCGGCGTCGGGCTGATACTCGGCCAGCCACTGCAGCAATGGCACCATGACGGTGTCGAGGTCGTCGCCGAAGTCGGTCAGCACCAGCTGCGCGGCGAACTGGTATTCGTGGGATAGGTTGGGGCCGCGACGAAATTCGAGGCTGCCATCCTCGACGAATGTCAGTAGGCGATCGGGATCGCGGGCCAGCCCCGGCACGGCGTTAATCAGATGCGTGCGTAGCAGATGCAGTTTTTTCATCGGTGTGCTCGTGGCATTGGATGATGGCGTCGACCTCGGCCGCGCATTGCGCCCAAGCGGCCTCGGTCCGTTCGAGTTGCTCGAGTAGCGCGCCGTTAGTCATCGGGGCGCTCGCGGGGAGGCTGCACGGACTGGGCGTCGCGCAACGCTTGACGATAATCGGCGGCGCCGGTGACGGCGGGGCGCTCGCGCAGGCGGATAACAGCGTCAGGCAGGCGAGTGCCGGCCCACGCGCGTAACTCGGCATTTTCATGGATCAGCTCCCGCAGGCGGGTGAGTCGGTTCGAGGCGGTGCGCTCCAGGTTGGTCTTCGTATCGTTCAGTTGCCGGCGTTGGTCCTCGAGGCGCTGGGCGTTTTGCCACAAGGCGTCGATGACTAGCTGGCGTTGGGCGCTTTCGGCCTGGGCGGTGTCGAGCGCCTGCCGGGCGCTGGCTGCATCGGTCAGCGCGGTGCGGTATTCCTGCCAGGCGAACCAGCCGCCGGCACCCACCAGGCCGGTGCCGATCAGCACCAGCCAGACCTTGAGCGGCACGCCGCCGAGGAAACGCCCGAGAAGCGCCATCATTGATCCAGCCCTCGCAAGCAAAGCTCTCGCTCAGCGGCGCGGCGTTTGATCAAACCAGCGAGTTTTCGACCCTTGGCGTAGACCCAGCGGTTTAGCTCTTCGCAGGCGGCGCGCACCTTGCCGGCATTGAGTCGCTTTAGCAGTGTCGAGCGGGCGAATTTCCCTTCGCCGACGTTGTAAACGAATGAGGCCAGGGCCGCGCGGCGCGCCGGGGGAAGCTCCACCTCGACGCGCTGGTCGACGGCGTCGAAGGCGTCGCCGAGATCCTTGGCGAGCAATTCCTTGCACCGGGCCTTACTCAGGGTCTGGCCCATATCGACATCGCCGGTGTGCCCGTAGCAGATGGTCGGGATGCCCACCGGGTCGCGGTAGGCCTCCGACCGGTAGCCCTCGAACTGAGAGACAACCGCCGTGGCGAGGCTGAGGGCGCCGGCGGTACCGCCGACGATGATGCGGCGTTTGATCGACATTATTTCGCCCTCCAGTGCTTCCACTTACGCACGTAATGCGGAATCAGCAGGCCGATTTGCAGCGCCAGGTAGAGCAGGGTGAGGGCCGTGACCCAGTCGGCCGGCGTCATGCCCCCCATGTACAAGGCGGTGACGAATGCCGGCGGGGTCGCCTTGACGCTTTCGGTGGTAATTTCGAGCGGCTGGGCCATGCGGTCCTCGGGCTTTTCGGGCGCGTTTAAAAACTCATCAATCCCAGAGCTGCACGGCGGGCGCGCGGCTGGGCTGTCGGGTGATCTCGGGCAGCGTGACGGGTATGCCATGCGGCAATATCGGCCCCAGGTCGGCGACGCCGGGATTGGCCTTCAACACGCGTTCGGTGACGCCGTCGGTGCGGCCGTAGGCGCGATAGCAAATGGCATCCAGGGTATCGCCCTGGCGCGCATGCACGGTGCGGCTCATATCAGCTCGACCGTGCTGTGCGGGCGACCTTCGATCTCGCTGATCGCCCAGGCGGCATCGCGCCGGTAGCTTTCACCGGTGTACTCGTTGAGATCGCCCCGGTCACGGGTCGAGGCGGTGGCGTCGTAATCGCGATAACGCTCGACCAGGCTGGCATGCGCCGTGGAGAAGACCGCGCGGCGATACAACGCATCGAACACGCCCGGCGCTTGCCAGATCGGTACCGGCACGGCATCGACGGTGGCGTAGCCGGCGTCGACCTGCTTGGCCTGCCAGTTGCGCAAGGTGCGGTTGACCGTGGCCATGGCGGCGAGCAGGGCGCCTTCGATGCGCGCGGCGGTGATGGTGCCGTCGAGACGATGCGTGTCGCGAAACTCACTGGGTTCGATATCCGGCCAGAAGCCGTTATTCGTGACGGGCTCGGCGGTGGTCGTGCTTGTCGTGCCGGTCGAAACGAAGCTGCTCATCGTGGCTCCTGGTGATAGATAAAACGTCGTTCGCGCGGCGTCGGGCGCGATGAATAAACCGTGAAGGGGGTGGGCGATGGATCGAGGCGGCAGCCCCTGGGCTTGCCTCTACCGTCGCGCCCCCTGACGTCGGCGTGCGACCTGGTTGCAGCGTCAGGCCTGGTGGTCACCAGCGCCCTGATCGCCTGCGTTCTTCACCTCGCGCTCGAGGCGCTCGATGTCTTTCTTCACGCCGGCGCGCTCGTTGAGTTCCAAGGCGCGACGGAAATGCGTCAGCGCGTCCTGCGGTTCGCCGGCGGCGCGATGGGCGTTGCCCAGCGCCTTGTGCAATTTCGCCCGGATCTGGTCGTGCATGTCCGCGCCTTCGGTGAGGCGTTCGGTCTCTTGGAGAGCGGCGAGCAGCGAGGCGTCGTCGTCGCCCAGGGCCAGCGCTTGGTCGGCGGCTTCCTCGACGAGAATCGCGGCGGTGGAGCGCTGGAACTGATCGCCGGGCTCGAGCCCGTAACGCAGGGCGTAGCGGGCGATGCTCAATGCACCGTCGATATCGCCGATGTCGATGCGCCAGAGCAGAACACGCATCAGCACCTCGTCTTGTGCGCCGGCACCGCCCTCGAGCACGCCGTCGACGTAATCGGCGTAGTCGGGGAGGATCTCGCGCTTGATAGCGACCTTGCGCTCGATGGACTGCACCGACTTGAGCCGGCGGTAGTCCTCGAAGAGCTTGGCTTGCATGAGGTGGTATTCGTCGCCCTGCATGGGCGCGTCGCCGGCGTCACGCGCCGCCTGGGCGGCGCTGACGCGTTCGAAGTGTTTGCGGATTGAGCTAGCCATGGGTTACTCCGCGGCCGCGTTGGCAAACTCGATGCCCTCGATCAGGCAGCCGAAGCCGTAATCCTCGATCACGTAGGAATCGTTGCTGGACTCGTAGTTGACGATGCGCTTGCGCTCCGGCTTCTCGACCAGGTGGCGCCGACGCGAGCCTTCCTGCCAGTAGATCGAGAGGTTCTCGGTGCTGGTGATGAAAATGGCGTTATCCGGCATGAACGGCACTTGCATGGCGTTCTGCCCACCGAGGCGCTTCGCCGCCATGATGAGATCCAGGGCGCGCGATTCCGTGGGCTGTTCCCACTCGTTGACCTTGGGCAGGTACTTGTCGGTCATTAGCGAGCGACCGACGACAGCGACGAGGTCGGTGTTATCGCGGTACCACGGGTCGATCAGCGAGTTGACCGCCTCGTACACCAGCGCATCGATGTTCTGAAATTCCTGGCCCTTGCCGATCTGGACACCGTCGATTACGCGTGCGGCGGCGTTGGTGCGGTATTGCTGCAACCAGCCCACGTTGACGTCCTCGAGCATTGGGTTTGCTGTGCGGTCGGTCTGCTTGGCAGCGCTGGTGCCGTTGAGCCCGATCATGATGCGGTCGAGCGCCTGCTGGCGAATGATCGCGTCGCGCACGCGGGCCTGGAAGTCTGGGAACTTGGCCCAGGCATCCAACTTGGCCCAGCTCAGGAAGGTGTCGAACTCGGTGGATGCGCAGCGGTATTCGTGTTCGTCCAGCGTGGTGGGATCGCTAGGATTGCGGTCACGCTGGCTGACGTCGGTACGCCCGGCGATGGGGCCGCTGATACCGAGGCCCAGCTTCTCGCCGATCATGTCCCGTACGCCGACCATGTTGACGCGGTTCAGGAATTCGCTGGATTCCTGGATCTTGGTTTCCAGCGTCTGCTGCACCGACGGATCGACATCGAACGTCGCGAACGCATCCGGAGCACCGTTGATCTGGGCGAGCCGCTGGGCGTAGTTATTCAGGAGTTTGCGGGTATCGTTACGCATGAGCGTCGGGATTCCTCAGCAGTCGGTTTCGATGGTGCCGTCGTCGCCGGAGGCGCGCTGGCGTTGGGGATGGCGCGGCGTGCTGTCGAGTTGGGCATACAGCTCGTCGAAGCGCTGTTGCAGGGCATCGTGCGCGGCTTTCAGTTCATTGAAAGCCGTGGCGCTGGGGCGTGACTTCAGGTCGTCGGCCAGGGCCTGATGCTTGCCGACGAACAGCTCGAGGGTTTGCTCCAACTCACCGCGAAAGTCCGCGAAGCTTTGGTCCGTCTTGGCGTCGTGCTTACGAAATAGCGCCTTGAGGCGCTCGGTGAGCGACGGGCCGGGGTCGGCCGGCGGTTCGGCGGGCGGCGTGGAGAAATCGAAAGTGGTTTCGACGGCTTCGGAAAAGAGGTTTTCCGTGCGCTGCTTGCGTCCGGACAGCGGCGACTCGTTACCCGCGCCGGCGGCGAACTGCAGCATCTGAGTGCCAAGCGAGGCGGGGGAGTCGGTGACGGCCAGGCCGACGAGATACGCCTCGCCGGAGTCGGCGAAGTTGGGGTCGACCTCCATCGAGGTGTAGACCTTCTGGCGCTTGTCGTTCAGCGCCTTCAGCTCGTCGGTGGGGTCGATGGAGGCGAGTAGCTGGAGCTTGTCGTCTTCGCCTTTCTCGGCCTTCAACGCGGTGACGTCGCCGTAACTCTTGAACGGGCCATCCGGCATCATGCCGCGCATGTGCTCCAGGTTGATCCGGCAGCCGTAGGTATTGGGGTCGAAGTTGTCGGCCATCTGCTGTAGCCAGGCGGCGCTGATGTTGCGGCCGTCAGTCGTCGCGCCTTCGGTCGCGATGCGAAACCATTTCATGAAGTGTCCTCGAGCGGTGCGGGATGCGTATGGGCCTCAGGTTCCGCGCACCGGGGGCCGGGCTCAACGCGGGCCGGGTGTGAGTCGGTTCGTCTACACCGGGGCAGGGAATGGCACGCCTTCGCGCGCGGGTACGCTGGGCGGCATGACGACATCGACGCCCGAACTGGATACCCACGACGCCTCGCGCCTCTCCGCCCGACATCTCTACTGGATGGGGTGGCGCATCGCGCGTATCGCCGAGTTCCTCGACCTACCCCGCGCCACCATCGACAGCTGGAAGAAGCGCGACGCCTGGGACAACGCCTCGCCTAGCCAACGCATCGAGGGCGCGCTCGAGGCGCGCATGATCCAGTTGATCTGGAAGGATTCGAAGGAAGGCAAGGACTTCAAAGAGATCGACTTGTTGGGCCGGCAGGTCGAGCGCTTGGCACGGGTGCACAAGTACGAGGGCAGCGGTAAGGAAAGCGATCTCAATCCCAACATCGAGCGGCGCAACGCCGGCGAGAAGCGCAAGCCGGCACGTAACGATGTCGGCGACGAGGGCGTGATACAGATCGTCGAGGCCTTCGAGGCTTCGCTGTTCGATTACCAGCGCGCCTGGTACCGCGCGGGCCAGCACGAGCGCATCCGCAATCTGCTCAAGAGTCGCCAGATCGGCGCGACCTGGTACTTTGCCCGCGAGGCCATCGCCGACGCGGTGGAGACCGGCAAGAACAAGGTCTTCATGTCGGCCTCGAAAGCGCAGGCGCATATCTTCAAGCACTACATCGTGCAGTTCGTGAAGGAAACCACCGGCGTCGAGTTGAAAGGGGATCCCATCGTGCTGGCCAACGGCGCCGAACTGCACTTCCTGGGAACGAACGCCAAGACCGCGCAGGGCTACCACGGCGATACCTACCTCGACGAATACTTCTGGATCAACGGCTTCGAGCAGTTCCGCAAGGTGACCAGCGGGATGGCGATGCACAAGAAGTGGAAACAGACCTACTTCAGCACGCCGTCATCCGTGGCGCATGAGGCGTACCCGTTCTGGACCGGGGAGCGCTTCAACAAGCGCCGCAAGAAAGACGAGCGCGTCGAGATCGACGTCAGCCATGAAGCGCTCGCCGGCGGCGCGCGCGGTGCCGATGGCCAGTGGCGCCAGATCGTGACCATTGAGGACGCAATCGCCGGCGGCTGCGATCTGTTCGATCTCGATCAGCTGCGGCTGGAATACAGCGATGAGGAATTCGCGAACCTCTTGATGTGCGAGTTCGTCGACGATTCGCAGTCGGCGTTCCCGATGATGACCATGCAACGCTGCATGGTGGATAGCTGGGACATCTGGCGCGACTGGAAGCCGTTCGCCGCGCGGCCCTTCGGCGACAAGCCGGTGTGGCTGGGCTACGACCCGGCGGGAGACAACCTGGACGGCGATGGCGCGGGCCTGGTCGTGCTGGCACCGGCCAAGAACCGCAACGACCGGCATCGCATCCTGGAGAAGCACCGCATCAAGGGGCAGGACTACGAAGAGCAAGCCGGATTCATCGAGCAGGTGACGCGGCGCTACAACGTCCAGTTCATCGGTATCGATATCAACGGCATGGGGGAGGCGGTGGCGCAGCTGGTCGCCAAGTTCTTCCCGCGCGTCACGCGCTATCGCTACACGCCGGACAGCAAGGCCGCGTTGGTGCGCCAAGCCCAACACATCATCGAGCGCGGGCGACTGGAATTCGATAGCCGCGACGTGATCGTCGCGCAGTCGTTCACCGCCATTCGTCGCGAGCTGACCGCGAGTGGCCGCCAATTCACCTTCACCGCCGGGCGCAACGCCCAGACAGGCCACGCTGACTTGGCGTGGGCGACGATGCACGCCCTCAATAACGAACCCATCGACGTGCTCGCCGAGGGCGAGCGCGGCGGCGCCATCATGGAGATGTCCGAATGACCATGGCAGACAAACCGCGCATGCGTGTGCCGGCGACCCTATCCGAATCCGAACCGGCGGGGGAGGCGGCAGCGTCATCCCCGGCGCGGGCCGAGGCGTTCACTTTCGGCGAGCCGGTCCCAGTGACCGATCTGGCTGACTTTCTCTACACCGGCTGCTGGATGCTCACGGCGCGCTGGTACGAACCACCGGTCGATCTGCCGGCGCTTGCCAAGGTGTATCGCGCCACGGCGCATCACGGCTCCAGTTTGCAGGTGAAGCGTAACATCCTGTCGCGTTCGTTCATTCCGCATCGCCTGCTGAGTCGGCAGGCGTTCCGCGCCCTGGTCACCGACTACCTGGTGTTCGGCAATGCCTATATCGAACGGGTCTACGGGCGCCTGGGGCGGCTGCTGGCATTGCGGCCGGCGCGGGCTAAGTACGTGCGTCGAGGTGTCGAGGAAGGGCAGTTCTGGTGGGTCACGTCCTGGCAGGTGGCCAGCGAGTTCGAGCGCGATTCGGTCATCCACTTGATGGAGCCCGACATCAACCAGGAGATCTACGGTGTGCCGGACTACCTCGGCGCGCTGCAGTCGATCCTGCTCAACGAGAACGCCACCCTGTTCCGCCGCAAATACTATCTGAACGGGAGTCACGCGGGGTTCGTGATGTACGTCAGCGACACCGCGCAGAACCAGGAAGACATCGACGCCATGCGTTCCGCGCTCAAGGAGAGCAAGGGGGTCGGCAACTTCCGCAACCTGTTCCTTCACTCGCCAGGCGGCAAGAAGGACGGCGTGCAGATCATCCCCATCTCAGAAGTCGCCGCCAAGGACGAGTTCGCCGGCATCAAGCAAGAGACCCGCGACGACACCCTCGCCAGCCACCGCGTTCCGCCTCAGCTGATGGGCGTGATGCCCAACAACGTCGGCGGCTTCGGTGACGTCGAGAAGGCCGCCAAGGTGTTCGTCACCAACGAGCTCGAACCACTGCAAGCCGTCTTCGAAGAGATCAACGACATCCTGGGCGAGAAGGTGATCCAGTTCCGGGAATACTCGCTGGATGGTGGCGCGTCACCCAACGCCCCCGTCCGCTGACCCTCATTCACTGCAGCTGCCTTGCCGCCCACCTGGGCGGCTTTTTTACGCCCGCACGATGCCAATCTCGGTTGAGACGCATTTACTCTTTGTAGTGCATTCATAGCGCTGTGCTTACGTGTGCCGTGCGCGAGCGCTTGCCTACCCCCGAGCCCATCGCAACCTAGCAACGCGCCACACGCTCCCACGGCGGGCGACCTCGCCCTACCTCGGCGGCGCCCCGCCGCGCGCCGTCGACACCCCGCCCCGCCTGCGCGCTAAATCGGTCGGTTTTTATGCGCTCATGCGTCTGGACGCAGGCCGTGCCGTTGCTGCGCTGCGTGGGGGTTATAAGGGGGCTGTTTTTCATGCGGATTTATGCGGTTTTGACGGGGTTATGCACAGGCGGTTTTCTGGTGACGGATGCAAAAGGCCGGGCCCCTTGAAAAGAGCCCCGGCCTTGGCGACTTCGTGCGTCGTGGTGGACTGCTGTACCGCTAGTGTACCAGGCTCCCCTTTAGCCCAGTCATGTCGGACTATGTTGTCCCATCCATCATCGGGGCAATTGAAAACCGGCGAGCCTTTGAAATAGGGTCATGTGCTTTCATATCAACGACTTACCATGTTCGCTATACTGTATATACATCCTGTTTAGTCAT
>NZ_JARANY010000310.1 GCF_029889885.1 Chromohalobacter sp. 296-RDG
TCACACCATTTGGTGAGCTAGCCCTCGTTGATCCAATTACAGAAGATGGTTCGGTTATTTCTATGCCAAATAGGATTAATGTTGATGTTCTGGATTATTTTGAAGCTAATCTCGCAACCTTTTTAGAGCTGGATGAGGTTTATGATTCCACTCCCAAGTTAAGGTTCCACATGTCACCTGAAGAGGCGTTTCATTTTAGAGTGGGTGCATCAATGAAATTTGGCGAAAGAGGCTGAGTTATTAATAATTGTAGAGTTTAGGCTGCTGTTTTGAGCCATATGCTTGGCTTGAGTATGCTGCCTGAAATTATCAGTAGTTTTGTGAGATCTGCATTTCGACACGCTCGTCAGGAATGTACTCCTCCTTGAGTCTTGCAGTATCTGTGTGGAGCCTTCCGTGAAGTTAGTGCCGGCTTTTGAATTTTATACGTTTTAGCTTCATGCACGCATGTAGGCCATGGCATGATGTAGTAGCGGAGCTTGGTACTGCCGCCAGCTCTTCACCCTTCCTGCCGAATCTTCCATGCCGCTTTCTTTACCGCTGCTAAGGGAAGGGTGCTTATGCTTTCG
>NZ_JARANY010000311.1 GCF_029889885.1 Chromohalobacter sp. 296-RDG
GGCGAGATGTTGGCCCCACCGAATACCGCAGCAAGGGTCCATCTGGCCATGGATAGATAGCACCGGCGTATCGGACTCAAAGCGCTGGCTGTTTTCCTTCGGTACGGCGCCATCTGTACCCCACCACGCGCATACCCAAGGCTGTTCGAACCCCAAAAGCGCTGGTTCACGCTCGAGCATAGCGCGTGAATCTGCCTTGGTTGGGCGATTCGCGCCCATGTCATTGCACGTATTGGCGAGAAAGTAGCCTAGCGCGTAACTCGGCGCCTCAGTCTCAGGTTTAAAAGTGTCGATGCGGAAGAATTCATCGAGCGACCCGTAGTCGCCTTTCTGGACCTCGGAAACAACCCGCGGCAGATCCTCGTACATGCTTGGCAAAGTGATGTAGAGGGTGTGCAAAAAGGCCACGCCATCGAAATAATGCGTTTCCTCATCGTTGGTGCCCGCCTTCAACGTCTTGACGTAAGGCTTGCTATCCAGCGCGCGCCGGGCACGTTCGATCGCTAGAAACCATGCCGGCACGGTGTCCTGACACTGTTCGTTTTGACGCACGCACAAGCCTAAGATG
>NZ_JARANY010000312.1 GCF_029889885.1 Chromohalobacter sp. 296-RDG
TCGGGTTGGTTGTGCGAATTGCGGGCCTCCTCGTGAAAGGAAGTTCGATAGCCAATGGATCGATTGGCATTGTATACGGATTCTCCGCCGTTGGGTTGTTGCTGTGCAATTCATGGCACAACCTGATTGCGAATTACGGAAAACTCAATAAGGCAAAATTTGACGTAATACTTCGTCTAGAGAAAGAACTCGGTGCCCAAATATACTCGGCGGAATGGGTGGCATTGGGTAAGGGGATGAGACCCGATAAGTACCGCTCATTTACATCGACCGAGCAGCACGTGCCAATATACTTCGGATTATTGATCGTGCTCCTGACATTAATAGCGGCTGTATGGCAGATATGGGGCTAACAAGTCGCGCCACGCGGATGGCCTTTTCTCCGCGTTGCTCCAAAAAGGCCACCGGTGCGCTCTGCGTTCTGTGTCATAAGGAGATAAGGCCATGTCGAAAGTTAACGAGATTCAAATCAAGTGCCTAAACCCAAGATGCGGTACATGGTTCCCTTCGCCGATATCCTTTGGTGATACGGAGTCCTTTGATTCATCCATGCTTGAGGGCAATAC
>NZ_JARANY010000313.1 GCF_029889885.1 Chromohalobacter sp. 296-RDG
CAAAAGTGATGGAACGCTTATCTTCCTTGAGCGTATCGGTTAGGGGAATCAGGGTAGGGTATTCTGAATCCTGTGACACGCCAATCACACCATAATCGGCGCCCAGCGCAGTCACCCAGTTAACTTGGTCGGCCGTCATCCCCTGGAACAAGCCTTGGGCAAGACCGGCCGAGGTTACCGTAGAGGCAGCCACCAGTAGCTGTTCATCGCTGGGACGTTTGCTGATGACATGGGCATAGGCGACACCACCGGTCGCTCCAGGCATGTTGACGGTCTGAACGCCCTCGGGAACCATGTCGAGTTCCTGCAGGATCCTACCCACGCTACGGCAGGTGAAATCCCAGCCGCCACCAGGGCTTGAAGGGGCGATACAGTCAACCTTGCCGTTGAGATCAAAGCTCCAGGCGGCTGACGCGAAGGTAAAGGCGAGTCCAGCAGCAGTGAGCTGGACGGTGCGTTTTAGCTTCATCATCGAATCCTCTAGTTATTGTATCTATCGTGCTAATAGCGGGCGTGTCTAGATTGAACCGTATCCGAGGTGTCAGGACCGAAGAAGTAACAA
>NZ_JARANY010000314.1 GCF_029889885.1 Chromohalobacter sp. 296-RDG
ATCTAAAGATTATGTCGATCTAGAGATTGATGGTGGAATATCTCAAGAGTTAAGGTTTGATATATCTGATAGTGAAGTCATTAAATACGATGCCGGAGGTGCCGCAACGAGGATATTCCTTGCACCAGCTTTAAATATTATCAAGATGGATGGCATTTCTGACGGCTCACTCTTTGACCAAAACGTACGACTTTCACTAGGAAATACTAAAGTTAATAAGAGCATTAAGTCCAGTATTAAACAAAAGACAGAGCATGGAAATTTCCCTCTTTATCACAATGGAATAAACGTGCTCTGTCGAGAAATTCTTCATGAGGACGACCACTCTCTTGCCATTCAAGATTACGTAGTTGTAAATGGTGCTCAAAGCCTCACATCTTTGCTCTCAGAAAAGTCAAAAATAACTGATGACCTAAAAATCCTAGTCAAGTTAATAGAAGTAAAGGGCGACACCTCACTATCTCAGAAGATAACTCAAAATAGCAACAACCAGAATGCAATAAAAGCACGTGACATGAAGTCCAATCATAATATACAGGAT
>NZ_JARANY010000315.1 GCF_029889885.1 Chromohalobacter sp. 296-RDG
TCCAGCCCAACTCGCGCTCAATCTTGCCGGCGTCTATGGCATAACGAAGATCGTGCCCCGGCCGATCAGCCACAAAGGTGATCTGATCGCGATAGTGGCCTCCTGCCTGCTTTGGCGCCAGCTCCTGCAACAAGTCGCAGAGCGTTTCTACGACTTCGAGGTTCGTCTTCTCGTTATGCCCGCCGATGTTGTACGTCTCACCAATTTCACCGCGTGTCGCAACCTCCACCAAGGCACGTGCGTGGTCTTCCACATACAACCAGTCCCGTACTTGCTGACCATCCCCATAGACAGGCAACGGCTTGCCAGCCAGTCCGTTGAGAATCATCAAGGGGATCAATTTCTCCGGGAAATGATAAGGGCCGTAGTTGTTGGAGCAATTGGTGATCAGCGTTGGCATGCCAAAGGTACGCTGCCAAGCTCTCACCAAATGATCCGAACTTGCCTTGCTCGCGGAATACGGGGAGCTTGGTGCGTAAGGAGTCTCTTCAGTGAATAATCCGTCAGGGCCTTCCAAATC
>NZ_JARANY010000316.1 GCF_029889885.1 Chromohalobacter sp. 296-RDG
GATATCATATCTCCGTGAGAGACGTCTCGGACATGCAATGCGACCAAATCGCAGGCTCTTAGCTTGCTATCAATGGCTAGTTCAAACAGCGCCAAGTCACGTTGTCTATTATTGAGTTGAAGCCTGACACGAATAGCCCAAACGTCTTTCAATCGGAGTGGGTGCTTTTGGCCAACCAGCTTGCCCTTGTTCCACGGGGAGTGATGTTTTTCAGAGGGAGTGTTCATGGGGCGCTCTCCTAGGGTCAAATCTCTAGGATGGCCCAAAATGCTTCTGTCATTATTGATTAAGGGTAATTGATGTTTTCCGAATTCCTATTTTAGAGAATTATGATTGTCCGCTTTTGGCCGTTAGCCGCCAGCAGCCAAAAATAAATGATGCCGCGAATAGCCGGCGCCACTCCGTTGGGGTGGCACCGGCTTTATGTCGTGACGCGCTGTCACAGATACCCCAGCTGCGCAAAGGATTCAGATCGCTCGCTCCCGACGACCACTTGTTCGATCACGCGTATTTCCAG
>NZ_JARANY010000317.1 GCF_029889885.1 Chromohalobacter sp. 296-RDG
TGCTGACATGCTGCGTCTCTACCTTTATGGATACCTTCAACAGATCCGCTCGTCGCGTCGTCTGGAACGCGAGTGCCAGCGCAACATCGAGCTGATGTGGTTGCTCAACCGGCTGACCCCAGACTTCAAGACGATTGCTGAGTTTCGACGCAAGCATCCTCAAGCCTTTCGTCAACTCTGCCGGCACTTCATCCGCTTCTGTCGTGATGCTGGCTGGCTAGGAAGCCGTAAGGTTGCCATCGATGGCAGCAAATTTGGTGCAGTCGCCAGCAAGAAAAGAGTCGTCAAGTCGGAAGACTTAAAACGTGATGAACAGCGGCTAAACGAGCGCATTGATGCCTGGTTAAATGAGCTCGATGAAGCTGACCACGATGAGGCTCATCGTGGCCAACGCCGCCGTTCACTTGAGCAACTCCAAAGAATGCGTGATCAAGTTCAGGATAGCCGTGAGCGCATGGAACGGCTCGGCATTCGCCAATGTGTGGTCGGTGAGCCGGATGCCAAGCT
>NZ_JARANY010000318.1 GCF_029889885.1 Chromohalobacter sp. 296-RDG
GTTTATGGGTGATGTTGATGAAAGAGCGTTGCCGTCCTTATATAAAGGTGCCCGAGGCCTTCTTTTTCCATCGTTATACGAAGGTTTTGGCCTTCCGGTTCTCGAAGCCATGGCTTGTGGGACTCCTGTCCTTACGTCTAATGTTACTTCACTACCTGAAGTCGCTGGGGATGCCGCTCTTCTTGTTGATCCAGCGCGTATCGAAGAGATAGCGAGTGGAATTGAACAGCTAGAAAATGATAAGCAGCTTAGGGCAGAGCTCATTGCGAAAGGCTTGGAAAGGGTTAAGGGCTTTACTTGGGATATAACGGCAAGAAAAGTACAGGAAGTTCTGGATAGTGCCAAGAACTCATGATCATGGGGCGTGTAGATGAAAGTTGCGGTGGTTCATGACTGGTTAATCACGTACGCTGGGGCAGAGCGTGTTGTAGAGCAAGTTCTTGCTTTATACCCTTCAGCCGAGATTTTTTCGATGGTAGATTTTATACCTCATGATCAGCGAGAT
>NZ_JARANY010000319.1 GCF_029889885.1 Chromohalobacter sp. 296-RDG
AGCCAGGCATCACGCCGGTCATGATCGATGGTAGCTAGCTCGGTGTATAGCGGATGTTCGTCGAGTGCCTGGTGCGCCTCTTGGTGGCGCTTATCGGCATCCGCAGCGTCCTGGCGTTGCTGCGTGAGCGAGGCGTCAAGCGCCCTGTACTGGCCCAGCAGTTCGTCGCGTTGTTGCTGGGCGTGATCGCGTTGCTGCTGGGCATCCGTCAACTGGCGGTCTTCTTCCGCTTGCTGCGCGGCAAGCTGGGCGGCTTCGGGTGTCTGTGGCGGCTGGTGGCGCCAGGGGTGCTTGAGCCCCCCGCACACCGGGCAGGGCTGGCCTTCCTCGAGGGCGTCGCGCAGGTGCGTGACACTCTCGCTACGCACCGCACGACCGCGTTCGACGAATTCCAGCACGCTGCGATAGTGGCGCTCGTGCTCATCGAGGCGCTGGCGGGCGGCCTGGCCTTGGGTGATCAATGCCTCGAGACGCTTTGCGTCCTGCGTCAGGCGCTCATTGAG
>NZ_JARANY010000032.1 GCF_029889885.1 Chromohalobacter sp. 296-RDG
ATCCTGTGCCCGACCTCGGTCGATGCGGTGGCCATGGCGTTGATCGGCATGATGCAGCAGCAAGGTTGTGGCGCCGATGCTTGGGGCGCCTATCATCTGGCAGGTACCGAGCCGATCAGCCCGTATACGTTCGCCTCCGTCGTGCGCACCTACCTCACCACGCATCTCGAGCGGCAGGAACGTGACGCGACATTGGGGACTTTGCACGCCTTGCATCATCATCATGATCACCCCTTGCGGCGAGTCCTGAACTGTCGCCGCGTGTTGGACGTTTTCGGTATCCACCAGAAGCCCTGGCGGCTTGAGCTGAGCCGTATGCTGGATGACTGGTGTCTGTTGCATGACAAGGAGTCAGCGACGTGAAGGTGTTACGCAGTCTCGTCTTTTATGCCGGCTACTTTCTGGCGCTGCTGATCAGCGGCCTAGTGTTACTACCGGTCGCGCCATTCTTGTCGTTGTTTTCGCGATTTCGGGTGCTGAATCTGTATAACCGCTTCATCGTGGGCTGGTTCGCCGTTTCCTGTGGGGTGCGTTATCACGTCAGCGGGCGCGATAACGTGCCTGAAGGGCCCTGCGTCGTGCTCGCCAATCATCAGAGCGAGTGGGAAACCCTGTTTCTGCAGTTGCTCAAGGTGCCGGTGTGCACGGTGCTCAAGCGTGAGCTGCTCAATATGCCGGTCTTCGGCTGGGGGCTGCGCTTGATCAAGCCTATCGCGCTGGATCGCGCGCGACCGTCGCGGGCCATGCGCATGGTGCTCGAGCAGGGCACGCAGCGTTTGGCTGAGGGACTATCGGTGCTGATCTTTCCCGAGGGTACGCGGGTGGCGCCAGGGCAGCGGCGGCGCTACAACAAGAGTGGGGTGGTGATTGCTTGTCGCTCTGGTGTCCCGGTGTTACCCGTGGCCCACAATGCCGGCGAACACTGGCCTGGGCGGCATTGGGTCAAGAAACCTGGAGATTTGAACGTAGTGGTCGGTGAGCCGATCGCCACGCAGGGGCGCTCCACCAACGAGGTATTGGCCGAGGTCGAGGAGTGGATCGAGGCGCAGCTTCGCGAAATCTCCGCGGAACCGCGTCCCGAGATCGAGAGCGAGCCTACCAAAGTGCCGGCCTGAGCCGCTGTCGACGGAAGCTGTGCCAGCACGCAAAAAGGGGTGTCTCTCACGAGACGCCCCTTTTGCGTGTTACCGGGAAAGCACGGCGCTGCGCTCGCTCAGCCCCGGTAGCGCTGCAGCACCAGGCAGGCGTTGGTACCGCCAAACCCGAAACTATTGGACAGCACGCGCTCGATGGCAGCATCGTCGCGGCGTTGGTCGACGATATCGAAACCTTGAGCGGCATCGTCTAGCTCGCTGATGTTGGCCGACGCGGCGATGAAGGCGTGCTCCATCATCAACAGTGAGTAGATGGTTTCCTGCACGCCGGTGGCGCCCAGCGAATGCCCGGTCAGCGACTTGGTGGAGCTCATTGCCGGCGTGGTATCGCCGAACACCTCGCGAATCGCCTGGAGCTCGGCGATGTCGCCCACCGGGGTGGAGGTGCCGTGGGTATTGATGTAGTCGATCGGGCCGTCCACGGTCGCCATGGCTTGCCGCATGCAGCGCGCGGCGCCCTCGCCGGAGGGTGCGACCATGTCGTAGCCATCGGAGTTAGCGCCATAGCCGACGATTTCGGCATAGATCTTGGCGCCACGTGCCTTGGCGTGTTCCAGCTCTTCGAGCACCAGCATGCCGCCGCCACCGGCGATGATGAAACCATCGCGGGAGGCGTCATAGGGACGTGAGGCGGTTTCGGGCGCATCGTTATAACTGGTCGAGAGCGCGCCCATGGCATCGAACAGGCAGGACAGCGTCCAATGCTCCTCTTCGCCGCCACCGGCAAAGACCACGTCCTGCTTGCCGAGCTGGATTTGCTCGACGGCACTGCCGATGCAGTGGGCCGAGGTCGCGCAGGCCGAGGAGATGGAGTAGTTGACGCCCTTGATCTTGAACGGCGTGGCGAGGCAGGCGGAGACCGTACTGCCCATGGTTCGCGTGACCCGGTAGGGGCCGACGCGACGCAGGCCCTTTTCGCGCAGAACATCGGCGGCTTCGACCTGATTGGCGCTGGACGCGCCGCCGGAGCCAGCGATCAAGCCGGTACGCTCGTTGGAGATATCGCTGTCATCGAGGCCGGCATCGCGGATCGCTTGTTCCATCGAAACATAGGCGAAGGCCGCAGCATCGCCCATGAAGCGACGCAGCTTACGGTCGATCAAGGTATCGAGATCGGCATTGATGACACCGGCCACGTGGCTGCGGAAGCCACGTTCCGCGTATTCATCTTTGTAACGAATACCCGAGCGTCCGCTGCGTAGCGCGTCCAGTACCTGATGCTGGTCATTGCCGAGGCAAGACACGATGCCTTGGCCGGTGACTACCACTCGTCGCATGGAAGCCTCCTGATCAGAAATTCGCGGTGGAGGTAAACAAGCCAACGCGTAAATCGTTGGCTTGATAGATATCGCGACCGTCGACCGAAACGGTGCCGTCGGCAATCCCCAGTATCAACCGCCGGGTAATGATCCGCTTGAGGTTGATCCGGTAGGTGACCTTCTCGGCGTTCGGCATGATCTGGCCCGAGAACTTGACCTCGCCGCAGCCCAGAGCGCGTCCGCGGCCAGGATGTCCCAGCCAACCGAGGTAGAAGCCGACTAGTTGCCACATGGCATCCAGGCCTAGACAGCCTGGCATGACCGGGTCGCCGGGGAAGTGGCAGTCAAAGAACCACAGGTCGGGGTGGATATCCAATTCGGCGATGAGTTCGCCCTTGTCGTACTCGCCTCCGCCCTCCTGGATTTGCGTGATGCGATCGAGCATCAGCATGTTGGGGGCCGGCAGCTGGGCGTTGCCTGGGCCGAAAAGCTCGCCCTGGCTGCATGCCAGCAGTTCTTCGTAGCTGAAAGAATGTTGCTTGGTCACTGAATCTTTCCGAGAGTCGAAATTGTGGTGCGTCGCAGAGCACGAACACCTTAGTCTACTGGCAGTGCCGAATGAATGCACGCTGGGCTAGCCTACCGGGCGCGCCTTATGGGTGCAATCCGAGGATGGGGGCGGGTTGCGCCGATCGCAAGAGAAGGGGCATGATGCCTGCACTTCACGAACCTCTCTTGATTGAGTCGCTAAATCGCCATGTGGTCCGTCTTTACGCTCAACCGTCCCTTGGTATGGACGGGCATTGCTGCCATGGCCTCCATGAGCCTTTTGCCGACGCTGATGTTGCGACTGGCGGCCTTGGTGATGGTGATCATTGGCGGTATGGATGCCTGGCGTCAAATCCGCCAGGAATCGACGCGACGTCAGCTTACCGAAGCCGCTCTGATGCTCTCCCCCGATGGTGTACTGATTTCCAACGCCCGCAATCGAATCGAGGCAGTCAATCCGGCCTTTACGCAGATCACCGGCTACAGCGACGAGGAGATACGCGGCCTCGACCCATCGGTACTCTCCTCGGGACGCCACGACAAGGCCTTCTACGAGAATTATTGGCAAAGCCTCAACGCTACCGGGCAATGGGAAGGGGAGGTCTGGAATCAGCGCAAACACGGTGATGAGTTTCCCGAATGGCTGCGTGTGCGGGCGATTACCGATGACAAGGGGGTTGTCACGCACTACGTGGGATTGTTCACCGATATCACGCGTCACAAGGCACGTGAGCAGGATCTACAGCGTATCGGCTTCGAAGATCCGCTGACCGGTTTGCCCAACCGTCGGCGTCTGCATGACCTGCTGGCCTCGCGCTTGCAGCGTCTGCGGGCCGGCGAAGAATTGGATATTGTGCTGATCGACATCGATGGCTTCAAGGCAGTCAACGATGCCATGGGCGTCGACCAGGGGGATCGTCTGCTATCGCGCTTTGGGCAGCGGCTCGCGGCGTTCGTTGCCGGTGGTGTCGTAGGCCGACTGGGCGGTGACGAGTTCATGGTCATTCGCACCACGACTTATGACGATCACGAACAATGGGTCGAAGGGCTGCGCGGGCATCTGAGCGAACCGTTCGAGATTGGCGACAAACCCCTGCGCCTGGGACTGACCATCGGCAGTTGTCGCGCGCCCGACGATGGACGCGATTCCGGCGTCTTGTTCCAACGCCTGGAGTCGGCGCTCTACGCCGCCAAGCGTCACGGGCGTAACTACAGCCAACGCTTCCGCCCCTCGCTGGAAGTCGATGGGGATCCCCAACTCGAGCTGCTCAACGAACTCCGCCAAGCGCTGGCGCACGGCACGCAACTCGAGCTCTTCTATCAAGCACAATACTATCTCGATGATGGCCGACTAGCCGGTATGGAAGCCTTGCTGCGCTGGTATCATCCCACGCATGGCATGATCTCGCCGGGAACGTTTATCCCCCTGGCCGAACGCCACGGTTTGATGGCATCCCTAGGCGACTTGGTGATCGATCGCGCCTGCGCGCAGTTGGCGACCTGGCGCCAGCAAGGCCTATCGTGCGTGCCAGTGTGGATCAACATCTCTGCAGTGCAGTTGATCCAAGGTGATCTCGAGTCGCGGTTGTCCGCGAGCTTGTCCAAACACAACGTACCTGCGGCCATGCTGGGATTGGCACTAACCGAGTCGGTGTTGCTCGATGAGCGTGCCGGAGACATCTCGACGCGTCTCGTCGCGCTGCGCGGTAAGGGACACCCGATCGCCATCGACGACTTCGGCACCGGCTATTCGTCGATGGCCTATCTCAAGGAACTGCCGGTGGACAAACTCAAGCTCGACCGCGCCTTCGTGCGTGCCCTACCCGACGACAGCGCCGATGCCGCGATCACTTCGGCAGTGCTCGCCATGGCACGTGGCTTGGGGCTGGATGTGATTGCCGAGGGGGTGGAAACGCAGGCGCAGCGAGACTATCTGCATTCAGAAGGCTGTTCCATGGTGCAAGGCTTTTTCTATGCCCGCCCCGAACGAGTCACCGATGTCGAGAAGCGGCTCAAGGACGATCTCGATATATCACTGTCCTGAGCGCCAGCCACCCGCATAGACTGCCCCAGAGCACGGCCTGCACCACCACTGCCCAAGGCGCCAGTTCGACATCCGCCAGGCGTGCGCCCCCCAAGTAGGAACTCGGTCCTCCGAGCGCCCCGCCCAACATTGCCAGCCGGGGGTGTGACCATAGCCAGGCGAGTGAATGGTGGAGGGTGGTTGCGAATAACGGCCAGAGCAGCCACAGCCACAGCGGTAGTCCCGATGCATCGGCAAAGCGTAAACCGCCGAGCAGCGTCAGCGTGCCGTCCACGCCCGCGCCCAGCATGGTGAACCCCACCAGCCAGCGCCACTCTCCCGGTTTGCTCAGCCATAGTAGATGACATGTCACGATCACCGTGGCTGTGGGCAACGCCCAGGGCGTACCACCCAGCACGCAGGCCAGCCAACCGGCCTGAAACGCGAGCGCGTTTATGACCTTGCCAAACATGGGATCAAGGTGCTCCGGTGAGTGGCGCGCGGCGGCTGCCGGGCTTGGCCAGCAGCCACTGCGAGGCGCCGATGGTACGCTCGCGGAAACCGCCCTCGCAGTAGCATAGATAATAACGCCACATGCGGATGAAGCGTTCGTCATAGCCGAGCTCACGAATGTGCTCGAGACTGGCCTCGAAGCGCTGACGCCACTCGTAAAGCGTGCGCGCATAATGCGATCCGATTTCGTCGAGGGCGAGTATGTTGAGTTGCGTGCGTTGTGCGATACTTTTCAGTATTGCCTGATGAGAGGGCAGGAACCCGCCGGGAAAAATATAGCGCTTGATGAAGTCGACCTCACGCTTGGCCGCCTCATAGCGCTGATCGCGAATGGTGATGGCCTGGAGCAGCGCCAAACCGTCGTCGTCGAGTAGACGGTCGACGGTGGCCAGATAAGTGGCCAGGTACTGGTGCCCCACCGCCTCGATCATTTCCACCGATACCAGACGGTCGTAGCGCCCCTCGAGGTCGCGATAATCACGCTTGAGCAGAGTGATGCGCTCTTCGAGACCGGCCTCGCGGATGCGTTGCGCGGTATGTGCGTACTGCTCCTCGGAAATGGTCGTGGTAGTGACGCGGCAGCCTCGGGTGCGCGCCGCGTAAAGTGCCAGCCCGCCCCAGCCGGTGCCGATCTCCAGCAAGTGATGCTCGGGGCCGATATCCAGCTTGTCGAGAATGAGCTCCAGTTTGTATGTCGAGGCGTCTTCCAGGCTGGCGTCGGGGTTTGGAAAGATGGCACTGGAGTACAGCCAGTGTTCGCGATCGAGGAACGTCTCGAAGAGGGCATTGCCGAGATCGTAATGTGCCGCCACATGGCGTCGGGCGCGCCCGGTGGTATTGCGCTGCAGGGTGTGGAGCGCGCTGAGAACACCCTGCGCCAGTCGTGCGGAACCCTTCTCCAGGCGTTCGTTGACGTGCTCCAGGTTGCGCGCGAGCAAGCGAATCAGCGCGACCAGGTCGTCGCAGTGCCAGTCACCCTCCATATAGGTTTCCCCGGCCGCAACGCTGCCCCCCAGCGCGATACGTCGCCATACTCGGTCGTGATGTATCCGCAGACGTACCGTGAGTGGTCCGCCCTGGCCGAGATGGTGTGTGCGTCCAGCTTCCTCGACGATCAGTACGCCGCCCTCGAGGGTCGACAGCTGCCGCAGCAGACGAGGCCTGAGCCAACGTGCCACGCGCGTGTCGAGCGTACTGGTAGACGTCTTGGTGGCGGAACGAGTCGTCGTCACGGGCGTGTCTCCTCGCCACGGGAATTTGAAAAGATCGGCATGCGCTTCAACCATAGGCGTAATGCCTCGAAATGAATGCCGGCCAGCGTCTTGAGACTCATCCAAGGGGCGCGTGCCAGAGTGACAAGCCACGCGCGCCGCCCAGCGGGTGCGAAACGCAGGCTCAGCGTCGCGTCGAAATGTCGCGTGGCCTCGCGCCATGCCTCCATGTGCATCAGCAGGTGCTCGCGTGGCGTGTTGAAGCGCCATCGATAACGCATGTCCATGGGGTTGAACGGCGAGACATGCAGCGCCTTGTCGAAATGGGCGGCATGGGTATGGCGTGTCGGCGTCACCGTATAGGCATAGACATGGCGCTCGCGCCATGGCGTGTTGGTGACTTCGCCGAGGATGGCGCACAGGCGTTCGTCATGGTCATAGACGTAATACAGCGTGATGGGATTGAAGAGCACGCCGCATAGGCGCAGCTGGGTCAACATGCGGACAGGGCCTGCGGGGGCCGCCTCGCCCAGCTCATGGCGCAATCGCTGATGCACTGCCGTCTTGAGCGGGAGATGCGTGGGCCCCAGATAATCCTCACGGCGAAAGCGCGCCAGCGCCGCACGTCGTGCACTGAAGCCTGGCAGCGCATCGAAGAGCTCGGGCAATTCGTCCAGGTCGAGCCAAGCCATCCAAACGCGGTAGGTGAAGCGATGCGCGCGCGGCGTGAAGCGCCGATGGCGCAGCTCGCCCAGGGCCACCCGGCTATGCAGAGGGGCGCTCATGCCGGAACTCCTTCAGGCACCGCGGTTGCCGACGAGAGAGGCCCTGACAGGGCATCGGATTCATCGCAGCCCAGAGCATGGGCCACGCGTAGCGCGCTCCAGACGCCATCCTCGTGGAAACCGTGGCGCCAGTACGCACCGCAGAAATGAGTGCGACGGTGCGGGCCGGATATTTCCGCATGGCGCTGTTGGGCGGCGCCGCCGGCTAGCGTAAAGCAGGGGTGGCGATAGACGAAGCGCCGCAGCATGCAGTCGGGGGCGATGGCGTCGCTGTCGTTGAGCGTCACGCAGAAACGCGTCGTGCCTGCCAGATGCTGGAGACGATTCATGTCGTAGGTCACTGAAACGCGCGCGTCGGCTTCGCGCCCGTCGACGCGATAGTTCCAGCTTGCCCAGGCGCGGCGACGACGTGGCAGCATCCGGGTATCGGTATGCAGGATGACGTCATTGTCTTGGTACGGCAGAGCGTCGAGGATCTCGCGCTCTGCTGGGCTGGGGTCATTCAGCATCGCCAGGGCCTGGTCGCTGTGGCAGGCGAGCACCACCTGGTCGAAGCGCTCCCGACCTTGGCGTGTGGTCAGTGTCACACCCGTTGCGTCGCGCTCGATACCCAGCACTGGGCAGGCCAGGCGGATGCGCTGGGCGTAGGCAGCCGTCAGCGGGGATATATAGCGTCGTGCACCGCCCACGAGCGTGTACCACTGGGGACGATTGTTCACCGACAGCAGCCCATGATGATGAAAGAAATGCACGAAGGATGTCAGCGGGAAATTCGCCATATCGTGCTCGCTGGCGGACCAGATGGCAGCGCCCATGGGCAGCAGGTAGCGGCGCCGGAACGTCTCGCCGTAGCCACCCCGCGTCAGGTATTCGCCCAGCGTCATGTCTGCCGGCAAGGTGCCGTTCGATAGATCGCGTACCGCGTGGCGATTGAAGCGCAGGATATCGCGCAGCATGCCGTGAAAGTCAGGGCGCAGAAGATTGCGACGTTGGGCGAACAGGGTGTCGAGGGTATGGCCGTTATATTCGAAATCTTCGTGCGTGGTATGCACCGAGAAGCTCATTTCGGTGGCCTGCGCGGATACGCCCAACTGCGCCAGCAAGCGCTGAAAGTGCGGATAGGTGCGGTCGTTGAAAACGATGAAACCGGTATCGATGGCATGCCGATGCCCATCTAGTTCGACATCCACGGTCGCCGTGTGGCCGCCGAGATGTTCGCTGGCCTCGAACAGGGTTACCTCGTGGCGTGGCGAGAGGTAATGGGCGCAGGCCATGCCGGCAATGCCTCCGCCGACTACCGCGATGCGTGAGGCGGGCACGTTCATGAGCAATCCTCTTCGGCGGTGTTGCGGGTCAACAGACGCCCGAGGCGATGACGTAACGCAGGCGGCAGAATACCCGCCAGCTTGACCAGCAAGGTGAAGCGGCGCGGGAAGTGGATGTCGAGTGCGCGTTTCTCCAGTCCGCGCAGGATGGCCTCGACGGCGGTATCGAGTTCGACGCGCATGGGCATGGGGAAGTCATTGCGCTCGGTTAGCGGCGTGCGCACGAATCCGGGATGTATGACGCTGACATCGATGCCTTGCGCCGCCAGATCCAGTCGCAGGGACGCGAGGAAGTAGCTGATCGCGGCCTTGGACGCACCGTAAGCCTCGGCGCGCGGTAACGGAAAGTACGCCGAGGCGCTGGAAACAGCCGCCAACTGCGGACGTTGTGTGCCATGCCGAGCGCGACGCAGTAGCGGTAGTGCCGCATCGATGGCGTACAGCGTGCCGTGGAGATTGGTGGCCAGCACATGCTCTATGAGGTCGACATCGAAGTTGCGCGCGTCCACGTATTCGCAGGTGCCGGCATTGAGCAGGGCTAGCTCGAGGCCTCCGAAGACGGCCTCTATATGTTCCCCGGCGGCGGTGACCGAGGTGCGATCGGTCAGGTCGGCGGGAACGACCAGGGCATTCTCAAAGGGGGCCGCCAACGCCTCCAGGGTATCGCGTCGACGCGCGGTCAGCGCGACCCGGTGGCCTTCCTTCAACAACCGCACGGCAAGTGCCTCGCCGATGCCTGATGTGGCGCCGGTCAACCAGATGCGCTGGGGGGCTGCTGATGCGGTCATGCGCTCTCCTCCAGGTGATACATGCTGACTAGTGCGGTGAAGATGTCGGACGCATGCGTCGCTTGAGCCAACGGATCAGCGTGCCTAATACGGGCAAGTGCTCGTAAAGCATCGCACCGGCGTCGAAGTAATCGCGTTGCCGGCAGACTCGATCGCCGTGGAACGTCAGTCGCGAACACCCCATGACCTCGAGCCTGCGCCCGCCGGCAAGTCGGGGGTGCTTGAGATACATGATCCAGTCGACGCAGGCGTCATCGCCCTCACGCTGACAGTGTCCGATGTCGAAGCGGCACTCGGTGACGTTGTCGAGCATCTCGGCGTAGTAACGTATTAACGCATCGCGCCCCTCGACATGATGTAACGAGTCTGTGAATGACACATCTTCAGTGTAGAGGTTTTCGAGGTCTCTTGTACACGTTTTGTCTAGATTTTTGAAGGCATGACAAAACGCCTCCAAGGCAGGATCCTGTCGCATGCGGTCCTCCGAGAAGGGCGAGGAGATGTGGCGTGAGCTCGGGGCGCGCGGTCACGTCGTCAGTGACTTGAAGGCGTCCAGTGCGCGTTGGCGTGCTGCCTTGTGATCGACGATGGGATCGGCATAGCCGGTTTGCCGGCGTTGCGTCTCGTCGGGGAAAAAGCGTGACTTGAGCGGCAACTTGGCCAACTCCGGCAGGTATTCAGCGATGAAGCGACCTTCCGGATCGAAGCGTTCCGCCTGGGTGGTGGGATTGAAGATGCGGAAATAGGGCGCTGCATCGGTGCCGGTGGAGGCCGCCCACTGCCAGCCACCATTGTTGGAGGCGAAGTCGCCGTCGATGAGGTGGCGCATGAAGAAGGCTTCGCCACGTCGCCAGTCGATCAGCAAGTGCTTGGAAAGGAACATCGCCACGACCATGCGTAGGCGGTTGTGCATCCAGCCGCGCTGGACCAACTGGCGCATTGCGGCGTCGACTAGCGGGTAGCCGGTCCGCCCTTCGCACCAAGCCTGAAACCCTGCGTCATCGTCGCGCCAGACCAGGCCCTTTGTATGCGACTGAAAGGGGCGGTGGCGGTTGATGTCGGGGAAGCTGGCGGCGATATGCAGATAGAACTCGCGCCAGATCAATTCGTTGGCCCAGGCGGTGAGGCCGGCGTCGCCGTCGGCCAGGTGCCCCTCGTTGTTGTTCATCACCGCGTGCAGGCATTGGCGATGCGAGATCATGCCCAGCGATAGGTAGGGTGAAAGCTCGCTGGTGCCGGGAAGCGTGGGGAAATCGCGCTGGCGCTTGTAGTGATAGCCGCGAAAACGCAGGAAGCGCTCGAGCCGGTCGCCGGCCTCGTCCTGCCCTGCAGGCCATAGACTCGGGTCGAGTGGCGCGTCGGCCATCGTCTCGAGATCGCGAGAAGGCGGCGGGTCGGCGTCGATGGTCAACTGGGCTTGGGGGGCAGGCTCTTCCACCAAGGCGATGCGGCGTGGCGCCAGCTCGCGATGCCAGGCCTTGGCGAACGGCGTGAACACGCTATACGGCTCCCCTTTGCCGGTGAGAAGCTCGCCGGGCGCGAAGGCGACGGCATCGGTGTGCCCCCATGTCGCCAGCCCAGCCTCCTGAAAGGTGGACTCCACTGCGGCATCGCGGCGGCGTTCGTTGAGGGGATATTCGCGATTGAAGTGCAGTGCGCTGGCGCCATGCTCACGCGCTAATTTGAGCAGTGCTGTGGGCGCCTCGTCGAAGGTCGCGATGCATCGCTGCAGCAAGGGGATATTGAGACCGGCCAGGTGCTCGCGAAGCGCTGCCACGCCGCGCAGCCAGAAATCGGCCTTGTTGGCGCCGTGGTCGTGACGTTGCCATTGCGGCAGGCTGGTCAAGAAAACGGCGATCACAGGTCCGCGTTCGGCGGCGGCTTGCAGAGCACGGTTGTCGAGGGTTCGCAGGTCGCTGCGGAACCACATCAATTGTACATCGGACATGGCCACTCCCTGGCAAATGTGTGCGGGTTAACGTCCCAGCAACCCTTGTAGGCGGCTGAGCGCAGCGGGCAGTTCGTCGCCGAGCGAGGCGACCTGGGTGTTTTCCAGTTCTGCGCTGCGGATGCGTGCCACGGGGCCGACCAGGCACAGTGGCATCTTGAGCTGCTCCGCCAGACGCGGCAACTGACGCCGAATGAGATCGCTGCGCTCGGCATATCCACTGGTCATGAGTACCACATCTGCCTTGAAGCGCTCTGCGGCGAGCGGCAACTCATTGAGCGGCAAGTCGGTATCCAGCCATTCGACCCGAAATCCCGAGGCCGACGCGACTAGCGCCAAAAGCAGCAGGCGCAACAGGTCGCGCTCCTCGGGCAGGCGTAACAGCAGTAGGCGCGTGCCCCGTGTGGCGTGATTGGCGTGGTACAGGCGGATGGCGACCCGCGTACGCAAGAAGCTTTCCAGCAAGCGGCGCTGCAATTCGGCACCGAACTGATCGCCCCAGCGCTCCTCGAGCTGTTCGATCACCGGCTGCCATAATTCGGTCACACACAAACCGGCGGGATAAAGCGCCATGCTGCGATTGAACAGGACCTCTAGCGTATCGCTATCCAGTGCGTCGACGGCCTGCAGTAGTCGCTGGCGCTGGCTTTCCCAGTCGCTGATATCCGGCGCAGGGACATCATTGGCTGAGGGTTCGGCCTGCTCGAGCAAATCGCGTACCTGACTGACGGGAACGCCCCGGTTGAGCCATTGCAGAATACGCTCGACGCGGCGTATGTCCTCGCGTGCATAAAGACGGTGTCCCTTGGGGGTACGCTGCGGACGAATCAAGCCGTAGCGGCGTTCCCAGGCGCGTAAGGTCACGGAATTGACACCGGTCAGCCGTGAAACCTCGCGGATCGGGTACAGCGGCGAATTGGCCGGATCCATCGCCTGCTCACTCATGCGCTTAGGTTCCTCCTGTAAGTCTTGTCATCTAGCATGAGGGATGAAGTTGTACGTCGCAATAGTTTTGTACAATTCCTATCACGTCTTAGTTCTCCGGCGCCGCCTCTGCACGGGCCGTCACGATGCCTGCCAATGCCTCGACGAAGGCGGGGTGCTGGCCGACGGGATCGAGCAGCGTCAGTGCCGCCTGGGGATACTGCGCACGCAATGCCTCGAGCTGGCTTGGAACGTCCTGGCGTAAGTGGCGCCCGGCGGCAAAAAACAGCGGTAAGATATCGAAGCGTCGATGGCCTTGGTCATAAAGTTCGGCGACTCGGGTTTCCAGCGAGGGTTCGCTTAGCTCCATGTAGGCGATGACCGCGGGGGTCTCGAGGCGCGCACGCAGGTCGTGCTCAAGCGTCTCGAAGGGCGCGCGCCACCGCGCATCGCTGGAGCCATGGGCAAGTAGGATCAAGGCGTGGCTCATCGAGCGATCTCCTGTGGTGAATGAAGTGATGCCTTGCGTGGCGACGACAGCCGCGTGGCGGGTGGCCATGAGCTATGCTTTTCCGTCAGGTCAATGCATATTTACCTGGACAACTCTAGCAAATTGTACAACGGTCGTATAATACGTATTTGGAGAGTCATTATGCGCATCCTGATCACCGGCGGTAGCGGTTTCGTCGGACGGCTGCTCTGCCACCGCCTACATGAAGCTGGGCATCGGTTGCTAGTGGTGTCGCGCTCGCCAACCCGGGCGCAGACGCATCTGCCCGAAGGCATCGAGATCCGCGAGTCGGTCATGGCCTTTACCGATGACGCTCCCGAGGCGATCGTCAATCTCGCTGGCGAGCCCATCGCCGACAAGCGCTGGAGCGAGGTGCAGAAAAAGCGATTGCTCGAGTCGCGGCTGAACATCACGCGCGAGCTGGTGACGCTGTGCGAGCGCCTGGAAACGCCGCCTCGGGTCATGGTATCCGGGTCGGCCATGGGCTTCTACGGCGATCAGGGAGAGCGCGACGTCACCGAGCAGACGCCACCCACCGATGAGTTCGCCCATCGCTTGTGCGCGCAGTGGGAATCGGCGGCACGGGCGGCTGAACCGTTGGGCGTGCGGGTCGCGCTGTTGCGTACCGGATTGGTGCTCGGCGCCGGTGGCGGCACACTGAGCAAGCTGCTTCCGCCTTTTCGTCTAGGTCTCGGCGGCCGGCTGGGAAACGGGCATCAGTACATGCCGTGGATTCATCGCGAGGACCTGGTACGCATCGTACTGTTGTTGCTCGAGCAGGATGACCTCGAAGGGCCTTTCAATGCTTCCGCTCCGCATCCCGTCACCAATGCCGACTTCACTCGTACCCTGGCGCATCACCTGCATCGCCCCGCGCTGATGGCGGTGCCTGCCCGTTTGCTACGGCTGGCTCTGGGCGAGATGTCACGCGTGTTGCTGACCGGTGCCCGCATGCGCCCCGCGCGCTTGGAAGCGGCGGGGTTCACGTTTCACTATCCGACGCTGGACAGCGCCCTGAAGGAGATTCTCGGACACTGACGCGTGGTCTCTCGACCTAGGATTGCTCGGGTGGGTCGACGGTGACGATAACGCGCACTGCGTCGAGGCGTAGCCGCGTGGCATCGATGGCCGTATCCAGTGCCTGGCGCTCTTGGGTGAGGGCGTCGATTTCCGCGTCGCGCACTGCCGGGTTGTGGCGTGCCAAAGCTTTGAGACGGGCCAGCTCGGTGTCCAGCGTCTCGCGCATGCGCGTCTGTGCGGCCTCGACGATGCTCGGCAATTCGTTCTCGGCCTCGCCCTCGGCGTTGGTCAAAAGCTCGCGCAATTGCGCATGGCGCGACTTGATCAGATCCCGCGCGACGGCCTTCTTGACCTTCTTGAGATTTTTCGCCAGGCCCCCGAACGAGACCTTCTGAGTCAGGTTGGCGCCCGATTCGTCGAGCAGCAAGCGAACTGCCGTGGGTGGCAAAAAGCGCCCGACATTCAGATGCTTGGGCGCCGGACAGTGGGTCCGGAACACCAGCTCGGCCATCAGTCTACCGCCGGGAATCGAGGGATGCTGAAGCAGTGCCAGCGCCGTGTTGCCCAAGGTGCCATCGAGGATGCGCTCCATCATTTCGCGCACCAGAGGATGTTCCCAGGAGAGGCGCTGCACGTCGTCGCGGGCCAGAGCGCGCTGCCGATCGAAGGTGGCCGAGAAACCTTCCTCGCCTTTGACCAGCCCCGGCAGGCTGTCGAGCATGTGTGGCCCCGCCAGCAGGTACTGGATATCGCCACCCAGGTCGCGACTCTCGACGCCGAACACGTCCAGCGCCTTATCGACGTAACGCGGCAACGTCGTGTCTTCGTCCAGCTCGCGGATAGCCTCGGTGATATCCTGGGCGCGTTCCGGGCGATAGGCGTTCCATTCCAGGAGTCGGTCGCGGCCGGCCTCATGCGCAGCGAGGCGACTGTCGAAATAGGCGCGCGTTTCCGCGATGACCTCTTCGAGGGCGTCGTTGTCGAGGAGGGAATCAGCCACGGTATCGCCGAAGGCATCGTAGAGCTCGCTGCCGATGCCATGCGGTGCGTTGAAGGCACGCATGCCCTCATCGTACCAGCGCAGCAGGCGCTCGCCGGGGCTGTCTTCGAACACCGGCACGTAGAGCTCGATGGCGTGTTGCTGGCCGATGCGGTCGAGGCGGCCGATGCGTTGCTCGAGCTGATCGGGATGCGCCGGCAGGTCGAACATCACCAGATGGCGACAGAACTGGAAGTTGCGCCCCTCGGAGCCGATTTCCGAGCACACCAGCACCTGGCAGCCGTCTTCGTCGTCGGCGAAGGCCGCAGCGGCCCGGTCGCGCTCGATGAGCGTCATGCCCTCGTGGAACACGGGCGCCTGGAGACCGCCCAGGACGCGTAGTGCCTCGCTGAGATCGATGGCGGTTGTGCGGTCGTGGGCGATGACCAGTACCTTGTCGCGGCCCACCTCGGTCAAGCGCTCCAGGAGCCAAGTCACGCGCGGATCGATCTGCCACCAGGGTTCGGTATTGAGCGTACCGACGCCCGGCGCACCGACGCCCGGCGAATCGTCGCTTAGCGCACGGTACATGGCGTCGGGATAGAGCAGCACCTCGGGATGATCGAGCCCGGTCGCGATCAGCAGATCGTCGAGGTAATCCATGTCGCGATCCAGCTTGCGCAGTTCGCGGCGGTAACTGGAGGGCGGGGTCAGGCGCGAGACGTGCAAATGACGCTCGGGGAAGCCGGCGACATGGCGGCGGCTGTTGCGGAACATCACGCGGCCGGTGCCGTGGCGGTCGAGCAATTGCTCGCGGAGCTGGTGGCGGGCGCTATGGTGCTGCGCCCCGTCGCTTTCAGGGTCGAACAGCGTCTCGAGAAGCGCCTGACTGTCCGCATCGTCGATGACGGCACCCACGGCGTCGCGATCCACGGCATCGCCGGGCAGGCGTTCCAGGGCGTCCACTGCCTCGGCGACCTTGGCATAGCCCGCTTCCTCGGCGACGAAGGCCTCCAGGTTGGTGTAGCGCTCGGGGTCGAGCAGACGCAGTCGCGCGAAGTGGCCGGCCTGGCCCATCTGCTCGGGAGTGGCGGTGAGCAGCAGTACACCGTCGATGACACGCGCCAACTGCTCGACGCAGGCATAGCCGGGGCCGCTGGCCTCGGGCGTCCAGTCGAGATGATGGGCCTCGTCGACGATCAGTAGATCCCAGTCGCAGGCCTGGGCCTGGGTTTGGCGGTGCGGATTGGCGAACAGCCATTGCTGACTGGCGAGCACCAGTTGGGCGTTCTCGAACGGGTTGCCCGTGCTGTGTTGGCTTTGCTGTTCGTCGAGCAGCGTGAAATGCAGCGAGAAGCGGCGCAGCATTTCCACCAGCCATTGATGGCTCAGGCTGTCGGGCACCAGGATCAATGCACGCTCGACACGCCCGGTGAGCAGTAGGCGGTGAAGGATCAAACCGGCTTCGATGGTCTTGCCCAGGCCCACTTCGTCGGCAAGCAGTACGCGCGGGGCATGACGGCGCGAAACCTCGTCGGCGATGTACAGCTGGTGAGGGATGAGGTCGACACTTGGCCCGGCCAGGCCGTTCGCCGGGTGCTGGGCAATGCGGTGATAATGGTGCAGGGTACGGTAGCGCAGTTCGAACCAGTCGTTGCGGTCGACCTGGCCGGTAAGCAGTCGGTCGCGTGCCTGCTGAAAGCGCATGCTATCGGCGAGGCGACTTTCGGGAAGCTCGTCGTATTCACCGTCCGCCGTCTCGACGACATAGACCAGTAGCCCGTCGGCTTCCTTGGTGTCATCGACGGTCAGTGTGCGGCCGTCGGCGGCTTCGATCCGGTCGCCGGCGCCGAAGACGACGCGGGTCAGCGGCGCCTGGCGAACGCTATAGGTGCGCGTTTCCTGGCTGGCGGCAAAGAGAACGGTCACGCTTCGGACGTCACAGCTCAGGATCGTGCCCAGCCCCAGCTCGGCTTCGCCGTCGCTGACCCAGCGCTGGCCCGGAATGAATTCGCTCATGATGCCTCGGGATGATGATGTAACGGTACGTGGCGCGCCGTCTTGCCGGGGGAGCATGCAGGACGGCGGGGCGCGGTATTCTACCGGAAAGCGGCGGAGGGCTTAATAGGCGATTGCGTTTTCAGGTCGTGGGCGACAGCCAGCGCATGAGACGCGCCGTGGAAATCTCGCCAGCCTGGTAATCGCGCAACCTGCCGTGGATGTCGAAGCGCAGTGTCAGTGGCAACGCGGGCATGTCGAAATAGGCCTGCAGGCGTTGTTGCGGGTCACGCAGGTCATGGATGAAAGAGATATTTCGGGCATCCAGGTAGCGTGCGGCTTGCAGCAGCGTCTGGCCTTCGTTGACCGTCACTACGGTGGCATCGTGCTGCATATCGTTGAGCCGTGCCAGCGTTCGGCGGCATGCCCGGCAATCGCTGCGCCACAGCACCACGATGAGCGGAGGCCCCGACGCCAGCGTTTCGATGGGCGTCGGGGTGCCATCGAGCGCGTTCAAGGTCAGGTTCGGTAAACGCGGGGGCGGAGCATCGCCTACCAGCGGTTGCCAAACGTTCAAGCCCCACCATATCGCGCTGCACGCCATGAGCGCGCCCGTGGCCAGTCGCACCTGACGCGCGGGAAGGTCGCGCAAGCGCCACAGTGTCCACGCGACGGCGCCGAGCAAGGCGCCCAGCGGGTGATACCCGGACTGCCACAGCGTGATGGCCTCGAGCGGCGCCACGCGATAAGCCTCGGCATGAAGCGCGATATACATCAGGCGAGCCCCGATCAGCGCTGCCACCAGCGTACCGCTCAACCACTGGCGTCGACGTGTGCGGGATAGGCGTAACAACGCACCCAGCGCTAATAGTGCGAGCGCCGCGACGGCGGCGTATAGAGGCGCAGAGGGAAGCGGCACGTGGCCGAGCATGATCGGCGGCATGGGGTTCTCATGGTGGCGATGACGAATCGCGATGCCTGACACGTTACACTAACGCCCTTGGGGTCGCCTCTTTTAAGTGTGGTGACTGAGTTGCAGTCCTCGCGCGGCGTCGGGGCGAAGCGGAAAGGGGAGAGTGCATGGTGAGTTCGCGCTATGGGAGCGATGGGTTGCGCGCGGCAGCCATCGCCAGTCAGGCCCTGGGGTTCATCCTGATCATGACGTTGGAAACGTGTCTGGGCGACGCGGCACGCCCCTGGCAGGGCGTGACCCTGGCGCTGATGCTTCTCGCTGCATGCTGGGTGGCGCTGATGCGTCACTATCGTCGCAACAAGAAGCGCCGGGCCATGGCCGAGCGCGTCAGGCGCACGCAGGAAGATGATGACGACTGAGGTGGCGCCTCATGGGCCCGATCCGTGCAGGCCCAAGTGTTGGCAGCGACGTGGGTCGAGGGCCAGCAGCATCAGCTGCCAATCGCCGGGCAGCGGCATGGTCAGTACCCGCCAGGCACAGCTACGCGATGCGCTGGGATTTTCGCGTGACGCCTCCACGCAGTATGCACCCTGGCTCGTCAGCAAAGGCGAAAGTCGTTCGAACTCCACGTTGTCGGCTTCCAGGCGTAGCGTGCTGGCGGGCGCCTCAGGATATTCCTCAAGCAGTAGCACATGACTGTTATAGCCTTCGCAGTATAGTTCAAGATAGGCGCTGTGCGAAGTACGCAACAAGACGGTCAGTGCCAAGTGTGTCTGTAACCACTCGAGCAAGGGTGCAAGGCGCGCGACATGAAGTGCGGCAGGTTCCAGCGATAAGCGTTGCATGATGGACTCCCAGGACACCGATGGGCGTATCCATCAGTATGGATGCTGACGCGCCGCTGGAAAGCACTGCATGACAACGCTGCGTGAAGCGAGTGTCCGAGCGCCGTCATCATGATAGAACCGCCGACGTGGCGCACATAGCGCAATTGGCCACCTGGTGCGCCTCTAGAATCTGTCAGGTGTCCATTCAGAAGCCTGACAATCGCGATAGCATTGGCCGTCGCGAACGAAAGCGAGGCTGGTCACTCTCTATCTAGATCGACGGGGTTCCATCTGCACCTTGTTAGGCCTTCTCCCCTAGAGCGGCAATATGGTCCGGCAAGCGATCGTGAGAACCATACATGAAGTGGTTCTCCATGCGCTCTGCAAATCGGGCAGCTTCCGGCTCACGCTCCACCGCCATGGCCACCTCACGCACGTGCATCGGTGATGCGCCGCAGCATACGCCAAGATAGTTGACCCCCTGAGCATAAGCGTCGCGAGCGAAGGCGCCGAGTTCGTAACGATTGCAGAACAGTGGGTCCAGGGCGGTTGGGAAAGGGCGTCCATGGGGAGCTGGGCAGCTGCATCCCTGATCGTCGGAGAGATTGAAGAAGGTCGGCTCCTGCTCGGTGGTGCGGTAAGTCACCGGCAGCGCTGCCACATGGCAGTCAACGGCATCGCGGACCTGCTGGATCCAGGGCAACATGGTATCTGGCCCTCTGAAGCAATTCAGGCCGACCACACTGGCGCCTTTCTTCTCAAGGGCAACACAGGTTTCCACGATGCCGGGGCCATCGATCATGCGATTCTCGGCCATTGGCGCCAGGGTGACGACGGCAGGCAGTCCCTTGGCCTTGATCGCTTCCAAAGCCGCCTCAGCTTCTCCGGCATAGTAGAACGTTTCTGCGATGATGAAGTCAGCGCCTTCCTCCACGGCCCATTGCACCATCTCGTCGAACATGGCGCGCACACTCTGCTGGGAGGTCGGGTCTTCAGGGTCCCAGATGTTGCTGTTGGAAATGTTGCCAGCCATCAGATTATCGGCCTTTTCATCGGCTACCTTACGCGCAATCTTCAAGGCAGCCCGATTCAACGGTTCCAGCAGGTCTTCCTTGCCGATCACGCGCATTTTTTCGCGGTGACCGTTGTAGGTGAACGCTTGAACCACGTCTGATCCCGCATGCTGGAAATCACGGTGCAGCGCTTCCAGTGCGTCCGGGCGCAGCAGCGCCACCTCGGGCACGAATTCACCGGCAGAGAGATAGCCGCGCCGTTCAAGCTCGAACAGAAAGCCTTCGGCACATATGAGAGGACCCTGGTCGAGTCGTTGAGTGATCAGATCGTGTGCCATGAATACTCCGGGGCGGTATGTGTCTTCAATTGGCTGCATTTTGGCAGCCCTTTAACTTCCACCACCAGTGAAGGATTCTTGTCCTTAGATGAATCAAATTCATTCAAGAGCAAATTGCCAGTAGAGGCATGAATATTCACTCGGCGCTTTGGTGTGTGAGGTGATAGCGTCAGCTAGCCTTTCCTCCAGATACCAAGGCAGTGCCGGGACCATTGCAGTCAGCGCGGCTCCAACAAAAAACGGCCACCGCTCCGAAGAGCCAGTGGCCGTTTTCATGGAATCTTTGGTCGGAGTAGCAGGATTCGAACCTACGACCTCTGCCTCCCGAAGGCAGCGCTCTACCAAGCTGAGCTATACTCCGTTCGCGCCGGGGTGCCGGCTCGACGGGGCTGCATTATACGCATCCGCGGTGCGCGCGCAACCCTATTTGCGAGGCGGGGTCAGGTTTGGCGCTCGACAGCGAGATGGGCCAGTTCGGCCATGCTGTCGCGGTAGCGGCTCTCGGGCAGAAGCTCGAGCTGAGCGAGCGCGCGGTCGGCCATTTCCACGGCGCGGCGGCGAGTATATTCCAACGCGCCGGTATTATTGACGATGGCCAGCACCTCGTCGAGATGATCGAGCCCGCCCTGGCGGATAGCACGGCGAATCAGTTTGGTCTGTTCGGCATCGCCGGCAGCCATGGCATGGATGAGCGGCAGCGTGGGTTTGCCCTCGGCCAGGTCGTCGCCGACGTTCTTGCCCATGGCGTCGGCATCGCCCTGATAGTCGAGCAGGTCGTCGACGAGCTGGAAGGTCAGGCCTAGATAGCGCCCGTAGAGCTTGAGTGCCTCTTCCTGCGCGGGGCTTGCCTCGGCGAGCACCGCGCCGCTGTGGCTGGCGGCCTCGAAGAGCATGGCGGTCTTGCCCTGAATGGTGTCGAAGTAGGCGGCCTCGTCGATATCGGGGTTGCCGATATTCGTCAGCTGCAGTACCTCACCTTCGGCGATCACGCACGTGGCGCCGGAAAGAATCTCCATCACGCGCATCGAGCCGACCTCGACCATCATCTGGAACGAGCGCGAATAAAGGAAGTCGCCGACCAGCACTGAGGGCGCATTGCCCCAGGCGTCGTTAGCGGTGGCCTTGCCGCGTCGCAGATGAGACTCGTCGACGACGTCGTCGTGCAATAGCGTCGAGGTATGCATGAACTCGATCAGCGTGGCCAGGGTCACGTGGCGATCGCCAGGGTAGTCCAGCGAGCGCGCCGCGAGCAGCACGAGCAGAGGGCGCAGCCGTTTGCCGCCGCTTTCGATGATGTAGTGACCAATGGTTTCGACGAGAGGAACCCGAGAAGCCAGTTGGGCGAGGATGGTGCGATCGACGGCGGCGAAATCATCCGCGACCGCCGCATGGATGGGCGATGCGTTGGGCTGCATGGGTCGGCTTGTCGCAATAAGGGGTTGGGCCGCCTCATTGCGGCCTTGGGCTTAGGCTATGCTAGGGGGCCCCCCGGGAGGCGTCAAGGCGCATGCCGGGGCTCGTAAGGCTGCGTCAGTCATGGCGTGAAAGATGCTTGCCCGGTATGCCCGAGTGTCGCTATAATACGCGACTCGACTCATCATGCTCCCTGTCAGATGGTTGCCGGAAGGGGCGCCACTCGCCGCAGGCCGATGAAGAGCGCAACCCCGATGAGTGCTGGAGAGTGACATGTACGCAGTAATCAAGAGCGGTGGCAAGCAGTACCGCGTTCAGGAAGGCCAGACCCTGAAGCTCGAGAAGCTGGAAGTGGCCACGGGTGACACCCTCGAGCTCGACCAAGTGCTGCTGGTCGGCGATGATGATGACATCAAGGTCGGCACGCCGCTGGTCGACGGTGCCAAGGTAACGGCGGAAGTCGTTTCCCATGGTCGTGGCGAAAAGGTGAAGATCATCAAGTTCCGTCGCCGTAAGCACCAGATGCGCCGTCAAGGCCATCGTCAGTGGTTCACAGAAGTCAAGATCACCGGAATTTCCGCGTAAGCGATATTCCCTGGATAACGCGAGGTATTTGCAATGGCTCATAAAAAGGCTGCCGGTAGTTCTCGTAACGGTCGCGATAGCGAATCCAAACGCCTTGGTGTCAAGCTGTTCGGTGGCCAGGCGGCGACCGCCGGCAACATCATCGTGCGTCAGCGTGGCACCAAGTTCCACGCGGGCAGTGGCGTTGGCATCGGCAAGGATCACACCTTGTTCGCTCTGAACGAAGGCGTGATCAAGTTCGAGACCAAGGGTCCGAAAAATCGCAAGTTCGTGAGCGTCGTCTCCGCCTGAGACCGCCATGAACGGTGAGAGGAAAGGCCCCGCTCAGGCGGGGTCTTTTCGTATAGGGCGGCCGTAGCCGTCGGGAGAAGTGTCCATGCAATTCGTCGACGAAGCCTCGATCATTGTGGAGGCCGGTAAGGGCGGCAACGGCTGCCTGAGTTTCCGGCGCGAGAAGTACGTTCCCAAAGGTGGGCCGGACGGCGGCGACGGTGGGCACGGCGGCAGCGTCTACCTGATCGGTGACGACGCCCTTAATACGCTGATCGATTTCAAGTATCAGCGTTTCTACAAGGCGCCCAACGGACAGCCGGGCCAAGGCCGTCAGATGAGCGGCCGTAATGGCGAAGACTTGTACGTCAAGGTGCCGGTGGGAACCACGGTGATCGATGAAGATACTCTCGAGGTGATCGCCGACGTGACCGAGCTCGGCCAAGTCGAGCTGGTGGCGCAGGCGGGTCGCCGAGGCTTGGGCAACATCCACTTCAAGTCCTCCACCAATCGGGCGCCGCGCAAGACGACACGGGGCACCGAGGGGGAGCGCCGCAACCTGCGCTTCGAGATGAAGGTGATGGCCGATGTGGGCTTGCTGGGCGTGCCCAATGCCGGCAAGTCGACGCTGATTCGTGCCGTCTCGGCCGCCAAGCCCAAGGTTGCCAACTACCCCTTCACTACGCTGGTGCCCAATCTCGGGGTGGTCAAGCTGGGCACGCATGAGCATTTCGTGATGGCTGACGTGCCCGGGCTGATCGAAGGCGCGTCCGATGGCGCGGGGTTGGGGCTTCGGTTCCTCAAGCACCTGACCCGCACGCGGTTGCTGCTGCATGTCGTTGATGTGGCGCCGTTCGATGAAAGCGATCCCGTGGAGGGTGCGCGCGCCATCGCGCACGAGCTCGCGCAATTCTCCACCACGCTGGCCGAGCGGCCGCGCTGGTTGGTGCTCAACAAGCTCGACTTGCTCCCCGAGGAGGAGCGTCAGGCCATGGTCGACGACATCGTCGCGCGTCTGGAATGGACGGGGCCGGTGTTCCGGATTTCGGCGATCAGTAGCGAGGGTACCCAGCCGCTAGTGCAGGCGGCGCATCGTTGGCTGACCGAGCAGCGTCAGCTCGAGGCGGAAGACGAGGCGGCCTTCGAACATGAGCGCGAGATGCGCCAGCGTATGGAAGATGAGGCCGTGGCGCGTGCCGAAGCGCGCATGTCGCGCAAGCGCAAGCCCGTCCAGGAAGATGACGATGACGTCGACGATGATGATTACGATGTCGAAGTGGAATATGCCCCCTGAGCCGAGGCGAGAAGGGAGAAAAACCGGTGAATGAGCCGCAGTCGACAAGCCGTGATGCCTTGTGTGGTGCGCGGCGTGTCGTGATCAAGATCGGCAGCGCATTGTTGACCAACGACGGTCGTGGCCTCGATGCCGAGGCCATCGGCGGCTGGGTCGATCAGATCGCCTCCCTGCATGCGCGCGGTGTCGAGATCGTGCTGGTCTCGTCCGGGGCAGTGGCCGAGGGTATGGCACGTCTGGGCTGGGCATCTCGGCCCTCGGCGGTCTATGAACTGCAAGCGGCCGCCGCAGTCGGGCAGTCGGGCCTGTCGCAATGCTACGAGGGGCACTTTGCGCGCCACGGCCTGCGCAGCGCGCAAGTGCTGCTGACGCATGATGATCTTTCCGACCGTAAGCGTTACCTCAATGCGCGTTCGGCGTTGCGAACACTGGTCGCGCTGCGCGTGGTGCCGGTGATCAACGAAAACGACACCGTGGTGACCGACGAGATCCGCTTCGGCGATAACGATACGCTGGGCGCGTTGGTGGCCAATCTTCTGGAAGCAGACGCGCTGATGCTGCTCACCGATCAGGAAGGCTTGTTCGATTCCGATCCGCGCCACGACCCCGGGGCGCGGCTAATCAGCGAAGGGCGCGCCGACGATCCTGCCCTGGCGGCGGTAGCCGGTGATGGCGGTGCTCTGGGGCGCGGCGGGATGACGACCAAGGTGCGTGCCGCGCGCCTGGCGGCGCGTTCCGGCGCGCTGACGGTGATCGCCAGCGGGCGCCAGTCGGCGGTGCTCACCCGGTTGGCGGACGGCGAGGCGCTGGGCACGTTGTTGATGCCGGATCATGCGCCGTTGGCGGCGCGCAAGCGGTGGTTGGCTGGGCAGCTTCAGGTGCGCGGTACGCTGGTGCTCGACGATGGCGCAGTCGAGGTATTGCATCGCCATGGATCGAGCTTGCTGCCGGTGGGTGTGCGGCGTGCCGAGGGTGCCTTCAAGCGCGGCGATATGGTGGTTTGCGTCAACGAGCAAGGCGCCCGAGTCGCCAAAGGACTGGTCAACTACGGTAGCGATGAAGCGCGTCGCATCGTGGGTCAGCCCAGTCATCGTATCGAGACGTTGCTTGGCTACATGGAATCGCCGGAGCTCATTCATCGCGATAACTTGGTCATCATCTGAGGGGCGTGATGTCGAGGCGTCGGTCTGTGAACCTATAGCCGTTTTTACGTGGAACATGCTAGAATGTTGCATCCTCTCAGACACGGCCCGTTGATGGGGCGCCTCATGAGTGGCGATCCCGTTTTGGCCGATTCGCGTGGAGTAGTCGAAATGTCATGCGAATCAATTTTTTACAGAATATGACTGTCAACATCTCCAAGGAGTAGACGGTGGCGAATATCAAACAGGCCCGTAAGCGCGCCCTCCAGGCGGAGCGGCGTCGTCAGCACAATACCAGCCAACGCAGCATGGTGCGCACGTATGTCAAGCGCGTCGTCAAGGCGATCCAGAGTGGCGACCACGGTCAGGCCATGACCGAGCTCAAGGCGGCACAGCCGGTCATCGACCGCATTGCCGACAAGGACGCGATCTCCAAGCGCAAGGCTGCACGCATCAAGAGCCGTCTGAATAAGCGAATTAAGGCCCTGGCTGCCTGAAGCCGGGACTTGGCGGTAACGCGTGAAAAAACCGGCTCCGGCCGGTTTTTTTGTAAGTGGCGGTCGGGCTCGACCCGGCAAGCGGACAGGGGGAGACGGTGACGGCTAGGCAATCGCAGGCAGCGCCGGAAGACGACGCGTCGCCGGAGGCTCAGCCTTCGGCGCGTGGCGGTCTGTTGCGCTCGGGGATGGTGGTCAGCACGATGACCATGCTCTCGCGCGTGTTGGGGCTGGCGCGTGATGTCGTGATCGCGGCCTTGTTCGGGGCCGGTAGCGGCGCAGATGCCTTCTTCGTCGCCTTCAAGATTCCCAACTTCATGCGTCGCCTTTTCGCCGAGGGCGCCTTCAACCAGGCGTTCATCCCGGTGCTGTCCGAGTATGCTACTCAACGGACTCGCGAGGAGGTGCGGGAATTGCTCGATGCGGTGTCGGGCAGTCTCGGCGTGATACTGGCTCTGCTCAGCGCCGTGGCAGTACTCCTAGCGCCCTGGTTGGTGTGGCTGTTTGCGCCAGGCTTCAGCGCCGACCCCGGCAAACTGGCGCTGACCGCCGACATGCTGCGCCTGACGTTTCCCTATCTGTGGCTTATTTCGCTGACCGCCTTCGCCGGTAGCGTGCTCAACACCTGGAATCGTTTCGCCGTACCGGCGTTCACTCCGGTGCTGCTCAATCTGTCGTTGATCGGTGCGGCTCTGGGACTAACGCCCTGGATGCAGGACCCGGCCATGGCGCTGGCCTGGGGAGTGCTGATCGCAGGTGTCGTGCAACTGGGGTTTCAGGTGCCGTTTCTGGCACGCTTGGGGCTGACGCCACGTCCCTGGCCCAACTTCCGGCACCCGGGCGTGCGTCGTATCCTGACGCTGATGGCGCCGGCATTGTTCGGAGTGTCGGTGTCGCAGATCAACCTGTTGCTGGATACCGTGCTGGCGTCACTGCTGGCCTCGGGGAGCGTATCCTGGCTCTACTACTCGGAACGCCTGACGGAGTTGCCGCTGGGCGTGTTCGGCGTGGCGCTGGGCACGGTGATCCTGCCGGCGCTCTCCAAGCGCCATGCCGAGCAGTCGCCAGCGCACTTCGCGAAGATGCTCGACTGGGCGTTGCGTGCGGTGTTGCTGATCGGGCTTCCCGCCGCCTTGGCCTTGGTGCTGCTGGCCGAGCCATTGCTGGTGAGCCTGTTCCACTATGGGGCGATGACGGATCACGATATCGTGATGGCGGCGCGCAGTATGCGGGCCTATGCGTTGGGTCTGTTGCCATTCATGCTGATCAAGGTGCTGGCGCCGGGGTACTTCGCGCGTCAGGACACCAAGACGCCGGTCAAGATCGGCATCGTGGCGATGGTTGCCAACATGATGTTGAACCTGCTGTTGATCTGGCCGCTGGCGCATGCGGGGCTGGCGCTGGCCACGGCGCTATCGGCGTTTCTCAATGCCGGCTTGCTGGGCTGGGGGCTATGGCGGCGCGACGTACTGACGTTTCAGCCGGGCTGGGGACGCTACGCGTTGACACTGGGCGGCGGCTGCGTCGTCATGGGAGCCGGGCTTTGGTGGCTATGCCCCGAATGGCATCAATGGCTGGTCTGGGGCGTATGGCAGCGCGCGGCGACATTGCTCGGACTAACCCTGGGCGGTGCCTTGGTCTACTTTGGATGGCTGGCGCTGTGTGGCGTACGTCTCAGGCATTTTCGTCTGGGTGGCTGATGGTAAGGCAGTCATGGCTGTCAGTCATGGCCCCCTTGGTTATAATCGAACGTTTCACCGGCATATGAACGGCACATGGAACTGATCAGAGGACTGCACAATCTGCGCGAGGCGGGCCCGTGCGTGGCGACGATCGGCAATTTCGATGGCGTGCATCGCGGCCATCAGGCGATCCTCGATCAGCTCAAGAGTCGCGCCACGGCGTTGGGGTTACCGATGACGGTGGTCGTCTTCGAGCCCCAGCCGCGCGAGTATTTTGCCGGCGAGCAGGCGCCGCCACGTTTGAGCAGGTTGCGCGACAAGGTTGAACTGTTGGCCGAATACGGCGCCGAGCGCATCGTCTGCCTGCCCTTCAATGCCGCTCTGCGAGGCCTGACGGCCGACGAATTCATCGAGCGCGTGCTGATCCGCGGCCTGGGCGTCAAGCATCTCGTGGTGGGCGACGACTTCCGCTTTGGCTGTGACCGGGCGGGTGATTTCGCGTTACTACAACGCGTGGGCGAACGCCGTGGTTTTGAGGTCGAGCATACGCGCACTTTTGTTCTCGACGACGATCGCGTCTCGAGTACCCGCGTACGCACCCTGCTGGCCAGCGGCAATTTCGCCCAGGCCGCGCGGCTGTTGGGGCGTCCCTATCAACTCTCGGGGCGCGTGGTGGCCGACCGGCAGTTGGGGCGCACCATCGGCGTGCCCACCGCTAATCTGCCACTGACGTCGCGTTCCCTGGCATTACGCGGTATCTATGCCTGCGTCACGCGGCTGCCCGATGGTCGCGAGTTGCCGGGGGCGGCCAATATAGGCTGGCGGCCGACGGTCGGCAGCTCGCGGCCGGTGCTGGAGGTGCATCTGTTCGATTTCGAGGATGACCTCTATGGCCAGCGCCTCACGGTCGTTCCCTGCGCACGGCTGAGAGGCGAGGTCAATTTTGCGGGGCTGGAGGCCCTGACGCGTCAGATTCATGCCGACCTGGCGCAGGCACGTCGCTACTTCCGCACGGCGACACCGCTCGATGCGGCTGCGCTCGAGCTGCCGTGCGCTTCGACTGGCTGGACTTATCCGCTGGCCTCGGCGCCTCTGGCGCCCGAGCCTTCGACTTCCGACTCTTCGGCCGGCGCTCGCCCGGCCGACCAAGACGATGGCTGACCTTCCGCTATGAGCGATTACAAACATACCCTGAATCTCCCCGAAACCGACTTCCCCATGCGCGGCATGTTGCCCAAGCGTGAGCCGGGGCGGGTATCGCAATGGCAGGACATGGACCTCTACCAGCGCCTGCGCGAAGCGCGTGCCGGTCGTGAGAGTTTCGTGCTGCACGATGGCCCCCCCTACGCCAACGGCAGCATTCATATCGGCCATGCCGTCAACAAGATCCTCAAGGACATCGTCGTCAAGTCGAAGGCGCTGGCGGGGTACGATGCGCCCTATGTGCCCGGTTGGGACTGTCACGGCTTGCCCATTGAGCACAAGGTCGAGACCACCCACGGCAAGCATCTCGGCGCCGGCGAAGCACGTGATCTATGCCGCGAGTACGCGGGCGCGCAGATCGAAGCGCAGAAGACCGACTTCGTGCGCCTGGGCGTGGTCGGTGACTGGGAGCGCCCCTACCGGACCATGGATTTCGCCAACGAGGCGGGCGA
>NZ_JARANY010000320.1 GCF_029889885.1 Chromohalobacter sp. 296-RDG
CGATCCGCCATCAGGTACAGAAAGCCCCCGGCGATGAGCACCAGCGGCACGCCAACCTTGGCCAGTTCGAACATGTGCAGCGAGATGCCGCGCTCGCTCTGCAACAAGCCATCAACGACCAGGTTCGTGCTGGTGCCGATCAAGGTACAGGTACCACCAAGTATCGAGGCGTAGCTGAGCGGCAGCAGCAATTTGGAGGTCGGCAACCGAAGGCGCGCCGCCCATTCCTGTATGGCGGGAATGAACATCGCCACCACGGTGGTGTTATTCATGAAGGCACTCAGCCCCGAGGCCGGGAGCAACACCCGCAGTTGCGCCTGGCGCAGGCGCTTGGGCTGCCCCAGCAGGCGATGGGCGATCCACTGAATGGCCCCGGTTTCCTTGAGCCCCGCCGCGACCACATACAACGTCGCGATGGTCATCACACCAGGATTGGCAAACCCCGCCAACGCCTCGCCGGGCGTAAGAATGCCGCTGATGACCAGAAATGCCAACGCCCCCAT
>NZ_JARANY010000321.1 GCF_029889885.1 Chromohalobacter sp. 296-RDG
TCTCGACCTGGGAGGTACCGCAGTCGACGGCGCAGTCATCCATAGACGCATGACCGGGCAGGCTGGCGACCAGCAGCAGAGCCGCGAGCAGCAGCGCCAACAGGCGTACTCCTCGGAGGTGCAGCAGGCAGCGAACATTGCAGGTCATTCGGTCATCCTCATGGTCGAGTCCCCATTCTGCCTCGGTGGCCGTGTCGTCCAACATGATCCAGGACAAGGGATTCGGCATGGTCTTTATCAGAGCCTTGGATGCTACAACCTACGTGTAACACAAGGGTCAAGGGGTTTCGAGTTCAGTCTCATTTCAGGTATAACCAAGGCTCCACTGATACGATCAAAGAGGTTACATGATGCGTAAGTCTCTGCTGGCCATCACCCTTGGCCTGGCCGCCACTTCCGCCCTTGCTGCCGGTGAACATGGTGGCTCCCATTCCTCCACGCCTGATGCCGAGATCGACCGCACCATCCAGGTCGAGGCCGGTGACATGTGGTTTGATCCCGCG
>NZ_JARANY010000033.1 GCF_029889885.1 Chromohalobacter sp. 296-RDG
GAAACTGACGATATCCTAGTTGTGCATCTTGCGGAAGACAGCATAAGCGTCGTGCTTGCTGCGCAAAGGCGCTGGTGGTGGCGGGACGAATGTTTTCCGGATGCGCCTGTAAATCGCGCTCCAGAAACGCCAGAAAGCTAGCCACCACAGGGCCTTGGCTGGGCTCATCATCGGCACGCGAGAGCACGACAAATCAGCAGCGGGGCCTCTCGGACACGCCGGTGGTGCACATCATGGATGAGGAAGCAGGCGTGATCGCAGCTGCTGCAGACCGGCGGGATCCGGTCATCGGGCTCCAACTGGAGCCACAGCGTTTGGGCATCCAGAAACTCATGGTGGGCGACGGTGAAGCCTTTCCAGAACAGGTTCCAGGCGCTAGCATTCATGGCGGCGGCGGTATCCAGGTGAGGGGCTGAGGTTTGTGGTGAACATCAGCTGATCCGGATTTACCGCCGTCTCTCTATCCTGTCTGTTTCACGCTAATCTGCGAAGAACCATTTTTCTTGCCAAAATGACCAATATTTTATACTTTAACTACTTTATGCCTAAAATATTGGTCAAAAATGCAGACGAAACGCCAAACACTTTCGCCCCGCACATATCACGCGCTGCAGCTATTCGCCAATTTGATCGAAGAGGCCCGGCGCCACAGGCGCTGGACGCAGCGTGAACTGGCTGAACGCATCGGTATCAGCCGGGCAACGCTGCAAAGCCTGCTGAAAGGCGACCCATCGGTCGCTATCGGCAGTTACTTCGAAGCCGCCACGCTGCTGGGAGTTCCCCTGTTTGGCACCGATTCGGGCAATCTCGCGGACCTCGCTCAACAGCAGCAGCAACGTATGACATTGCTGCCTGGCAAGACCGTTCATCGCAATGAAGAGAACCTACCCGATGACGACTTCTAACGATCGAGCCTACGTGTGGGTGTGGCTCCCCGGAAAAACCGAGCCGGTCGCTGCCGGTTTACTGCAACACGAGCAAGGTGGCTATCGGTTCCTCTATGGCCGGCGTTACCTTGAACGGGACGATGCGATTAGCCTATTTCCCGATGAGTTGCCCTTGCGCCGTGGTGCCCAAAGGCTGGCAGGCGGTACATTGCCCTCGGTATTACGCGATGCAGCCCCGGATGCCTGGGGCCGACGAGTAATCATCAACCGCTTGACCGGCAGGAGCGGCGCCGATGCTGATCTGGTGACGCTCGATGATCTCACCTTCATGCTGGAATCCGGCTCCGACCGAATAGGCGCTCTTGATTTTCAGGCCAGCGCAGAACATTACGAGTCTCGTGGGGAGCTGGGCGCGAGTCTGGAAGACCTGATGGAAGCAGCCGAGAGCGTCGACCGTGGCAAGCCATTGCCCACGGCGCTTGCCCAGGCGCTGCAACACGGCACCAGCATTGGCGGCGCTCGGCCAAAAGCCCTGATTGGCGACAACGCGCGCAAGCAGGTGGCCAAGTTTTCTGCGTCAAATGATCTCTACAGTGTGGTCAAGACAGAATTTGTCGCCATGCGTCTAGCGCATCTAGCCGGTCTGGACGTTGCCAACGTCGAGTTGCGCTACGTCATGGGGCGCGACGTATTACTTGTCGAGCGGTTCGACCGCCGACTATCTCGGCAAGGTTGGTTACGCTATGCGATGGTATCGGCCCTGACGCTGTTAGGGCTGGATGAAATGACCGCTCGCTATGCCAGCTATGAGGACCTCGCCCATCAGGTACGCGCTCGCTTCACCGAACCCCGTGCGACACTGCATGAACTGTTCAAGCGCATGGTGTTCAACGTGCTGTGCGGTAACACCGACGACCACGCTCGGAACCACGCTGCATTCTGGGATGGAAAAACCTTTACGTTGACCCCGGCCTATGACATTTGCCCACAATCGCGGGTTGGAGGTATCGCATCACAAGCCATGCGCCTCGTTAGCGATGATAACAGCAGCCAGCTACGCACCTGCCTGGCAGCCGCACCGGCTTTTCATCTCGAGACCGGACAAGCTCGAGAGCTTATCGACCGGATGATCCAGACGCTCGAAAGCCAATGGGACGCAGTCTGCGACGACGCTCAACTGCCCTTTGTGGACCGCCAATACCTGTGGGGCCGTCAGTTTCTGAACCCCTTCTCCCTGGAAGGCTATTGAAGCTTGCTGGCTTCGTAATGCTCGACCAGAGTCAGTAGAATTATGGTCACCATACAATGAGGTGAACCTTGATGTTCTGTCGGCGCTTCGGTTTGGATGTATATGTTACCCGGCATGCACGTGAGCGTATGGCTCAGCGCGGTATGACAGAAGTGCTGCTCGGTGAGCTTCTGGAAACCGGCCAGATGCGTTATAAGGACGATACGCGGCTATGGATCGCCAAAGCTATGGAAGGGCGCAACGATAATTTGGTATGTGCCGCCGTGGTACTTGAAGATAGGCTGGTCGTCAAAACCGTCATGCATCATTTTCAGCGGGAGGAATGACCATGCGCACCACGTACGATGAAACTGACGATATCCTAGTTGTGCATCTTTCTGAGAAGGCCGTTGCGAAGGAAGTCTCGCAGGATTGGAATACCCATGTTAGCTATGCGGAAGACGGCTCTATCGTGGAAATTGTGATTTTGGACGCATCCAAGCAGGGCGCATGGCCTTTGTTGCGCAGCCATGCGGCCTGAGGTGATGCGGTTATTCTATGAATCCAGGGTGGGAGGGAACTTGTTCCCGATGGTTCTTGCCACCCTTCACCGCGTCGCGTTCGCGTCTAGCAGTGCTTGGATGCGTTCGTCATCACCGCTGGCCGCTTGCCACAAGTCACCCCAGCTATCCGGCGGATTGCCGTTCTCAAGCATCTTGCGGAAGACAGCATAGGCGTCGTGCTTGCTGTCATAGGCGCGTTGGGTGGATTCGTCGTTGACCCAAGCGTAAATGAGAATCTTGCTGGCGAGGTCGTAGCGAAAGAACAACCGGTATTGTTGGTAGAATTTTGCGCGATGCCCGCAGCATCAAGATGGCAATAGCGATAAGACCGTCTGCGGCACTTGGTTGGCCTGCGCTAGCATGGATTGAGATGCTTGTTGGATGACTTGCTGCTTCATCAGTTTTGAGCTTTCGTCGGCTTGTCGACGGCCCACAAATGCGCTTTGGCGACGGTGTCGGTGAGAATCTGCGCGGAGCGGGTGTAGTTCTCGAACGGGAACAGCGACTCCGGCCCGACGCTGGTTTTTCCGTCGGGGTCGGACGCGGTACAGACCACACCGATGACCGCCGTGGAAATGGTACGGATAGTGCGGGTACCGTCATTGATTTCGATAACGCTATTGGTCGAGTGCCATGGTGGCTCCTGCGCAGGTTCAGCGAGTCTTCAAAAAAGACGTGAATTCACGCAGGTATCGTGCGGGGCCCGGCATAGTAGGCGAAGCGGCGGCGGGTGTGGGAGCCTAACTCCACACCGAGTAGCACTCTGATCAACTATGAAATAAAGCCAATAACACCGGCTCGCTAAGGCGTAGAGAAACCCCCAGTCCCACCAAAAGGATCAGCGAACCGAGGCAGAATCGGATGAATGGCGAGGCCGGTAAGTCGAACTTGAACCAGAGCCATTGGATGCTGGCTCTACCTGATCTACGATGTGCCATGCAATACCCCTCATGTTGAAGGCGCGCCAACGCCTGATGCATTTGAAGCCTCGGTCCCCACGACCGGGGCTTTCTTCATTGGTGTCGTGTTCAACGTGACATGCGTGGGAAACTCCAGCGTGTTGAACGTGTGGAAGAATCTTACTGGTTATAGGATCACTGAATTTTTTACAGCCTGACAGGGCCTCGTGTTTTTCTAGGTGAAGGTCGAGGCTTTGCTTCTGGCGAACCAATCATGACAGTGAGTTACCTTATCAATAAGGTTTTAGGCGAGCAGGTTGAAGGCCACGAAGAATAGGTTCATCGAGTTTTCCGCCTTATGGTTGGGCTGCCAAGTCAGGTGTTGTGCATGAAAGGTAAAGCATGACTGACCGCTGCTGCGATGGGCGAGCGGCAGGCGTTGTGGCGTCGTGCCATGCCAAATGGGTGATAGTTTTCAGGAAGGGGGATTAAAGATTTATAAAATTCAGCCGATATGTAATATATATTTATATAAAGGTCGGCTGTGCTGTATGAGTGATACTAAAGAAGTTACAACGAAAGAAGAGTTGAACAATGCTGTCAAAGCCGGTGAGCCTGAGATACTCATCGTTGGCGATCTTGCAGATAAGGTCGCGAAAACCAGAAAATTGGGTATGCTTTCTGGTTGGCGTAAGAAAGTATTTCTCGCTTCAATAGCATCAGCTACAGCGGCGACAGCTGCTATACCATTCACTGGAGGCACTAGCTCTACTGTAACGGTTGGTATGGCTGCCCCTGCTGCCGCCCTAAGTGGTATGGAGATAGCTACTATCATTGCTGCTGTCACGATCGGTGCTGGAATGTTGATAGGATTGCACAAAGATTATGAAGAAATCGAGATTGGAGCTGGTAAGTTAAAAATGCGGAAAAAACAAAGAAAATAGTTGTTATGTTCTAAAAGCCCCGCAACCGGTGGGCGCTTTCCCTCCAAAATGGCGTGTAAACGCTACCACTCCACCGCTTCAATCCCTTCCCGAACCTCGGCATCGAGCGCGGCGGCCACGGCGCCCCAAGGTTTTGTGGGAGCATAAAAGAGCCCGCCCCGGCGGGCATATTGTAATGCCCCCCTGGTTTCTGCACACCCTACGCCGTTAATGCGGGGTGTGCTCGGGGTGCCACGTAGTCCAGAGACTGATGTGGCCCGTTCTTCGTTGTAATACCGTATCCAGCGATTGATCACGCCCCTGGCTTGGCCCAACGATTCGAAACGGTGAAGTCAGATGCACCCCTCCTTCAAAGAGCGGAAAAAGCGTTCCACGAGCCCGTTCTGTTCCGGTGTATACGGCGTCGTGAATTCCTGTGTGAGGCCATAGGCTTTCACCGTGCCCGTGTAGTGGCGACTGCTGAAGACGAGCCCGTTATCGGAGCGAAGTGCTAGCGGTTGCTGAAAGCGCCCCAGCGCCCCCAGTCGATAAATCAGTGCTTCTTCCAGGGCAGCCTTGCGCTTCGTGATCCACCGCTGGATGGGGTTATCGTCGCTCATCCTGTCCACTTGATGACTGCACGGAGTATAGTGCAGTCTTGGCGGGAGCTCTACGAGATGGAGTTTAGTGTAACCTTGCTGTAAACCCTCGATCTTTGTCTACCTGAATAGGGCTGTACGGTAAGAAATCCTTCACGACCTCTGGGTTCGGATGGCCTGGTTTTTTGCGTTTTGGGTCTGAGCAGAAGATGCTGTATAAAGGATTTATCCTGCTGGATAGGACGTGCTTCCAATTTTTTTTAGCTCCATGATGCATTACTTGGAAGAAGCCTATGCTGTCAACTCGTTCTTTTCCAAGGGTATCGGCGAGAAGGGCATCTTGTTTTTCTGTGGTGTGTAGGTAGCCGTCTCCTGTGTATAAAATAGAAGGCTTGTTTATATTTGTGCGCCAGCAGTTATTTCGACAGGAGATGCAAGAAAATATTGGCCCTATTGATATAATTCTTCTTTTTAATAATTCCCTTTTCAATGGACCGATGTAGAGGAATAAAGAGATTACGTTTCTTTTTCTAGAATTACTCCCAAATGTTTTGTCATAATTGTTTTTAATGTAAAGTAAAGTTTCTTGCGATGGTGAGGATAGAAGCTTGCTTTTCAGCTTTTCCACCTCTTTTTTAAACCTTTTCCCCGGTGGTATGGTTAGTTCTGAATCGTTGTAAGGGATGAGCTCACAAGTTTTGTTGATTTTTATGGGGGATCCGGGAGGTAGTATATAGGCGGAGTTTCTAATGCCCTCTAGGTCTTCGTCTTCGATAGGGGCTATATCAGCCTCTACGGGTAGAGAGAAATTTTCTTCCATGTGTTGCGGAATAGTTTTCATATCCGCATTACGGCCGCTCTCGGAGCCCGATTGAACATATATTAGAATTGGTATATTCTCTGGCGATTTTTTTTCTACGTACCTGGTCGGAGATATAAGAAACTGCGTGAGGCTACTGTTCACGCCTCTGTTTTCTTCAAATGCAATTAGTAAACGTTGCCACAAAGGTAGGTAGGGGAGGACTATAGCTCCTACTTCCATTGTATTAATGAGTTTTACCAGGCCGCTAATATGGTCTTTGTCAAAGTGTGATATAAAAGCTATGTCCACTCTTTTGTTTTTTGTCTTTCGTGTTAGATCTTTTATCTGTGTGTCAAGAAGACTAGCGGAAGATACTGTTCCGCAATCATACACCCACCTGAAATCTTTGCTGTCCATGCTAATTTTTCCCGAGCAGAAAAGGCCTTGCCCAACAGGGTGGAATGTGTATGTGATATTTAAATTATTCATTTTCTTGCCTTGTCAATTTATAGTATTTTATTAAAATCTAGCCCAAGAACTAAAGTTTTCAGGATGATAGTGGTTTTGAATCATTATTTTTATGGGTAACTAAATATTTTGTAGGATCCAGATAAATTAATATATTGCACTCAGGGTCTGTCTCTCCGGGGAGTGTCAATACCTAATATTTAAATTAGGTAATATTAGGTTTTTTGTATTGCCTCCCTCGATTCTGCCTTCAGGAAGCTGATGTCGGTTACGCTCAAAGAGCATTGTTACTTATCCTAATTAATAACTCAAAGGCGTTGTGTGTTCGCTGCTTGAAATAACGATTTCAATCTTCGAGCCTGTATATAGTTTTAATTATCAAGACAAAGAATCGAGCTCTTCGTTGTATTCTTTTTGGAATTGTCGTGTTAAGTAATCGTATCCATAGTCTGATTTTGAAAAGCGCAATGTTTCTCCCAGGACGCTAGCCTCAAATACAATTCCTTCATTTGTATCGCTGGTGACTGTTACTTCATGCCATCCTATGTGTTTAGCCGGGGTTATATTAAGGTTGCTGACTTCTCTATGAGCATGATCTTTGCTTGCCTCTGGCACGATATAGGTTTTTTCTTTCTTAGTGGTGTTGACTTCTATTTTATAGAATTGCGCTTTTGTTGCCATGTTTGAAGTTCTCCTACAAAAAGGGCCGGCCGAAGCCGACCCTTATATTCACTGTCTAGCGGGAAATTACCCCAGCAGTGACAGGGCGTTCTGCGGCAGCTGGTTGGCCTGGGATAGAACAGAAGTACCGGCCTGTTGCAGGATCTGGTTTTTGGTCATGTTGGAGACTTCATCTGCGTAGTCCGCATCCTCGATGCGCGAGCGGGCGGAGGTGATGTTGGTCTCGGTGGTGCTCAGGTTGGTGATGGCAGAATCGAAGCGGTTCTGCATGGCACCCAGCTCGGAGCGCTGGCTATCAACTTGACCCAGGGCGCTGTCCAAAGCCGCCAGCGGGTCGTCGGTGACCGTGCTGTTGTCTACGCTGGTGGCTTCGGTGGTGATGGCGCCGTCCGCGTCAGCGTACACGGCGTCACCAGAGCCGTCTTGGGCGGTATTGATCGTGTCGTCGGCCTGCGCGTAGTAGGTGCCATCTTCACCCGCTTCGGTGGTCAGGCTAGCATCGCCCGAATCCACGTACACCGCGTCACCGCCGCCGTCAGTGACGGCGCCGTCTGCTGAGGCGATTGTATAGCTATCGCCGCTATCTGTGGTTACAGAAACATCCGAGGTCGCGTTATCGATCTCTGTCTGCAGCTCAGCGCTATCCGCGAGGCTACCACCGCTACCGTCCTCGTAGCTTCCGTCGCCTTGTTGGGTCCAAGTGGTGCCATCAATGTCGACAGCATCGTCTTGTACCAGAGTGCTTACAACATCGCTAGCAGCGGCGGCGTCGTTGCTCTCGTTGGTATATTCGGTCACACCGTCAGCATCTGTGTTACCGGCGGTGTAGCCGGCGTCCTTCAGAGTAGTAGTGGTGGCGGCGGTGTTATCCACTTCTTCACCGGCCACGTTAAAGCTGCCCAAATCCAACTTGTCCGAGTTGACTTCCTTCATGTTCAGCTTGATGGACTCGCCGTCGTTGGCGCCGACCTGAATGGAGAGCTCCTGGTCTTCGGCGAGGACCTTGACGCCGTTGAAGTTGGTTTCTTCGGAGATACGGTCGATTTCGCCCAGGCGCTGGTCGATCTCGTCCTGAATGGACGAGAGGTCGCTGGTGCTGTTGGTGTCGTTCTGGGCCTGAACGGTCAGTTCACGCACGCGCTGCAGGTTGTCGTTGACCTGGTTCAGGGCGCCTTCGGCGGTCTGCGCGACGGAGATGCCGTCGTTGGCGTTGCTCTGCGCCTGGCTGAGACCGTTGATCTGGCTGCTCATGCGGTTGGCGATGGCCTGGCCGGCGGCGTCGTCGGCGGCGCTGTTGATCTTCAACCCCGAGGAGAGACGCTCCATGGAAGTGGACAGGTCATTCTGTGACTGGCTCAGGTTTTGCTGGCCGATCATGGCCGTGATGTTCCTTCCTCTCTGTTTGGGCTCCATTGGCCCGCCGTCGGTAAAACCGGGGCTTGCCATAACGGCGCCGTTGGCCGTTACCTCATTTATCGGCGCAGGGGAAATTTGCTTTAGGGATGAATTACAAATTTTTTCAGGCGCCGTGGCTGGGTACACTTGACGCCTCTTCATTCACCCAGTCATTCATCCGGAGCTTGCGCTCGCCATGCCGTCGCTGGATATCATGCTCGACCTGTCCCTTGAGACCTGCCATTACCACTATGAAGGCGCCATGCAAACCGTAATTGCCACCAGCGTCGATGGGCGCCGGGTGAGCTTTCCCGCCACGGCGTTGCGGCGCATCGTGACGCCGGATGGGGCACACGGCGTGTTTCGGCTGACGTTTAGCGAGGAAGGAAAGTTCATGTCGATGGTCGCGGTACGGCGTTGGGAGGGGGAGTGAGTCGCGAGCGGTGCCGGCCGTGCCCTTCTTAATCCAAGTTAAATTTTTATTAGCTCTTGCCGACATTCAACAGTGTGGCACAGCACATAAATGACGAATGAACGGCCTGTTCCAACAGGCGGTCGGCAAGGGAATTCCATGAATCATATAACGCGAGGGGTCGTATTGGCGCTTCTGGCGGCGAGTGTGACGGGGTGCGCCTCGTACAAGCATCGCAACCAGATGGAAGCGTTCAATACATCGTATGTAGCGGGCGACTATGCGGCGGCGGCCAAAGCGATGGCGCCGTCTTCCTTGATGCCCGGAGAACCCGGCGAGGACGAGACGGTGCTGGAGCTTCTGCACCAGGCGGAGGCCTATCGCCTGGCGGGGGAGCCGCAAACGGCCATCGATCTTTACGATCAGGCCGAGGCGGGTATGAAGCTCAACGATACCGACAACCTGGCCGAGAAGGGGGCGGAGAACGCCCTGGCGGTACTGGTCAACGACGCCCAGCGGGATTACCAGCCGATGCTTTCCGAGGCGGTGCTGGTCAATACCTATAAAGGCCTGGCGTTTTTGCAGATGGGCAACGGTGCAAACGCGCGCGTTGAGTTCAACCGTGCTGATGACCGTACCCGACGTGCGGTAGCGGCGTTCGCCGAGGAGATCGACGAGCAGAAGGCGGCGCTCGATGAGCAAGCGGCGGAAGACGCCAACCGCGAGCAGCAGGCCATTCAAGAAAGCCTCGATAGCGAGGCGTTGCACGAGAGCGTCGCCCAGCAATATGGCGTCCCCTCGCAGTGGGCCGTTTACCCCGAATTCATCGTGCCGTCGGCCACCTACCTGCATGGCCTGTATTTTCTCGCCAGTGACGAGAGTGGCGATATCGAGCGTGCCGCGACCTCGCTCTCGCGCGTGGCGGCGATGGCCCCCGAAAGTGAGCCCGTCGCCGCCGACGCCGCACTGGCGAACGCCATTGCCAGTGGCGAGGCAAGCCGCGAGCGCCTGAAGAACCGAGTCTGGGTAGTCTATGAAAATGGCCTGGGCCCGGTCGCCGAGGAAAAGCGACTCGATGTGCCCTTGATTCTCTTCCATGGCAATACTCAAGCACCTGCCTACACGGGCATTGCCTTGCCCGCGTATGCCGATCGTCACGCGGTCGGCGATGCGCTGTCGCTGGTCGATACCCAGGGCCAGCGTTACGAGCCCGAGACGTTCGCCTCGATGGGCAAGGTCGTGCATACCGAAATGCAGTCACGCTTTCCCGCGATTCTGGGGCGCTCGGTGGCCTCGGCGGTGGTGAAAGCGCTGATGCAGAACGAGGCGACGGAGCGCCTGGGCGTGGCCGGCCAGTTGGGCTCGGCGGTTGTCACGGCGATGACCACGCAAGCCGATCTGCGTAGCTGGCAGGCGACCCCGGATCACTGGGAAGTGGCGCGTTTCGCACGTCCCGCCTCGGGGGCCATGACACTCGAGACACCGTCAGGGTCGCTGGGCGATCTGGATCTGCCCGATTGGCCTTACACCCTGGTGTATATCAAACGCCCCAGCGCCCAGGGCCCGGCCGACGTGTCCGTGATCGATCTGCAAGGCGAGCACGCAGGTACGCAGTACCGTATGGATGGAACGAAAACGACTCGGCTGGTGGCCGACACCACCGATATTTAATGGCCGAGATCCGATGAAAGCGCCTCTCAGTGGGGCGCTTTCTAGCGTTATATAACCTTTGAAGGAATGCGTGATGAAAACGTTGTTATGTCTTGTGAGTTTGCTGGCCTTGGTGTTGGCGGGGTGCGCGGCGCCGACGCGTTATGTCGATCCCGATAACGATCAGGGCGCGGTCTCGATGCAGCTCGATTACCGTGATTTTGCCAAGGCCTCCGACAAGGCGGTGGCGTCGATGCTGGCCAGCGGCGCGGTCGATAACCCCGCCGGCGGACGTTATGTGCTGGTGGTGAGCCGTATCGTCAATGACACTATGCAGCGCCTGGATACCGATCAATTGGTCAAGAAGATCCGCGTGCAACTGCTGCGCTCCGGGCGTGTGGTGACGACCACGGCGGTGGGCATCGACGGGCCCGAGGATGAGATGAACCAGCTCACGCGGACATTGCGGGACTCCGAGGAATTCGATCAGCGCGGCGTGGAAAAGAAGGGCACCTTGCAGGCGCCGGATCTGAGTCTTTCCGGCAAGATTCTCCAGCGCAATCGCCGCGTGGCGGATGAGCAGCAGGTGGAGTACTACGTGCAACTGACCTTGACCGACCTGAGCAGCGGCCTGGCGCTGTGGGAAAACGAAACGCAAGTCATCAAGCGGGGCTCCGATGCCTCGGTGGCATGGTAACCGGGAGCCCTTTATGAGCATGTTTTTGTCTAAATCGTTGCATACGTCGTTGTCTAAACCGTCGTATAAGCTGTCATATAAACCGCTTGTCGCCGCCATGGGCTTGGTCTGCCTGGCCTTGAGCCCGATGAACGCGTTCGCGCAGTCTGGCGAATCGAGTGGCGACACGGCCGCTTCTGCCGCCACATCGACAGGCGCGCCCGAGGCGCCAACGCAAGAGACCGCCGCGTCCGAAGAGCCTGCGACAGCGCAACCGTCAGACGCGCCACCGCCGTTCATAGCGGTCGATGAGGTGTCGAAAAGCGATCAATTGATCCAGCGTTTTCTTGACGACCATGATTGGCATATAGGACCGCACGCCGGTAATCCCGACGGTGGCAATCTGGTGGTGGCAACGGAAAGCATCGCAGCGGATCCATCGACCATCGATTTCAGTCAGGCGCGCTTGATCGCCACGGAAGAGGCCTTCCTCAAGGCGATGGGCAAGCTGGTCTCTCAGGATGCAGTGAGCGTCGGCAAGACCATGGCGGACCGCTTCATGCAAGATGGTTTGCCCGAGGACGTCAAGGACACCACCGGCCTGGGGGCGTTGGGCGAGGCCGTGGCCAGCCGCTTGGCCGAGAGCTCGGTTCAGGCGCTCAACAAGGTCATCGAAGAATTGGGCGGCGACCCCAGCCAGTTGCCTCAGCTCAATATCGCCGAGCGCAAGCAACTGCTGTATGACGAATTCGTGACCTCCACGACCTGGCAGGCGATGGGCCAGTTGTCGGGCGTCGGCGTGTTCGGGCTGGTGGAAGAGACCGGCGGTGACGGCCCGGTGAATAACGGCTCGGTGAGCATCGTCGTGGTGCAGTCGCCGCGTTTCAGTGAGCTCGGCCGTCAGTTGCGTAATGGCAGCGGCGCGCCAGCGCGGGCGTTGCCGGTTTCCGCGGTGATGGAAGACTTGCGTCCCAACTTGGATGAGGGAACGCCGATGCTGGGGATGTTCGGCGTGCAGCCGGTTGTTAAAGAGGGGCGTTTCGGGCTGCTGTCGTTCGGTATGAGTGCCCCGGCGCTGGTGCGCGGCAGCATGGAGGAATACGAGATCAGTGCCGAGATGGAAGCGGCACGTCAGAGCGCCAACCTGATGGCGGATGGCTGGCTGGCGCAGTTCGCGACGATGACGGTGCAGGGCCAGAAGGAAAGCAGCAAGCGCAAGCTGCGCGAGCAGGTGCGTGAGACGCGTGGCGACGGCACTTCGCGCGTGCTGACCCAAGAGGGCATCGGCCGCATGGTGCGCAACGTGATGCGCTCCGAGTCGCAGGCCAACCTGAAGGGCGTGCAGACCATCGGCCAATGGAACGCGACCGATCCGGTCACCGGACACCCGTATCTGGGGTACGTCAAGTACTGGTCGCCGGGCACGGCCGCCAACGCTGAGGCTCGCATGGACGCGCGCGCCAATCCGGATGAAGGCGGTGCTGCGTCCACGTCTCCGGGGGCGTCCGATAGTCAGGCGACACCGGAAAGTTCGCGCTCCACTGGTTCGTTCGGGGAATGGTAATGGCGCAAGGTCGGGGAGTCATGTGGCGACTGTTGTTGCTGATGATCGGCGGTGCGCTGATGTGGACCATGCTCGCCGCGCCGGCCTGGGGCGGCGTCGAGATGCGCCAGGTCGAGGCCAAGGCGACGGGCGCCACGCGTGACGAGGCGATTTTCAATGCCCTGGGCGAGGCCGTGCGTCAGGTGCACGGTGCCAAAGTCGACGCCAGACGCGAGATTCGGCGCTCCATGCAGCGTACTTCGGTGCGTGACGAGCAGGGGCATTCCACGACCGTTGAGCAGTCGTCGCGCTATGACAGCGGCACTCGGGTGGAAAGCCAGGGGCTGATCAGCGGCTATGAGGTGCTGGGCGTGTCACCGGCGACGGGCGGCGGGCAAATGGCCCATCTACGTGTGAAGGTGCCGGTGTATCGCGCGCCCGGTTCGGCGGCGCAATCCCATCGCCAGCGCCTGGCGGTCTATCCGGTAGAAGTGGACGCGCCTCGGCTGCAAGTGGCCGGCGAGCGTCTGGCGCCGGGAGATGCCTCGCGACGACTGACGCAGTCCCTGGTGCGGGCATTCGTCGGCTCGCGGCGTTTTTCCGTGCTCGATCGCGACATGCGCAATGCCATCGACGCCGAGCAGCGTTTCGTGGCGTCGGGAAAAGTGCCGCTGGCGCAGAAGGCCATGCTGGGGCGCAATCTGGGGGCGGATTATCTGGTCACGAGCCGCCTGACAGGCATGGACATGGCGCTCGAGTCTGTGACCAATCCCGTCTCCGGGGAGCGTTCCCAAGAAGCCACCGGCGCCGCAACGCTGGAAGCGCGTGTCGTCGTGCCGGCGACGGGGCGAGTCATGTGGAGCGAGACGCTCAATGTCTCGCTGGATGATCTGGATATCGCGTCGAGTTCGGGGGATTTCACGCAGCAGGTGTTCGATGCTCTGGGAAACGAGCTGACGTTCCGTGCGCTGAATGTCATCTACCCGCTGCGGGTCGTGGAAAGCACGGGCGATGAGATTGTGCTCAATCAGGGCGGCGCCATCGTCAAGGTGGGGCAACGCTTCGGGGTATACGATATCGGTAAGCGTTACACCGATCCTTACCACGGCGAAAGCCTGGGCCCGCGCGAGAACTGGACGGCGGATGTCGAGATTACCCGTGTCACGGACAAGATCGCGCATGCGCGCGTCATCAAGGGCCAGGTCGAAGGCGACGGCCAGGTACTGCGTCGCACCGCCACCGGAAAAGAGGCAAGGGAGTCGCAGCGCGCGGCCCAGCGTGGCACGCGTGAGAGCGTATGCCTGCCGATGGACCCGTGCTGAATGAGCGAACGATCATCAGCAGTACCTAGTTAAACCGAGGCATGGCCTCGGTTTTTCATGCAGGGAAGAAGAGGCCGTAGCAACGACTGTCATCATTGGCATCAATCCATCCCTTGATGCATCCTTGACCGACTGGACAGCATGAGGTGCAAGACGCGATGACGACGAGCGAGACGGCGATGAAAGATTGGCTGCGGGCGCTTCCCAAGGCGGAGCTGCATCTGCATATCGAGGGGGCGCTGGAACCAGAGCTGATGTTTGCTCTGGCGGAGCGTAATGGCGTGACGCTGCCGTACGATTCCGTGGACGCGGTGCGCGCGGCGTACGATTTCGAAGATCTGCCGTCGTTTCTCGGGTTGTATTACCAGGGCATGGGCGTGCTGCACACGCAGGACGATTTTTTTGATCTGGCGATGGCGTATTTCGCCCGCGCCCGAGAAGACGGAGTGGCGCATGTCGAGCTGTCTTTCGATCCGCAGGCGCATGTGGTGCGTGGCGTGCCGCTCGAGGCGCCGTTCGAGGGGCTTCTGGCCGCGTGTCGAGAAGCGCGTTCGCGTTACGATATTTCCTCGGCGCTGATCATGAGCTTTCTGCGTGATCGCGATTCTTCTGAGGCGCTGGAGGTATTCGAGCAGGCGACGCCTTGGCACTCGATGATCGACGCGGTGGGGTTGGATAGCGCCGAGCGCGATCATCCGCCGGGGCGTTTCGCCGAGGTGTTCGCGCGGGCGCGTGCGGCCGGCATTCCCGGTGTGGCGCATGCTGGGGAAGAAGGGCCCGCCGCTTATATCCGCGAAGCCTGGGAAGCACTCGAGGTATGCCGTATCGATCACGGTGTGCGCTGCCTGGAAGACCCCGATCTGGTCGCGCGGTTGCGTGACGCGCAGGTACCGCTGACGGTGTGTCCGCTATCCAACGTCAAACTCAAGGTGACCGACACGCTGGCTGAGCATCCACTGCCCGCCCTGCGCGAGGCGGGGCTCAACGTGACCCTCAATTCGGACGACCCCGCTTATTTCGGCGGCGGCATGCTGGATAACTATGCCGCCTGCCACACCGCCTTCGACTGGACCCGCGACGACTTCATCGATATGACCCGTAATGCCCTGCAGGCCGCCTTCATGGCTGAGGAAAGGCGTGAGATGTTGCTGGAAAAGCTGCGGGGTATGGCGGCGCCACGGTAAAGGGCATTCTTGCCAGTTTCTTTAAGAACAATAAAGAAATCTATGCGTTGCTATACAACCCAAAAAGCAACTTATCTGATGCTTGGCTCGTGCCCACTTAAACGAAAAAAGCCCCGTCCAGGAGGAGGGGGCGAAGCTTAGTACGCAGAGTAGAGACTCGACTTGGAATGCAGCGTCATCTCAAGACACATTGTACCCTGCTTAGTTAGCGATCTTAGCGATGAAATGGGGGTATTAACCTACGTTAATCTTCGCGTTTGTGCAGGCTGTTCCGGTGCAGGCAGCGTAAAGATGAGGGGAGAAGCTGTCACAGTGCTTGGCAAGGGGCGGGAGTTGATACGCGTGCTATACCCGCGAGCTGATGCGATTGAGTCCTTTGTGACGTGAGCGTCCGTCGGCTTCATACATCGTGCTGCCGGCGGCTTCCTTCAGGAAGTTGAGCATACGCTGGTTCTGTTCCATGCGGTTCATGGCCAGCAGGCCATTGATGCGGTTGAGCTGACGCGCTTCTTCGCCGGTAGTGCGCAGTTGATGCCAGCTATCTTGTCGCTGCACCTCGGTGGCGGCACGTTCGGCGCCTTGGCGGCTTTCGCCGTGGCCTTGTTCTTGCAGCAGTCGGCGGCGTTCGGTGTCGAGCGTTTCCAGTTCGGCGGCGACCTGGGACTTCGCCTCGGCGAGGCGTTCCAGCTCGGGGCCATCGACCTCGCCCTGGGACAAGGATTGCCGCTCCTCGCGCAGCAAGGTGACGAAGCGCTGCATGGTGTCGAGTTGGCGATCCAGGGTTTCGGCGAGCGACATGGTTCCTCGTTCCTTTTTTAGCGAGTCTTCGGGCTAGGTATTAGCTCTCGGACGTGTCGCCGAGCAAGTCGCGGACACTGTCGATCAGGCCATCGGCGATTTTGCCGGTATCAAGCTCCAACTGGCCATCGCTGATAGCCTGGCGGATTTCGTCGATACGCGCGGTATCGATGTCCTGGCTGGTGTCGGCTTCATTGCTCTGACTCAGCGTGGTGATGCTTGCCGGCGAACCGGCTTGCGCGGTGTCACCACCACGCGGCGGCGTGCGCTGGGTGGCGTCACTCTGTTCGCTCTGTGAGGCCTGAGTGGGCGGATGCAGGTTGGAAATTTTCACAATTGAGCTCTCTTGCAGCGCGGGCTTGTACCCTGTATCGGCCACGGTGACAAAAACTGTAGGGCATTGACCGCACCTTTTTGCATGAGGTGAGCCACTGCCACGCTGCCTGCATTGTAGCGTCTGTCGACGTGTCTATCAGTAACGGACTGCGAGTCTTCCTCGTGCATCGACCTGGCCTCGAAGTACGTTTCCATCCGGCATGCGGGCGCGGATCGAGTCGCCTTTGCCACCATTGTTCAATGCCTCGCCTTCGCGCGTCACCGAAAAGCCCTCGCCGCCGGCAATGAGCGTCACGGATTCGCCGCGATGGACGAGATAAGGCTGGCGAAGCCTGTCACCGCGCAATGCCATGCCTTGGGCGAGGCGCTGAGTGACGACCTTGCCGATGGCTTGGCTGGGGTCATCAAGGGCATTGCGAGGGCGGCGCGAGACATCGGCGCGTTCCCAGTCGAGCATGTCGGCACTAAGGCGATCACCACGCTTGATGGCTGTGGACGCTACCAAAAAGCGCACGCTGGCGGAGACGGTGGCCTGCACATAGCGTACCTGCTCATCGTTGCTGCAACGTATGCCGACCATGACCCGCCCCTGTGGGACACCTTCGCGAGGTAGAAACGGCTGCGGCGAGTGGCATTCGGGAAGCCGCGAGGTATCGCTTTTAAGCTCGACCCCGACATCGTCTCCCAGGGATGCGGCCTGACTCATCAAGAAATGTCGGACGGCATGGGCGATGTCGTCATCCGGCGTCGCTAGCGCTGCGGGCGTTATCGCGAGCATCAGCAAGCCAACGAACCCGCTGAACAGGCACGTGCGGTTAAGTGCTCGAATTGCCTTGCCAACGATGCGCTGCATTGAGTGAACCTGAAAGAGTGCTAGATCGAAAGCCGATGGCACGATTCTAGTGCGAGACTGCAACAAGCAAAGGTGGAAATGGCGCTCAAATGTCGGCCTGTTTAGTCGTTTGCTGTGACGGCGGCGCGTCTATTCTGCACCGTGCACATTTCCCCATATCTCATGAAGGGGAACGAACCGCGACACGAACGCGATGACAGGGACACAGGGCATGATCGACAAGCTTTCAGGCTACCTGGATCACCATCAGGAGGCACTTAGCCTTCGCCACGAGCGCCAGAAGGTATTGGCCAACAATATCGCCAATGCCGATACGCCGAATTACAAGGCGCGCGATTTCGACTTTTCGGCGGAGCTGGATCGCGCCATGGAGTCTGGCGGGAGCGGCCGTGAAGGCGGCTTGTCGCTGACCACGACGTCCGCGCGCCACATTCCTGCTCAAACAGCGGGTGGCGGCGGTGTCCATGATCTGCTGTACCGCGTTCCTGAGCAGCCGAGCCTGGATGGCAATACCGTTGATATGGATCGCGAGCGTACCGCGTTCGCCGACAACGCACTGCGCTATCAGGCCAATACGACGATTTTGACGAGCAAGATTCAGGGCATCAAAGGTGCCATGCAGCCTGAAAGGTAAGGAATCGCTATGTCCATGTTCAGCATTTTCGATATTTCCTCCTCGGCGATGAGTGCGCAGTCGCAGCGCATGAATACCACCGCCAGCAATATGGCCAATGCCGATAGCGTGGCTGGCCCCGATGGCGAGCCGTATCGCGCCAAGCACGTCATGTTTCAGGCTCAGTCCCAAGGTGGCAGTGAGCTGGGCGGTGTGCGTGCGACCGAGGTGGTCGAGGACGATTCACCACCGCGTATGGAGTACCGCCCCGAGCATCCCCTGGCAAATGAAGATGGCTACGTGGCCATGCCCAATGTCGATCCGGCCGACGAAATGGTCGACATGATCGCGGCATCACGTTCCTACCAGGCCAATGTCGAGGTCATGAACACCAGTAAGTCACTGATGAGTCAGACGCTCACCATCGGACAAGGTTAACGGAGAGAGAGATGGCTAGCTCGGTAATCGGCAGCAATACGCTTGCCACGATCAACGGCACGCCCAATGCCAATGACGCGAACGAGACCCGTACCACGGGTACGAAGTCCTCGCAGGATCTCAACGACCGCTTCATGACGTTGTTGATCACCCAGATGCAGAACCAAGATCCGACGAAGCCGATGGACAACTCGGATATGACGGCGCAGCTGGCACAGATCAACACCGTCAGCGGCATTCAGGACCTCAACGATTCGCTGGGCGAGATCAACAATCAGATCGATGCCGGCAAGACAATGCAGGCTTCGTCGTTGATCGGCCAGGGCGTGATGGTGCCGGGCAGTACCGTGCGCGTGGGTGAAGGTGAAAATGGCGGCACCGTGGCCACACCGCTGGGCGCCGAGCTGGAAACGGGTGCCGACGAGCTCGAGATCACCATCACCAATGGCTCCGGCCAGGTGGTTCACCAGAGTGTCGAGGAAAACGTGCCGGCGGGCGTGCAGGCTTTCGATTGGTCGGGTACGGGGATGGATGGTAATCCCGTGGCTGAAGGCGCCTATAACGTTGAGATGACGGCCAAGGTCGGTGGTGAAGACGTCTCCGCCACGCCGCTCAACTACGCCATGGTGCAGGGGGTGACCTCTGGGGAGAGCGGGCCGACCCTCGACTTGGGAACATCCGATAGCGTCGCCCTCGACGACGTGCGCCAGATTCTTTGATCACGACTTACTCTTTGATGTTTTTACGACTTCTATAACGCGGGGAAGGGAAAATGGGCTTTTCACAATCATTGAGCGGGGTTAACGCAGCCTCGTCGCAGTTGGACACCATCGGCAACAATATCTCCAACTCGCAGACCGTGGGGTTCAAGAGTGGCACGACGCAGTTTGCGGATATCTTCGCTAACGGCCAGGGGCTGGGCACGCGCGTCTCGGACACGGTGCAGGACTTCGGTACCGGCAGTCTCGAAGCCACCGGGCGTAGTCTCGACCTGGCCATCGCCGGCGATGGCTTCTTCCAGTTTTCACAGAACGAGCAAATGGCGTATTCGCGCAACGGTCAGTTGACGATGAGCGCCGACGGCTATTTCGAGAACGCCCAGGGCGCACGTCTGACCGACCAACAGGGCGAAGAGCTCCAGATAGACACGTTTAGTCAGGCTGCTCAGCCCACTAACGACGCTAACGGCGCTAATGGTGCACAGGCTGAGTTCAACCTGGATGCCGATGCGGAGAGCTATAATGTCAGCGCAGGAACAGTGTACGACTCTTTGGGCGTTGATCATGACTTGCAACTTGAATTTACTAAGACAGCAACCCCTAATGAGTGGAATGTAGAGGGGGTTGTTGGCGAGTCTTCAGTTGGCACAGGGACATTGTCGTTTAACAATGATGGTTCATATAACGAAGATGATAGCGTGCCTCTGGAGATAAGTTTCAATCCAGAAAATGGTGCTAACGAGATGAACTTCGGCGTCGATTTATCAAATACGACACAATACGGCGCTGACTTCGAGCTGAGAAACTTCGCTCAGAATGGTCGTACCTCGGGCAGTTTCGTGGGCGTGGACATCACCGAGAACGGTGAAATCATGGCCAACTACTCCAACGGCAATAGCGGCGAAGTGGGCACCATCGGGATGGCCGACTTCCGCAATCCCGAGGGTTTGTCACCACAGGGCGACAACCTGTGGACGGCGACCGATGCGTCTGGCGCGGCACTGACGGGGCAGGCGGGCACCGGTCAGCTCGGGAGTCTGGAATCGGGCACCGTGGAAGCCTCCAACGTCGACCTGACGCAGGAGCTGGTGGACATGATCATCGCCCAGCGCAACTTCCAGGCCAACAACAATGCCATTCAGACGCAATCCGACGTCATGGAAGCGGTTACCAACTTGCGTTAACGCCTAAGCCGGCCGGCCGTTTTGGCCGGCTTCATTCGTTGTGAGTCGAGCAGGACGATCAGCATGGATCGGATTATCTATACCGCCGGTAGCGGCGCCAGCCAATCGATGAATCAGCAGGCAGTGGTCAGTCACAATCTGTCCAACGTCTCGACACCGGGGTTTCGCGCTGAACTCGATGCGATGCGCGCGGTGCCGGTGGAAGGTGACGGCCGCCTGGCAACACGTTCCACGGTGGCGGCGACGACCCCGGGTACCGACTTCTCGCCGGGTACCATGAACGCGACAGGGCGGCGCCTGGATGTCGCGATGCAAGACGATGCCTTCCTTGCGATTCAGGATCCGCAAGGTGGCGAGGCCTATACCAAGCGTGGCGATCTGCAGGTCAATGCGGATGGCATGTTGACCGTTAAGGGCGAGCCCGTCATGGGCGATAACAACGCCCCGGTCGTGGTGCCGCCGGATGCGGATTTCTCGATTGGCTCGGATGGTTCGATCAGTGTCATCGAGGCCGGGGCCAATCCCGATGAAATCGCGCAGGTGGGGCGTTTGAAGCTGGTTACGCCGGATCAGCAGGCATTGACGCGTGGCGACGATGGCTGGTTTCGCCTGCCGCCGGGTGAGGATGCCGAGATAGCAGCACCGCAACCCCAGGACGAGGATGCGCGTCTGCAATCCGGCGTACTGGAAGGCAGTAACGTCAGCGCCACCGATGCCATGGTTTCCATGATCGATGGCGCGCGTCGCTACGATATGCAGATGAAGGTGATCGAAAGCGCCGACCAGAACGCGCAACGCGCCAATAGCTTGTTGTCGATTCAAGCCTAATCGCGCCCACGAATTTCCGGCATCGCTCCGCGGTGCCCTCTAACAGGTAAGAGTCATGATTAGATCGCTGTGGACGGCCAAGACGGGGCTTGAATCCCAACAGGTCAAGCTCGATGTCATTTCCAACAATCTGGCGAACGTTTCGACCAATGGCTTCAAGCGTTCGCGGCCCGTGTTCGAGGACCTGCTCTATCAGAACGTGCGTCAGCCCGGTGCGCAGGCCTCAGCGGTGGATACGCTGCCTTCCGGCTTGCAGGTAGGTACCGGGGTGCGCCCGGTTGCCACCGAGCGTTTGCATACCCAGGGCGGCTTGCAGAACACCGATAACTCCAAGGATATGGCTATCAATGGCGATGGCTTCTTCGCGGTGCAGATGCCTGACGGTAGCTCGGCGTATACCCGTGACGGCAGCTTCCAGATCGATGAGAACGGTCAGATGGTCACTGCGGGGGGCTATCCGCTGGAGCCGCCCATTGTGATCCCGGAAAACGCGCTGTCGGTGTCGGTTTCCCAAGATGGCGTGGTGTCCGTGACGCAGCCCGGCGACACCGGCACGCAGGAAGTCGGCCAGCTCATGGTGTCCAAGTTCATCAACCCTGCCGGCTTGGAGAGCATGGGCGAGAACCTCTATCAGGAAACCGATGCCTCCGGTCCCCGCAATGAGTTGATTCCGGGCATGGAAGGTGCTGGGCGGTTGTATCAAGGCTACGTCGAGACCTCCAACGTCAACGTGGTGGAGGAGATGGTCAGCATGATCGAGACCCAGCGTGCCTATGAAATCAACAGCAAGGCGGTGGAAACGTCCGATCAGATGCTGTCGCGCCTGACGCAGCTGTGAGGAGTCGCGTCGTGAAAGGGGTGGACGTGGAAAGAGGGATGAGCGTAACCGACGACGATAGGCCGCGCTCGGTGATGGGCGGATTCATGGCTGGCCGCGACGGGCTTGGCATCTTGGCGCGGGGGCTATGTCTGCTCGTGCTATTGATGATGAGTGGCTGCGCACAGTTGCCGCATGAGTCGGTGGTGCCGGATACCGGGCCGGTGAGCTATCCCGAGGCGCCAATGTCGCAGCCCAATGGGGCGATTTATCAGGCGCGCTACGGATATCAGCCGCTCTTTCAGGATCGGCGTCCGCGTCAGCTCGGCGACATCATCACGATCACGATCAACGAAGATGTCAGTGCCAGCAAGGATTCCTCGGCCAATGCCAACCGTGAGGGCAGCATGGGGCTGGATCTGGAGACGATCCCTGACCTGATGAGCTTTCTCGAGGACAACGGCCTGGATGTCTCTGGCGAAAACGATTTCGAAGGCAGCGGTGGCGCGAGTGCCAGTAATACGTTCACCGGCACCTTGACGGCGACGGTGGTGGATATTCGGCCCAACGGCAATCTAAGCATTCGTGGGGAAAAGCGTATCGCCATCAATCAGGGCACCGAGTACATCCGTTTCTCCGGGGTCGTCGATCCACGTTCGGTGACGACGCAGAACACCGTGCCTTCTGGGCAGGTAGCCGATGCACGTATCGAATACGTGGGTGATGGTTATATCAACGAGGCGCAGCATATGGGTTGGCTCCAGCGTCTCTGGCTGAATATTGCGCCTTTCTGATAAGTGCGCCTTTCTGATGAGGATGAGATACGCCATGAGAAGTTTGCTGCGCTGGATGGGCGTGCTGCTGTTGTGCGGGGTCTGCGCCGCTCCCGCGCAGGCCGAACGCATTCGTGACCTGGCGAGCTTTGCCGGGGTCCGCGAGAACCAGCTAGTGGGCTACGGCTTGGTCGTGGGCTTGGATGGCACGGGCGATCAGACGACGCAGACGCCGTTTACGGGTCAGACGTTGATCAACATGCTCTCGCAGTTGGGCGTGAGCGTTCCCGAAGGTACCAATATGCAGCTGCGCAACGTAGCCGCCGTCATGGTGACGGCGCAGATGCCTCCCTTCGCGCGTCAGGGCCAGGACATGGATATCACCGTTTCCTCGATGGGGAACGCCGACAGCCTGCGTGGCGGCACGCTACTGATGACGCCGCTGCGCGGGGTGGATGGCAACGTATACGCGATGGCACAGGGCAATTTGCTAGTCGGTGGTGTGGGTGCCCAGCAGGCCGGCAACAGTGTTCAGGTCAATCACACGGCGGCCGGGCGGATCCCCGGTGGGGCCACGGTCGAGCAGGAAGTGGCCCTGCGCCTGGGGCACGGCGACGGCACGCTGGATCTTTACCTCAATGAGTCCGACTTCACCACGGCGCAGCGTGTGGTCGAGGCCATCAATCAGGAGTTCGGTACGCCCGTGGCAGCGGCGATGGACGGTCGCTTGATTCGCTTGAAATCGCCCAGTGACAGCAACTCGCGGGTCAATTTCATGGCGCGTATCCAGAACCTGGATGTCACGCCCAACCAAGGCCCGGCCAAGGTCATCGTCAATTCGCGTACCGGTTCGGTGGTCCTCAATCGTGAGGTGACTCTGGATCGCGCGGCGGTGGCGCACGGCAATCTCTCGGTGACCATCGATTCGACTCCTCAGGTCAGTCAGCCCAATCCTCTGAGCGAGGGCGATACCGCGGTGGTGCCGGATGCGGATATTTCCATCCAACAGGAAGGCGGGGCGCTGCAAATGGTCAATACCAGCGCCGATCTCATGGATGTCGTTAACGCGCTCAATGCGCTGGGCGCTTCACCCCAGGACTTGATGTCGATTCTGCAGGCGCTGAAGTCCGCAGGCGCGCTCAATGCGGAACTGGAGATCATTTGATGAGTGTCGATGGGCTCAGCAATCAGTTCGCACTCGATGTGCAGTCGTTGTCGCGGCTCAAGCATACGGCGAGTCAATCGCCCGAGAAGGGGCTCTCCCAAGCGGCGGATCAGTTTGAGGCCGTGTTCCTGCAGATGATGCTTAAGAGCATGCGAGATGCGATTCCACAGTCCGATCTGCTCAACAGCAATGCGACCGATACCTATACGTCGATGCTCGACAAGCAATGGGCACAAAAGCTCTCGGGTGATATCGGGCTCTCGGACATGCTGGTCGAGCAGTTGCAGGGTAGAGGCATTGTCGGCCGCGATGACGCCGTGACGCGCAGCGATCTGATTGCCGGTATCCCGCGTGGTACGCCACGTGTGTTGAGCGATCCTGTAGTTCCCAAAGATACAGCTCCCAAAGATACAGTTTCCAAGGATACAGTCACCAAGGATGACGCTGCGATGCAGGCATCCGGTGCCTCGTCTGCAGGGTCGGCGACGCCGGATGCGGCGGACAATCGCGCGACACGACCATCGGTGGCGGAGGCCGATACGGGTGAGACACGTGCGGCGCCGCATGTCGAAGAATTCTTGTCGCGCTTGCGTGAGCCTGCCGAGGCGGCTGCCCAGGATAGCGGTGTACCCGCGTCATTGATCCTGGCGCAAGCGGCATTGGAAACCGGTTGGGGCGAGCGCGAGATCCCCACCCGCGATGGCGGCAATAGCCATAACCTCTTCGGTATCAAGGCCAGCGATGGCTGGGACGGTGACGCCACGAGCATCATGACCACGGAGTATGTCGATGGACGTGCCCGCCAGCAAAGCGATGACTTCCGTGTTTACGACTCCTTTGAGGCCGCCTTCAAGGACTACGCACACTTGATCGGTGATGATCCGCGTTATGCCGATGTGGTCACGGCATCGACAGCGCAGAATGCGGCGCGTGCCTTGCAATCCGGCGGTTATGCTACCGACCCGAATTATGCCGATAAGGTGATCGAGGTCATGGATCAGATCGATGATGGCCTCGAAAGCGGTCCGGCGCTGGCCAGTGCCAGCGAGCGCTCCGGGACGGGTGAAGCGGCTGACGATGCCGACCCCTATGGTATGTCGCGTATGCCCACGGGTATTTTCTGAGCGGTCGCATGGATTTTTCCTCAAGCCCTGCGCGGACTTGCCGATATAACAAGTAACCCTTATTCGTCGTACCGGCCACCTTTCCTATAGCGTCCGGTGCCCCTAGCCAGGAAAACGTGTCATGAGCATTTTCTCGATTGGCCAGAGTGGCCTCAATGCGGCCCAGGCAGCGTTGTCGACCACCAGTAACAACCTGAGCAATGTCAACACCGAAGGCTATAACCGTCAGTTGCCGATTCTCGGGGAAAGTTACAGTAATGGCTCGACAGGCACAGGGGTCTCGGTCGACGAGGTGCAGCGCCAGTTCAACAGCTACGTCACCGAGCAGTACAACGACGCCAATAGCCAGACAAGTGCTCTGGAAAGCTATCAAAGTCAGGTTTCGCAGATCGATAACCTGCTGGCCGATAGTGAAGCGGGGCTAGCGCCCCTGATGCAGGACTTCTTCTCCAGCCTGGACGATCTCTCCGGCGCAGCATCCGATCCCGCCGCTCGCGAAGGAGTGCTGGGTTCGGCGTCGTCCATGGCGGCGCAGTTTCGGTCGTTCGACTCCTACCTGGGCGACATGCGCAGCAGCCTCAATGGGCAGCTCGAAGGGGCAGTGACGGACATCAACAACACCGCCACGCAGATTGCCTCGCTCAATGATCAGATCACCCAGGCGCGTGCCAAGTCCGGCGAAGAGCCTAATACGCTACTCGACAAGCGCGACAAGCTGGTGTCCGATCTCAATGAATTGGTGGGCGCGGACCTGAACGTCCAGGATGGCGATACTTACAACATCAATCTGGAAAATGGCCAGCCGCTGGTCTCGGGCACGAAAAGCCATGATCTCGAAGCGGTGTCCTCCAGCGAAGATCCATCGCGTACGGTGATCGGTTATCGAGACGCGGGGGGCAACGTCAATCAGATCGATGAGAGCGCTTTCGAGAACGGCGAGCTGGGTGGCTTGCTGTCGTTCCGCAGTGAAACGCTGGACAGCGTACAGAACCAGCTCGGCCGCATGACGGCGGTGCTGGGGTCGGAGTTCAATGCCATCCACGAAAATGGCAAGGATCTCAACGGTGACGATGGCGAGGCCTTCTTCAATATTGGCTCGCCGCGCGTGATGAGCAATAGCGAGAATGACGGCAATGGTGAGGTCACTGCCGAATACAGCGATGTCAGCGAGCTGACTTCGAGCGATTACCGTATTACTGCCACCGGAGGTGAAGAGTACGAGGCCGAGCGGCTTTCCGATGGCAAGACCACCACCTTGAGCCCAGATGATGACGGTAAGGCGTCGGTGGATGGCGTTTCCTTGACGTTCTCAGGTGACGTCCAAGAAGGCGATAGCTTTATGCTGCAGCCCACGCGCACTGCGTCGCAGGACTTCGAAGTGGCGATCAGCGAGGGCTCGGAGATTGCCGCTGCGAGTAGTGAAGGCGGTAGCGGTAACAATGAAAACGCTCTGTCGCTGCTCGACTTGCAGAGCGAGAAAATCGTCGGCGGAACATCGTCGGTCAGCGACGCTTACGCCTCCCTGGTCAATGACGTGGGTAATACCACCAACATCACGCAGGTCAACCTGGACGCGCAATCGGGACTCACCGAGCAACTGCGCGAGTATCAGCAGTCCGAGTCGGGCGTGAACCTGGATGAAGAGTACGCCAACCTGGTCCGTTATCAGCAGTATTACCAGGCCAATGCACGGGTCATCGATGTGGGGTCGAGCGTCCTCGATTCGGTTCTGCAGTTGCGTTGATGTCGCTGATCGAGCGACGCAGTGATTTTGTGGGTTTCGTTCCCGAATACAATACGGCGCTGGATGAACTCAGCGTGGTGACGAGGTAAGCAAACATGCGTATCAGCACCGTGACGATGTACGAGCAGGGCGTTTCGGCGATGAACCGCCAGCAGGCCGATTTCACGGAGGTCGGTCAGCAGATCGCTTCCGGTAAGCGTGTGGTGAATCCTTCCGATGATCCGCGTGCCGCCTCGCGCGCGGTAGGCGTGTCGCAGTCTTTGGCTGTCAACGCGCAGCAGGAAAGTAGCCGTACGACCGCGCGGAATTCTCTGAGTCAGGAAGAAAGCGTCCTCGACAGCGTCAGCGATGCCATCGGCTCGGCCAAGTCCATGGTCGTGCAAGCCGGTAACGGTACCTTGAGCGATGCCGACCGTGAGTCGCTGGCGTCCGATCTCGAGGGCACCTATGAAACGTTGGTCGGGCTGGGTAATACCACCGATGGCAATGGCACCTACTTGTTCAGCGGTTACCAGGACGATGCCAAAGCCTTCTCGCGCGGCGATCCCGACAATGGTGGTGTCGATACAATCAGTTATGAAGGCGATCAGGGCGTCAAGCAGCAGAAGATCGATGCCGAACGCTCGATGAAGACCAGCGATACGGGTTCCGATGTATTCATGAAATTCTCGTCGGGTAGCGAGTATATCGCCGAAGCCGGCGAGGGGAATACGGGGAGTATGACGTTCTCAGGGCCTGATGTCCGTGATGCCGATGATCCCGCGAATGGTGAAAGCTTCGACATCACTTTCAATGGTGATGGCACCTACGATATCGCAGGTTCCGGTACTGAATTTACCGATCAGAACAATGTGGCATACACCGAAGGCGAGACCATCGAATTCGGTGGCATGGCGCTGACGCTGGAAGGCGAGCCGGCAGACGGCGATTCCTTGAGCGTCACGCCGGGTGGCGATATGAATGAGGAGCAGGCCAGCCTGTTCAAGACCCTCGGCGATACCATCAATGCCCTGCGTCAGCCCGTCGAAACCGATGCCGATCAGGCCGCGCTGGACAACACCCTGTCTACCGCGAGCCGCAAGTTGGATGCCTCGCTGGATAACGTGCTGACCACCCGGGCCTCGGTCGGCGCACGCATGAATGAGCTTGACGCCCTGGACGATGTCGGCGGTAACCGCGAGATTGCTTACGAGCAGACGCGCTCCGATCTGGTCGATCTGGATTACAACTCGGCAATCTCGGATTACATGCTGAGTAAAGTCGGGCTCCAGGCATCACAGAAATCGTTTGCCGATATCCAGCAGATGTCCCTG
>NZ_JARANY010000034.1 GCF_029889885.1 Chromohalobacter sp. 296-RDG
CCGCCGCAGCAACGTGAGCGATAGCCCGAACGTTGCATTTCGACCAGCTCGACGCCCAGCGCTTGCAGCACCGCGCGGGGGGCTTCGTATTCACCGTTGTAGCGGCCCAGGTAGCAAGGGTCGTGATAAGTCACGCGCGCCGCTTGGCCCGGCGCCAGTCGCAACCGACCAGCCTCGATCAACTGATTGATGAAGGTGCTGTGATGCCAGACCGGGTAGTCAGCGTCCTGTCCTTCTGGATAGAAGGCACCGTATTCGTTCTTGAGCACGTGGAAGCTGTGCGGATCGCAGGTAACGACACAGTCGAAGCGATACTGGGACAGCGTGGCGATGTTGCGCCGCGCCAGCGACTGGAAGGTTGCCTCATCCCCGAGACGACGCGCCACATCACCACTGTCACGCTCTTCATTGCCGAGTACGGCGAAATCGACGTCGGCAGCGCGCAACACCTTGACCAGGGCGCGCAGCGTGCGTTGATTGCGCATATCGAAGACGCCGTCACCCAACCACAGCAACACTTCGGCGCGCTCGACGTCGGCCATCAACGGTAGTTCGAGATCCGCCGCCCAGTTGAGTCGTCCACCGGGATCGAAACCGCCGGGATTGTCGGTGGCGATCAGGTTGTCGATCACCTCGGCGCCTTTACCAGGCGTCGCGCCTTCTTCAAGGGTCAGATGGCGGCGCATGTCGACGATGGCATCGACATGCTCGATCATCATCGGGCATTCCTCGACGCAAGCCCGGCAGGTGGTGCAGGACCACAGCGTCTCGGCATCGACCAGCGCCTTGCCGTCTTTGGTGGAAGCCGGCGCGACGATGGGACCATGCGGTGAGCCTTGGTGTTCACTCACCGAGCGGTCCCCAGCCTCTTGAGAAGGGTGGGAGCTGCCGGCATATTGGGCATCGCTCCCCCCGGCCATGCCCACTACCATGTCCTGAATCAATTTCTTGGGATTGAGCGGCTGGCCCGCAGCGAAAGCTGGGCAGACCGCTTCGCAGCGCCCGCATTGCACACAGGCATCGAAGCCCAACAGTTGGTTCCAGGTGAAATCGGTGGGCTGGCCGACACCCAATGGCGCCTCGGTATCGTCGAGATCGAGCGACTTGAGGCCGGTGGAGGGATATCCACCGTATTGCGTATCGGAAAAGCGCTCGGGACGGCGATGAAAGGCCAGATGCAAGGCGCCGGCGAAGGCATGCTTCATCGGCCCGCCCCAGGTCATTCCTACCACCAATTCCGCCAGGCCCCAGGCCACCACGGCGGCCAGCACCAGTGCGATCAGCCAGCTACCCGCGGCGTCGGGCAGTATGCCCAACGCCGGCAGGGTGACCGCGAAGATGCCCAGCGAAAAAGCCATCAGGCTCTTGGGCAAGCGCATCCACGGCCCTTTCGACAAGCGTGCCGGTGGGTTACGCCGCCGCCGGACGACGAACAGGCTACCCGCGAACATGATCGCGCTGGCCGCCAGCAGCAACCAGCCTAATATGCCCTCGGCAAGGCCCAGTCCGTGGACGACGATCGCCAGCCCCATGGCGGCGACGAAACCACCGGCAGTAGCCACGTGAGTATTGGCCATCACCTTGTCGCGCGCCACCACATGGTGCAGGTCGACCAGATAACGGCGCGGCATCGCGGCCAGGCCGCGGAAGATAGATACCTGCGATGCTCGTCCCCGGCGCCACAGGCGCACACGCCGCCAGGCACCGAGCGCAGCTACCGCCAAGGCAGCGAAGAGCAGTATCGGCAAGAGGATATCGAGCATATTAACCACCTCACTTTGGGGCTACGAGCTGCGGGCTCCGGGCTCCGGGCTCCGGGCTACAGTGTTGCTCGCAGCTCGTTGCCCGAAGCTCGTGGCTGACGCGAAGCGTCTTCAGAAATCCTTGCAGATCCGCAGGGCATCGTAGATCGCCGCGTGCGTATTGCGCGGCGCCGTGCAGTCGCCCACTCGGAACAGCAGGAAGCCAGATTGTGCGTCGTCGTCTAGCGTTGCCAGGCTGGGTTGCGGCGCGGCGGCGTAGAGCGCTTCGAGATCGAGTTGACCATGATTGCGCGAGCGTTCCTTGAGCGCGTAATAAAGCGATTCATCCGGGCGCACGCCATTTTCGACCACCACCTGATCAACCACGCGCTCTTCCTGGACGCCGGTGTATTCGTTCTCCAGTACCGCTACCAGCGATGCGTCCTCGCGATAGACCTTATGCAGCGCCAGGTCCGAGGTCATGATGACCTCCTTCTCGTAGAGGCTACGGTAGTAGGTGGGAAAGGTCGTACCACCAACCGCGCTCCCGGGCTTGGTGTCATCGGTGACGATCTCCACCTGAGCGCCCTTTTCGGCCAGATAGTCGGCCACCGAGACCCCGGTGAATTCACAGAGAGTATCGTAAACCAGCACGTTCTTGCCCGGCGCCACGTCACCGCCGAGGACATCCCAGGCACTGACGACCAAGCTTTCGTCGCGATCTTGTGTATAGCCCCATTCCGGGATCTGGGTCAGAAACGGCTGACCACCGGTGGCGAGGAGAACGATGTCGGGACGCAGGTCATCGATCGTCGCCTCGTCGGCGTGCACACCCAGGCGGACATCGACCTTGAGCCTCGTCAGCTCGAGCTGAAACCAGCGCGTAATGCCGGCAATCTGATCGCGCTGCGGCGCCTTGGCGGCCAGCGTAATTTGCCCTCCCAACGCTTCGGCACCTTCGAACAACGTGACTGAATGGCCACGCTCGGCGGCGACGCGTGCCGCTTCCATGCCACCCGGGCCACCGCCTACGACCACCACCTGCCGTTGGGGGCCGGCGCTTTTCTCGATCTCGTGCGGCATCCCCATGTGCTCGCGGGAGGTCGCCGCATTCTGGATGCACAACACGTCGAGGCCCTGATACTGGCGATCGATGCAGTAATTGGCACCCACGCACTGCTTGATCCGGTCGGTCTGCCCCATCTGGACCTTGGCGATCAGGTGCGGGTCGGCGATATGCGCCCGGGTCATGCCCACCATGTCGACGTGGCCGCCTTCGAGAATACGGTTGGCCTGGGTGGGATCCTTGATGTTCTGAGCATGGATCACCGGCGCGCCGACCACCTCCTTGATACCCGCCGCCAGATGCAGGAACGGCTCCGGCGGATAGGCCATGTTGGGAATCACGTTGGCCAGGGTGTCGTGAGTATCGCAGCCCGACCCCACTACACCGAAGAAGTCGACCTGGCCGGTGGCATCGTAGTAGGCGGCGATATCCTTCATATCGTCGTGAGTCAAACCATCCGGGTGAAACTCGTCGCCACAGATGCGCATGCCGACCACGAAATCGTCGCCGACCTCGGCACGTACCGCCTTGAGCACTTCCATGCCGAAGCGCATGCGGCCCTCGAAGCTACCGCCCCATTCATCGGTACGCTTGTTAACGCGCGGACTCCAGAACTGGTCGATCAGGTGCTGGTGTACGGCGGAAAGCTCGACGCCATCCAGACCGCCTTCTTTTGCGCGCCGCGCGCCCTGAGCGAAATCGTCGATGACCCGCCAGATGTCTTCTTCTTCGATAGTCTTGCACGTCGAACGGTGCACCGGCTCACGAATCCCCGAGGGCGATAGCAGCACCGGCCAATCGTGACCATCCCACCGCGAGCGACGCCCCATGTGGGTGATCTGGATCATGATCTTGCCGCCGTGCTTGTGAACGGCAGCCGAGAGGTTCTGGAAATGCGGAATGATGCGGTCGGTGGTCAGGTTCACCGAACTCCACCAGGGCTGGGGGCTGTCGATCGACACCGGCGACGAGCCGCCGCAGATAGAAAGACCCACGCCGCCCTTGGCCTTTTCTTCGTAGTATTTGACGTAGCGATCGGTGGTCATGCCGCCATCGGTGGCATGGACCTCGGCATGAGCGGTGCTGACCACGCGGTTGCGAATGGTCAGCTTGCCGATCTCGATGGGTTGGAAAAGCGCGTCGAATGCCATCGTGAAAACCTCAGCCGTCGATTGGGGAACGGGGCGTGACCTGGAAGTAGCCGACATCGCAGCCCGGCTCGGCGGCGCTTTGGGTCTGCTCGGCGATGGTACGCAGATCACTACCATGCGCGGCGAGAATCTGATCCATCGCCCCGGCGAACCAGCCGGTGAACATGTAATCCACCTTGTGGCCGACCTTGCCCTGTTGATAGACGAAGGCGCTGTCTTCCAGGCGTACACGGGCACGGCCCGCATCGAGATCGAAGGCCTCGGTGAAAAAGCGTCCCCAGCCGCGTTGAGAGAGTCGCTTCATGTAATGTTCAAAGACATCCACACCTTCCAGGCCATGGCATTCGGCTTCCTTTTCGCACCAGTGCCAGGCGCTCTTGTAGCCGGCCTGGTAGAGAATCTCGGCATAGGTCTCGATACCCAGCGCCTGCTCTACGGCGACGTGATTGTTGATAAAGAAATGGCGCGGTACGTAGAGCATGGGGAGCGCATCGGTGGTCCACACGCCGGTCTCGCTATCCACTTCGATGGGCAGTTCGGGAGGCATCTTGGTCACGGTCTTAGTCCTCAAATCTTGCTGATTATTATGGCCTGGCGCGGCTTCGAGCTTCGAGCTTCGAGCTTCGAGCTTCGAGCCTCGAGCAGCATGATGGCTCACAGCCATAGCTCGCCGCTCGTGGCTTATATCTCGTGGCCCGTAGCCCGTTACTCGTAGCTGGCCGTCATTCGCCCCATACGTCCTTGAGCACTCGCATCCAGTTCTCACCCATGATCTTGCGCACCTGTCGCTCGCTCATTCCGCGTCGCAAGAGCGCCTCGGTGAGGTTGCCGAACTCGCCGATGGTGCGAATACCCTCGGGATTGATGATGGTGCCGAAGTTGGTCAGGCGCCGGGCATAGCCCTTGTCGTGGGTGAGCCACTCGAAGAAGGCTTGATCCTGCCCCTGGGTGAAATCGGTGCCGATCCCGATGGCGTCCTCTCCGACGATGTTCATCACGTATTCGATGGCTTCGACGTAGTCATCGACAGTGGCGTCGACACCGGCGCGCAGGAAGGGAGTAAACATGGTCACGCCGACGAAACCGCCATGCTCGGCGATGAAGCGCAACTCGGCATCGGACTTGTTGCGCGGGTGTTCCTTGAGGCCGGACGGTAGGCAATGGGAGTAGCAGACCGGCTTCTCGGACGTCTCGATAACTTCACGAGAGGTGGTCTCGCCAACGTGGGACAAGTCGCACATCACACCCACACGATTCATTTCGGCGACGATCTCGCGACCGAATCCGGAAAGACCGCCGTCGCGCTCGTAACAGCCGGTGCCGACCAGATTCTGGGTGTTGTAGCACATCTGCACGATACCCACGCCGAGGCGCTTGAAGACCTCTACGTAGCCGATCTGATCCTCGAAGGCGTGGGCGTTCTGGAAACCGTAGATAATGCCGGTCTTGCCTTCTTCCTTGGCGCGGGTGATATCGGCGGTGGTGCGCACGGGCCTCACCAGATCATCGCACGCTGCAAGTAGTGCGTTAGTCTGGACGATATTATCGACGGTGGCCTGAAACCCTTCCCATACCGAGACGGTGCAATTGGCAGCGGTCAAACCGCCCCGGCGCATGTCTTCAAGTAGTTCGCGGTTCCATTTGGCGATGACCAGGCCATCGATGACGATGGCGTCGTCGTGCAGTGCTTGCGCGGTCATGAGTATCGCTCCGGGGATGGTGTCATGCGGCCAGCTTAGCCCCGTCCCCGAGACCGTCGACGCTTGGAAGCGACGAGGAAAATTCCAAATGCGTCACGCCTTGTCATCGGTATTAACGCAACGAGGCCGCCCGATGATCGGACGGCCTCGTTGGAAGCGGTACCTCGGCCGCATGAATAGCGCGAATACGCGCTACCCCAAATGCACACTCGCGTAGGTGGGCTCGCCCTGCGCCTGAGCCAGGGCCTGCATCGCACTGGAGGCACGGGACGCGACATAAGCATCGTCTTCATTGCCCGCAGCGAGGTTGGCGGGCGTCAGCGTCACGCTGGCGCTCGCCAGACGCGTCAAGCGTTCGTCACGCGGCGGCGTGCCGAAGTATTCTCGATAGCACTTGGAAAAATGCGGTGTGGAAACGAACCCGCAAACCGAGGCGATTTCGATAATCGACATCGAGGTCTGGCGCAGCAGTTGTCGGGCACGGGTCAGACGCAGCTTGAGGTAATAGCGCGACGGCGAGCAACTCAGATATTTCTGGAAGAGGCGCTCGAGTTGGCGACGCGAGACGTTGACGTAGTTCGCCAGTTCATCAAGGGCAATGGGCTCTTCCAGGTTAGCCTCCATCAGCGACACGATCTCGAGCAGCTTGGGCTGGCTGGTGCCCAGTACATGCCGCAGCGGCACACGCTGCTGGTCTTGCTCGCCACGCATGCGATCGCAAATGAACATGTCGGAGATCGCCGCCGAGAGCTCGCGGCCATGATCACGGGCGATCAGCGTCAGCATCATGTCCAACGGCGCGGTCCCGCCAGAAGCCGTGGCGCGGTCGCGGTCGATGGAGAACAAACGGGTGGTCAGCGTAGCGCTTGGGTAAGCTTCCTGGGCAGCGGCCTGGAATTCCCAGTGAATGCTGCATTCGTAGCCATCGAGCAGCCCCGCCTTGGCCAGTGCCCAACTGCCGGTACACAGCGCGCCGATGCGTCGCGACTGGCGCGCCTGCGCCTGCAGCCACAGCACATGTTCACGTGTGACATGACGCTGGATGCCGACGCCGCCACACACGAACACCATGTCGAGTGCCAACGGCTCGTGCATGCCGTTATCGGGCGTGATCAGCAATCCATCGCTGGCCCGTACCGCCTCTCCGTCCGGGCTCAACGTGGTCCACTGGTAAAGTTCACGCCCCGCCAACTGATTGGCCATACGCAACGGCTCTACTGCCGAGGCCAACGAGATCAGCGTGAAATTATCCATTAACAAGAAACCCAAACGCAGCGGCGCATCGGGGGCGGTAGGCGGCGCGGGACGATCGCTCGTCATGGCCATCAGCGGTTCTCCTCGGGTCACGTTCGGAGCCACTGGTAGTGCTTCACCAGGGGTGTATTGTCATTGTCGGAAATTGGTTTCTACGTCTTGAGTGTGACGAGATGACGCCCCTTCAACGTATCTAAAAGCGTCATCTCATGCTATCAAAAACGACATCCCTATGACGTTTTCAAGAAAATGCCCCGCGCCAGTTCATCGCCTGGGCGGGGCATGGGTCCAGCACGGCACCTAGCAGGCTATCGGCCTTGACACCGCTCTGCCACTAACGCTTTCGCTGCAGACGCTCGGCGTGATAGCGCAGATGCTCTTCGATGAAGGTCGCGATGAAGAAATAGCTATGATCGTAACCCGGCTGACGGCGCAGGGTCAGCGGATGGTCGTGCTTCTCACAGGTAGCCTCGATGCGCTCGGGCATGAGTTGTTCGTCGAGGAAGTTATCCGCCTCGCCCTGATCGATGAACAGCGGCTGGCGCGATGCGCCCTTGGCGATCAGTTCGCAGGCGTCGTATTGCGTCCATTTGCCATGATCCTCGCCGAGATAGGCGGTGAAGGCCTTCTGCCCCCAAGGCGAGACAATGGGATTGACCACCGGAGCGAACGCCGAGACTGAAGAATAACGCCCAGGTTGGCGCAAGGCCAACACCAGCGCGCCATGACCGCCCATGGAATGTCCGCTGATGGCTTCCCGCCCGTTGAGCGGGAAATGTTGACGCGCCACCGAGGGCAGCTCCTCGGTAACATAGTCGTACATACGATAGTGCTTGGACCACGGCGCCTGATTGGCATTGACGTAGAAGCTCGCGCCGGAGCCGAAGTCATAACTGTCGTGCTCACCGGGGAGGTCGGTGCCGCGCGGACTGGTGTCCGGACAAATGATGGCCATGCCCAGCTCGGCGGCCACACGTTGCGCGCCGGCCTTCTGCATGAAGTTCTCGTCGTTGCAGGTCAGCCCCGAGAGCCACCACAGCAGCGGTACCTTGTCGGTTTCCGCCTGGGGCGGCAGATAAATGGCGAAGATCATCTCGCAATCGAGCGCACGCGAGTGGTGCTTGTAGCGCTTCAGCCAACCGCCGAACGACTTGGTGGCGGAGACCAGCTCCAGCGATTCGGATATGGTCATGGTGCTCTCCCTGAGAAACCGGCGGCATCAAGCCGCCGGCGGATGGAACGACATCGGCACGCGCCCGGGCGTATATCAGACGCTTTTCGCGCAACATCAGGCGCGATGGCTCAATCCCGAGCGCGTATCAAGCGCCTTTCGTGCGGCATCGGGCGCGATGAATCAGATGCTTTTCGCGCAGCTTCGGGCGCGTGTCAAAAGTGCAGCACGGTACGAATGCTCTTGCCGGCGTGCAGCAACTCGAACGCCTCGTTGATCTCCTCGAACGCCATGTCCTGAGTGACGAACTCATCGATCTTGAGCTTGCCATTCATGTAGTCGTCGACGTAACCCGGCAGTTCGCTACGGCCCTTGACGCCACCGAAGGCAGAGCCTTTCCAGACGCGCCCGGTCACCAGTTGGAACGGCCGCGTGGAAATCTCCTCTCCGGCCCCGGCGACGCCGATGATGATCGATTCGCCCCAGCCCTTGTGGCAGCACTCCAGTGCGCTGCGCATGACGTTGACGTTGCCGATGCACTCAAAAGAATAATCGACGCCACCATCGGTCAGGTCGACGATCACCTGCTGAATGGGGTCCGAGTAGTCCTTGGGATTGACGAACTCGGTGGCACCGAACTGACGCGCCAGGTCGAACTTGTCGGGATTGACGTCGATGGCGATGATCCGGCTCGCCTTGGCCATCTGCGCACCCTGGATGACCGCCAGGCCGATGGCGCCGAGACCGAATACGGCGATAGTAGCACCCGGCTCGACTTTGGCGGTGTTCATCACCGCGCCGATGCCAGTGGTGACGCCACAGCCCAGCAGGCAGATCTTGTCCAGCGGCGCCTCGGAGGACACCTTGGCCAGCGAGACCTCGGGCAGCACGGTATATTCGCTGAACGTCGAGCAGCCCATGTAGTGGTGCAGCGACTGGCCGTCCTTGGAAAAGCGCGAGGTGCCGTCGGGCATCACGCCCTTGCCCTGGGTGGCACGGACCGAACTGCACAGATTGGTCTTGCCGGAGAGGCAGAACTTGCACTGACCGCACTCGGCGGTATACAGCGGAATGACGTGATCGCCGGGCTTGAGGCTGGTGACACCCTCGCCGACTTCCTGGACAACACCTCCCCCTTCATGACCCAGCACCGCCGGAAAGTTGCCTTCCGGATCGGCTCCGGAGAGAGTAAAAGCGTCAGTATGGCAAACGCTGGTTGCCTTGATCTGAACCAGTACCTCGCCGGCTTTGGGCCCTTCGACGTCGATCTCGGCAATCTCCAGCGGTTTGCCAGCTTCCCAAGCGATGGCGGCGCGTGATTTCATCAGGCATTCTCCTTCGTCGATCATGGCGGCGCCCGATGCGCCAGCAAAGGCAGTCTAGGCGCGCGTGGTTAACCCCACCAGTCTAGGCAGTTGGCGCGCTTGGATAAATGCTTACGACGTCACAACATTATTGCCGTGGAGCAACAATGCAGCGCTGGGATCGCATAGAGGCTTTCATCGAAGTCGCCCGCTTGGGCTCATTTTCCGCCGCTGCACGGCATCTGAAGGTTTCCACCTCACACGTAAGCCGCTCGATTGGGCAGCTCGAGAGTCAACTCGGCACGACGCTCTTGTACCGCACCACGCGCCAGACGCGTCTCACCGACGCTGGCGCTCTCTACTATCGGCATTGCCGCCATTTATTCGATGGCTTTCGCGAGGCAGAGGAAGCCATCGTCGACTTCCAGTCGCGACCCAAGGGCACATTGCGACTGACCTGTGCCACCACCTTCGGCGAGCGCTACATCGCCCCGCTGGTCAACGATTTCCAGCGTTTGCACCCGCAGCTCGAAGTCGACATGCACTTCACCAACCGCCAGGTCGAGTTGATCGAGGAAGGGTTCGACGTTGCTATCCGCATGGGCGTGCTGCGTGACTCGAGCTTGATCGCGCGACGGTTATGCGAGCGTCGCGAATACGTCGTCGGCGCGCGCGAATACTTCGAGCGCGCTGCACCGCCACATTCATTGGCCGAGTTACCCCATCACAACTGCCTGCGCGGTTCTCGCGATAGCTGGCTGTTCGAGGTCAACGGCCAGCGCCGGGAAATACGTATCGAGGGCCGCTGGCGCGCCAATTCCGGGCCGGCACTGCTCGATGCGGTATTGAAAGGCCTGGGACTGGCGCAATTGCCGGACTACTACGTGGCGCCGCACTTGGCGCAGGGACAGCTAGTGTCGGTGCTGGATGCCTATCAGTTCACCGACACTGCAGTGTGGGCAATCTATCCGCGTCACCGGCATCTCTCGCCCAAGGTGCGTCAGTTCGTCGACTTCCTGGTCGCGCGACTGTCGGACACGCTACAAGCCTGACTCGCACCCCTCGCGACAGCCTCGTGGCTCATTCTCCCGAGGTAGGCCATAGCCCATCACGCAGATACCGCCCGGCGAATTCGGCTTCATGCGCCAAGGCATCGGGATCGAGCAATTCGACCCACTGGCGCTCTCGAATCAGCAGTCCATCCTCGCGGAACCCGCTCAATGTCCGGCTGACATGTACCGAGGTGAGGCCCAGCGCATCGCCCAGTTGCTGTTGCGACAGCGGCAGGCGAAAACGCCGCGTGGCGTATGGCATGGTGCGCTGCAAACGCATGTACATCTCGTAAATCAGGTGGGCCAGCTTCTGGCGCGCGCTGCGTCGTGCCAGATTGATCAGACGCTCTGTCAACAAGGCCTGCTGTTGCGAAGACACGGCGAAGAAGATCATCGACAGCGTAAAGGATTCGCGAAACACCTCGATCAGGCGTCGGTGAGGAAAATCACAGACGACGCCGTCGTCGATCATCATTACCCCGGAGAGGCGCTCTTGAAAAGCGAATTCGCGCAGACCGATGACGTCCCCCGGAAGCAATATCTCGAGAATCTGACGCGAGCCGTCCTCCATATCGCGGAAGGAATACGCCCACCCCTTGGAGAGCGTGCAGAAACGCCCTGCCGGATCGTCGGTTTGCCATAGCGCCTCGCCGCGTTCGACCTCACGCGGCTCGCGTTCGAGCGAGTCCAACAGCGCCTCGTCACTCTCGGTAAGATCCGCGTAATGCCGGAAATGGCGGATGATACAGCTATCTGTCTCGCTCATGAGCGACCTTCTTTCTGTTTCTTCGGAGTCCTGAACGGGCTGCCGAGCCTATCCCGGCAACACTATGCGCACTATGTTGCGAGGGAATAAAACCATAGAAGACCGCACGGTGCGATCCCGAATCAAAAAAAAGGCGCCACACGGGCGCCCCAAAGGGTTGATCGAACGATTCAGTGTCAGCATTCGATGGCATTCACCGCCAGGCCACCACGCGAAGTTTCCTTGTACTTATCCTGCATGTCGGCGCCGGTATCGCGCATGGTACGAATGACGCGGTCGAGGGACACGAAATGTTCACCGTCGCCCCCCAGCGCCATCTGCGCGGCGTTGATCGCCTTCACCGAAGCGATGGCGTTGCGCTCGATGCATGGCACCTGTACTAGTCCGCCGATAGGGTCGCAGGTCAAGCCCAAGTTGTGCTCGAGTCCAATCTCGGCGGCGTTCTCGACCTGCGCGGGCGTGCCACCCATTACCTCGGCCAACCCGGCGGCAGCCATCGCGCAAGCCGAGCCGACCTCGCCTTGGCAACCCACCTCGGCGCCGGAAATCGAGGCATTCTTCTTGCACAGGATGCCAATCGCGCCGGCCGCAAGCAGGAAGTCGACGACATCGCGTTCACAGGCATCCGGCTGAAACTGCATGTAATAGTGCAATACCGCCGGCACGATGCCCGCCGCACCGTTGGTCGGCGCAGTCACCATGCGCCCACCGGCAGCGTTTTCCTCATTGACGGCCAAGGCGAAGACATTGACCCAATCCATCGCTGAAAAGGTCGAGGCGATCACGCTGGTGTTGTCGCTGGCCGCCTGCAGGCGCCGATGTAGCGTGCTGGCCCGGCGTTTGACATTGAAACCACCGGGTAGCACGCCATCATGGCGCAAGCCATTGTCAACGCAGGCCTTCATTGCCTCCCAGATACGCCACAGCGCGTCACGAACGTTTGCTTCGTCGCACCAGGCTTTCTCGTTGTCGAGCATCAGCTCGCTGATGCGTAGCCCATGCGTGCGGCACAGCATGAGCAGTTCTTCCGCAGTTGCGAAATCGTAAGGTAACGTGGTGGTATCGGTATCCAGTGCACCGTTGGCGGCCTGCGACTCGTCGACGACGAAACCGCCGCCCACGGAGTAATAGGTATTGCGATACAGCTCTTCGCCGTGAGCATGGGCTATAAGGCGCAACGCATTGGGATGATAGGCAAGCGACTCTTCATACCACTGCATGTCGCGTGCCCAGGGAAATGAGATCGGCTGCTGACCGGCAAGCAGCAAGGTCTGCGATTCGCGCAGTTCTTCCATGCAGGCGGGGACTATCTCCGGATCGATGCATGCAGGGCGCTCGCCCATGAGCCCCATGATCACTGCCTGATCGGTACCATGCCCTTTGCCAGTAGCGCACAACGAGCCATGGAGATGCACTTCGATGCGAGTGACACGCGTCAGCCAATCATGCGAGCGCAGCTCATCGATGAAGTCACAGGCCGCACGCATGGGGCCGACCGTATGCGAACTGGACGGTCCAATTCCCACTTTAAACAGATCGAACACACTGATTGCCATGCATGACACCTCGAACAGTCTTTATGCATCAAAATTACTAAACGAACTTGTTAGCAGCTCGATTTGACTTTAGCTTGAAGGCAGCCTGGATGCCGGGCAACGGAGAATAATTCGATCAAGCTTTAGAATGGCTAAATCATGAGCCGCACCCTGCACGCCCAAACCCACGCTTGGCTCAAGGTCTTCGCGATTAGCGCGCGGCACCTTTCCTTCACCCGGGCCGCCGAAGAACTACACGTCACCACCGGCGCGGTCAGCCAGCAGATCAAGCAGCTCGAGGCGCGGCTCGGCTTCAAGCTGTTTCGCCGCCTGCCACGGCGCCTGGAACTCACCGATGAAGGACAACGCCTGGCAGCGGTGGTCGATCAGGCCTACGATGCAGTAGGCATGGAGGTGCGTCGCCTGCGTACGGGGGTCATGAGCGGCGTGCTGCGCTTGCGTTGTGTGCCCTCGTTTCTGGCCAAATGGCTAATGCCACGACTGACGCGGCTGCAGGCGCGCTTTCCGGACATCGAGTTGCATGTCGCATCCGAGGACAGCAACCTGTCATTGCGTGAAGGCGAATTCGAACTGGCCATCGACCTCAACGATGGGCGCTACGCCGGCTTTCAAATCACGCCGCTGATGGACGAAGAAATCTTCGCGGTATGTTCGCCGCAACTGTTGCGCCGACGCCCGCCGCTGGTGCGCCCCGAGGATCTGGGCTACTACCCATTGTTGCATGACGTGACCGCATGGCGCGGCAGCCACGATTACGCCGAATGGGAGCACTATCTGCACGCGTTGGGCGACGAATCGGTCAACGTGCGGCGCGGCTACACCTTCAATCGCAATCACTTGACCGTAGAGGCGGCCATCGCTGGCATGGGCGTAGCGATTGCACGGCGCACGCTGATTACCGATGAGTTCGATAGCGGTGCACTGATCGCGCCATTCACCGGCGCCGTGGCCACCGGCAAGACCTATGGCCTCGTCTATCCCCCTGGGGCATTGGATGATCGGCGTGTGCGTGCCGTGCACGACTGGATCGTCGAGGAAGCGATGCGCAGCGGCGAACGTTGAATTCGCCCCCAACTACGAGACGTTTTTGCGAAACGCACCGCAAAACGTTTAAGGTCTTGATGGCAAAAACGACTCAATTATGCAAATTTATTGAGTACGATACGTTTTAACGACAATACGCTAGCCGCCAAGCGGCATATCTCGCGTCACCGACGCAATCTACGCTTACCTGAGACGGAGAATTCTCATGGACAAACATTCGCAGGATGATGCGGCCCAAGAGCCGAATGAGGGCTCAGAGGGTATTCCGGCTCCGGATGGGCCAGCAAACCTGATCGATACCGATTATGTGATAGGCCAGGACAATATCACCTCCACTAAGTTCGGTATCGACTTCGATCTACATGGCAAGGTGTTCACGATCTCCTCCTTGGTGATCCTGTTTTTCGTCATCGTGACGTTGGCGTTCCAGAACCAGGTAGCCCCGGTTTTCAATACCATGTTCTCGTTCTTGACGGGCAGCATGGACTGGTTCTTCATTCTTGCCGCTAATATTTTCGTGGTCCTCGCCGTCGTACTGATTTTCACGCCGCTGAGCAAGGTCCGCCTGGGCGGCGCCAAAGCCACGCCGGATTTCAGCTATGCCGGCTGGTTCGCCATGCTGTTCGCAGCGGGGATGGGCATCGGCTTGATGTTCTACGGTGTCTCCGAGCCGCTGACCCACTTCGGGACCTCGCTTGCGGGTGATGGCAGCGCCCCCCTGGGTGGCGCCGAGGGCAACGAGCAAGCGGCAGCGCAGTTGGGCATGGCAGCAACGATTTTCCACTGGGGACTGCATCCCTGGGGTATCTATGCCATCGTCGCCCTGTCGTTGGCGTTGTTCTCCTATAACAAGGGTCTCCCGCTGACCATGCGCTCGATCTTCTACCCGATCCTGGGTGAGCGCGTCTGGGGATGGCCAGGCCACGTCATCGATATCCTGGCGGTCTTCGCCACACTCTTCGGTCTAGCGACCTCGCTGGGTCTGGGTGCTTCGCAGGCCTCTGCGGGGCTGCACCACCTGTTCGATACGCCCAATACCAACGTCACCATGGTGATACTGATTCTGGCTATCACTCTGGTGGCGCTGGTCTCGGTCGTTGCCGGTGTCGACAAGGGCGTGCAACGCCTCTCGCAGCTCAACATGGCCCTCGCCTTTTTGCTGCTACTCTTCGTCATCTTCGTCGGGCCAACGCTACTCATCGCAACAGGGTTCTTCGAGAACCTGCTCGGTTACGTCAAGAATCTACCCGGCCTCTCCAACCCCTTCGGTCGTGAAGATAGTGGATTCACACAAACCTGGACGGCATACTACTGGGCCTGGTGGATTTCCTGGTCTCCGTTCGTCGGGATGTTCATCGCCCGCGTCAGCCGTGGCCGTACCGTACGTGAATTCTTGATCGCAGTGCTGCTGGTGCCGACACTGGTCTCGATCCTGTGGATGACCGCTTTCGGGGGCACCGCTATCGACCAGGTCGTCTCCGATGGATTCAGTGGCGTGCAGGACGCTGCGCTGGAGCTTCAGCTGTTCACCATGCTCGGCCAGCTACCACTGACGGCGATCACCTCGTTTGTGGGCATCGTGTTGGTGATGGTGTTCTTCATCACCTCCTCGGATTCCGGCTCGCTGGTCATCGACTCGATTACCGCCGGCGGCAAGGTCGACGCACCCAAGCCTCAACGCATTTTCTGGGCGTTGATCGAAGGTGCAATCGCCATCGCCCTGCTGTTGGGCGGTGGCCTCACCGCACTACAAACGGCGGTCATCACCACGGGCCTGCCCTTCACGCTGGTCTTGCTGGCGGCCTGCTACGCCATCATCAAAGGCTTGATGAGCGAACCACGCAGCAACTAAGCGAATTCCTGAATTCGCGACGCATAGAAGGCGGCCCATGGGCCGCCTTCTTCGTTTCCAGACCTATTCACGCCCCCTTTACAAAACGCCACGCTCGTCTGACTAGCTCCAGATCTCGCTCAGTGGCGTCTCGGGGCTGTAGCGATGAGCAATCTGCGCTTGCAACAATTCGGCGGTCGCCATGGCATCGATCAAGGCATGGTGCGCCTGATAGGGCGGCAAACCATAGCGCGTGCGGCTATCGGGCAGCCGGATCGAGGCCGGCGGCCGTCCCATCCAGCGTCGAAAACGCGCCCATAAAGGCTGACGGTGTAGACGCGCTTCCAGCGACATGGTGTCGATTACCGGAAAGTGAATGCCCTCGCCACGTCGCGCCCTGACGGCCGCATTCAGGAAAGTGCGCTCGATATGGCGATAATGCACCACGACGATGCGCCCGGCCATCGCGGCCAATAACTCGTCGAGCACATCATCAAGGTCGGGGGCCTGCTCGATCTCGCTATGGGTAATATGGTGAAAGGTGATCGAGCGCTCATTGAGCGGGCGCGGCGGCCTCACGACCCAGTAACGACGCTCGGCGAGCCGTATGCGCCGCAGATCGAAAGGCACCACGCCGATGCTGACGATGGCATGACGCTGCTCATCTAGGCCAGTGGTTTCCATGTCCATGGCCAACATCGGTACATCACCGATTGGGGTCTCCGGCGTGGGCACACCGACATCGAAGTAGCTTTCCAATGCCGTATCACGCGCCTGCTGGTGACGCGCCATGAAATAATCCGCCCATGTCGGCGGCTGCGGGTGTCGGCGTGAACGCAGTGGCTTCATTCAAATATCAGCGTTTCTGGGAAGGCATGGGATAACGGAACTTCAGGAATTTCTGGGCGTTGCTCAATACCTGAAAGGCGTCCTTGAGATTGTGGCGTTCGTTATCCGAGACGTTTTCGGGCTCAATGTTATTGTCCGGTTCACGCTCTTCCTGGATATCGATGACCTGATGACGAATTCGCACCATGGCGATAAATTCCAGGGCGTAGCGAATCCGCTCCCCGGAGTGGCCGGCGAGCAATCGCGTTTTGTTGATATCCTCGAGACGGTCGAAAGAGTTCTGCGCCCGCGAGCCACAAGCCAGCGCATGCACACGGATCAGATCGACCAAGGGTGCCGTACCGCGCCGCTTGAGATTGATCGTGTTGTTCTGTTCGCCGTCTTTTTCCATTACGAAAGTGCGGAAAAAACCAAGCGGGGGCGTACGATTCAGCGCATTGCGCGCCATCGCGGCCAGAAAGCGTGGACGCTGAGAGGCGCGCTCGGCGACCAGATCCTGCAAGGACTCGGCGAACGCCTCGTCGCCATAGACACTATCAAGATCGAAGAAGATCGAGCTATGCAGCAAACGCTCGGCGCTGGGGTCGTCGATCCAGTCACGAAAATATTGCTGCCACACGTGCAACGGCTGCCGCCAACGCGCATTGGTCGCCATGACGTCGCCCTTGCAATAGCTATAACCGCAGGCCGCCAATCCATCACTGACGCGTTGTGCCAATGTCAGGAAGTACGCGTCGTGCTGCTCGGGGTCGAAGCTGTCATCGAGTACCAGAGCATTGTCCTGGTCGGTGACGATGGATTGCTCATTGCGCGCCATCGACCCCAATGCCATGAAGCAATATGGCACTGGCGGCGGCCCCAGCTCTTCCTCGGCAAGCTCCAGCAAGCGGCGTGTAAACGCGCGCCCGATGCTCGACAGCGAACTACCAACCATCTGCGAGTTGTCGTCTTCGTTGACCATACGCACGAACGCCGCACGCACATCGCGACTCATCGTGGCTAGACCCTCAGCATTGGGCTGGCGAAAGATATTGTCCACCAGATACAGACTACTATTGGTCTCGTGGCGCACGATATCGGATAGATGTAACACGCCCACCGGGCGCCGCCGATACAGGACAGGCAGGTGATGGATATTGTTGCGCAGCATGCGCAACATCGCTTCATACACCGACTCGTCAGACTGAATGGTGATCGGGCGCTCGTCGATAAGCTCCCCCACTGTAGTACTCGTTGGACGCCCCTTGGCCAGGACACGGTTACGTAAGTCATGGTCAGTGAGGATCCCGATCATGCGGCGCAGTTGCCCATCTTCATGGGTGAAGGCATGCGAATCATCCGGTGTTTGCGGCGCCGCCAGCACCAGTACCGAGGAGGCACTGTGCTCCCCCATACGCTGCGCTGCCTCCTGCACCGTGGCACCGCTTTCTACCATCACCGGTGCCCGGGTGGCCAGCTTACGTACCCGCGTCACCAGCATCTCATGGCCTTTGCGTTGCTGGTCGACGGTAGACTCCAGACGCGGGCGCTCGACCTCGACGAAATCGGCAAAGTTGTCGTCCGCTTCGCACAAGTGTTGAAACGCCGCAAGGGGAATGAAGTAGATCAACGTATCTTCGATTGCCCGGGCCGGGAAACGTACGCGCTGATCGCGCAGCAGGTCGAACTGGCCAAATATATCGCCTTCGCTGAGGCGGTTGTAGAGATCGCCGTTGCGGCGATAAAGGTCGATAGCACCACTACGAATGTAGTGAAGGTACTCGACGGCGTCCCCATGATGGTAAATATCGGTCTCAGCCTGAAAGTACCCAACCTCGACCTGACTGGCCAGCTCATCGAGCAAATCGTCAGACAGCTGCTCGAAGGGCGGAAACTGTGCCATGTGCTGACGAATCTCCAGCAATTCTACTTGCATGCGACCACTCTCCGCCGATGGTAGGACAATACCGTTAGTCTGAGATTCTACCCAGGCTCTGTAAAGGACTACCTTGTAGATCGGAAACGGTGTTTCTTAAGAGTCGTTTTCTTGCTAATATTAAACATTCATCGACGCCCTAATCACCGTCGCTTCGACGCACGCTAGAGACTACGTATGACGCACTCTCCCCAGCCCCCCGAAGATGATGTCACCTTTAAGGCAACTTGCCTTCGCACAGTATGCTATATCGTGATCGTCGCCGGCATCATGCAGCTAACTATGCTGGATGCTCGATCGGGTGTAGATAAATTTTCGGAGCTTTCTTTTACGGAGTTCACGCAGGCGATACTGCTACTCTTGAACACCTTGATGATGGGTTACATCTATCGTCGCCCGGGCGCTATCCCTCATGTCAGCCTGCTGCTCGGCGCATTCTTCCTCGCTTCCTTTGTGCGAGAAAACGATAGTTGGCTAGATCTCTATGCATTTGATGGCAGCTGGCAGGTGATCGTGGCCCTGATCGTGCTGCCGACGCTATTCATGGTAATTCGCCATCGGCATGCCTTTGCCGAAGAGTTCAAATCGATCGCCAACAGCTTTGGCTTCGGGATATTCGCCGCCGGCTTCCTCACGACTTATGTTTTCTCGCGCCTTTATGGCCGTTCCGCGTTCTGGGAAGCCATGCTCGGCGACCACTTCCAGCGCGTCATCAAGGACGCCGCCGAGGAGGTGACCGAACTTGCCGGATATATGCTGCTCTTCTTCGCCTGCATCGAGCTGGTGCTACTGGTGCGTCGTCGCTTCCGCCATCATGGCTGAAACGACCGCCTTCATACGTAGCACATAAGAAACCCGCGAGCTTGAACTAGCTCGCGGGTTTCTTGGTTCTAGCCTCGCTCACTCGTCAAGGAAAGTGCGCAACGGCTCGGAACGCGAAGGATGACGCAGCTTGCGCAGCGCCTTGGCCTCGATCTGGCGGATGCGCTCGCGGGTTACATCGAACTGCTTACCGACCTCTTCCAGCGTGTGGTCGGTATTCATGTCGATCCCGAAGCGCATGCGCAGCACCTTGGCTTCGCGCGCCGTCAAGCCGCTCAGCACGTTGCGCGTCGACTCGATCAGGCCCTCACCGGTGGCCAAGTCGATCGGCAACAGCATCGTGCCATCCTCGATGAAATCGCCGAGATGCGAGTCGTCGTCGTCACCGATCGGCGTCTCCATGGAGATCGGCTCTTTGGCGATCTTGAGTACCTTGCGCACCTTATCTTCCGGCATCTCGAGACGTTCTCCCAGCTCTTCCGGCGTCGGCTCGCGGCCCATTTCCTGCAACATCTGGCGCGAGACGCGGTTGAGCTTGTTGATAGTCTCGATCATGTGCACCGGAATACGAATGGTGCGTGCCTGATCGGCGATAGAACGCGTGATCGCCTGGCGAATCCACCAAGTGGCATACGTCGAGAACTTGTAGCCACGGCGGTATTCGAACTTATCTACCGCCTTCATCAACCCGATGTTGCCTTCCTGAATGAGATCCAAGAATTGCAGGCCGCGGTTGGTATACTTCTTGGCAATCGAGATCACCAAGCGCAGGTTGGCCTCGACCATTTCTTTCTTGGCACGACGCGCCTTGGCCTCACCAATCGACAACCGGCGATTGACCTCTTTGATATTCGTGACAGGCAAACGCACCGCTTCTTCCTCGAAGCCGATCTTGCGCTGAGCACGCAGAATATCGGCACGAAACGGCTCGATACGCTCGGCATACTTGGAATGCTTGGTCTTGAAACGATCCAGCCATTCGAGGTCGGACTCGGCACCCGGGAAAGAGCCGATGAAGGTCTTGCGTGGCACCTTCGCCTGCTTGACGAAGATCTGCATGATGGCCTTTTCCTGACCACGGATCTGCTCGATGCTGATGCGTACTTGCCCCACCAGACGCTCGAAGTGCTTGGGCACCAGCTTGATCGGCGAGAACAGCTCGGCAAGGCGCGCTTGTTCTTGATTCGCGTCCGACGAGCCCAAGCCATGCTTGTCGATTGCGGCCTTGGCACGCTCGTTCTGTTCGCGAATCTGCTCGAAACGCGCCTTTGCTTCCTCGGGATCCGGACCGCCACCGGTTTCCTCTTCCTCAGCCTCATCGGCGTCTTCAGGATCATCACCGTCCGCGACACTCTGCTCGGGGACGGGCGCCGGAATCTCCGCCTCGGCCACACCGGGAATCCCCTCATCGGGATCGATGAAGCCCGAGAACAAATCAGAAAGCCGTCCCGGTGCTTCCTCGTCCTGAGTGGCATCATAGGCCTCCAGGACGGAGTCCACGGCCCCCGGCAAATAAGCCAGCGAAGACATCACCTCACGGGTGCCTTCCTCGATGCGCTTGGCGATCTCGATCTCGCCTTCGCGCGTCAACAACCCCACCGTGCCCATCTCGCGCATATACATGCGCACGGGGTCGGTGGTGCGCCCGACGTCGCTCTCGACCGCCGCCAAGGCAGCGACGGCTTCTTCCGCCGCGGACTCATCGGTCGATTGGTCGGACATCATCAGGGTATCTTCGTCAGGTGCTTCCTCGACGACGCTGATACCCATGTCGTTGATCATCGCGATGATGTCTTCCACCTGATCGGGATCGGCGATATCCTCGGGAAGGTGGTCATTGACTTCCGCATAGGTTAGGAAGCCTTGCTCCTTACCCTGGGCGATCAACTCCTTCAGACGTGACTGCTGCGTATTTCCAGCCATAGAAACCCTATCTCAACAATGGAGCACCTGGAAGCGAACGGACCGAAACGTTGCTAAGCCTGCCAGTATAGCCGCTAAGGACATTTTACTGCCAGTGTCGTATTTGTCTTGTCATCCAAGTGTGCTAGTTTGTTCGGCTACCCTTTCCGATATTGCCTAGTAAATGGCGACGTTTTGCGCCAATTCAACCCGTCGTGGCAGGCATCTCCTCCACGACCATCATGTTGGACGAGCACCGCCCTTCAATTCCATCAGCAGCTCGTTCAACTGCTGGCGCTCTTCCCTGGACAGGCACTCTCCGGCCTGCATCCGGGCCAACAGGGCGTCATACTCTTCCTGCGGCGAACGCTGCGAATGACGTTGACGCAGCCCATCGACCAGACCATCCACCTCGACGCCGCGTGCGTCGCGTGGCATCAATAGCTCCCGACGCGCCAGCCAGGCCAGTCGCTCACCTTCGGGCGTGCCATGAAAATGCGCCAGCAAGACCTGCGCATTGCGATACCCCCCCGCACGGATCAAGCGCACCACTTCGTGACACAGTGCTCCATCGCCCTCGTCGGCGGGGCACCAGTCGAGCGTCTCGGGCAAGCGCTCCACCAGGCCAGGCTCATGCACCAACAAATGCAACAAGCGGCCGACAAGGCTCAAAGCGCCACGCCGTCCGCCTGACACCGCCTCTCGCGGAGTCGTCGTTTCTGGAGGCGCCCCTTCCTGCGCCTCGGTGAGGCCAGAACCCTGTATACCATGTGTCTTATCGGCACGCGCCAGCAATGCCTGAAAGTTCGCTTGTTCGACGCCCGTACGCTGCGAGAGTTCGCGCAGCAATAGCGATTTCAACACGCCTTCCGGCAGACGCTCCAAGGCCCGCAATACCGTGGTAGCGAAGCGCTCACGCTCTTCGATGTGCTTGAGGTCGCGCCCCTCGGCCGCCTGATCGAAAAGAAACTCCGAAAGAGGCGCGGCACATAGCACCCGATTCTCGAAAGCCTCAGTGCCTTCACGCCGTATCAGAGTATCCGGGTCTTCGCCTTCGGGAAGAAACAGAAAGCGCACCTGGCGCCCATCGATCATCGACGGCAGCACTGTCTCCAGCGCGCGGCGTGCTGCCTGGCGTCCAGCCTGATCGCCGTCGAAACAAAACACCACCTCGCCCACCAGGCGGAACAGGCGTTGCAAATGATCTTCGCTAATCGAAGTGCCCAGGGTCGCGCAGGCGTTGCGAATCCCGAATTGGGCCAACGTCACGACATCCATGTAACCCTCGACGACCAGCATGCGTTCCAGCCGCGCGTTGGCCTGACGCGCCTCATAGAGGCCGTATAGCTCGCGCCCCTTGTGAAACACTGGCGTCTCGGGCGAGTTGAGGTACTTGGGCTTGGCGTCCCCAAGCACACGTCCACCGAATGCAATGGTGCGCCCCTTCCAATCGCGGATCGGAAACATCACCCGATTGCGAAAGCGGTCGTAGCTGCGCCCAGAATCTTCGCGATGCACCAGCAGCCCGTATTCGACCTGTACCGCATCACTGATGCCGCGCTCCCCCAAATGGCGCTTGAGCGCTTCCCATTTGTCTGGAGCGAAGCCGATACCGAACTCGCGAACGACATCCTCGGACAGCCCGCGCCGCTCGAGATAATCACGCGCGTCACTGCCCTCAGCCATCACCAGGCGTTCGCGGAAGAAACTCGCCGACAACTCGAGCAGGTTGACCGCCTCTTCTCGCCGCTGCTCACGCTGCTGGGCACGCGGATCGTCATCGCCTTCGCGAGGCACGTCCAGCCCCAATCGCGACGCCAACTGTTCGACCGCCTCGGGAAAGCGCAGGTGATCGAACTCCATCAAGAAGCGCAGCGCATTGCCGTGCACGCCGCAGCCGAAACAGTGATAGAACTGCTTCTCGGCACTGACGGTGAACGATGGCGACTTTTCCTGATGAAAGGGACAAAGGCCCGAGTAGTTGCGACCGGCCTTCTTGAGCTGAACGCGTTCGCCGACGAGCTCGACCACGTCGGTGCGAGCCAGCAAGTCATCGATGAAGCGTTGAGGTATCTGTCCAGCCATGGCGGGGAAGCGCTCGACGAAACGTTGTCTGTATCGCGGAAATCACGGAGCCAGGCATCGCGGAAACAGCGAGGCGGGAAAAACAAGCGGCCACCCGATGGCAGCCGCTTGGCGTCCCTCTAAAAAGCGACCGAAGCCGCTTCTAGTACGGATCAATACAGCCGTTCGAAACGCTTGCGCTCACGCTGCAGCTTCTTCGCATGACGCTTGACCGCCGCAGCAGCCTTGCGCTTGCGCACTGCGGTGGGCTTTTCATAGGTCTCACGACGACGCACTTCGGAGAGAACGCCGCCTTTTTCGCAAGAACGTTTGAAACGCCGCAGGGCGACGTCGAACGGCTCGTTGTCACGTACTTTTACAGAAGGCATTAACCAATCACCTACCTTAAGGAAAGATGAGTTCGGATTGAACGCACACCTAGTCAGCTCAAGTTCGGCTAATGCCGAACGGCATGACGAGTGCACGACCCAGTCTTGCAGAACACAGTATTCTAGTCGTCGTAAGATTGCTTTGCAAAGCCTTTACTCGAGCTTTTACCTGACGGCCCCTGCCACACACGCCGTGAAAGGCGTAGAATAGCGGGCTTCACAAGATAGCGGGGACATGATGACACATGCGGGTATTGGGCATTGAGACCTCCTGCGACGAAACCGGCGTCGCCATCTACGATACCGAGCGTGGCTTGATCGCCGATGCGCTGCATAGCCAAATGACCATGCATGCCGAATTCGGCGGCGTAGTGCCGGAGCTCGCTTCGCGCGATCATACTCGCAAATTGCTGCCGCTGATTCGCCAGGTACTCGACGACGCCGGACTGCGCGGCAACCAGCTCGACGCCATCGCCTACACAGCAGGCCCCGGTCTGGTCGGCGCCCTGATGGTCGGTGCTTCGACCTCGCACGGCCTGGCGCGCGCCTGGGGCATCCCGGTGCTCGGCGTGCACCATATGGAGGGGCATCTGTTGGCGCCAATGCTCGAGGACACGCCGCCTGACTTTCCATTCGTGGCATTACTGGTCTCGGGCGGGCATACGCAGCTCGTCGAGGTGCACGGACTCGGACGCTATCGACTGCTCGGCGAGTCGGTCGACGATGCCGCAGGCGAGGCCTTCGACAAGGCCGCCAAGATGCTCGACCTGCCCTATCCCGGCGGCCCACAGGTGGCCAAGCTCGCCGAACACGGCGACCCCGCACGATTTCGTTTCCCGCGCCCCATGACTGACCGCCCGGGGCTCGACTTCAGCTTCTCCGGGCTCAAGACGCATACCCTGACCACCGCCCGAAAGCTCCAGGAAGCTGGCCCCCTCAGTGACCAAGACCGCGCCGATATCGCTCGTGCCTTCGAGGAAGCCGTCATCGACACACTGGTCATCAAGTGTCGCCGCGCCCTCGATGACACGGGGCTCAAGCGTCTCGTGGTAGCCGGTGGGGTCAGCGCTAATCATCGCCTGCGCGAGCGTCTCGACCATGCAATCACTAAGCGCCACGCGCAGGCTTTTTATCCGCGTGGGCGCTTCTGCACCGACAACGGCGCGATGATCGCCTACGTCGGCGCACAGCGCCTGCTCGCCGGTGAAAGCGACGATGCAGCGATGCAGGCGACTCCACGCTGGCCGCTGGCAACACTCACTCCTCCGGCGGCCTGACGCCACCTTCGCGCGAGGCGCGTGAAAGTCCCGGCTCGCCACCGTGACCCAGGCGGCGAATGTTCCAGGCATGGCGCACAAGCACCAACGCCGAGAAGACGCTCACCACCGGAGTCGCCTCACGCACCAACCAATAACTGGCCAAGGGAGCGAGCAAAGCCGCAGCCAGCGATGCCACCGCCGCAGTGCGCGAGCGCCACGCCAAGAGAGCCCAGCACAGGGCACACACCCAGGCCACCGGCGTAGCGATCATCAGCAGCACGCCAAAGGCACTGGCCACGGCCTTGCCACCGCGCCCACGATGCCACACTGGATAGCTATGCCCCACCAGCACCGATAACCCCACCGCACCTTGTATCCACAGCGGCAACGTCTCTCGCTGCGCTATCCACAACACCGGCATGGCCTTGACCGCATCGACCGCCAGCGTCAAGGCAGCCGGCAACGTCCCATGTACACGCAGGACATTCGAGAACCCGGGATTGCGCGATCCCGCGTAACGCGGATCGCGACGCCCCAACGCACGACACACCCAGACGGCGCCGAGCAGCGATCCGCTCAGATAACCGGCAACCACCAAGGCCGCGACGGGCAAGACTGGAGACATGAGGTGGACTCCCTCGTAGCGTGGGCGACGATGCATGGGCCCCGCCCATGATTCTGCCACCTTCATGGCGTACAATCTAAGGTTTGCGATGCTGCGAAGCGCTGACCAGGCTTTGCCGCATGAAAGCCCGACCTAATGAGGATACGCCGTGGATCACGTGCTGATCGAGGCCCTGGAAGTGGATACCGTCATCGGTGTCTACGACTGGGAGCGCACCCTTCGCCAGCAGCTGCGGCTGGATCTCGAACTGGCGACCGACATCCGTCCCGCCGCAGACCGGGACGATATCCAACTGGCGCTCGACTACGCCGCCATCAGCGAACGTATCGGCACCTTCGCCGAGGCTCATCAGTTCGCGCTGGTCGAAACCTTTGCAGAACGTCTGGCCGAGACCCTGCGCCAGGAATTCACCATCGCCTGGCTCAGCCTGACCGTCCGCAAACCCGGCGCGGTCGCCAATGCTGCCAGCGTGGGCGTACGCATCACGCGGGGGCAGGCATGACACAGGTGACCGTCAGCATCGGCAGCAATATCGACCGCGAGTACCACGTTCTTGCCTGTCTCGACGCCCTCGCCGACACCTTCGGCGACGTGCAGGTATCGCGCGTCTTCGAAAGCGAACCAGTTGGCTTCGAGGACGGACGCAATTTTTACAATCTCGTGGCGGCGTTCCACTCCACCCTCACGATCGGCGAGCTGCAAGCCTGGTGCAAACAGATCGAAGCCGACAACGGACGCCTGCCGGGCAGCCCCAAGTTCAGCCCACGCACGCTGGATATCGACCTGCTCACTGTGGGCGACCGATGCGGCCATATCGAAGGCGTCGATCTCCCGCGTGACGAGATTCTCCACCATGCGTTCGTGTTGCAGCCACTCGCCGAACTGCTGCCGGAGACGTCACATCCCGAAGCAGGACAATCTTATGCCGAGCTATGGGCCGCGTTCACGAACGGCGACCAACACCTGTGGCCCGTGACCTTCACCTGGCGTGGCCGCACGATCTCGCGCTCGGATTGATGCCTCGGGCCGGACGGTCTCTGCTTTCACATTGCGTGACGCTGTCTTTAACAGGCGTCCAACATGATGCTGCCATCGCGCGCATCAGCCTCAAGCTGTTCGCCGCCATTCTGTTGACCAACGTTGATCGGCGGCATGAGCCTTTTGCTCATCGTCCGCAGTTACAGGGTCGGATACCAACACCAGCCCGACGCTTGAACCTACCCGTCACCGACACAATAAAAAGCCACCCGCCTCGAA
>NZ_JARANY010000035.1 GCF_029889885.1 Chromohalobacter sp. 296-RDG
CGAGGCGCTGGATGCCTACCAGAGGCTGGAAACCGGTCATCTCTCGCTGACGGTCGGGGAGGGCTTCGTTGGGGATCTTCTCGATACGCCGCTGCGAACGTTTACCGAGCGTTATCGCGGGGTGCGTCTGGATGTAAATACGGGGAGTACCAGCGACATCATCGAGGCGGTGGTAGAAGACGAAGTCCATATCGGCTTGATGTACCACGAGCGGCTGCACCCGCAACTGCGTTTCTGGCATTCCAGCCGTCAGCCACTGGTGGCGTTGATGTCGCCATCACATCCCTTGGCGGCTATCGATAATGAATTGTCTCTCGCCACGCTCAGCGAGCATCCCATGGCGTTGTGGCGCACCGGCCACGGGGTACGTCAGTTGGTCGACGAGGGCTTTCGCGAGGCGGGGTTGGGGCAGCACGTCACGATGCAAACCAACTCGCTTTCGGTGCTGCTGCATGCGGCCAGGTCGGAGCTCACCCTTACGCTGCTGCCGGCCTTCGCGGCAGCCCGGGAACTGGAGGACGGCGCGCTCGTGGCTCGTGCCGTAGACTGTGAACGCTTTCGTCAGGCGCATGCGCATATCATCACCCGGGTCGGGCGACGCATGCCGAAGGCAGGCCTGCAGTTGCTTAGGCATCTCGAACGCTGGATGCGGGCCTTCAACTCGCGGCGGGGAACCGGCCATTGAAGCTGGCGAAAAACCAGCTTCATGACCGGCAGCCGGATGCGTCTGACTGCCGGTTTGTCGTCGTCAGTCCACGCCGCTGCCATAGCCCATGGCGACGCTGGCGGTGGGGGCGGTTTCCACCCATATGCTCTGTGCCACGGTGTATTCCTTGAGCCCTTCCATGCCACTGGAGCGCCCGAAGCCGCTGTCGCCGAATCCGCCGAACGGCGACATGACATTGATCACCTTGTAGCTGTTGATCCATACCGTGCCTGCCCGCAAGCGCGCCGCGACGCGATGGGCGCGCGCCGGGTCCTGGGTCCAGACGGCGCCAGCCAGGCCGAAGCGCGTGGCATTGGCTAGCCGCAAGGCGTCTTCTTCGGTATCGAACGGCATGACCACCATCACCGGACCGAATACTTCCTCCTGGGCGATTGCCATGTCTTCCGTGACATCTACCAGTACCGTGGGCGCCAGGAAATAGCCCTCGGCTTCCGCCGGCAAATCCGAAGGACGTTGCCCGCCACACAGGAGACGCGCGCCGTGCTGGCGGGCCGTCTCGATCATCGAGGTGATGTGCTGATACTGCTTGGCATTCTGTATCGGGCCCATCTGCGTCGCCTCGTCGCTGGGCAGCCCCACGCGAATCTCGCTTGCGGCTCGCGCCAGACGTTCGCAGACCTCCTCGAACGCCTCGCGCTGTACCAGCAGGCGAGACCCCGCGACGCAGCTCTGACCCGCGGCGGCGAAGATCGCCGCCTGCGCCCCGGCTACGGCATCGTCGAGCCGGGCATCGTCGAACACGATGTTGGCCGACTTGCCGCCCAGCTCCAGCACGCTGGGCACCAGGCGCTCGGCGCCTGCCTGGGCGATGCGTCGGCCACTCTCGGGGGAGCCGACGAATACCAGCTTGCTGATCCCGTCATGGCTGGTGAGTGCCGAGCCCGTAGTGGGGCCGACCCCGTTGACGATATTGATCAATCCCTTGGGCAACCCACTACGCTCCATCAGCATGGCGATGGCGACTGACGAGAGTGGCGTCATTTCCGAAGGCTTTAGCACCACCCCGTTGCCAGCGGCGATCGCGGGTGCCAACTGCCAAGCACAGGTGAACATGGGGGCGTTCCACGGCGTGATCTGACCGACCACGCCATAGGGGACATGGCGCACATAGTTAAGGTGCGAGGTCGGCACCGGGATGACTTCGCCATGCTGCTTATCACACCAGCCAGCATAGTATTCGAACATCTCGCGGACCTTGTTCACTTCGCCACGGCAGTCGCGAATGGGCTTGCCCGCGACCACGCTTTCCAACTGTGCCAGCGTCTCTTCATGGCCGCTTAGCGCCCAGGCTGCTGCGGTCATGCGGCGGCCACGCTCGCTGGCCGTCAGCGACATCCATTCTTGCTGGCCCTGGGTGGCCGCTTCCACGGCGCTTGCTACCAGCTCGGCGCCGGCATCGCGATACCCGATCAGCGGCAGCCCGGTGACGGGATCGAGCAGCTCGATACGCTCGCCTTGGCCGGGTGCCAATTCCCCCGCGACCCAGTTGCTCAGGGGCGCGTCGGCGTGCGTATCGGTGTGCATGTTCAATGTGGCCAGCAGTTCGCTGACGCGCTCGACGGCCGTGGTATTGAGGGAGTTCATCGTGTTTCCTCCTGATTCGAGAAGGGGGCATCCGTTTGCGCCAGGGCCAGGATGGTGTCGGTGATACGATTGAAATCGGCACTGTCGGGCAGGCCGGTCGGATCCTCATGCCAGCGCGCCACGACTTGCTCCAGTAAATCCAGCGGAAGCTCCATGTGGTGCGCGGCGTCGCGCGCCAGGCGCAGGTCCTTGCGCATCAGACCGGTCGTGAATCCTGAGTCGAAAGCGTCGGAAAGAATCCACTTGGGGAAGTTGACCTCGCTGACGGCACTGCGACCGGAGCCACCGTTCAGTCCGGCCAGGCATGCCGTCGGGTCCACGCCTGCTCGCGCCGCCAGGGTCACGGCCTCGGCCGTGGTGAGAAGATGGGCCGCGCAGAGATAGTTGTTGGCCAGCTTGACCACATGGCCGCTGCCCGCCGGGCCGACGTGGGTATAGCGCGCCGACATCGCTTCGAGCATCGGGGTGAGCCATTCGATGGTAGCCGACTCCCCGCCCAGCAGCATGCCGAGGGCGCCGGACGCCGCGCCCGCCGGGCCGCCGCTCACCGGCGCGTCGAGCCACTCGATGTCGGCTTCGACTACCTTCTGGGCCAGCTCGCGGGTGACGGCCGGGTCGCTGGTCGAAGTATCGACGACGACGCTGCCCTTTGGGGCCCCTTGCAGGAGTCCGGGCGAGGCTTCGATGACCTCGCGGACATGGGCCGATGTGGGTAGCGAGAGCAGGTAGACGTCAGCCTCGGGCAGGGCGTCCAGGTGCGTGACGGCCAGCCCACGGGCCGCCAGGTTGTCCCGCGCCGCGTCGGAGACATCCGTCCCCGTGACGGCGAAACCGGCGGCATGCAGGGTCATTGCCATGTTGCCGCCCATCTGTCCTAAACCGATCACGACTATGTTCATATCAACTCCAGGTTTGTGGTTGTTTGCATCGAGCTTGTTCGCTTTGAACCGTCTGCACCGAAAACGGGCATCGGGGCTCCGGGCCATGCCCCGCAAGGCATGGCAAAATGCATGGGAAATCGTGTGACAAAAGCGTTTTAAGAAAGTATGCGGCCGCCGGGTCAGCGTCCTAGCAGCGCTCTCGCCAGCGCGCTCCAATACGCCACGCCAATCGGCGCCAGGGCATCGTTGAAGTCGTAATGCGGATTGTGAAGCGCCGCGCTGTCCTCGCCGTTGCCCAGCCAGATATAGGCGCCAGGGCGCTGCTGGAGCATGAAGGCGAAGTCTTCCGATGCCATGGAGGGCGGCAAGTCGCGATGGACCCGGTGAATGTCCGGCAGCGCCTCCAGCACCTCGGCACAGCGCGCGGCGTGGGCGGGGGTGTTGAAGGTGGCCGGATAGCGCGATTGGTAATTGATGTCGGCTTCCAGGCCATGGAAGGTGGCCATGGCCGCGATCGCCTGCCGAAAGCGCGTTTCGAGGTGGTCGCGCAGCTCGGGATCGAAGCAGCGCACGGTGCCGCACAGCTCCACGGTTGCAGGCATGACGTTGTAGGTGTCCCCGGCGTGAAACTGGGTCACGCTCATCACGGCGGTCTGATGTGCGGGCGTTTCCCGGCTGACGATGCCTTGTAGTTGATTGACCAGTTGGCATGCCGCCAGCACCACGTCCTTGCCCAGATGCGGCATGGCGGCATGGCAGCCGTGTCCCGTGAGCGTCACCCGGAAGACATCGAAGGCCGCCATGACCGCCGTGTCGTGGACGGCGGCTTCGCCAACCGCCATACCCGGCCAGTTATGCACGCCGTAGACGGCTTCCATCGGGAAACGGTCGAACAGGCCTTCGTCGACCATGACGCGTCCACCGCCTTCGTTTTCCTCCGCCGGTTGGAAGATGAAATACACTCGGCCGGCAAAGTCGGGCGCCTGGGCGAGTTCACAGGCCGCGCCCAGCAGCATGGTGGTATGGCCATCGTGCCCGCAGGCATGCATCTTGCCGGGCGTCGTCGATGCATGGGCCACATCGTTGGATTCGCGCACGTCCAGGGCGTCGATATCGGCCCGCAGCCCGATGGCGCGTTCGCCGCCATGGCGACCGTCCACCCAGGCGACGACACCAGTGCCGCCGCCGAGGCCGGTAACCTTTTCGATACCGGCGCCCTCGAGAACCTCGACGATGCGCGCGCTGGTGCGATGTTCCTCGAACGCGGTTTCCGGCTGGCGATGAAATGCATGACGCCATTCGCGCAGCAACGCGGGTGTGGCGGTCGTCATAAGAGTCTCCTTTGTCTACCTTCATGCCGTTACAAAAGCGCCTGGGCCACGACCGCCGAGCCAATGAAGGTGCCCGTGAACACCAGCAGCGACACGATGATCAGCTTCCAGCCCACCTGGCGGAACATGGTGAACTCGCGGGGCGAAAGCGCCAGACCTGCATAGGCGAGTACCGGTGTCACGATGGCCAAAAAGCTCACGGACTGTAGCTGCGCCACCATCCAGGCATTGCCGGGGAACCAGGGTAGGGTCACGACGATGCTGACCAGCGACACCCAGGCCACGCCGGGCAGATAGAAGGGCGCGAAGCGCGTGATGAGAAGCCCCAGCATGGTCATGGCATACAGGATTACCATGCCCGGCAGTGCGTCGAGGAGAGAACCGCCATTGATGGTATTGCTGACCCAGGCCACCACGCATACCACGGCCATCACGATGGCGGTCTGACCGAGGTGGCGCTCGGGACGCTCTTCTTCGCTCGGGGCAGTGGCCAGGTCCGGCTCGGTCGTCGCCTTGGCGTCTGCGGATGTCGCCATGCGCCGGCCGGAACACCATTTGAAGATGCGCTCTGCCACTGGCAAGGCGATGAACAGCGAAATATATAGACCGGTAGCGTAGGTCAGCAGGTTGCTGGCGCCGGCAAAGGCCAGTAGCTCATCGCGCATTTCTGGCAGGGTCCCGGCAATGGCGCCAGAACAGGCCGCGACCATGCTGCCACTGCCCACGCCGCAGGCCATGGCCAATGCGCGGGGATCGAAGATATCGAGCGTCGTTAGGTAACCGGCCATGAGCGCGAACCACAAGGTGCCGAACATGGTCCCCACGACATAGACCCCCATGACCCCGACGCCTTCGGGGCCCTTGAGTCCGTATTTGTCGGAGATGATGGCGATGTTGGGCTCGCGTGCGATGGAATACGTCGCGCCGATGGCTTCACGGCCCATCTTCAGGACGAGTACTGCGAACGGCATGGCGATCAGCATGGTCCCCAGGTTTCCCAACTCCTGCAGGACCAGGGCGGGCCCTGCGTTGATGATCTGCTCGATGGCCGGGCCGATCGTGGAGCCGAATCGAGCGATGAACGGCATGATCGATAGCAGGATGATGGGCGACGCCGCCTCGCTCAGTTTCACCGGCACCAGTCGCGAGGTGGCCGAAAAGAGGTGAGGGTTGATCAGCAGGCCGATGATGAAGGCGTAGAACAACGGCAACAGCAGCAAACTGCCGGGCCCGAGGGGAATCTTGATGATGCCGATGGCTTCCGAGATCAAGGAAGCAACCGCCACCATGACGTGCAAGCGCCAGTCGAGGAGCAGGGAGAGTCTCATGGTGTTGTCCTGTTGTTGTAATAAATGAAGCTGTAATAAACGCAGTTTTCATAGCGGAAATGAACAGTTGCCAGTGGTCGCTGTCCATCCCCGTCACCTCGAGTATCGAAGCGGGTCGTGTTCGAATAAAAGAAGAAAAGCGTTCTAATTACGAGCTCACAGCCAAGAAAACGGGTTAACAGGGACGAGCACCGTGGGTTCGTTCTCAGCTATTCTCCATGAGCCCGTCGTCGAGTTCGAAGGCGGAGAGGGCATTGAGGGTGGCGTTTTTGCGATTGCCGTGCCCGGTCAGCGAGGCCTGCGGTGGGCGCTGGAGGATGTGTATCGCGGGCGTGTCGGTGGCGGGGCCGCTATTCTCGAAGGTGCAGTCGCGAAAGGTCAGGTAGTTGCTTTCGTCGGCGAGGAACACGCCGGGCGCGGCATCGAGGGTGATCATGGAGCCGTGCTGAGCGAGGTCTTTCTTGAAGCGGCAGCGTTCGAAGCGCACCACATGCCGTGAATTGCGTTTGTCGCTGTTGTGCAGGTAGAGATGCCCGCCACCGGGTGTGAAGTCGAATCGACAGTGGCGATAACGATGGTGCTGCGTGATGTCGAAGATATCGAAGCGCGGTACGCCGTCCCCGAGCCGGCAGGCGTCCACGTCGAGCGTGTTGAAGGCTTTGATCCAGCCGGCGGGAATCTCGCAGTCGTTCAGGCTGATGCGTTCGGCCGGTATATGAAAGAGCCGCGCCCGCGTGGCGCTCAGCGTGAAGTCGCGCAGGTGCGATTGGCCGATGAGTTTGAAGCCTACGGCGGCGGGTTCATCGGTGTCGCCGTGTCGGCTCTGGAAGTGGGCGATATGCAGCTCACCTTTGAAGCCGCCCGCTGAGACGATGGAGGCGTAACTGGCGCGTACGCTGTCATGGCGCCGGTCGTTGAATACCTGCCAGGTTTCGTCGAGGTGGCGGATATCGATATGCCCATCACCTTCCAGCGCCAGGGTGCTGCCGCTGCGCCGTGTGCCACGTAGCTCCGTGGCCAGGCGCTGGCCGGTGAGTCGACTGGCCGGGAGCATCATCTCGATGCAGAAGCCCTTGTCGACTGCACGCGCCAGGCAGTCGTCGACGGCGTGCCGCACGGGGATGCCGTGCAGGTCGCTGAGTAGATACCCCACGGCTGTTGTCTCGGCGATGCAGCCGCGCAGAGTGAAATGCCCGGTACCTTGCGAGGGCGCGCGTCCGGTAGTGGCGACGAAGCCGTGATGCGTGGTCTCGCGCGAGCGGCAGTCGATGAAACGCACCGCATGGCTATTTTCGGCCCAGTAGCCGGCGTTGTATTCGGCGTCGCCGTAATCGACGCTGGCGTGATGCCCGTTTTCGGCGAGACAGTCGATGAAGTCGATGCGCTCGCTGAGCATGTACTCGGGGCTCTCTCCGTAGGTATCGGCGACGAAGCCGATACGCGTGAAGTCGCGTGCCTGGCAGCGTTCGACGATACCGTCTCGGGAGTCGACGATGAAGATGCCATCGCCGAAGTTGCCGCGCGCGTGCTCGGTGGCGATATCGCGCAGTACGAACCTCTTCGCTTCGACACGCAGGCAGGCGACGGGCGAACCACGGCAGACCATGTCGTGGGCACTTACGTTGCTGCCGCGTAGGTCCAGCGGCAGGCAGCCGGTGAAGGCATCGTAGTTGGAGGAACTCCAGCGCCTGGGGTCGTCGCTGACATTGCCGTTGAGCATGAAGCCGGAGATACGCGCGCCATCGTGTATTTCGACCAGCGAGCCCAGAGCGTCGCCGGTATAGCGTAACTGTGTATGCGAAGCGCCGGCGCCGGTGATGCGGATGCCTTCAAAGCGCAAGCCTGTTGCCGAAAGGGCGAAGTCGCCGGCGGGAAAGACGACATCGCGCTGCTGGGCGTTGGCGGCTTCGGCAAGTTGCTTCAGGGCGACGTGTTGGTCGCTGCCATCCCCACGTGCGCCGAACATGCCGGGCGTGAGTGTATTGTCGAGGCGTCGCAGAAAGCGCCCGTCGGCTTGGTCGTGGGCACGAAAACAGGTGCCGCCGTCGGCCTCGCGTCGTTCATTGGCGTACCAGATGAAACTCCCCCCGCCGAGTGTTTCTCCCGCGTGGTAACCGGCCACCTCGATGCGTTGCCCATCTGGCAGGCGGGCAACGTCCAGCGCTTGCATCGCGGCGATGGAGGCCACTTGATGCGCCTGCGCCGCTCCTTCCTGTGTTGTGCTTCCCTTCTTGTCTTTGTTTTCCATATTTGCCGCGTCTTTTTGCATGCCGACTGTGTGAGTCGGCAATAAGCCGGCGGCGGTCAGCACGGCGCTGCCCTGGAGTAGGCTAGCCAAGAGCCGTCTTCTCGAAGTGTTCATGTGATTCCCCCCTTACATAATCGCCTAGCGTAGATGAGGTTTCATCGGACGTTATGGTGAAAGTTTTCCTCCTCGATGGCGTATTTTTCTCATCTTTATTTATTTAATTTTGTTTTTTCTATTTGTGGTTAGTGCGCGATGAGTAGCATTGGTCATATTGAATGAGTCGGCTTGATGTCGATTGATTATGGCGTTTTAAGTATAAGGTGCGACTGGGTTTTAACGTACGCTTTTGGCATTTTTGGGCATGAATAATATGGGACGCTTTTACCATTAAAACCGTCTGGCTATGAATATGCACGCTTTGTAACTTGTTTGGCGAAAACCCGATTTTTATACGCTCTTCAACGGGCGGCACGGGACACTGGAAAGGTGGCGTCAGATATGTTCAATAAGCATAAAGTGTTCGAGCAGATGGAGCGTTCGGCGTGGGGAGGAAGTGAGTCGGTAGTGTCGAGTGGCAAGGCGTTCGATACGCGTTATGAGCGTCGCCACTCACGTTGGTACGAGCAGTGCCTGATGGGCATGCCGTTCCACTTCGTCGTGGGATTGCCGACGGTCTTGATGGTGCCGCCAGCGATGATGCATGGCGGAGACTTCTGGCGTGACATGGCGCCGGGGCTTGCCACCACGTTGTGGGCATTGGGGACGGCGTTTCTGGTGACGCTGTTCATCTTGCACCGCATGACACGTTTTCCCGGTACGCAGGCGTCGGTGTATGTCGTGCCGCTGGTCAGTGTGGTATTCGCGGCGACCTGGATGCTGTTGCTCGGCACCCAGCGTTTTGATGAGGGAGTGTTGTGGAGCGGTTATGCCGCGAGCTTGTTGTGGTTCTTCCTCGGCTATGCGGGAGTGCAGCGGTTCAGGCGTCCGCGCTTTGCTGTGGTGCCGCTGGGCGACGCACGCCATCTCGTCGAGACCGAAGGGGACGAGCTCTATCGTCTCGACGTGCCACGCCTGGGGGCGCAGCGTATCGACGGCATCGTCGCGGATCTGCGCAGCGATGCACTCAACCATGAGTGGATGCGATTTCTGACCAAGTGCACGCTGAACGGCATTCCGGTGTACCAGATCAAGCAGATCGACGAGTCGCGTACCGGACGCGTCAGGCTCGAGCATTTGGCGGATACGGAGCTGACTTCGTTGCTGCCGTCGCCGCTGTACAGCGCCTGCAAGCGCGGGATGGACCTTTGCGGTGCCTTGCTGCTGTTGCCGCTGCTGGCGCCGATCATGCTGACCACGGCCTGGGCCATTCGCCATGACAGCCCTGGGCCGGCGCTGTTCGTGCAATGGCGTATGGGGCATCGCGGGATGCCGTTTCGTATCTACAAGTTCCGCAGCATGTATAGCGACCGCGATGGCAAGGGGTTTACGTCCGGCGAGGACGACCCGCGCATCACGCCGGTGGGCAAGATCATTCGCCAGTACCGCCTGGATGAGTTGCCGCAGCTATTCAATGTGCTCAAGGGAGACATGAGCTTCATTGGCCCGCGCCCCGAATCCATGGATCTCTCGCAATGGTACGAGCAGGACGTGCCGTTTTTCAGTTACCGCCATGTCGTCAAGCCTGGGATTTCGGGCTGGGCTCAGGTCGAACAGGGCTATGCGGCGGAAGTCGATGGGATGACCGTCAAGCTGCAGTACGACTTCTATTACATCAAGCATTTCTCGCTGTGGCTCGATGTGCTGATTCTACTGCGCACGCTGAAGACGGTCACGACCGGGTTTGGGGCACGCTGAGATGTGCCCGCGTTGAACTGAGTCATTGTGGGGCGCCCCCGTATTCGTGCGGGGGCATTTTATTGGGAGTATTAGTTTTCTCGTTCTGCTTTGGAGTTAATTTCTGGTGCCTGGTGGATGAGCTTGTTGATTAAAAGGCGCGATTGAGAAACGAGTAAAACCAAATGTAAGCATTGTGTAAATTCAGCCTATGAAAAGTTACACAAAGCATAGAATAAACTTCGTAAGTAGATAAGCATTCAAGTAACGAAAGGCGTTTTAAAGTTTAGCGGTTATGGCCCGGGAGATGTGGTGTCGCTCCAGGGCGGTAGCGTGGGCAAAAGAATATTCGATACTGATACTACAAACGAGGGAATCGGCATGACTGTACGCCGCATGAATTATCGTTCTGGTTGGAGAAAGCCGCTACTGGGGCTTTCTTTCATGGTGGCGCTATCGGGGTGTGCGTTCGCGCCCGGTGGGAACATCGATTATGAGGCTGATACGCAGGGAGAAGACCTCTCCGACAATATCGAGGTCAAGGCAATTACGCCGAGCCTCGTCAAGACGATGGCGGCGACGGAAGACGAGTTGCGCGATTCGTTGTTCGAGTACACCGAGAATGCAGTGCCCGAATCCGAGATCGATTACGACTACATGATCGGGCGTGGTGATGTGCTCAACGTGGTGGTGTACGACCACCCAGAGTTGACGATTCCCGCCGGTAGTGAGCGTAGTGCTGTCGAGTCGGGCAACGTCGTGCATTCGGATGGCACCATCTTCTATCCCTACATCGGCACGGTGGACGTCGCGGGGCGCACCGTGCGCGAGGTTCGCGGGGAGATCCAGCGCCGCCTGGAAGACTATATCGCGCAGCCCCAGGTGGACGTGAAAGTCGCTGCCTTCAATGCGCAGAAAGCCTATGTCACGGGGCAGGTCGACCGTCCGGGGGCGCAGCCAATCACCAACGTGCCGCTTAGAGTGCTGGATGCGCTCAGCAGTGTGGGGGGGCTGACGCAAGGCGGTGACTGGCATGACGTGGTGCTGACTCGCGATGGCGTCGAGCGGCACTTGTCGGTCTACGACATGCTGGTCAATGGCGATCTCGATCAGAACCTGTTGCTGCAGGATGGCGATGTGTTGCATGTGCCTGAAGTGGGCAATAAGCAGGTATACGTGATGGGCGAGGTCAATCAGCCGACATCCGTACCGATGCCCAATACGCGCTTCTCGCTGACTAACGCTTTGGCCCAAGCCGGCGGTATCAATGAAAACAGCGCCGACGCCTCGGGCATCTTCGTGATTCGCCGCAATCACGATATCGACAGCGATACCTTCGCGACCGTCTACCAGCTCAACGCCGAGAACGCGATCTCCTTCGTGCTGGGGTCGGAATTCATCCTGCAGCCCACCGATGTGGTGTATGTCACCGCTGCACCGATCGCGCGCTGGAACCGCGTCATCAGCCAGATCCTGCCGAGCGTGACGGCGATCTATCAGCTGACGCAGGCCACGCGTGACATCCAGAACATCGATGACAATCAATAAACAGTGATTGTCTCGAGGCCCGTCGCCGCTGTCGCCCAATACGTTGGTACGACACGGCGCCGGGTCTTGGATCCACATTCTCATGGAGTGGGAATTCTATGAATCTAAACGTGCCTGCCCCGCAAGCGAGCAAGACCTCCGATGACATGGAGCTGGGCCGCATTCTGGGCCTTCTGTTCGATGCCAAGGGGCTGGTGGCGAGTTTGATCGTGTTATTTGCGCTGACCGGCGCGGCCTATGCGTTCTTCGCCACGCCTATTTTTCGGGCGGATTCCCTGGTCCAGGTGGAGACCAAGACCCCCAAGAATCCTCTCGCGGATGCCACGGCGTCCGCCATGATGCCGCAATTGCCGCCGTCGCGTGCCGAGATGCAGATCATGAAATCGCGCATGGTGCTCGGACGTGCGGCGGATCTTCTAAACCTGGATCTCCGGGTGGAGCCGGTACGCTTGCCGGTCATCGGTGGGTTCCTGCACCGCCAAGGAATTCCCGCGCCGGCCTTCGCCGCGGACTGGGGATACGCCTGGGCGGACGACAGCATCGAGTTGGATGCAATGCCAGTCGACAAGGCCTACCTGGGGCGAACCTTTACTCTCGAAGTGCTCGATGACCAGCGTTATGCCTTGCACTATCGCGGCGAGCGATTGGGCGAAGGGCGCGTCGGTGAGGACTCTCGTTTCCTGGGCGACGCGGTGGGCGTCGAGGTGGCGTCGATTTCGTCTTCGCCGGGCGCGACTTTCAAGCTCACGCATACTCAGCGTGTGGTGGCCATCGATCAGTTGCGCGACAACTTCGGCGTGGCTGAGCAAGGCAACGGTACGGGCATTATCGCCTGGAATCTGACCGATCCGTCTCCGGTACGGGCGCAGCATATACTCGCGACCATCGGCGATATCTACGTTACTCAGAACATCCAGCGTCAGTCCGAGGAAGCGCGCAAGAGCCTGGAATTCTTGAGCAAGCAGGTCCCCGAGGTACGTGGCGAGCTTTCCAATGCCGAGCAGCAACTCAATGCTTATCGCTCGGAGCACGATAGCGTGGACCTTTCCATGGAGACCCAGTCGGTCCTCGACCGTGTGGTCAATCTGGAAAGTCAGCTCAACGAGTTGGAGTTCTCCGAAGCGGAAATCTCGCGGCGCTTTACGCCAAGCCATCCGACCTATGCCGCCTTGCTGGAGAAGAAAGCGCAGCTCAAGAAGGAGCTGGCGTCTTTGGAAGACCGTATCGACACCATGCCGGAAACGCAGCAAGAAGTGCTGCGTATGCAGCGTGATGTAACGGTCAACCAGGCGATTTACGTGCAACTGCGTAACAAGGTGCAGGAAATGCAGATCGCCGAGGCGAGCACGGTGGGTAACGTGCGGGTGCTCGATGACTCGGAGTCGTTCCCGCGGCCGGTGTCTCCCGACAAGCTGATGATCATCGCGCTGGCGACGGTGATTGGGGCGGCTTTTGCCGTGGCGGTGGTGATGTTGCGGGCGATGTTCAATCGTGGCCTGGAAAGCCCCGACCAGCTCGAACAACTGGGCTTGCCAGTCTATGCCATCGTGCCCAGGTCGGAAGATCAGAACAAACTCAATCGGCGCATTCGTCGTGGCAGCCGTTCGCAGAGCGTGCCGGCGGGATTGCTGGCCTGGCATCGGCCGCTGGATGTCTCTATCGAGGCATTGCGTAGCCTGCGCACCAGCCTGCACTTCGCGATGCTCGATAGCACCGACAATCGCTTGATGATCACCGGGCCAAGTCCGGGCGTGGGCAAGAGCTTCATTGCCGCCAACCTGGCCGCGGTGTGCGCGCAGAACGGTCAGCGCGTGTTGGTGATCGACGGCGACATGCGCAAGGGCCAGATGCACAAGATCTTCAAGGGACCTTCCGAAGATGGCTTGAGCGAAATACTGGCGGGGCGTCACACCCTGGCGGAAATGGCGCGCTCCGTGGCAAGCGTCGAGGGGCTCGAGTACTTGGCGCGCGGCGTCGTTCCGCCGAATGCCTCGGAGCTGCTGGCCTCGTCGCGTTTCACCGAGTTGCTGGCCACGGCCAGTGAGCATTACGACCTGGTGATCGTCGACTCGCCACCGGTGCTGGCGGTGACCGACGCGACGGTGATCGGTAAGCGCGTCGGCACGACGCTGATGGTGGCGCGCTTCCAGCTCAATCCTCCCAAGGAAGTCGAACTGGCCATGCGGCGTCTGGATACCGGCGGGGTGCGCGTGAAGGGCGCGATCCTCAATGGGCTCGAGCGCAAGGCGGCCACGGCATACACCTACGGCTATTACAACTATTCCTATCATTGAGGAATGTCTTGTGCACGCCGCCCCGCGCTGGTTGGGGGCGGTGTGTGTGAGGGCAAGACGTTGCCGATGTCCTTGAGGACTGCATTTTGCTGATTCGCTATACCGCTTACTACGGCTTGGCGCGTGGTGTGCCGGGCTTGCTGAACTTTCTCGCCATCGCGATCTATACGCGCTTGCTGTCACCCAGCGACTACGGAATCTACGCCCTGGTCGTGGTTTGGGTGGGGCTTGTCAATGTGGTGTGCTTTCAATGGATTCGCTTGTCGCTACTGCGGTTCTTCCCCGCCAACCTGGACGATCCTCGGCGTTTGCTGAGCACGCTATTGCTGGCGTATGCCAGCGTGGCGTCGCTGACCGGTGTGGCGGGCGTGTGCGTGTGGTTGGCGATGGAAGACGAAGCGCTGAGAACCCTGGTGCTGATCGCCGTGCCGTTGATCTGGGTGCAGGCCGGGTTCGAACTGAGCCTCGAACTGATGCGCAGCCAGCTCAACCCGCTGCGTTACGGCCTGATGGCGGGAACCCGGGCCGTCATCGCGCTGGGACTCGGGGTGCTGTTGATCACCTGGGGATTCGGTGCGCTGGGCCCGTTGCTGGCCATGTTGCTGGGCATGCTGGTAGCGGTGGTGACGCTTGGCGGCTCGTTGTGGCGCACAGCGCGGCCGGCGCTGTCGCTAACGCCCGAGCTCAAGCCCTTGCTGATGTATGGGCTACCGTTGACGGCAACCTTTGCCCTGGAATTCGTGGTCTCGAGTTCGGACAGGCTGCTGCTGGCGGGGCTTTTGAACAACGAGGCCGTGGGGATCTACACCGCCGGTTACGATCTGGTCGCGCAGGTCATCAATCTGTTGCTGGTGACGGTCAATCTGGCGGCGTATCCGCTGGTGGTGCGCGCGCTCGAGCAACACGGACGCGATGCCGCCCGCGAGCAGCTCGACCGCAACGGTGGCTTGCTGCTGCTGATCGCGGTGCCGGTGACGCTGGGGTTCATCACTCTGGCGCCGCAGATCGTCGCGTTGATGCTCGGTGAATCCTTCCACGCGGGGGCGGAGCAACTGGTGCCGTGGGTTGCCATCGCCATCTTCATGTGTTGCATCCGTGCCTTTCATTTCGATCTGGCCTTCCAGTTGAGCGAAAAGACGCTCTATCAGGTGTGGATCAACGGCGGTGCGGCGTTGGTCAACGTGGCGCTCAATCTATTGTTCATTCCGGTCTTCGGCCTGGTAGGTGCGGCGTACGCCACGTTGATTTCCTACGGCGTGGCGCTGGTGCTGAGCGTGCTGCTGGGGCGGCGTTTGTTCCCGATCTCTCTGATCACGCGCGACAACCTCAAGGTGCTGCTGAGCGGTGGCGTGATGGTGGCCTGCTTGTGGCCGCTGCGCGAGGCGACCGGGATGTGGGCGCTGGTCGAGCGGGTGCTGTGGGGCGCGGCGGTTTATACCGTTAGCGTGTTTCTTCTGAACGTGGCAAATGTACGTGGGATGGTATTTGCCAAGCGACGGACGGCGAAATGAGAGACGACGATAAACGGATTGCGGTGTTCCTGCCTTCCTTGGCGGGCGGTGGCGCTGAGCGTGTGATGGTGACCCTCGCCAATGGATTCGCGATCCGTGGCGTGGCGGTGGATCTTGTCGTGGTCGCCGCCGAGGGGGCGTATCTGGCGGATGTCTCACCTCGTGTGCGGTTGGTGGAACTCGGCGCCTCGCGAGTGCTTTACAGCTTGCCGGCACTGGTGCGCTACCTGCACCGCGAACGCCCGCATGCCTTACTTTCGGCACTCAATCACGCCAACATCATCGCGCTCTGGGCGCGCAAGCTGGCTCGCTCGGGAACACGGTTGGTGGTGTCTGAGCGCAACACGCTGTCCCGCGATGTGTCGGACGATCGCCTGGAGCGGCTGGTGCCGTGGCTGATGCGCCTGAGTTATCCCTCGGCGGATGCCATCGTCGCGGTTTCAGACGGGGTGGCGGATGACCTGGCGCGTACGGTGCGTCTGCCGCGCGAGCGGATCGATGTCGTCTACAACCCCATCAATACCAAGCTCGCGGAATTGTGCGAGGCGCCGTTGACGCACCCCTGGCTGAAAAGCGGTCAGCCGCCAGTGATCGTCGCGGCGGGGCGGCTGACCGTGCAGAAGGATTTCGCGACCTTGATCGAGGCTTTCGCTGAGGTACGCAAGACGCATGCGGTGCGCTTGGTAATTCTCGGCGAAGGCGAGCTGCGCCCTGAGCTGGAGGCGCGTATCGAGGAACTAGGTATCGGCGACAACGTGGCGTTGCCGGGGTTCGTCGATAATCCCTACCCGTGGATGCGCAAGGCATCGTTGTTCGTGTTGTCCTCAGCATGGGAGGGATTTTGCAACGTGCTGGCCGAGGCCATGGCCTGCGGGACGCCGGTGGTGAGCACGAATTGTCCCAGCGGCTCGGCGGAGATTCTCGAAGACGGCAAGTGGGGGCGGCTGGTGCCGGTCGGTGACACGTCGGCGTTGGCCCGGGCGATGGCCGCGACCCTTAGTGATGAGACACACCCTGATGTGCGCCACCGTGCCCGTAGCTTCGATCTACAACAGGCCCTGCGTGGCTATCTGCATGCGCTACGGGTGACGCTGCCGAAGGAGCGCCGCTGTGGATGATGCCCAACGCATGCCGACATCACTAGGGCTCGTCGACGCCAGTACGTTGGGTGATATGACGCTGACGCTATTCCTGCCCTCGCTGGAAGGCGGCGGCGCGGAAATGGTCATGGTGACCTTGGCCAACGGGCTCGCCGCGCAAGGCTGGCGGGTGGATCTGGTGGTCGCGCGGGCCACGGGTGCTTATCTCAAGAATGTGGCGGCGGAGGTTCATGTGGTCGATCTGCGCGCGCCTCGGGTGCTGTATAGCTTGCCGGCGCTGGTGCGTTACCTGCGCAAGACGCGGCCGGCGGTGATGCTCTCGGCGCTCAACTACGCCAACGTGGTGGCGCTGTGGGCGACGCGGATGGCGGGAGTGGGGACGCGGATGGTGATTTCCGAGCACAACAACGTCACGCGCGATATGCACTCCGAGCCGGCATGGCGTTCGTGGCTCATTCCTTTGCTGATGCGGCATAGCTATCCCTGGGCGAACGGCATCGTGGCGGTGTCCGGGGGCGTGGCCGAGGAGCTTTCGCGTGCATTGGCGTTGCCGCGCGGGCGCATCGATGTGATCTACAACCCGGCGGTCACCGAACGTCTGCGTGAGTTGAGTACGCAAGCGTTGGCGCATCCCTGGCTAGCGAATGGAGAGCCACCGGTAATCCTGGCCGTCGGCCGGCTCACCGAGCAGAAGGATTATCCCACCTTGATCAAGGCCTTCGCCGCCTTGCGCGCTCGGCAATCGGTGCGTCTGGTCATTCTTGGCGAGGGCGAACTACGCGAGAGTCTTGAAGCCCTGGTGGCGTCGTTGGGTGTGAGCGAGGACGTCGCCTTTCTGGGGTTCGTCGATAACCCCTATGCGTGGATGCGCCAGGCCGCGCTGTTCGTGCTGTCTTCCGCCTGGGAAGGGTTTGGCAACGTGCTGGCCGAGGCGATGGCCTGTGGCACGCCGGTGATCAGTACCGATTGTCCCAGCGGACCGGCAGAGATTCTGGAAGACGGTACCTGGGGGCAGTTGGTACCGGTAGGGGATCCGCAAGCGTTGTACGAGGCGATGGTGACTGCCTTGCAAGGGGATGGATATCCGGATGTCGAGAGCCGGGCACGCGCATTCGATCTTGGCCAGGCCGTTCAAGCCTATTTACGCGTCATGCAACGCCAGCCCATTTGAGTTCAAGCGCGCAAGCGCCATTACATCGAGGCGAGTGATGAAACTATTGATACCCACTGCGGGCTCGTTCGGTTACAAGATCATGTGTCTAGCCCTGGCCGGCATTTATGCCTGGTTCTTGATGGGACTGGATATCGACGGCTATATAGACCGCGCCAACTATCTCGTCTATGCCCAGCATTCCGATGAAATTCTGGTCATGTATGCCTCCAGTAGCCTCAAGACGATTATCACCAACGAACCGGTTTGGCTGCTGTTCAATATCTGGGCCGCCGAGCACTTTTCTCCGGAAGACACGTTGCGCGTGATTATTTTCTTTTCGTCTTTCCTGGTCTCGTTTCTGGTGTTGAGAAGCTACCCGAAGTATGCCTTCTTCTTGATTCTCTTTATTCTTATGCCGCAGGTTTTGAAAAATAATATTATCCACTTGCGACAGGGCGTGGGGATTACGCTGTTCCTCCTCGGTTGGTGGTGTCGTTACTTGCCGCTGCGTATATTTTTCATCGCCTTGGCGCCGCTGGTGCATGCGTCCTTTTTCTTCATCAATGCCTTGTTTCTGCTCAATATCGCTTTCTCCACGTTTGGCATTTCGACCGTGTGGCGCGTGGTATACACCCTCGGCGTGGGCGTCGTGCTGGGAGCGCTGGGGATCTGGCTGGCCGATGCGCTCGGGGCAAGACAAGGCGAGAGCGCTGAATACAGCGCCATGGGCTCGGGTGGCTCGGGGCTGGCATTTCTCTTCTGGGTCGTGTTTTCCGTGATTTTCTTCATGGAGGGCAAGTCATTTCTCAGGAAAAATTTCTTTGCGGCGTCGATTCTGGTTTTTTATCTCTCGACGTACTTCCTGCTTCCTGTCACGGCACGCGTGTTCGAAAGCGGGATGCTGATCGTGCTGCTGGCATCGCTGGGGTTGACGGACTGGCGGCGTTACGCGGCCTACGGACTTTATACCTTCTATTTCTTCATGCAGTGGTATCCGGTACTGGGAGTTCCCGGTTACGGCTGGGCCGCCGAAGGCAGCCTGTAAAAGTCACTTTATAAAAGACGATAACGCGCCGATGTTTCGATTCCACGGATCGGGCAAACTAAGGGGGGAGGGAAATGCAACGTAATGTTTCGTTGGATGTGCTTAAGCTGACATTGGCCGTCATCGTGGTGATTTCACATGCCCAAGTGTTGATGGGATATAGCGAATTGGGCTATCAACTGACGGTGCAGGGGCTGTTTCGCATCGTGGTGCCGATTTTCATGATGGCCAGCGGTTATTTCTTTATCAGCGTCATTCGTTCCAGGTCGCTCGTCAAATGGCTCAAGAAAGTAGTGTCGATGTATCTCTTCTGGATGCTGGTGTACGTGTATTTCTGGCTGGATATTCCAGCGGTGACACCGTATGAAATCTTGAAATTACTGCGCGTTGCGGTCATGGGGTATCACCATCTGTGGTTTCTTTCCGCACTGATCGGGGCCGCTATCCTGCTGTATATGCTGCGCAACCTCTCCTTGAAAGCCCTGATGGTATTGGCGTTGACACTCTATGGCATGGGGATGTTCTTCATTTATGCCGGCCATTATCACTTGTTCGCCGGCACGCCGTTGGACGCACTCTTCAACGAGATCTGGTTCTATCGCAACTTCCTGTTCTTCGGTTTTCCCTTCTTTTGCACCGGCTATCTGCTGCGTCGTTGGGAGGGACTGCGCCAATGGGACCGACGTTATTACATGCTGTGGAGCCTGGGAGGCGCGCTGCTGCTGATGGGGGAGTCATATCTCAACTATGTCGGCCTCGAAGGCCAGCCGGCGTTCGATATGTACTTGAGCTTGCTGCTCTTTTGTCCGGGGCTTTTCCTTTGGGTCTCGTCGATGCAAGTACCCGGTGATAGCACGTCCCTGGCGTATTACGCGACGGCGCTGTACTTCATCCATCCGCTTTTTATCTCGTTGTTCGAAGCGCTCTCGTATCGGCCGGGCAACATGCTGGCGCTATTGGCGCTGGCGTCGTCGCTGGCGGCCGTGGTGCTGCTCAAAGGGAGTCGCAAACGTCTGGGATTCGCGTTCGGTGGGTGACACCACCGGGTCACCGCCGAGGTTTGCTCAAGACCATATTCGCCGTGCCCGGTTGTCGTCGGGCATCGGCCAATCGAGAGGATGCAATCGCTTATGCTAGCCAAACCGCTGAAGGTACTGCATGTCATCACCGGCTTGACCGATGGTGGCGCCGAGGACTCGCTCTACCAGCTTTGCCATAACGATCGTCACAACGTACATCGCGTGGTGTGCTTGATGGATGCTGGGCAATATGGCTCGCGTTTCGATGCGGCGGGGATCGAGGTCGTGTATCTGGACATGCCGCGTGGCCGTGTGACGCCCCCCGGTCTGTGGCGGCTGTGGCGCATCATCCGGGAGTTCCAGCCGGATGTGGTACAGACCTGGATGTATCACGCCAATTTGGTGGGCGGTGTCGTGGCGAGGCTGGCAGGCGTCAAGGCCATATGCTGGGGAATTCACAACAGCAACCTGATGCCGGGCGCCACCAAGCGCAGTACGATCTGGGTCGCCAAGGCGTGCGGTGCATTATCCCGTGTGGTGCCCAGCCGCATCGTGAGCTGTTCGCAACATGCGGTGGATGTGCATCGCAAGCTGCGTTACGCGGCCATGAAATTCGTGGTTGTGCCCAATGGCTACAATCTCTCTTTACTCACTCTCGACGCCGCAGCCAGGGCGCGCATGCGCGCAGACTGGAAGCTCGACGACGATATGCCACTCTTTGGCATGGTGGCGCGCTTCGACCCGCAGAAAGACCATGCGAACTTGATCGCGGCCTTGGCGCAGCTCAAGGGGCTGGGTTGGGACTTCCGCTGTGCGCTGATCGGTGCGGGCTTGGATGCCGACAACCACGAATTGATCGGGCTGCTGGAGGATCATGGCGTGCGTGACCGGGTGCTGCTGGTCGGACGGCGTAGCGATATTCCGGCGGTGATGAACGCGCTCGATGTGCATGTGCTGTCGTCGCGCTTCGGCGAAGCCTTCCCCAATGTGCTCTCCGAGGCGATGGCCTGCGGCACGCCCTGCGTGTCTACCGATGTCGGCGATGCGGCTTTTATCGTTGGCGACACCGGCTGGATAGCGCCTCCCGGCGATCCTCGCGCCTTGGCGGATCAACTGGCCCTGGCGCTCGAAGAGCATGCGGATGCGCCGGCATGGCAGGCGCGCAAGCAGTGCGCGCATCAGCGTGTCGTCGATTCTTTCAGCGTGCAGCGCATGATCGATGGTTACAGCGCTTCCTGGCATCAGGCGTGCCACGTATGAATGCTAACTGGATGACTCGTTTGGCGCGTGCCGAAGGCGAGCCGCTGCGTCCACCGGCCTTCGTGATTTCTCTGGACTTCGAGTTGCACTGGGGCATGTCGGATATCGTGACCACGCCCGAACACCCCTATGTGCGCCATTTGCTTGGCGCGCGACGTGCGGTGCCGGCAATGCTGGATCTCTTCCGAGAGCGCCATATTCGTGCGACCTGGGCCACGGTGGGCTATCTGTTCGCCGGGGACCGCGAGACGCTGACGCGTTTCTCGCCTGCGCGGCGTCCGCATTACGCCAATCCGGCACTCGACAATTATCGTCTGACCATCGGCGATGACGAGGCCAGCGATCCGCTACATTACGCGCGCTCGCTGGTCGATCTGATCGCGCAGACGCCGGGCCAGGAGATCGCCTCGCATACCTTTTCGCATTACTACTGCCATGAGGCGGGCCAGACGCCGGCGGACTTCAAGGCCGATCTCGCGGCGGCGATGGCTATCGCTGAGCATGTCGGGCATCGCCCTCGTTCGTTGATCTTGCCGCGTAACCAGGTCGACGAGGCCTATCTGGCGCCGATGCGTGAGGCAGGCTTTCGTTGCTATCGCGGCAACCCGCAGCGTGCGGGGTTCCCGCGTCATCAACGCGATGCGACTTTCCGGCGCGCGCTGCGCTTGTTGGATAGCTATGTCGACCTGACCGGGCACCACGGCATCAAGTGGCGCAACCTCGAGGGCAATCCGCTGGATATCCCGGCCAGCATGTTCCTGCGGCCGCGGCGTGGGGTACCGCAACTGGATGCGCTGCGACTGCGACGTATCAAGAACGCCATGCGGAGTGCCGCCAGGCGTGGTGAGATATTCCATCTGTGGTGGCATCCGCACAACTTCGGTGGTGATACCGATGCCAACCTGCGTGATCTTGCCGCCATCATCGGCTATTTCCAGTCGCTTTCCATCGAATACGGCATGCGCTCCATGTCTATGAGCGACGTTTTGATGCGTCACGAACAGGCCACGACTGCCCCCTCGACGACCTAGCTCCCAGGCGCTCGCCGCTCATGCGGTCGGCGCCTTCAAGACGCTTGATCACTGCTCTTGATCATTGATTGCCAACGCGCTTTAGCGCGGGGGCCGCTGTGTCTCTAAAAAACACGTCTTCACGAACGGATTTGCAAAACGTGCCCCATAGACGATCTCCACTGCAGAGGAGTTGTTTCCATGAACGATAAGACGATTGTGCTGGTCTCCAACACGTCCTGGTTTCTCTACAACTTCTGCCAGGGGTTGTTGAAGGCGCTCGCGCGACGTGGATTTCACGTGGTGTGCCTGGTGCCTGACGACGACTATTCGCAACGCCTGCTCGATGAATTCGACGTCACCCTGCGCAGCATGCCCATGGATGGCAAAAGCACGGGGCCTGCGCGAGAGGGAAAGTGCCTGTTCTGGTTGTATGGACAGTTGCGCGCGTTGCGTCCTGCCTTCGTATTCAACTTCACGATCAAGGCCAACCTCTATGCCGGCCTGGCGTGCCGTGCCCTGAAAATCCCGTATGCCAATACCGTCACTGGCCTTGGTACAGCTTTCCTGCATGACAGCCACTTGTTCCGTCAGGTACGACGGCTCTATGGCGTGGCCAATGCCGGGGCGACACGGGTTTTCTTCCTCAATCCCGACGATCGCGCGCTCTTCGAACGCCAAGGCATTTTGCAAAAGGTCGACTGGGCGATGTTGCCGGGCGCGGGAGTCGATGTCGCGCGCTTTGCGTTCACGCCGCTGCCTCAGGAAGGACCCTTCACCTTTGTATTGATCGCGCGCCTGCTCGGCGACAAGGGCGTGCGCGAGTACGTCGCGGCGGCTGAGCAGGTGCACTCGGAAAATCCCGAAACGCGCTTTTTGATCGTCGGCCCCAAGGGCATCAGCAATCGCACGGCCATCGAGGATGACGAGGTCGAGACCTGGCATGCGCGGGGTGTCGTCGAATACGCCGGCGCTCAGGACGATGTGCGTCCTTGGCTCGCTCAATCCCATGTACTGGTGCTGCCGTCCTATCGCGAGGGGATGCCGAGCACGGTGATGGAGGCGGGCGCAATGGGGCGGCCCACCATTGCCACTGATGTCCCGGGATGCCGCCATGCCGTGGCCGATGGCGAAACCGGTTGGCTGTGTCGCGTCAAGGACGTCGAGTCGCTGGCGGCGCGCATGCGCGCGTGCCTGGTAATGACGCCTTGGGCACTTTCCCGGGTGGGCATGGCGGCACGTCGACGCGCCGAACAGGAATTCTCGCAGGACATCGTCGTGGCGGGATATCTGGCCTGTCTCGAGGCCGACCTGATGGATCACCAACGCGTAAAAATGGAGGCATGATGGCGATATTAGTGACGGGCGGCGCCGGTTACATCGGCTCGCATATGGTGTTGAGGCTCATGGAGGCCGGCAACGACGTGGTTGTGATCGACAATCTCTGTAATGCCTCGCACGAGTCCCTAAAGCGCGTCTCACACTTGACCGATAAGGAAGTGACATTCATAGAGGGCGACATACGCGATCGCTCGCTGTTGGATTACGTCTTTGCGGACTTCGAAATCAGCGACGTGCTGCACTTCGCCGGGCTCAAATCCGTGGGGGAGAGCGTCAACGAGCCGTTGGCGTATTTCGAGAACAACGTGGCGGGGACTATCACGCTTTGCCAGTCCATGATGGCGGCAAGGGTCTTCCGTCTGGTGTTCAGTTCCTCGGCGACGGTGTATGGCGATGCCACGCGCATGCCGTTGAGCGAGAACGCACCCACCGGTCAACCGGCCAACGCCTACGGGCATTCCAAGCTGATGGTCGAGGAGGTGTTACGCAAGCTGGCCCGCTCCGATCCGCGCTGGTCGATTGCGTTGCTGCGCTACTTCAATCCCGTGGGCGCGCATCCCAGCGGGCTCATCGGTGAGGATCCGTCGGGCAAGCCCAATAACCTGCTGCCGTTTATCTCTCAGGTGGCGATTGGACGCCTGCCGGCGCTCTCGGTCTTCGGCGACGATTACCCCACGCCGGACGGCACCGGGGTGCGCGATTATATCCATGTCATGGATCTGGTCGAGGGGCATTTGGCGGCGATGCGTGTGCTGGCGGATCGTCCGGGAGTGAATGTCTGGAATCTGGGCACCGGTCAAGGCTATTCGGTGCTCGAGATGGTGCGCGCCTTCGAGCGGATATCGCAGCGCGATGTAGCGTATCGCATCGTGCCGCGCCGCGATGGGGACATCGCCGAATGCTGGGCGGATGCATCGCTGGCGGCGCATGAGTTGGGTTGGAAAGCCAAGCGTGATCTGACCGACATGATCGCCGATACCTGGCGCTGGCAATCGAGCAATCCCGAAGGCTACCCAAGTAAACGCGTAGTGCGACGCGACAGTCTCGGCAAACCCGGCGGCATGGCCAACGCCTTGCCGAAGATCTACCTCATCGACACCGCACGCGCCAATCGAGTGGCTTCATGACAATATGACAAGACAAAGAATGCCGATGTGTCTGCCCTTGACGCCGGTGCCTCGTGCACCGGCGTTTTTATTTATAGGGCGTGCCGAAAAGTGAGCAGGAAAACAACGTCGCGCAAAGGGCTGTGAGGCGCGCGGGGTTTGCGCGCTGGAGCCGCTGGGATACGCTTGTCGCCCACCACTGAATAATGACATGGACCTGGCGATACGTGATGCGAAGATGGCCCAATCGCATGAGACGATGTTTCAAGACATTGCTACCCAAGACATTGCTACCCAAGACATTGTTTGGGCGTTTGGTCCTCGGCACCGGAGTGGGCTGGAGTGTATTGGTCATCGCCATCCTGTGGGTGTCGCTGCGTGGTAGTAGCGGTCTCGCCGAGGAGATCAATCGCGCGCACCTGAATTACGAGGCTTCGCTGATCGCGCGCGATATTCAGCAATCCATTTCGTTGCGACTCGATACGCTAAAAACCATCGCTTCCTCGCAAGCGGGGGCGTTGCAGGGCGATGTACCGCTGACCGAAGACAGCGACGACGATGTGCAGGCGCGCTTGAGCGACCACACAGCGCTGCTGGAGCTGTTCGATTCGGCATTCGTCGTCGATGCCGAGGGGGATGTCATGGGCTTCACGCCGTCGCTGCCGGGCGCCGTGGGCCTGAATGTGGCTGACCGTGAGTATTTTCGCTTCGTTCGCGAAGTAGGGCGCCCCTTCGTGGGTCGCCCGATCAACAGTAAACTCCACGATAGCCGACCGCTGGTAGTGATGGGAGTCCCGCTTACGGATGCGCAGGGCCATTTCACGGGCATGCTGGGCGGCGTGGTCAATCTGCGTGACGGGCGCTTCTTCCTCGACTTGCGCAGTCTGCGCATCGGCGAGGAGGGGTATGCGGTGTTGATGACCAGTGATGGCACGGTGCTCAGCCATCCCGATAGTTCCCTGATCATGCAGCATGTCCCTTCCACGCTGGAGAGTCCGGTGCTGGAGCAGGCACTGGATGGCTGGCAGGGCACCGGTACCGGTCGTCTCATCGACGGCGAACCGGCGTTGATGAGTTACCACCAGGTCTGGGAACCGGCTTGGATCGTGGGTATCTTTCTGCCGCAAAGTCAAACACGCCAACCGATCATCGATTATGTGCGTCGCCAGTGGTGGGTGGCGGTGATCGTAGTGCTGTCGATGCTGCCCATGCTGTGGTGGCTGTTGCGCCTGGGGCTTTCCCCATTGCGGCGCCTGGCGCGTCAGATCGCGCAGGTGGGGCAGGGGGATATCCCGCGTATTTCCCTGGATACTTCGTTGGAAGAGTTGCAGCGCATCGCGCAGACCTTCAATAGCGTGGAGTATGAACGCAATCGCGAGCGCGCGGAGCGACGCAGCCGCCAGGCCTATCTCGATGCGGTGTTGAGTTCGTCGCCATTGCCGATGTTCCTGGCCGATCTCGAGGGCCGAATCAGCTACGTCAACCCGGCTCTGGAAACCTTGACGGGGTTGTCGGCGGCGTCGTTCAAGCATCGCGCTTGGTTGCGTCGTCTGCACCCCGAGGATCGCCCAGTGCTGTTTGCGTTGTGGCGCGATGCAATAAACGGCGGCCATGGGCTGTATCATCAGTTGCGCTTTGAGTGTGGCGATGCGGGCATGATGTGGCTGGAGCTGTATACCAGCCAGGTGATGAACGGCGAGCAACCGCAAGGTGTGGTGGGATTCGTCAAGGACATTACGCATCTTCGCGCACAGCAGAAGCGCCAGCTCTGGGAAGCCGAGCACGATCCGCTGACCAGGCTTCTCAATCGGCGCGGTTTCGAGCGACGCCTCGAAAAGACCTTCCAGCGCTTTCGCGAGCACGGCGAAACGGCATCGTTGATTCTCTTCGACCTGGATAGTTTCAAGCCGATCAACGACGAAGGCGGCCATGCCCTGGGCGATGAAATGCTGCGTGCGATTGCTCGCTGTCTGGAAGGTTGTGTGCGCCGCGATGACCACCTGGCGCGCCTGGGCGGCGATGAATTCGCGATCCTGTTGCCCGGCTGCGGCAACCCACAAGCCGTACGTATCGCCGAGGAGGTCCGTCATGCAGTGAGCGAGTTGTCGGTGCTGCGCAAGGACAAGCGCTACCGTGTCACCGCGAGCCTGGGAATTTCATGCCTGGGCGTCGCCGACGTCGATGCGCAGGCGATGGTGAAACGCGCCGATGCCGCGAGTTATGACGCCAAGGCTCAGGGCAAGAACCGCATGATGAACGACGCGCGTTGTCTATGACGCCGCGCCTCATA
>NZ_JARANY010000036.1 GCF_029889885.1 Chromohalobacter sp. 296-RDG
CGATGCGCAGGCGATGGTGAAACGCGCCGATGCCGCGAGTTATGACGCCAAGGCTCAGGGCAAGAACCGCATGATGAACGACGCGCGTTGTCTATGACGCCGCGCCTCATACGCAACATGAAAGAGGAACGACGATGAAGCACGATACTCTGGTGTTAGGCGCGGGCATGGTCGGCGTCGGCGTGGCGTATCATCTCGCGCGACGCGGGCACCGGGTAGGGCTGGTGGATCGCCGCGCTCCGGGCCGTGAAACCTCCTACGGTAATGCCGGGATCATCCAGCGCGAGGCGGTGGCGCCGCATGCCTTTCCGCGTGACATGCGCACTCTGTGGCGTGTGCTGGGCAACCAGGGCGTGGATATTCGCTACACGCCGCGTGGTGTAATGCAGGCGGGGCGTGCCTTGTGGCAGTACTGGCAAAACAGTGCGCCCGAGTCCTATGCGCGGATCGTTCCTGAATATGCTTCGCTGATCGAACTATCGATCGCGTCGCATGCCGAAATGATCGAGGCGGCGGGAGCCGAGGACTTGATCCGCCGCGATGGGTGGATGGAAGTCTTTCGTACGCCGGGGGCGCTTGAGTCGCGATTCAGCGAGGCGCAGGCGCTGGAAGAGCGTTTCGGTCTGACGTATGAGGCCCTGGACGCGCGTGAATTGCGTGAGCGTGAGCCTGATCTGGATGCCCAGGCCATCGGCGCCGTGCATTGGCGTGACCCTTGGAGCGTGGCCGATCCCGGCGCCCTGGTGGCGGCCTACGCGCGGGCCTTCGAGGCCGAGGGCGGCGAATGCCTGCAAGGCGAGATTCAGGCGATCACGCGCCATGGTGAGGGCTGGCGCGTGACCACGGACGCGGGCGCCTTCGAGGCCCGCGATATCGTGCTGGCGCTGGGGCCCTGGGCGGATGAGTGGCTGACCACGTTGGGGTATCGCCTGCCGCTGTTCGTGAAACGCGGCTATCACATGCATTATGCCACGCGTGACGAGGCGACATTGCACCATTGGGTGCTGGATGCCGAGACCGGCTATCTGCTGTCGCCGATGCGCGCGGGTATTCGCCTGACCACCGGCGCGGAGCTGGCGCCGCGCGATGCGCCGCCGGGGTTCGCCCAACTCGAAGCCGCGGAAAGGACGGCACGAGGCTTGTTCCCGCTCGGGCAGCGTCTTGAATCGCGCCCGTGGAAAGGCGCACGCCCGTGCACGCCGGACATGAAGCCCATCATCGGCCCGGCACCACGCCACAAGGGGGTATGGTTCGCCCTCGGCCATGCTCATCAAGGCTTTACGCTAGGACCGGCGACCGGACAACTCCTTGCCTCGATGATGGAAGATGAAGTGCCGGCCATCGACATGACGCCGTTCCGTGCCGAGCGCTTCCTGTGAGATGACGTTGCCATCCCGGTGACCTGCCCACCGGGTTTCTCGATTCAACTTTTCTGATTCACTGCCGATAGTGTCTGCATAAGCTTCGTGGGCGAGTCGATACGCCCCGCGGTAGCAAGCGTCACTATAAAGAGGCAGGGATACATGAAGGTTCAATGCAGGTGGCTGGCGGGCCTAAGGTCGCTGGTGAGTGTCATGTCGCTCGCGTTGATGGCGACGCCGTCCATGGCGGAGGTCAAGGTCGGCATGGTTGCGCCCTTCAGCGGGGCGGCATCATCGCTCGGGGAGGGAATGCGGCAGGGCATCGAGGCGCGTTTCGCCGAGGTCAACGCGTCGGGCGGTGTGCATGGCGAAACGCTGACGCTGGAAACACGCGATGACGGTTATAAACCGTTGCATTCGGCCAAGGCGACGCGCGAGCTTCTGGAAGACGACGATATATTGGCGATGCTGGGCAATGTCGGCACGCCCACCGCCATCGTCAATCTACCCATCCTGCGTGATCACGAGATGCCGCTGATCGGGGCGTTCACCGGCAGCGGCGTCTTGCGTAAGTCGCCGCCGGATCGCTACGTCTTCAACTATCGCGCGAGTTACGCTCAGGAAACCGCGACGATGATCGAGGGCTTGCTGATGGCCGGCATCAAACCCGAGGAAATCGCCTTCTTTACCCAGGCTGACGGTTACGGCGATGCCGGTTATCGGGGCGCGCTGCGCTCGTTGGCCAATCATGGTTATTCCCACCCCGAACGCTTGGCACATGGACGCTATACACGTGGCACTCGCAACGTTCATCGCGGTCTCGCCAATGTCTTGCAAGCGCCCGTTACGCCGCGTGCGGTGATCATCGTGGGTACTTATAGGCCGGCGGCGGATTTCATCCGCGAAGCCCGCAAGGATCTGCCCGATGCGTTGTTTCTCAATGTCTCCTTCGTGGGTAGCCAGGCGTTGCTCGATGAGCTTGGCGATGCCGCCGAGGGGGTGATCGTGACCCAGGTGGTGCCGCCTTACGAAGCCGACTTACCGGGCGTGAAGGCTTATCGCGAGGCATTGAAGGCCGAAGATGACAGTGCCGACGGTGATTTCGTCTCGTTGGAGGGATATCTGGCGGCGTCGCTGTTCATCAAGGGGCTCGAGGCCGCCGGCGCCGATGCGGACCGCGAGGCGCTCGTCGATGCGCTGGAGGGCCTGGGAGATGTCGACCTCGGCCTGGGCAAGTCGCTGACGCTGGGTTCTAAGGACCATCAGGCGAGCGATGCCGTGTGGGCCACGCGTATTCACGATGGCCAATTCGAGCTGATCGATTGGTTCACCCTGCTCGATGACGCCTCGGCCAAGGAGTAACCCATGAAAAAGAGTTTGAGCCTACGGGCGATGTTGATCGGGTTGTTCGTGGCGGCGGTGCTCGGCGCGGTGATTCCTGCAGCGGCAGGGTTCTTGTCGAACCAGCGGTTGATCGAGGCGCAGCATCTGTTCACCGACGAGATATTGCCGCAACAGGCGGCCAGTCGTGACATGAGCGATGCGTTGACGCGTTATCGTCAGCGCCAGTCAGACCTGCTTGCCGCCGACAGCGAGGCTGACTTGGATAATGTCGCCGATCAGACCGAGGCCGATGAAGCCTTCACGGCGGGGCGTGAACGGCTCGCTGCATTGATCGGCGACGATAATCAGGCGTTGTTCGAGACCCTGGATAGCGATTACGCCGACTTGCGCCAGGCCGATACCGCGCTGGAAGAGGTGCGGCGCGAGGATGTGGCACTGACCGCCTCGATGCGTGCGCGTATCGCCGAGATGCAGGAAAAGAGCGCCGAAGTATTGACCGACGCCGAATCGATGGCAGGACGTGCGACCCTCGAGGACGTGCGTCAGCAGCGTGCTCTGATCCAGCGTATCCAGACGATGCAGGACGATGGGCTATCGATGGTGCCGATGTCGATGCTCGATACGCTGACGGAGCAACGTGCCAACATCGCCGGACTCAGCGGCGACGTGCAGATGCTGGTCGCCCAATTGGCCGATCAGGGACGTCAACTGATGCAGGTCGATAGCCACGATGCGTTGGTCGATCTGCGCTATAACCAGATCGCTCAGCAGATTTCGCGGATTGATCAGGCGTTGGCGAGTATCGAGGGCGCGATAGGAGCGACTTCGGCGCAGCAGCAAAGTGCCGGTCAGTTGGAAGACGTCGTGGCCGAACTGAATGAATTGATGCTCACGGGTGACAATTCCGTTTATGCATTGCGCGATCGTCAGCTTGGCTTGCGCGAGCGCTCTCGCGAGGCCTTGGCTGGCGTTTCTCAGGCAATGGACGGCATGGGCGAGAGCCTGGAGCGCGTCGAAGCCTATGCGGCCGAGCGCGCCGATGAAGCCGCCGAGCAAGCCGCCGCGACGGCGCAGGCCGGGCGCGTATTGCAGCTAGTGGTGTTGCTGATCGTGATCGTGATTCTGGCGGCGGTGGGCTGGCGCGTCATGACACGCGTGCTCAAGCCCATTGGTGAAATGCGTCGTCAGATGGAAAGCATCAGCGGGGCGGCGGGACAAACCGGTGATCTGTCGATGCGCTTGAAGGTGCGCCACGGTGATGAAATCGGGCATACCGCGCAGGCATTCAACCAGATGATGGTAACCTTCGAGCGCCTGATTGCGCGGATTCGCGATGGGGCCGAGTCGGTAGCGTCCAGCAGCCGTCAGATCGCCTCGGGCAATCAGGATCTGGCGCAACGCACCGATGAGCAGTCTTCTTCGCTGGCTGAAACGGCGGCGAGTCTCGAGGAAATTACCGCGACCGTGAAGCAGACCGCCGACTATGCTCATCAGGCGCGCGATATGAGCCATGGGGTCGGTCAACGCGCCCGTGAGGCGGGCGACGTGGGGGATCGGACGCATAGCGCGATGCAGGAGATTCGCGAGTCTAGCGCCAAGATATCCACGATCGTCGAGGCGATCGATTCCATTGCCTTCCAGACCAATCTGCTGGCCTTGAACGCTTCAGTGGAAGCGGCTCGCGCCGGCGAGCACGGCCGTGGTTTTGCCGTCGTCGCCGAAGAAGTGCGTCGTCTTGCCAGTCGTAGTGCCGACGAGGCTGAGCAGATTCGCCACCTGGTCAAGGACAGCGTGGCCAAGGTGGGTGAGGGCGCCAATCTGGTCGAAGAGACGGGTGGGCATCTGCGCGAGATCGTCGATAGCGTCGATAAGGTGTCGCAGTTCGTCTCCGAAATCGCCGAGGCGACGCAGGAGCAGTCCACGGGGATCGACCAGATCAATCAGGCGATTGCCCAGCTCGACCAGGTGACCCAGCAGAATGCCTCGCTGGTGCAGGAAGCCTCCTCGGCCAGCCTGTCATTGGATGAACGAGCCAACGACATGCATGTGCTGGTAGGACGCTTCAAGGTCAGCAACGCGGCCTACGCGGAAGACGGCGACACGGATGAAAGCGCCTCGCCCAAAGCGTTACCCGCTACCTGATCGTGGCATAAGGGGCGGTGATACCTCGTTCCGGATGCGCCAGAAGATGGCCCCGCTGCCAAGGCATATTGCCACGACAGCGGGGCCGTTTTTCTTCAGGAGAAGGGTTGGCGTCACGCCTGGGCGGCGAAAGCCGTTGCAGGCATGCCTTGTGCCTGAGTGTCGATGGCGAATAGCGCACCGGCCTCGGGTTGTGCCGCGAGCGCTGCGTCGTCGAGACCCTTGCTCGCGGTGGTGATGTACAAGGTGGAAAGGTCGGGGCCACCGAAGATGCAGCTTGTGATATTGGCGACGGGCATGGGGATTTCTTCGCGCAACTGGCCTTGGCTATCGAATATGCTGATACGCCAGCCGCCGAATTGGCAGACCCAGAGGTTGCCCTCGCGGTCGGTGGTCATGCCATCGGGGCAGCCCTGGTCCTGGGGAATGCGGATGAAGGGCTCGCGGTCCGAGAGATTGCCATGTCCATCAACGGCGAACCGATAGATGAGGCGTTCCAGCGTGTCGGTGTGGTAGAGCCAATCACCCTGAGGCGAGAATACCGGGCCGTTGGTGACGATATATCCGCTATCCTGGCGTTGGCAGTCGCCGTCGGGACGCACGCGATAGAGCGAGCCACTGGTGTGGCCCTCGTCGTCGTCCATGGTGCCGCACCATAGAGTGCCGCTGGCATCGACGACGGCATCGTTGAAGCGGTTGCCGGGGCGTTCGGGCTCGGGGGTGAGCCACTTTTCGAGCGTACCTTCGGGCAGTTGCAGACGGGCGATGGCGTGTCGTAGCGTGACGATGAACCCACCTTTTGCGTGACGATGCACGCTGGTGATTTCCTCATCGAACGACCACTGGCGCACGTGACCGTCGACTAGACACTGTAGTTGGTGGCCTTTGATATCCACCCAGTACAGCGCTTGTTCCGTCGCGTCCCATAACGGCCCTTCACCGAGAATATTCTGAGCCGGGTGCACGACATATGGTGTTGCGCGTGGGGCGATGAGTTTAGGCATGGTGCCCTCTCTAGATAATATGGCGCTAAAAACACAAAACCGGTGTCGGAGTTTCCTCCGACACCGGAATGATGGCAATTATGCGATGGCAATCATGCGTAAGCCATGTCTTCTAGCTCACGACCCTTCGTTTCGCGGACGAACTTGATGACGAAGAAGATCGAGATGACCGCGCAGATGGCGTAGAAGCTATAAGCGCCGGTCAGGCCGATGGAGGCGAGCATGATCGGGAAGGTCATGGTGATGGCGAAGTTGCTTACCCATTGGAACAGACCCGCGATGGCAAGTCCGGAACCACGTACCTGGTTGGGGAACATCTCGCCGAGCATGACCCACATGACCGGGCCCCAGGAGCTGTTGAAGAAGAACACATAGGCGTTGGCAGCGATCAGCGCGAGCACGCCGTTGCTATCCGATAGCTTCAGGCTGCCGTCGACCATCTCGGCGGTCGAAAACGCGTAGACGAGAATGGCGAGTGTGATGGCCATGCCGATGGAGCCACCCCATAGCAGCGGCTTACGTCCAATGCGATCGATCAAGGCGATGGCGCCGAGGCAGGCCGCAATACTCACCGCGCCACTGATGACGTTGATCAGCAAGGCATCGCCTTCGGAGAAGCCCACCGCTTGCCAAAGGACGGCACCATAGTAGAAGACGACGTTGATACCGACCAACTGCTGGAACACGGCCAGGCCGATCCCGACCCACACCAGGCTGATCACTTTGCCGGTCTTGGGATTGATCAAGTCGCTGAAACGCGGCTTGCGCTGCTGTGATAGCGATTCGCGGATTTGAGCCAGGCGCTCCTTGGCGTCGCTTTCGTTGTAGATCATGTGCAGTACGTGCTCGGCACGCTCATCGCGACGCGCGCTGACCAGGTAGCGCGGGCTTTCAGGAATGAACAACAGCGCGACCAGGAAGATCGTCGCGGGGATCAGTTCCATCCAGAACATCCAGCGCCAGGCGGTAAAGCCAAACCACAACTCAGAAGTGGAAGAGCCTGCGGTATTGGCGAGCAGGTAGTTGTTGAGAAAAGAGAAGAAAAGCCCCGAGATGATGGCGACTTGCTGGATGGTAGCGAGACGTCCACGCAGGCGTGCGGGGGCGATTTCGCTGATATAAGCCGGTGCCATGACACTCGCGGCACCCACCGCCAGACCGCCGAGAATCCGGTAGAAGACGAATTCCATCGACCCACCGGCAACACCTGAGCCCCAGGCACTGACGATGAAGAAGACGGCGGCGACGATCAGCAGGGTGCGACGACCGTACTTATCGGCCAGGCCACCGGCAAAGAACGCCCCCACTGCACAACCCAGCAGCATGGAGGCGACATTGAAGCCGGTGCCGACGCTGTCGGAGTTGAATGAGGACTGCAGGCCATCGACGGTGCCATTGATGACCCCGCTGTCGAAGCCGAACAGGAAGCCGCCGATGGCGGCGACACAGCATGTTAAAAAGATAATCAGGGAACGTTGCGAATCGCTATACGTTGGCATGGTGTGCTCCGTTGTTGTTGGTACGGGCGCGGGTTGCTTGGGCTTACAGCCAGCCGGCATCGACCCAGTAGTTGTGGGCGGTACAGGCAGCGGCATCATCCGAGGCCAGGAAGAGCGCCATCGCGGCCACGTGATGGGGGTGAATGCGTACTTTGAGCTTTTGCTCTTCGACGATCTGCGCCTCATCCTCGGGGCTATACCAACGCGATTGACGTGGCGTCTTGACGTTGCCGGGAATGATGCAGTTGACACGGATGCCGTCGCTGCCCAGATCGCTCGCCAGTGCCCGGGTCAGACCTTCGATACCGGCCTTGGCGGTTTCGTAGAGCAGCATGTCGGACTGCCCCAGGTGCCAACTGATCGACCCCAGGTTGATGATCGCCCCTTGGCCTTGACGACGCATGGTGGACGCGACTTCACGAGCGGCGAGCACCATGTGGCGCAGATTGACGTTCATGCGGTCTTCCCAGTACTCGGGCGTGACATCTTCGAGCTTGTGGCGGTCGTCGTTGGCGGCGTTATTGATCAATACGTCGACGTGGCCGATGTCGCTGAGCGTGTCGCGGAGCTGGTCGGGCTGAGTCAGGTCGCAGTGGTGGAAATGCGGCGCACCATTGCATTTCTCGACCAGTTCTTTCGCGAGCGCCTCGGCGACATCCAGAAAATGGACGTTTGCGCCCTGGTTGACGAAAGCCTCGACCAAGCCGGCGCCGATGCCGGAACCGCCACCGGTGATGACGACCGTCTTGTCCTTGAGGCTGGGGTAAATTGCGGAACTCATGCAGAACCTCTATCGCATTGGGATCGGGCTATCGCGGAGCGATCTTGCGTAACTTAGTTAATAGGTTTAACTAAGTGGATGATCGTTCAGAGAGCCGCTGATTTCCATGCGACCATGGTCATAGACTGGACTGAGAGAAGGTCATGGCTATCACGCGAAGGGGGCTTCCACCACAGTGCTGATGCCGTCTCGGTCGCGATCGAGGCGGGTACTTTTATGAGTACACTGGCGATGCATTGTCAATTTCATCGAGTCTCGTCGGCGAGGGGCGATAATTTGATATATTGCACAATTCGATCCGCATTTCAGCGAGGCACCTTGTATTGCCATGGTTAGTACCTTTGCCCCTCAAGCCGCCGGTGATCTCAATTTTCTCAAGAAGCTCAATCGTAGTTCGATTCTCGCGACCGTGCGCCGCTATCCCGGTGCGACACGTGCCGATATCGCGGCGCGTACGCAGTTGACCAAGGCCACCGTAGGAGGCGTGGTGCAAGCGCTTCTGGAGCGCGGCTGGCTGCGTGAGGGCGAGCTGCAGCCACGCGGCGGAGGGCGTCCGGGCCGGGCCCTGTATCTGGACGATGCCCATCATGTGCTCCTGGGGGCGGATATCGGCGTGAGGGGGCTGCGTATCGTGGCGTGCACGCTGGGCGGCGAGGTACTTCTGCAGCGTTCTGTCATCCAAGCGCCTACCACACCCGACGAGACGGCGGCACATTTGGCCGAACTGATACGTGCCATGCGGCACGATCCGCTGATTGCCGACCGTCATTGCCTGGGATTGGGCGTGACGGTACCGGGACCGGTCGCCCCGGAGCAGCCCATCCTGCGGCTTGCGCCCAATCTAGGATGGATCGATGTCGCTTTCCTTGAGGTGCTTCGCCCGCATCTGCCGGAGTTCGACGGTGCCTGGCTACTGGATAACGAAGCCAACGCCGCGGCCTTCGGCGAGTTCTACTTCCACGATGGCATCCCCCCCGAGTCCATCGTCTACATCAGCGCCGCCAGCGGTATCGGTAGCGGGATGGTCACGGGGGACAATTTCCCGCTGGTGCCGCGCGGCGGGCAGGGGCTGGTGGGCGAGATCGGCCATAGCATTGTGCAGCCGGGCGGCTTGTATTGCCATTGCGGCAACCGGGGATGCGCCGAAACGCTGGTCAGCGGCTGGGCGATTCGCGCCGCGTTGGGCATCGCCGATGACGAGAACCTCGAGGCAGCGATCATGGCGCGCGGCGACGATGCCGATGTCGGCATCACCTTGCGGCGCGCCGGCGAGGCTCTGGGGGTTCTCATGCTCAACCTTCATCACACGCTCAACCCCACCACGCTGGTGCTCGGTGGGTCGTTGATGCAGCTTGGCGAGCGGCTGATCGAGCCGGCACTGGCTTACTTCGAAGCGCACCAGAACGACCTGCTGCGGGGCACGCAGCGCGTCCCCGTCAAAGTCATCCACGACAGTACCTACACCGCCGCGCGGGGTGCCGCCGCCCAGGTTATGGCCAAGGCGGCGCTTGAAGCGTGAGGCGCGCCGTACCGGTGTTCAGATTAGTGTCAAGAAAAGAGCCTGTGTTCAGAAAATCAAGTTGGGCAGCGTCATGGAGACGGCAGGCACGAAGGTCACCATCAACAATATGCCGACCAGTAGCAGCCAATAAGGCATGATGGCGCGGATGAAGTCGGGCACCTTCACGCCGGTAATGCTGCAGGTGGTGAACATCACCGTCCCCAGGGGCGGGGTGATCGTACCGATGGACGCATTGAGGATGAAGATGATCCCGAAATGCACCGGGTCGATGCCGAACTGGGCCGCCACGGGCGCCAGCAGGGGCGAAAGCACGATGAGAATGGCGTTGCCTTCCAGGAACATACCCAGTGTCAGCAGGATGACATTGGAGAGCAACAGGAATGCCACCGCGGTGCCCACCTGGGACGAGAGCAGCATGGCGATGTCCTGAGGGATGTGCTCCCAGGTCAGAAAGCGCGCGAATCCCGAGGCCACGGCGATGATGAACAGCACGTTGACCGAGGCGAACAGCGATTCCCGCGTCGCCACGGCGACGTTACCCACGTTCATTTCCTTGTAGACGAACATCCCCACGATCAAGGCGTACAGCACGGCCATGGCGCCGGCCTCGGTCGGCGTGAAAACGCCGACGCGAATGCCACCGATGACCACGACAGGCAGCAGCAGGGCGATGATGCCGGCGCGCGTCACGCTGACCCATTCATGCCGCGAGACCCGCTCCTTGCGCGGCGGTTGATAGCCCAGCCGGCGGCACTGACGCGCTACCAGCAGCATCATGCACACCGCCATCAGGATCCCGGGCACCACGCCGGCCAGGAACAGGCGACCGATGGACACGTTATTGACGTAGCCATAGACGATCAGCGCGATCCCTGGCGGAATGGTCGAGGTCACCAGCGAGGAGGCGGCGGTGACGGCGGTGGAGAACGGTTTGGGGTAGCCGTTTGCTGTCATGCTGGGCACGAGCAGCTTGGCGTTCATGGCAGCGTCGGCGATGTTGGAGCCGGAGAGACCGCCCATGAAGGTGCTCAGCAGCACGTTGGCCTGAGCCAGTCCACCATGCAGGCGTCGGGTCATGAGTTCGGCCAGTTTCAGCAGGCGGTCGGTAATGCCGGAGTGGTTCATGAACACCCCCGCCATGATGAAAAACGGGATCGCCAGCAGCGAGATGGACTCCAGCCCCCCGGCCAGGCGCTGGATGAGCAACATGGTGGGCTGGTCGGCGCCGAACAGGAAATACAAGAAGGTCGACAGGAACAGTGCGAAGGCGATGGGCGTGCCCAGCACGAAAAGAAGCAACAGCGCTGCGAGTGCTATGCCTACGGCCATGGGTAGTATCCTTTAGGTATCGCGAGCCAGTCGGACGAGGCAGTGGTAGGCCATGACGACGGCACTGACCGGGATGGCGACGTGAATCCACATGTACGGGATCTGCAGCATGGGCGTGCTGCGGAAATTGGAGTAGGGCAGCAGTTGCAGTCCCCAGTAGCCGAGCACGATGGCGGCGATCAGCACCATGCCGACATTGAAGATACGCTCGTTCCAGCGGGCGAGCGACGCCGGGAGGTTCTCCGACAGCATGCCGATGAGCACGTGTTCGTTGCGCCGCACCAGGGCGCTGGCGCCGAGGAAGGTGGCCCATACCATCAGTAGCTGCAGGACCTCCTCGGTCCAGGCCAGCGGGGTGTTGAAGATATAACGCATGAAGATGTTGCTGATGGCGACGAGAAAGATCGCGAAGAGTGCTGTGCTGGCCAACACTTCATCGAGTCGCATGATGCGGTCGATCCAATGGAATACGCGTTTCATTTGAGACTCCTCGGTCACGGCAACTCACGGTGTTGCCGTCCGTGATACGCGTGCCGGCGCCACGAGTCTGTGTGGCGCCGGCGGCCGTTCAACGCTTATCCGTTGATGATCTGACGAACCTGCTCGTACAGGCCATCGCTCCACTGCGGGAAGGCAGCGGGAATCTGCTCTGCGGCACGTTCGCGGAATGGTTGCGTATCCACCTCGTGGACCTCGACGCCGGCATCCTTCAGTTTCTGCAGGGCGACGTCGCTTTCCTTTTCGACCAGTTCACGCAGGTGCGCGGCCATGTCTTGCCCGGTCTCGGTCAGGATTTGCCGGTTTTCCTCGCTGAGCTGGTCCCAGAACGCCTTGCCGGTGACGAACGGCGCCACGGTGTGCATGTGGCCGGTCAGGTTGAGGTGCTTGACGACTTCGTGGAACTTTCCGCCGAACAGCACCGGAGTGGGATTCTCGACCCCGTCGACCATGCCCTGGGCCAGCGCCGGATAGACGTCGCCTAGTGACATGGGGGTCGGCGTGGCGCCCATGGACCGCATGGCCTCGACGTACATCGGCGAGTTCTGCACGCGGACCTTCACGCCGTCGAGTTCCTCGGGCGTGGTGGCGGGTTCGCGCGAGAGCAGGTGGCGCGTGCCGTACACGGTGTTGGGGATGACGATGTGGTAACCGGCTTCCTCGACCTTCTGGCTCTGTTCGGCAAACCACTCGGAGTCGAAGACCTTGAGCTTGTCGTCGAAGCTGTCGGCCAGGTAGGGCGCGTCGAGCACCGACAGGTCGGGTACCGAGCTCATGAAGTTGCTGTAGGCGGTGATCGTGATGATCGGCGAGCCGAAGCGCGCCTGTTCCATGACGTCCGTCTCGGAGCCGAGCTGGCTGGCGGGGAACGCGCTGAGCGTGAGTTCACCGTCGCTGGCTTCCTCGACGTTTTCCGCCCATTCCTTGACGGCGACATCCACCGGCTCGCCTGGCTGGTTGCCGTAGGCGACGCGGATCTCCGTGGCGGCCTGAGCGAGATTCAAGCTACCGAGGCCGGCAATGGAGAGGCTGGTGGCGATGAGCGTGAGTTGCTTGAAACGCATTGTCGTGCTCCTTGTTTGTTGTCGGTCGTGCGGTCGGTTTACCGGGAATGCGTCGTGGATTGTGCGCTCGATATGGCGTCATCGAGCCGCGGCGTGGCGATGCCTCGTCGGCGCGCCGACTCGACCACGGGTTGCAGGCGTCGCTGGCACTTCGTGACGTGGTGCTGGGCGATGTCCTGCAGGGCGTGATCGAGATAAGGGTTGGCGAAACGCTCCAGCGTCGCGTCGCGATAGGCCTCGAGCTCGGCACGCTCGAGGTGTTCCGCCAGCGTGGGCAGCACTTCGTCGAGTACCTGGTGTAGCTCCGCTGCCCATTCCGGTGCTTCCATGGCTTCTCGCACGAAGCGGATGCCTGAGTGCGGCTCGCGTTGCCAACGGTGGACGAGATAGGTGTGCGCCAGGTTGAGAATATGCAGCTTGCGCATCTCGTAGGGAGCCAGGGACGTCACGCACTGCACATCGGGGTGTCGGCAGGGCAGTTCGAGCCCGGGTTGATCTTCGATGGCCCAGAGCGCGTAAGGCTCGGCAACGGCACCGACCGGCTCCAGTGCCGCTGAGACGATACGATCGACAAGGGTATTGGCCCATAGGCAGCGTGTGGTGAGCCAAGCGTTGAAGTCGGCATCCGTGTAGTCGCGATTCGCCAGTTCCAGCACCAGGGTCTTGAGTTGTTCGCCATTACGGCTGACTAGCTCGCAGGGCAGCACGGTGAGGCCATCGCGCCCCGCGTCGTAGCGCGCGTGCAGTAGCTTGGTGAGCTTGGCCGGGAAGCTTTGCGGCACGTCTGCCAGTGCACTGTCATCGTCGATTCGATAACCGCTGTCGCCGGTATTGGAGACCACGAAGCGGGCATGCTCGACGACGTGCCGCTGCAGTTCGGCCCACTGCTGGTCGGCGATCAGACAGCCGGCGACGCTGGTGATAGTTTCGCGGGCATCGATGTCGCGCCCGTCCCGGCGGCCGCGAATCGCCAGTGGGTAATGCCGGTGCGTGTCCAGGTCGCGGGCTTTTTGCTTGCCGGCCTCGCGCGGGGAGGTCTGTACCACGAGGATTTTGTCGCGCGTGTGCCCGGCTTCTCGCGAGGCATGCACGAACGCTGCGACATGCCCCAGCAAGAAACGACTGGTGCCGAATTGCACGATACCGGCGTCGGCGAGCGATGGCGCTGTCACAGAGAGACTCCACGTTTCCAGGGGATGAAATCGAGCTGCGAGAGGCGCATGGCCTTGGTGCGATAGCGCCCCGAGGCGGTATCGATGCACAGGTGCAGGAGTTCATCGGCGAGCTCGGCGATTTCCGCCTCGCCTCGGATGATGGGCCCGGCGTCGAAGTCGATGACATCGTGCATGCGCCGCGCGAGATCGCTGTTGCTGGCGAGCTTCAAGACTGGCGTGACGGGGTTGCCGGTGGGCGTGCCGAGCCCCGTGGTGAACATCACCAGATTGGCGCCGGAGCCGACGAGGGCGGTCGTGGACTCGACGTCGTTACCCGGCGAGCAGAGCAAGTTGAGGCCCTTGCGTACCTGGGGCTCGGTATAATCGAGCACGTCGACGATAGGGCTGTCGCCGCCTTTCTTGGCTGCGCCGGCAGACTTCATGGCGTCGGTGATCAGGCCGTCGCGAATGTTGCCGGGCGAGGGATTCATCGAGAAGTGTGCACCCACCGAGGCGGCGTGCCGCTGGTAGGCTTCCATGAGCTGCTGGAAGCGCGAGACTGTGTCTTCATCACGGCAGCGTGCCAGCAATTCATGCTCAACGCCGCATAGTTCGGGAAACTCGCTTAGGATGCCGCTGCCTCCCAAGGCCGCCAGTCGGTCGATGACGGCGCCGACCAGCGGGTTGGCCGAAAGCCCGGAGAAGCCGTCGGAGCCGCCGCATTCGACGCCGATGGTGAGCTCTGAAAGAGGAGCGGGACGCCGTTCGACGGTGTTGGCGGCCTTGAGACCTTCGAAGATGCTGCCCAGTGACTGGCGGATCAGCTCGGGCTCCGTGTCGGTAGCCTGCTGCTCGAAATAGTGGACCGGGCGCAGCCCCTCGGGATCGCGCTTGGCCACTGCCGATTTGAGCATCTCGATCTGGGCCTTCTGGCATCCGAGACTGAGGACCGTGGCGCCGGCCACGTTGGGATGGCAAATGTAGCCGGCGAGCAATTGGCAAAGCGACTGGGCGTCATCGTCGGTACCGCCGCAGCCCAGCGTGTGAGTCAGAAAGCGCACGCCATCGACGTTGGGAAACAGCGATGCGTCGGGTTTTGGGGCCGGGGCTGCCTGCGTGTCGCCGTGGAGCATGCGGCGGGCCATGTGCTTGTAATCCCGGTAGGGGTCGTCGCCGATGGCATCCTCGACGCACTGGCGTAGCACCTCGATGTTGCGGTTCTCGCAGAAGACCAGGGGGATGACCAGCCAGTGGTTGGCGGTGCCCACGCGGCCGTCGGGACGGTGATAACCAGCGAAGGTCTGCTCGGTGAAGGCACTGACATCGGGGGCATCCCAATGTTCTCGGTGGCCTTGAGGCCTGGCATTGGCGGTGGAATGCTCGACGTTGGACGTGGTGATGGCGGCGCCTGCGGCGATGGGCTCAACGACACGCCCCACGGTCACGCCATACATCACGATGAGTTCATCGGGTTGCATGGCGTGCAATGTGAACTTGTGCTTGTGCTGTACGGCTTCGGACAGCCGCAGTCGAGGGCCGTTGTCGTCGATCTCCATGCCTTCGGGCAGGTCGCGCAGTGCCACACGCACGTTGTCGTGGGCATGGACACGTAGACTGGGCTGCTGAAGCTGGTCGGAGGCGATGGTCTGGGTCATGCCGTGTGTCCTCCCTGAGCGGTGGCATCATCGAACGTCACCATTGCCTTGATGACGCCGGTCGCTGGTTCACACCACTGCGGCATCAACGAGGGCAGGTCGGTATAATGGCCGCGATGGGTGATCATCGCCGTCGACTGCATGCGGCCTTCTTCCATCAAGCGGGCCACTGTCTCGAAGTCTTCACGCGTGGCATTGCGACTGCCCAGCAGGCTGAGCTCACGCTTGTGGAAGTCGGGGTCGTTGAAAGTGATGTCGGCCTTGACCACGCTCACCAGCACGTAGCGCCCGCCATGGCCGGCGAAATCGAAGCCGCGATTCATGGCCTTGGGGTTGCCCGTGGCATCGAACACGACATCGGCCAGGGCACCATCATTGTGGCGTTCGATGGCAGCTTCCACGTCGTCATCCAGCGCATGTAGCACGCCATCCACGCCTAAAGTGTCGCGACAGAAGGCCAAGCGGTCGCGGTTGGTATCCACCACCAGCACCCGCGCGCCACGGCTCTGGGCGATCTGCACGATGCCGATGCCGATCGGCCCCGCGCCCGCCACGACGGCCAGCTCGTCGGACTCGGTACCGCTACGACGCACGGCATGCGCACCGATGGACAGGCACTCGACCAACGCCAGTTGCTCGGCGTCGAGGGTGCTCGAGGTGACTAGGTGATCCACGGGCACGCTGAGGTACTCCGCCATGCCGCCATCGCGATGCACGCCGATGACCTGCATGTGCTGGCAGCAGTTGGTCTTGCCCTGATGGCAGGCACGGCATTCACCGCAATGTAGATAAGGAATGACATAAGCGCTGTGGCCGATGAGCGCTTCATCGACGCCTTCCCCGACACCGACGATGTCACCGGACAGCTCGTGGCCCAGTACGCGGGGATAGGTGAAATAGGGCTGATTGCCGCCGTAGGCATGAATGTCGGTACCGCAAATACCCACGCGCCGAATCTTGAGCATGGCCTCACCCGGCGCGCATTGCGGATCGGGCACATCGCGCAATTCCATGTCTTGAGGCTGTGCGCAGACGATTGTGTGCATAGGACTTCCTTCGTGCATCGCCAGGCAAGATGGTCAGGCCAGTCGCCCAGCGGTATTTTGATCTAGAGGTCAGGCCAATTGGCTAACAAGATGCCCAAGCGAGGGACCTGACTTCAAGCGTTTTAGTGGTCACGAGGCCTAGACATAGGTCGTGGTCGTCTTTGGTCTAACGTCACGCCATGAAGGTTGAGGCCGCCGCATGGCGGCCTCTGGCACAATCAAGCTTGCTTGGTACGTTGAGACTGTTCGCCGAGTCCTTCGATGCCCAGGCGCATGGTCTGTCCGGACTTGAGGAAGACCTGAGGTTTCTGGCCAGCGCCCACGCCGGGAGGCGTGCCGGTGGAAATGACATCGCCGGGCTGCAAGCTCATGAAGCGGCTCAGGTACGCCACCAGATAGGGGATCTGGTAGACCATGGTGCGGCTGTTGCCGTCCTGGTAGCGCTTGCCGTCGACGTCCAACCACATGTCGAGCGACTGGGGATCGGCGATCTCGTCGCGGGTGACCAGCCACGGGCCGAGTGGGCCGAAGGTGTCGCAGCCCTTGCCCTTGTCCCAGCTACCGCTGCGCTCGAGCTGGAATTCCCGCTCGGAGATGTCGTTGACCACGCAGTAGCCGGCGACGTGATGCATGGCGTCGGCCTCGTCGATGTAGCGTCCGCCCTTGCCGATGACGACGCCTAGCTCGACCTCCCAGTCGGTCTTGCGCGAGTCGCGGGGGATCTCCACGTCATCGTTGGGCCCGCAGATGGCACTGGTCCATTTGTTGAAAACGACCGGTTCCGGCGGCACCTCGGCGCCGGTTTCGGCGGCGTGGTCCGAGTAGTTGAGGCCGATGCAGATGAACTTGCCGACCTGACTCACGCAGGGGCCCAGACGCGTCCCCTCAGGAACCTCCGGCAGGCTTTGGGGATCGGCTTGTGCGATGCTGGCCAGGGCAGTGTCGTCGAGCGACTCGCCGGCGACATCCTTGATCAGCGACGAGAGGTCGCGGATCTTGCCGTCGGCGTCCAGCAGGCCGGGCTTTTCCTGGCCCTGAGGGCCGAAGCGTAGCAGTTTCATGCGATTTCCTTTCATGGGTTCGTGGGTGAGTCGGATATGGTGACGAGCTACGAGCTACGAGCTACGAGCTACGAGCACCGCGCCGGTTTCGGGGCGCGGTAAACGATAGCTACGAGCACCGCACCGGTTTCGGGGCGCTGTAGTCAGTTGGCCCAGCCGCCGTCGATCAACTGCGCGGTGCCGGTGATGAACGCTGCTTCGTCCGAGGCGAGAAAAGTCGCCAGTGCGGCGATTTCTTCCGGTCTTCCGAGCCGGCCCATGGGCTGGCGATCGATGAACTCCTGAAAAACCGCCGCCTTATCACGCCCTTGTTGCTGGGCCTGGGCCTCGATGCGCTGATGCAGCGAGGGCGACTCGACGGTGCCGGGACAGATGGCGTTGCAGCGGATGCCTTGTGTCATGTAATCGGCGGCTACCGACTTGGTCAAGCCGATGACGGCAGCCTTGGTGGTGCCGTAGGCAAAGCGGTTGGGGATGCCTTTGATGCTCGATGCCAGCGAGGCCATGTTGACGATACTGCCACCGCCTCGATTGAGCATTCCAGGGAGGAAGGCCTGAATCATATGAAACATGGCGGTCACGTTGAGGCCGAAGCTTCGCTCCCAGGTCGTGTCATCGCATTCCAGGATCGAGCCGCCCGGTACCATGCCGGCGCAGTTGAATAGAATATCGAGCTCGCCCAGTTCATGTGCCAGCGTATCGATTTCAGCGCGTTGCGTGACATCCAGCCGATACACTTTGGCCTCCGTGAGGTCGGCGAGCAGGCGGGTATCGATATCGGTAGCGATGACGTTGGCGCCTTCCGCGAGGAAGCGCTCTACCGTGGCGCGACCGATGCCTTGGCCTGCGGCGGTAACCAGTGCCGTCTTGTCTTGAAGTCTCATGGTGTGGCGAATCCCTGCTGAACGTGGGAACATGACGCGGCCAGCCATTCGAAGATCCAGAGGCCTGACCAATGATTGGGCCATCATCTACTGGGCTAGGTCTCGGCGGCAAGTCAATTGCCATCAACTTTAGTCGCAACGCGGTGTGGAGAGACGATGCGATGCCGATTCAAACCATTCGCTCACAACGCCTGTACCGCCAGATCGCCGACCAGTTGCAGCAACTGATTCGCGATGGCGAGTTTCCCCCGGGGTCACTACTACCGCCCGAGCGGGATCTGGCACAGCAATTGGGTGTCAGCCGAGCGTCGGTGCGTGAGGCGCTGATCGCCCTGGAAGTCGTGGGCATCGTCGAGGTTCGTGTGGGGCATGGCGTATTGGTAAAGGAAGTCGATGCCATGCCGCCGGGCTCGGTGATGCAGGCCGCGGCGCGCAAGGAGCCGTGGGCGCTCGACCCTGAGTTCGCCAGTGAGATCGAGCTCAATCTCGACGAGGAGATACCGCCGTTTTCGCTGTTGCAGGCGCGGCGTTATCTGGAGCCGGAGAACGCGGCCCTGGCGGCGATGAATGCCACGGACGAGGATCTCAGCACCATACGCGCGGCGCTGGAGCGCAACATCTACGACAACAATAACGGCGGGGGCAACCTGGCGGGGGACCGGTTGTTGCACATCCGCATCGCCGAAGCCTCGGGCAATGCGGCCTATGCGCTGTGGATCAAGCACCTGCTGGGCCACCAGTACGGGGTCATGTTCCGGCGTTTGCAGGAATTGTTCATGGAGACCGGCATGCCGCAGCGCTCGCAGGAAGATCACGAGCGCCTGGTAGCGGCGATCGAGGCGCGCGACCCCGCAACGGCGAGGCAGGCCATGGAAGTCCACCTCGATCATGTGTTGCGGGTGTTTTTCGCAGAGTAGCTACCACGCCTCTCTAGGCCGCGTCTGGACAGTGCTTAAGACTAACGCGGCAGGATGCGGCCGGCAGCCATCAGGCCTTCTGGGTCGAAGAGGTGTTTGAGACCTTTCAAGAGCGTGTATTCGGTCTCGCCCAAATCCTCGAGGAAAGGCACCTGCTTGACGCGCCCGATGCCGTGCTCGGCGCTGATGCTCCCATGGTGGGCGTCGACGAGATCGAACAAGATCTCTTCCAGCTCATGTAATAGGACCTTCTTGGCCTCGAGATCGAGATTCGCGGGTGGCAGCAGGTTGAAGTGCAGGTTGCCATCGCCGATGTGGCCGTAGGCGATGACTTGTGTCTCCGGCGAATGCTGGGTCATGGCGTGATGGGCCGCGTCACAGAACGCCATCAACGACGAAATGGGCAACGAGATATCGGTGCGCAGGTGTTCGCCGCGCATCTGCTGGCCTTCCAGCATGCTTTCACGAATCTGCCAAAGCTGCGCTGCCTGCGTTTCGCTGCTGGCGAGTACGCCATCCAGCACATTCCCTTGCTCCGAGCCCGTCTCGAAGAGATGCTCGATCATCGTATCGAGATCCGCCGGGCCGCTGGCCGAGACTTCCATCAAGACATAGACCGGATGCGCCTCGTCCAGTGGGTCGGACAGGTCGGGAGCCGCGTCGAAGGCCAGTTCCATGCACACGCGGGGAATCAACTCGAACGCCGACAGCAGGTCGCAACAGCTACGACGTGCCTGGGCGTAAAGCGCCAATACCGACGCGATATCGGGCACGGCGATCAGCGCGGTGCGGCTGGTCTGCGGTCGGGGTGCGAGTTTGAGTACGGCGCCAGTGACGATGCCCAGCGTGCCTTCGGCACCGATGAACAACTGCTTCAGATCGTAACCGCGGTTATCCTTGTGCAGAGCATGCATGCCGTTCCAGAGGCGGCCATCAGGTAGCACGACTTCCAGCCCCAACACCAACTGGCGCATCATGCCGTAGCGCAATACGTTGAGCCCACCGGCGTTGGTGGAGACGTTGCCGCCTATCTGGCAGCTCCCTTGTGCGCCCAGGGCGAGCGGGAAGTAGCAATCCGCCTCTTCGGCGGCATCCTTGACGTTTTGCAGGATGCAGCCGCTGTCCACGCTCATGCTGAAATTGATGGGATCGAGATGACGAATCCGGTTCAGCCGCTCGAGACTAATCATCAGTTCGCCGCGCTCAGGATCGGGCTGCGCGCCGCCGACGAGGCCTGAATGGCCCCCCTGCGCCACCATGGGAATCTGGTGGCGATGACAGAACGCGACGATGTCGGCGACCTGTTCGGGGGTACCGGGGCGGGCGATCATCCAGGGATCGCCGCCTTTGTCGCCGGCCCAGTCGGCGGTATAGCGAGCAAATTCCGCGGGGTCGTCGATGACCCCGCTGCTACCCAGCAAGTCGCTGAGAAAGCGATGCAGTTCTGCCGTGGCGATGGGCATGGTAATTCCTTGCTCTACTGTCATGTCACTTGTACCAGAGCACTATTGTTACAAGAACGCTACTTACTACCAGAACGCTATTTATACCAGAGGACTAGGCCGGGGAAGGCCAGGAACGCAAGGAGCAAGGCGATCAGCGTGAAGTAGTAGGGCAGCAGACTCTTGACCAGGTCTTCGAGCTTGACCTTGCCGACCCCGCAGCCGACATAGAGCACGGTACCCACGGGGGGCGTGATCAGGCCGATACCGAGTACGAACGACATCAGGACGCCGAAGTAGACGGGATCGATACCGAGCTTGACGACCACGGGGGTCATCAGCGGTGCCAGAATGACCATCGCCGGTGTGAGGTCCATGAAGAAGCCCACGACCAGCAGGAACAGCGTCAGAACGCCCAGAATGAAGTACTGGTTCTGGGAGAGCTCCGAGAGCATGACGACGATCTGCTGTGGAATCAGGTTGGCAGTCAATAGCCAGGCCAGGACGCTGGCAAACGCCAGCAACAGCAGGACTACTCCGGTCAGGCGGCCGGTGGAAACGCACAAGGAAAAGAAGCCCTTCAAGGTGAGGCTGCGATACACGAACATCGACACCGCCAGCGCATACAGCAGGGCGATCGCCGCGCTTTCGGTAGGTGTGAAAACGCCGCTCAAGATCCCGCCGACGATGATGATCGGCAGCAGCAATGCGAGTACCGAGTCCTTGAGGGCGGCGATCAACTCCTGGAAGTCGAATGGCTGGGCCGAGCCGGTTTTCTTGGACTGGAAGTACGTTGCCAGGGCGAGGCCTACGGTGATCAGGATCCCCGGTACGATACCGGCCATGAAGAGTTGCGAAATCGAAGTGCCGGTCACGACCCCGAAGAGAATCATCGGAATCGACGGCGGAATGATGATGCCGACCACCGAGGCAGCCACGACGATGGCGGTGGCGCGCGGCCCCGAATAGCCATGCTGCTTCATCGGGTTGATCATCATGCTGCCCACCGCGGAGGAGTCCGCCACGGCGGAGCCGCTGATGCCACCGAAGAACATCGATGTCAGGACGGTTACCTGGCCCAGTCCACCGGCGACGAAGCCGACCATGGCGCTGGCCAGGCGTACCAGACGCTTGGCGATGCCGCCGGAGCTCATGACCTCGCCGACGAGAATGAACAACGGGATGGCGAGCAAGGGAAACGAGTTGAGACCATTGACTGCTTCCGATACCAGCGAGGAGAGGCCGTAGTTGGCGAAGTGAAAGATGAACAGGCAGATCGCGGCCAGACCAAACGAGATCGGCATGCCGATCACGATGCAGACGCATAGCCCCAAGAGAATGCTCCACAGGATCATGCTGCACCTCGCTTGAAGACTTTGTAGAGAAAAATGGTGTTACCGATGATGGTGAGTATTGCCATGACCACCATCGCGCTATAGAGAACGGTCTTGGAAATGCCCAGGAAGGGGGTCGTGCCCACATAGCCTGAAATGATGTTGTTGAAACCGAGGAAGATACTGATGCAAACGGCATAGATGATCGCTGCTGCAAGCAAGGCGAAGAACTTCTGCAGCATAGGAGGCGCCTTGTCCTTGAATAAGGTCACGGCGACGTGTTCGTTGGCTAGACTGGCGATGCCCGCGCCGAGTAGCACCATCCAGATGAAGAACAAGCGTGAAATTTCCGATGCCCAGGCAAAGGAGTAGCTGAATATGAAGCGCCCAAAGACGTTCATCGAGACGGTAACGACCACGCCAATGACGAGGAGCCCGATGATGACGTCCAATCCGCTTATCAGCTTGTTCAAGTAGGCGTTACCCGAACGTGACTTCATGAAGCCTCCAGGGAGGGGGTGCTGAGCTTGTTAGTGCCTAAAGCAGGGAAGAGCGTGGCCGACCTTCCCTGCGTACGTGTGCTACTGAGGATGTGTGGAGCTTATTCTTGCTCTTGTTCCTGCTGCACCTGCTCGCGGATATCGTCGATCAGCTCGCCGCCGATCTCGTCGCGCCAATCTTCATAGACCGGCTCCAGCGCGTCCTGGAAGACCTTGACTTGCTCGGGGCTCAGCTCGGTGATCTGCATGCCGGAATCTTTCAGATCTTTCTTGATCTGATCGTTCAGCGTACGGCTGACGTCACGCTGATAATCGCCCATCTTGGTGGCCGCGTCGCGCAGAAGGTGCTGATAGTCTTCCGGCAGACGGTCCCAGAAGCGAGCGGAGACCAGGGTGATAAACGGCGTGTAGACGTGGTTGGTTTCGGTGGCGTAGTCCTGCACTTCGTTGAACTTGGACGACTTGATGGTGATCCAGGGGTTTTCCTGGCCATCGACGACACCTTGCTCAAGCGCCGTGAACAGTTCCGCGAAAGACATCGGCGTGGGGTTGGCGCCCAGTGTCCGCCAGATATCCAGGTGGAGATCGTTTTCCATGGTACGGATCTTCAGGCCATCGAGATCTGCCGGCTTTTCGACGGGATGCTGGCTGTTGGTCAACTGGCGATAGCCATTCTCGCCCCAACCGATGGCGACCAGGCCCTGAGAGGACGCATCTTCGAGCATCTGCTGGCCGATCTCGCCATCGAGCACGGCATCCGCCATTTCCGGCTCGGGGAACAGGAACGGCAGGTCGAAGACAGCGAACTGCGGGAACATGTTCACCAGCGGTGAGGTGGACGGCATGGTCATTTCCAGTGTGCCCGCCTGCAGTGCGCTGGTGGCTTCGCGGTCATCACCCAGCTGTGCACCGGGGAATAGATTCACCTGGATGTGCCCGTCACTGCGTTGTTCGACGATCTTCTCGAAGTACTGAAGGCCGCGATATTGCGCGCCGGATTCAGTGGTACCGATGCTGAATTTGATCTTGAAGTCGCCATCGGCTTGAACCTTGTCGCCTTTGACGTCGGGCAACGGGGGCATTTCGGTCGCCGCCGAGGCGCTCAGAGCGGTCAAGCCGAGAAAGGCGCCGCCGACGACCGAAACAAGGCGTGTCGTTGTGGTTGTTGTCATCTCGTCCTCCTGGAACTGATGGTTACTACTGGTATGTGTGTCACGAATGACACCGGTATCATCGCGACCTGTACCAGAAATTTTTGCCTACTGATGGGTCGCGCGATGTCTTCGGCAGATGGTGTGTCTGCTCTTGAGCATCTTAATGTTGAACATACACCTAGATGCCCCCTGTTGAGACTTCATCGTTAGTCGTAGATGGCCAATTAATTTTCGTTGGAAGCCGCATGCCAGGCCTCTCCTTCGGGGTAGCGATGACGTTCGAGAGAGTCGTCATGCATGGTGATACTGTAACCGGGGGCTTCGGGAACCTGATAACGGCCTCGGTGAATGCGCACCGGGTCGATGAAATGCTCGTGAAGGTGGTCGACGTATTCGAGGATGCGTCCGTCCAGCGAGCCGGAGACAGCGACATAGTCGAACAGCGAAATGTGCTGCGTGTACTCGCACAGACCCACGCCACCGCCGTGCGGGCAGACCGGCACATCAAACTTGGCGGCCATCAGCAACACCAGGATCACTTCGTTGAGACCGCCCAGCCGCGCGGCATCGATCTGGCAATAGTCGATGGCGTCGGCTTGCAATAGCTGCTTGAACATCACGCGGTTATGGCAGTGCTCGCCGGTGGCGACACCCATGGGGTCGAGCCGGCGACGGATTTCGGCATGGCCGAGGATGTCGTCGGGGCTGGTGGGCTCCTCGATCCACAGTGGATCGAATTCCGCCAGGTTGCGCATGTTGGCGATGGCTTCGTCCACGTCCCACATCTGGTTGGCGTCCATCATCAGCTTGCGGTCCCAGCCGATTTCGTCGCGCAGTATGCGGGCGCGCTGGCGATCCTCCTCGAGGTTGCCGCCGACCTTCTGCTTGAAATGCGTCCAGCCTTCGGCCAGCGCTTCGCGCGCCAGGTGCCGCATCTTGTCCTCTGAGTAGCCAAGCCAGCCGGCGGAGGTGGTATAGCCGGGATAGCCCTCGGCGCGCATATGGGCTTCGCGCTCGCTTTTGCCGGCTTCCTTGCGCTTGAGCAAGGCGATGGCTTCCTGCGGCGTCAGCGCGTCGGTGACGAAACGGAAATCCAGGCACTGGACCAATTGCTCGGGAGACATGTCTGCCAGCAGTTTCCAGACCGGCTTGCCTTCGCGCTTGGCCCATAGGTCCCATACAGCGTTGACGATGGCTGCCGCTGCCAGGTGCATGACGCCCTTTTCCGGTCCCAGCCAGCGCAGTTGGCTATCACCGCTGGTGAGATCGCGCCAGAAAGTGCCCATGTCGGCAGTGATCGCCTCGAGATCGTGTCCCACAATGCGCGAGGCCAGCGCCTCGACGGCCATCACGCAGACATCGTTGCCGCGCCCGATGGTGAAGGTCAGGCCATGGCCTTGATGGGCATCATCGGCATCGGTGGTCAGGGTCACGTAGGTAGCCGAATAATCCGGTGCCGCGTTCATGGCGTCTGAGCCGTCGAGCTGCCGCGAGGTGGGAAAGCGAATGTCACGCGCTTGCAGGTGGGTAATCGTGGTCATGATCTAGCGTCCTGAAGAGAGAGCGGTCTGCGCCGCGTCAATGAGTGTTTTTCAGGATCAGACTAAGGCGGACTAGCGATAACAGGCCAATCGCAATTTTATTGTGGCGATTTCTTCTGGTTATTACATGATGCGAAAGCTCGCGGCGTTGCTTCTGGTGCGTTAATCTATTAATTGAACATTGTGTGCAATATTCAATAATATGGTCTCAAAGCTAGCCCCAGAAATCGATGCGTCCCTCCTCCGTGGTGGCGAGGCGTGTCCTTGTCAGCGAGGTCCATCATGCAGCTCATCAATACGACACCGCCGGTCATCCGACTCAATACGACCGATAACGTGGGCGTCGCCACGCGTGCCGTTCCGGAAGGCTTGCCGCTCGGCGTCGAGGAGTGCGTGGCACGTCACAATATCGACGCTGGACACAAGGTGGCGCTGACACCGCTCGCCGAGGGAGACAGCGTCATCAAGTACGGTCAGGTCATCGGTCGGGCGAGCCGCGATATCGTTGTCGGCGAGCACGTGCATACTCATAATCTTGCCATGCTCGAGCGCGATACGGCGCTGGAGGGTTTCGAGCCTTTTCCGCGCACGCAGGTGAACGACTCGGGCCGCACCTTCATGGGCTATCACCGCCCCAATGGTCAGGTCGGCACGCGCAATTACATCGGGATCTTATCGACCGTGAATTGCTCGGCAACCGTGGCCAAGGTAGCCGCCGAACGGCTCAATGCCGACGGTGAGATCGCGGCATTGGGATTCGATGGCGTAGTGCCGATTACCCATGGCTCGGGCTGCGCGATGAATACCGAGTCCGAGGGCTTTGCCTTCCTCGAGCGTGTCATCGCGGGCTACGCACGGCATCCCAATTTTGCGCATGTGGTCATTATCGGGCTGGGATGTGAAACCAACCAGGTCAAGCAGTTGGTGGA
>NZ_JARANY010000037.1 GCF_029889885.1 Chromohalobacter sp. 296-RDG
TGAAGGCTTTTATAACACTCAACGGCTCCACAGCAGCCTTGGTTACAGGACGCCGCTGGAATTTGAGGATTTGCACTGATGGCGCGTGTCCACTTTTCTGGGGGAAGTCCAACTGGTTTTCCGCTGCGCTCCAAACAGCCGCATGAGCCCGGCGTTAGAGGAGAGCTCCAATGGGCATGATTCCTGGCTATTGTAAAGACTGCGGCGCTCGGTTTGTTTCGTCGGCGGTCTCTGTAGATGAAACGTCGAGAGTGATCGTGGAAAGCACGCATGTCAGTTGCCCAAACTCCCCTCAGCATCGCGCGTATTTACTGGATGGCGTGTTCACAGGTGCAGGTGAACTTGTAAGGCTGTTAAGTGGGCCAGATTCCAGTGGCGAAGTTCTTGAGCAAATTGCGCAATTAATACGAGAGGCGCGAGCTCAGGGGAGAAGCCTAGACGACACGGCAGAAAAAGCAGAGAACCTGTACCCCGGAATTGGGAGTATTCTTAAGCGCTTCCAGAACTTGGGCTTCGCAATGGCCGTTGTCATCGCGATGAATCCCCAGGTTAATTTAAATTTCAATGTCGATATTGACGTTAACCGGCTTGTCGAACAAGCTGTTGGTATATGGTGCAAACAGGAGAGTCCAGAAGAAGTTACGGAAAAAGAAAGAAGTAGCGGTGAATCTGACTAGAATGGGGTCTCCCGTCAATAGGATGCCCGAAACTCTGAAGAGCCTCCCTCTAACCATAGCGTCAACGCGGACTGGCTTTTCCGCTGGCGCTCCAATGCTCTCCGATTACACTGGGCGTTATGAGGTGCGAATTTGACTGATACCAAGACTGTACTGTTGTGTCTCGTAGGTGTAATAGCCTTGGGCGTAGGCGGCGGTTTGCCTGTTTGGCTGATCGATGTTGAAGTTCATGGTTCTCTCCTGCGGCGTTCGCAAAATGTTATGGGACTTGGCGCCCTATTTTTTACGTCTTTTGCATTCATTCAACTTGGGAAAAAACACCCACAACTAAGGTGCTGGGCTACTGAAACCTTACTGGGTGTTGGTTGCATGCTTTTTGCCGGTGGTTTTCTGGTTTCATCAATCAGCAATCTTTATATGCTTTTACCGCTCCCTGGTTGGCTTCACCTAACAGCTAGCTTGGTATTTGGGCTTGTTGCTGCCGTTTTTTTGTTCACCGAATTTATGCGAAGTAGGTAACTACAAATCATAACCAACCGCGTAAGCCGGATGGCCTGGAGCTTCGCTCACCGTTATCATTTCACAAAATGAGAACGCATACCATTATGAAAATTAGGAAAATATCGCAGACTGATTTTATGGACATTTCTCGCATTCAGCGCGAGTGCTATAGCGAGGATCTTCTCGAGTCGGTAGGCTCATTTTCTGCAAAGCTATCTGCTAATTCGGACTTCAGTTTCATCGCTGTGCAGAACGAAATGTTTGTAGGGTACGTGATGGCTTTGCCATGGATTTATGGTGAACTACTTGACCTGGATGGTGTTGATTATTCTGTTCCGGTAGATGCGGATAGTCTTTGTATTCATGATATTGCGGTGAGCCGTAAAGCGCGCAATGCCGGTGCTGCGAAATATTTGCTGAACGCAGTATTGGAGTCCGCAAAATCACGGGGGTATAGGCAGTTGTTCCTAGTGGCTGTGCAGGGGGCATCATCTTATTGGAAGCGCCAAGGGTTCGAGGCTGTGCAAGTGAGTGAGGAGTTAAAGCACCATCTTTCGGCCTATGGGGAAGGTGCGGAATATATGACCAGAACCTATGAATAGGTATAACCAAGCCATCATTGGATGTCGAGCCCTCTGGTTTGCTCAGGCTTCACCATCGGTGATGGTCGGAGTTAGGGAGACTAAATGAAACCCATTTTCCGGCAAGCGAATGACAAATATTTTGTCGAGCAACTGACTCGACGGAATATGGAAACTTATTACAAAAAACTCGGGATTAGCTGGGATAAGAAAGCATTCGATAAGAACTGGTGCGAATTTGAGAGCTACGAAATAGTCATAAATGACTGCCCAGTTGGAGTGCTTCGGTTGAGTCATGATGATGCGGCATACTATATTCGTGACCTTCAAATCGAGCCTAGCTGGCAACGTCAAGGGGTGGGGGTACAGGCGATAGATCATACATTTGAGCTGGCCCAACAAGCGAGGGTTCAACTACTTCGGCTTCGTGTGTTTTGCGAGAATCCGGCAGTAAATTTATATAAACGAAGGGGATTCAGGATTTGCAAAACTGAAGGTGGTGCTCACTATATGGAGCGGGAGGTTTAGTTTTCCTGACCAGTGCATGCAAGTGACAACCTGCCGTCGTGCCTCTGCTGCAACCGCTATGCAGAAAATCTGAGGGTAAAGAAATGAGCTGTATTTTTTGCGAGATCGTGGCAGGTAACGTTCCATGCCACAAGATTTGGGAGGACGATGATCATTTGGCGTTTCTTTCTATTTATCCCAATACGCCTGGTTTCTCAGTGGTCATCCCGAAGTGCCATTTCCCAAGCTATTTGTTCGCTCAAGATGATGAAGTTGTGACAGCATTGGTGCTGGCTTCAAAGCGTGTAGCGCTGCTGCTTGATGAAAAGTTGGATGGTGTTGCGCGTACGGGAATGATGTTCGAGGGCTACGGAGTGGATCATCTACACGCAAAATTATTCCCTATGCACGGTACAGGCGAAGACTCTGAATTTAAACCTGTGGCGTCTAGCGTTGAAAAATACTTCGATCATTATGAAGGTTATATTTCGTCTCATGATTATAAGCGTGAGGATGATAGTGTCTTGTCGGCACTTGCGGCTAAAATTAGGTATTAGGCGACTATATGATAAAGGAAATAGCGATGAGACATTTTTACCATGGCTTCATGTTTACTACAAAATCGTGCGTATTGAGGGCGTCGAACCGACGGGTGCTCACTGAAAGGAATCACCGATGATCGTTCCTCTATTCCTTGATATAAATGAACGTCAGGTAGCGATATGACCTACGAATCACAGATCAAGGGTTGGCTGGTGAGAGACCCCATGCGTATGGAGGCGCTGGCCATCGCTTCTGAGCAGAAGTTGCCGGAGTGGTGCATTGCTGCAGGGTTCGTTAGAAATTTGGCTTGGGATAATCTTCATGGGTTTTCATCGGCTACTGACCTGAACGATGTTGACTTGATTTACTTCGATCCGCACGATTTGAGCGAGTTTCGTGACCGGGAAATTGAAGATCAGCTAAAAAGCATTTCTAAGCTGCCCTGGTCAGTGAAGAATCAGGCAAGAATGCACGAGCGGAATTCTGATAGTCCTTACATTTCAACTGAAGATGCCATGAGTTGCTGGGTAGAAGTGGAAACTGCCGTGGGGGCCAGGTTGGATGAGAGAGGCGAGGTAGCGATTGTGGCCCCTTTCGGTATTGAGCGGCTATTCGACTTCACCATCACCTTGAACCCAAAACGGCCAAAGCGAACGGATTTTGAAGCCAGGATAAAGTCCAAACGATGGCTGGAAATATGGCCAAGATTGGTGGTGAACGCCTGACGAATCGCTGCCGCCGTGGTTGACCTAAAAACGCTGCAGTTGACCGCCCAAAGCGCTATTGCGCTTCGACCGGCAATTGAGCTCAGGTGTTAGACGAATCATTTCTTAAGAGGAAAGTATCAATGCCGAAAAAAGGTGAGCACAACTACTCTGCTACCGTCGTCTGGACGGGTAATTCAGGCGAAGGTACAAAGAATTATCGTTCCTTCTCGCGCGACCATGAAATCAGTTGCGGTGAGAAACCAATAATAGCCGGGTCGGCGGATCCGGCATTTCTTGGCGACTCGTCTCGCTATAATCCGGAGGAGCTGTTGCTGAGCTCCCTCTCTGCATGTCACATGCTCTGGTATCTACATCTGTGCGCTGATGCCGGCATTACGGTGTCGAGTTACGAGGACAACGCCGAAGGTCGCATGATTGAGACCAAAAGTGGCGGCGGTCATTTCGATAAAGTGACACTCAAACCCATCGTCAACATTGGCGAAGAGGACGATAGCGCACTAGCGAAGTCTCTTCATGAGAAAGCGCATTCGCTCTGTTTTATTGCAAATTCGGTGAACTTTGAGGTCGCGTGTGAACCCGAAATTCGTTGCGGCCAATAGAAGGCCTGACACTGCGTGACGCGTGAACAGGTGCTTTCTGCAAGCAGGAGTGAATATGGAATCCGAGGCTTTGCCATCACTTCGCGTGGGTGATGTGCTGGAGATCCAGTTCCCAGCCTTTACACCGCGAATCACCATCGAGACGGAAAACGCGCTCACCGTGGAGATCGTTGCCGGCGATAACCTCGGCTTCGCTGATACGGTCGATTACGACGCCGTGGCACTGCGTGATGGCTTGATCATGCTTTCCTGGCAAGAGCATATCGGCAGCACCATCGTGCATGTGCTGGATCTTGAAGCGCGTCAGGCGCACACGGTGGTCACGCCGGCAAAAGGCGAGCTGATGAGACTGGCTGGTCGCATCGAACTCAAGTCCGCTTCATGAAGCGCGATGGTGGATCGCGCCACGCTCCCTGCGATGCTATATCCGAAGAGGGCCGAGGCCACCGCGATCAGCGCGAAGGCGAATTGAACTCTGGCGTTGGTACCCTTGCTGAGCATCAGGATGAGATCTCCGCAGCGTTGGGCGGCGAGACAGATGAGGAGGTACGCCAAATGCATATTCAAACGATGGCGCGATACAATCGCTGGATGAATCAGAAAATCTACGAGTGCTGCTCTGGATTGTCAGATGAGAAGCGGAAGCGCGATATGGATGCTTTTTTCAAATCAATTCATGGCACTCTTAACCATTTGTTGCTTACTGATCGGGTCTGGATGGGGCGATTTACGGGTAAGCCATTCCATATCACGTCACTAGATCATGAGCTCTACTCAGACTTCGATGTTCTTCGAAGCGAGCGCGAGGCTGAGGATAGCCGCATAATCGAATGGGTAGCTTCGCTTTCCCCGCACGATATGGACGAAGACTTGATTTATACCAGTATCGTAAATCCTGAGCCTCGGCGATACCCGCTTTGGTTTGCTCTTTCACATTTCTTTAACCATCAGACACATCATCGTGGTCAGGCCACGACCCTTCTTACCCAACTGGGCATAGACGTCGGAGTTACAGACCTGATCGGGCTACCTGGTGATGAGACGTGATCGGTGCTTATGTAGCTACCGCTGATCAATAGGGTGCTCCAAGCGACGAGATACTGCGGATATCTGCTATCCGCTAGCATTGATATGAAAGAGAACAACGACGCCTAAGCGCGACGCAATGATAGCTTCCACCATGGCGGCGATGATGGAGGCGAAGGTTGAGGCTCTTTGACACAAGCCGTTGACGTAGAAATAAAGGGAATCTCGATATGTTCGATTACACGTTGGTACATTGGCTGGCGTTTTTGTCAGCGGCGGTGCTTCTGAACCTTTCCCCAGGGCCGGATATTGCGTTCATGCTAGGCCAGACGCTACGTAGCGGGCGTCGATATGGGGTCGCTGCGATGCTTGGGGGCTGGTCGGGGACTGCATTGCATGTGGCCATGGCGGCGGCGGGCCTGTCGGCCATTCTGGCCACATCGGCTGTGGCGTTTTCTGTGGTCAAGTGGGTTGGGGCTGCCTATTTGATATGGCTGGGCGTCAAAATGCTGTTGTCGAAGGGTGACTCTTTTATCTCGAATGGCGAAGGCCAGGATGCAAAGGTGCAGTCGGTCTATTGGCAGGGTGTGCTGGTCTCCGCGCTGAATCCCAAAGTAGCTATCTTCTTCCTCGCCTTCTTGCCGCAATTTATCGTGGAAGGCGCCGGGCCGGTGGGAGCCCAGCTATTCTTGCATGGTAGTTTGATTATCGTGGTCGCGGCGTTTATTGAGCCTCCCTTGGTAATGCTGGGGGCGAAGTTGGGCGCTTTCTTGAAGGCAAGCCCACGAGTGGGCATGTGGATGGATCGCGGTCTTGGCGCCTTGTTCGTTGCCCTGGGGGCGCGCTTAGGATTGAGAGGCTAGTCCTGTGTGTCGTGCCGGTTCATCCAGCGCTCAAACAATCGCCAGCGCAGGTCAAATGTCTGGGTGTACCACTGCTGATCACGGTGTATGGCTTTTTCCAGATGCGCGGGCAGGGTGGGCAAATAGAGGCGCATGGGGGTGGAGGTCTCTTTGTGTAACCCCACTCGCTCGCGTGCCGAATGACGTGCGGGGCTGTAGCTGATCAGACTGGCTTGATGGGCCATGGGCTCGGCGCGCGTGGCGTAGCGGATGAAGCGTTCAGCAAGCTGGGGTTGATCCGCCTGGGCGGGGATGGCCCAACTGTTGTAGTCCAGTAACTGGCCATCCCAGATAATGGTGATAGGGGCACCGTCGTTGACTTGGGCATCGAAAAAGCGCCCGTTGTAGCCGGAAGCCATGGCGACTTTGCCTTCGGCCAGCAGCCGGGCCGGCTCGTTGCCGCCGGTCCACCAGGTGAGTTGCCCGCGCAGTTTGTCGAGTTGGTTGAAGGCCAGATCAAGGCCGCGCTCGGTACTTAGAAGGTCATAGAGCTGACTGCGGGGCACGCCTTGGCTCATCAAAGCCCATTCAAACAGCCCCACTGGCGCACGGCGCAGGGCGCGCCGGCCGGGGAAGCGCTGGGTATCGAAAAAGTCCTCGACGCGACGGGGTTTAACGCCGGGAAAGGCCCGGTCGTCATAGGCGATCACGGTGGAGAATACCAGTTGCGTCACTGCGCAGCGGCCAATGGCGCCTTTTATAAAATCCTCGCTCGCGGGGGTGCCGTCGGGTGCTGGGGCAAGGATGCTCGGGTCCAGTTCGCGCAGCAAGCCCTGCTCGCAGGCGGTGTCGGCGTTGGCCTTGATCATGTCGATCACATCCCAGGAGTGGTTGCCCTTGGCGTAGGCTTCTTTTAGGGCATCCAACCCGCCGTTAAAACGTACGGTTTCTACCTCGATGCCGGTTTTTTCGGTAAAGGACTCGAAGTAGGCTTCGTATTGGCTACGCTCGTAGGCGCCGCCCCAGGTGACCACAGTGAGCGTGGGGTGGTCCGTATCCGCCAGCGCCGGTAGCGTCAGCACGGTGGTGAGTAGCAACATGAGATTAAGCGGTCGCATTTTCCTCCCGTCGCAAGTCATCGACGATGCCCAGGTAGGCACGGATCACCGCCTCCTCGGAGACACTGCCAACGGGCCGGCCATCGCCGTCCAGAATCGGAACCGATTCGCCCACGAAACCCTCCAGCGCGTTCATGGCGTCCCAGACACTGGTGGCGTGGGTAAACGCGGGATCAATACGCCAGTGCTTCCGGGGCACCGGCTCGGCATCGGGCAGGGTGAGGAGTGTCTGCAGGCGCACGCAGCCGACAAAATAGCCCTGAGCGCCGGTGAGTACGGCCTCGGCCCTCTGCTGTTCGACCAGTAGTGTGCGGATGGCGCCAGCGGTATCGGTGGCATCCGCGCGCGTGACATCGGTCGAGGCGTAATCGGCAATCGAGAGGCTCTGTAGGATCGCCCGGTCGCGGCCCTGGCGAAGATCGAACCCCCGTGCACGCAGTTGCCGGTCAAACAGCGAGCGGCCCACCATCCGGTAGGAGACCAGATTGCAAAACACTACCGTTACCATCGCCGCAATGGTCAAGTCGTAATTGCGGGTCAACTCAAACACGATCAATATGGTCGTCAGCGGCGCGCCGATCACCGCGCTCGCCAGCGCCATCATGCCCCCAATGGCGTAAGCCACCAGGCCGGATAACTCCAGCGGCACGATCGTTTGTGCCGTCATGCCGAACAATGAACCAAACAGTATCCCGATCAACAGCGCCGGGCTGAATACCCCTCCCACGAAACCGAAGCCCACGCACAAGGCCGTGACCAGCAGCTTCAGGGTGACGAGTAAGCCCAGCTCTCCAGCCCCGAAAGCGCCGGGAATGGTCGCAAAGCGCAGACTCTCCTGGCCGATGCCCAGTACCTCTGGCATCCACAACGCCACCAGCCCCAGTGCCAAGCCGGCACCGGCGGGCTTGATCGTTTGTGGCAACCGGACCAGGGCGGCCAGTTTGCCGGCCTTCTCAATCAAGCGGATAAATACCCAGGCCAGCAGCGCGCATAAAATTCCCTCAAAAGCGAAGAGCAAAAACTCGTAGCTATGGCTAACGCCGGCAAAATCCACCAGGAACAAAGGTTCACGCTCAAACACCACATTGGCTAATACATATCCCGTGGCTGCGGCCACCGTGACTGGTGCAAAGGCGCGCAGTGAATAGTGACGCAGTATTACCTCGTGGGCGAATACCAGCCCGGCAATGGGTGCATTAAATGCTGTGGCAATCGCGGCGGACACGCCGCAGGCAATGGCAATGGCCTTCAGATCCTTGACGCCCAATTTCAGCTTGGCAGCCAGCGCCCCAAACAGCGTGCCCAGATACACCATGGGCCCGTACTGGCCCACACTGGCGCCACTGCCCAGCGAGACAATCGCCGCCAGGGTGGAAACGATACCATCGCGCAAGCTCGGCAACGGTTGATCGGTCTGCACCGCGAGAATGGCGTCCGGCGGCGCTAGCGCCCGCCGCACACTCGAGCCATAGCGCATCAAAAGTCCCACGACTAGACCGCCCAGTGTGGGCACCAGTACCGTCGCGGCCATCACCAACTCCGGTCGCTCGCCCCACTGAATCCGGGCGTAGGGAGACACCAGCAGCCGGTGATTCAACCATGCTACCGCCTCCACGAAGCCGATGGCGCAAAGAGAAGCAACCGCACCGACGGTCACCGCAACCAGGGAAATGGCGCTAATGCGGTAGCTAATGCTTAGCCAGTGTCGGGCGGTAGAGTGCATAGGTTTGATTATGAGGCTTGTTGAGCGCCGAGCGAAAGTGGCTGAGAAAATAGCGCTTCGAGCAATCGATCTCATGATAGATCAGCGTTGGCGTTTATGTTTTCTTTCTCATTTCACTTTTCGCCGCCTGTTAATGCCAATCTGATATTTCTGCTTCCCCAATCAGGCAGTGGCTCTAATCCTCGGCCACGCTTTGCTTGGGGCTAGAGTAGACGCTCAATGCTGTCACCGTGGCGAGGATCAGCACCATCCCGATGACCTGGATGCTCACCAGGCTTTCGCCGAGGACCACGACGCCGAAGAGCGAGGCGGTGACGGGTTCCACCATGGCGACGATGGAGGCGACAGCGGGGGCGGTGTGTTTCAGGCCGGCGATGTAGAAGATGAACGAGAGCCCGGCGCCGAGTATCCCCAGCGTGACGAACAGCGGCCAGTCCAGCGTGTGCAGCACATCCAGGGTCTGGCTGGTGTCGCCGAGGCCGACCAGGAGCACGGCGAGGACCGCGAAGGCAATCACCAGAATGGCCTGTGGGCTGCCGTGCGGCGCCGCGTATTTGAATCCGAAGATGAATACTGCGTAGGAGACCCCGGCTAGCAGCCCGGCGCCCACGCCGAGTAGCGTGACGCCCCCTGAGCTCACATCGTATATGCGTGTCAGCAACACGATGCCGAGCATCACCACCACGATGGCAGCCCATTTTATCGGCGTGGCCTTTTCGAGCTTGAGCACGAACGAGAGCAGGTAGACGAAGATCGGCGCCGAGTACATCAGAGTCGCCGCCACCGCGACGCTGCCCTGCGAGATGCTGAGGAAGTAGAACGCGAAGTTGCCCGCGACCCCCAGGCCGGCCACTGCCGACCAACCCCACAGGCGGCGATTGCGCAACCCGCTGTGGCGCGGGCGGATCGCTAACCATCCGAGAACGAACAGTAAGCCGATGGCGCCCCGGTAGAACGAGACGACGAACGCATCCCAGTCGTCCGCCATGAGCAGGCCGCCGATGCCGCCCGATAAACCCCAGCAAAGTGAGGCGAGCACCACGAGTGCCGTTGCACCTGCCATTGAGAGCTCCTGATGTCAGGGGGAAGTGGAAGCCGGTTGGAACGCCGTGCGCTCGATGGTCCTGTAGCCGATGAGGGCCGTGGCCACCGCGATCAGCGCGAAGGCGATGAAGCAGACGAGATACCCTCGGCTGCCGATCAGGTAACCCGCAAGAGGCGAGCCGACGATCTGCCCCACGGCGATCATCAAGAAAGGAAGCCCCAGCCCGATGGCGGGCCGGTCCGCATACAGCCGGATGCCCCAGACGAGATAGACACCGGTCAGCATGATGTAGGCCGCTCCGAACAGCGCGCCCGAGACGAGTACCGCCGCCAGGTTCGAGGGGCTGAGGACTAGCAGCCCGAGTGCGCCGGCCATCGCCGCGAGACTGCCGCGATGCACGGTGTTGAGGCCGAGGCGCGCGATCAGGTCGCCCGCCGCGCCGCCGACCAACCCCGCGACGCCGATCAGGATCCAGGCGATGTTGGCCGTGGCCTGCTCGAAATGCCCCAGCGTGATGACCACCTCGCTCGAAAAGGTCCAGAAGGCGGCGCTGGCCATTCCCATGCCGGTGGCCGCGACGATCAGCATCAATGCGCGGGGCCGCCAGAGCCCGCCGGGGCGGCTGTCGTCCTGGTCGTCGGTCGCCTTGGCGGTATCGCTGCCGCTGGCGCGAGGCACGCTGATCAGCAACAGCAGGGCGTTGAGCAACGCGGCGATGGCAAAGGCGGCGTAGGCAAGCCGCCACTGGCCGGTGGCGATGAAAGCGACCGGCCCGGAGACGGCGACGCCCAGGCTGGTACCGGCATTGATGACGGTGTTGGCCCGTCCTTGCTGAGGCGCGGTGATCGCGCCGGATACCGCCTGCGCCATGGGCGGCGAGGCCAGGCCGGTGCTCGTCCCGGCGAGCAGAATGGCGCCGGCCAGCCAAACTGCCTGCGTGCTTACGGCGACGCCCGCCATGCCCACCGCCGCGATCAGGGCGGCGGCGACAGCGATTCGTCGAGGCCCGAAACGCTCCACCAGCAGCGCGCTGAGTACGATAGCAAGGCAGTAACCGACATAGGCGCCGCTGCCGATGACGCCCGCCAAGGTCGGACTCAATCCGACATCGTCGCGCATGCCGGGCAGGAACAGCCCATAGGCGAAACGCGCCAGGCCGTAGGTGGTGCCAATCAGCATGGTGCCGGCGACGATCAGGCGAAATTCGATGCGCGTCATGCGGTGTACTCCCCTCGGCCTGTAGCCGGCATCGTGTTGATGAAGTGTAAAACGATCGTTTTCGATATGGGCGTAATGGATCCCCGGTTTGAGCCCGGTTAACGTCACTAGGCGTTAGCTATGCTGCGCTTCGCCGCGAAACCTGTTACTGAACTCGGTGCCGCTACGACGCTCGTGCGACCGTGACCAGACGCTGTGCCGCCCGCCGTGCGACATCGACGGTCGCGACGCCGCGATACGCCGCCATGTGGGTCGCGCCTTCAAACAGCAGTTGAATCGACTCGGCGAGCTCATCGTCCTGCCGGCCGATCTCCACGACGATGATGGCGTCGATCCGATCCCGCAGGCGCTGCTTGTGGCGTGCCATCGCCTCGGCGATCTCCGGCACGTCGCCGCCGGTTTCCCCCCAGGCACGCAGGAACAGACAACCCCGCGCGGCCTCTTGGGCCAACCAGACCTCCAGCGCGCCGAATAACGCATCGACGCTGTCGGTTTCCACCTGGCGGTGGAAGCGACGATCCCGCTCGTTCAGGACGGCCGCGATCAGGCCATTCTTGTTGCCGACGTGCTTGTAGAGCGTGCGGCTCGAAATACCTGCGCCCTGCGTCAGCCGATCCATGCCGGTAGCGGTGAAACCGTGCCGGTCGAAGAGCTGCTCGGCAGTCTCGAGCAATCGTGTGTGAATATCCATATCCGCAGTGTAAAACGATCACTTTACTTTCGCAAGCCGGAGCTCAGATAAAACGCCCTCGAATCCTGAGCCGCCGGGCCTTCAGAAGATCGCCAGTAGCCCTGGGTCGAGCCGGGCTGTGACGATGCCGAGTCCCAACAGGATGAGCAGGGCACCCGCCAGCCGCTCGATGTGTCGCAGACTATGGCCGAAGCGACGGATCAGTCCCGGGTGTCCGGCCAAGTGGCCAACCAGCAGATCCCAGCCGAGTACCACAGCGATCATCCACAATGCGTAGAGACTCTGGACGCCCACGGGCGTGCTACGCGCGTGCAGCACTGCGAACAGGCTGGCGTAGAACAGCGCATTCTTGGGATTCAGCAACCCCGAGGCCAGCCCGGCGAGCAAGGCGCCCAGCGCGGCGCCCGTGGGGGCATCTATCTCGCTGCGTGAGCCTACTTCGAGACGGGTCTGCCCCGCCTGACGAATGAACTGGATACCCATGTAAAGCAGAAAAGCGCCGCCGGCCCACTGGATGACGATGAACGGTCTGGCTTCGGCGTCGAGAGCCATCAGCCCGCCCATGGCAAGCAGTATGAAAAGGGCGTTGGCCAGGCCGATGCCGAGGCTGACCAGTGCCGCCTGCCCGCGGCCCCAGGCGACCGCGTAGCGCAGAATCAGGAAGAAGTCCGGACCAGGGCTGAGCAGGGCGAGGAAGTGCGCCCCGGCGACCAGCAGGAACTGTTGCAGCATGATGCGTAAGCCCCCTCGAGTGCGTGGAGGGCCAGTCTGCGTCGCCGCGTGGCGATAGTATTGAATGAAAGTGCGGCGCCTCAGGTGCTGCGGTAGCGACCCGGTGTGGCCGCCACCCGGGCCTTGAAAGCGCGCTGAAAGTGGCCTTGGTCAGCGAAGCCGAGTTCCTGCGCGAGCTCTGCCAGTTCCACTCCCTGACACAAGCGGCGGCGTGCCTGCTGGATGCGCCGGTCGAGCAGCCAGGCATGGGGTGTTAGCCCGGTTTCACGACGGAACAGTCGAATCACCTGATAGCGGCTCAGGCCGTGATCTCGGGCCAGCGCCTCGAGCGACGGCGGCCGCTCAAGGCACTCGAGTAGATGCCGTTGGAGGTCGTCCAAGGCGGATGAACTCGGCCAATGAACGGCCAGCGAGTGGCCATGACACCACAGGCGGCTGCCGAGGAACTCGATCAGTGCGGCCTCCTTGTCGGCTGCTGGAGCCTGGGAAAAGAGCAGGGTATTGAGCCGACAGAAAGCTTGGTAAGGCGCGGCGTCGCGAGCGATGAATACCGTCGAGGGCATGGTCGGGGCGGTGTCGATTTCGACCGAGGCCTCATTCAGCACTTCGCTCACCCAGGCCGATTCCAGATACAGCATCTGGTAGCTCCAGCGCTGATCCGGCAGAGGATTGCAGTCATGCACCACGCCTGCGGGCACGCTGACCAGGCAGCCAGGCGTCAGTCGCTCGCGTCGCCGTTGGCACTGGAATTGGCTCTGGCCACGGTCGACCACACCGATCGACAGGGTGGGATGGCTGTGGGGTCGGTAGCAGGCGCGGCTATCGCTGGCCCGCCGGCTCTCGACAAAAGGCAGCGCCGTGTCTCGCCAGAACTGCGTCATGGGCGGGTTCCTGAGGTGGCGACGGGCGCTCATCAGCCCAGCGCGAAGGTGATCTCGTCGGTCTCAAAGGCCAGCCATTGCTGGCGGCCGATACCGCTGGCGTCGCGGATCCTTTCTCGAGTCTACCTCGTTTGGCCGCCATGACTAGAACGCCTAGCGTTAGAGCAGCCCGGACCAGCACCTAGGAGACCAACCGGAATGACTGCGTGCCGTCGACATAAAGCATTTTGTTGCATAATCCACCGCATCCTGGTGAGTTCATTCGAGAGGTGTATCGGGGCCTTTTAGCATCAGTTCCCGCCAGCTTGCCGTAAACCTGGGGGGTTCCCCCTCGACCTTGTCGCGGGTGCTGAAAGGTGAGAGTGGTATCAGCCCGGAAATGGCCCTGCGGCTTTCCAAGGTGCTGGGTCGCACACCGGAGAGCTGGCTGGCGATGCAGGACATGTATGACCTCTGGATAGCGCGTAATACGCTCAATCTGGATGATATTCGCCCCCTGAACTTCGATGCCGCTTAGGCAGGCGACCAAACAGAGTTCACAAGCGTATTGCTGTTGGGGCCTGCTGCCGGCTCTCCATCAACGCCGTGAGAAGTATGGATTTGATTAGGGCCGACTAGTCAAAAAAAGGAGCAAAATGGCATTACCATGACACAAAGTGACCTTCAAAAAGCCATCATCCGAGGTGAAGACAGCCGCCACCAGTTCAAGCGTGACGTTACCAATGCGGATGGCCTTGCCGCTGAGCTGGCGGCCTTTGCCAACAGTGGCGGTGGCTGGTTGTTTCTGGGCGTGAACGACGATGGTTCGATTGCGGGGTTGGATGGCGCGTCGGTTCGGCGGTTGAACCAGTTGATGGGCAACGCCGCCTCTCAGCATGTGCGCCCACCGGTGCATCCGTTGACCGAGAACGTGCAGACGGATCAGGGCCTTGTGGTGGTGGTTGAAGTGCCCGATGGATTGGCCAAGCCTTATTTGGACAATCAAGGCCGCATCTGGGTCAAGCAGGGCTCGGACAAGCGGCATGTAACTTCCCGGGAGGAGATGCAGCGCATGTTCCAGCGTTCCGGGCTGGTTTACGCCGATGTGGTGCCGGTGGCGGGCACTTCCATAGAGGATATCGACGACAAGGCCTTTACTGCCTATTTTGACCGTCGCTATGGGGAAAGCGGCGAGTTCTCCGGCCTGACGCGGGAGCAGTTGCTGCACAACCTGGGCTTGGGCGATGGCAGTGAGCTGAACCTGTCTGGGCTGATGTTGTTTGCCCGCAACCCCCAGCGCTGGCGCCCAGCGTTTGAAGTCAAAGCGGTGGCCTTCCCCGGCACCGCGCTGCACGATACCCGCTATCTGGACAGCGAAGACATCAAGGGCACCCTGTTGGAGCAGTTTCGGGGCGCTTTCGCTTTTATCAAGCGCAATCTGCACCATGTGCAGCACGGGCGCAGCTTCAATACGCTGGGAGAGCTTGAGATCCCCGAAACAGCGTTGGAAGAGCTGCTGGTCAACGCTCTGATTCACCGAGATTATTTCACCAGCGCCTCGGTTCGCCTGATGGTCTTTGCCGACCGGGTGGAGATCGTTAGCCCCGGTCATCTATCGGATAGCTTGAGCCCGGAAGATATTCGCCGGGGCAAGACCATTCGCCGCAACCCTACGCTCACTGAGCATGCCTCACATATCTTGCCCTATCGAGGCATGGGCAGCGGTATCCCACGAGCACTTCAGGCATGGCCCCGGATTGATTTGGTGGACGACTCGTCGGGCAATCAGTTCAGCGCAGTGGTCTGGCGGCCAGAAGCAGAATGGCGCTCTGACGCAAAGTCCTCACCAGTCACCGGGGAAGTCACCGGGGAAGTCACCGGGGAAGTCACCGGGGAAGTCACCGGGGAAGTGATACGACTACTTGCAGTTTTGCAGGGCGAAATGAAGCGCTCGGAGATGCAGGCAGCGCTTGGGCTGAAACATGAAGACCACTTCCGGGAAGCCTATTTGCGTCCAGCTCTGAAGGTAGGCGCCATTGAAATGACGATTCCGGACAAGCCCAATAGCCGTTTGCAGAGGTACCGACTAACGGCCGCTGGCAAAACCTGGCTGCAGCGCCGCAGCGATAAGAACGAGTAGCTTTCTGAGTCCGACACAACGCCCCCGCGCCGTGATGTTGAAATAAACGGCGCGGGGGCGTTTGCGTTTCAGTGGTTAGTGCGGGGCGTCAGTCGTTGGATTGTGCGCGTGGCAGGACGTTGAGGGCCCTGAGCAGGTTGAGCGCTTCGCCTAGCTGGTAGTCGCTTTCGGCGAGCGAGGCTTCGCGCTCGGAGCGTTCGGTGTCACCGTTGATGTTTCGCAGGTGGTTCTCGAGGTCGGCTTCGCGGATGTTGAGGCCGCTGCCTTCGGCGACTTCGAGACGGCCACGTACCACATCGACATCCGGGGTGATGCCCTGGGCCTGGATCGACCGGCCGTCCGGTGTGTAGTAGAGCGCGGTGGTCAGTTTCAGGCCGTCGCCGTTGTTGAGCGGCAGTACCTGTTGGACGGAGCCTTTGCCGAAGCTCTCGGTGCCCATCAGCACGGCGCGTTGCTGATCCTGCAGGGCGCCGGCAACGATCTCTGCCGCCGAGGCGCTGCCGCCGTTGATCAGCACTACCATCGGCACGTCCGGGGCGCTGGTCTGGGTGGAGGCCGAGAAGCGCATATCGCTGTCCGGCAGGCGGCCTTCGGTGTAGACGATCAGGCCACTGTCGAGGAACAGATCGGCGACGTCGACGGCGCTGTCAAGCACGCCGCCGGGATTGTTGCGCAGATCGAGCACCAGTCCCTTGAGCTCGCCTTCGTCACGTAGTGAAGCGATGGCGTCGCGGGCCTGCTCGCCGGTGCGGCTCTGGAACCGACTGATGCGCAGGTAGCCATAGCCCGGTGCCAGCAGCTCGTGTTTGACGCTTTCGGTCTGGATGGTCTCGCGCGTCAGGGTGACATCGCGCGGTGCGTCTTCGCCCTCGCGCATGATGGTCAGACGTAGTTCTTCGCCTTCGTCGCCGCGCATCATGTCCACGGCTTCCTGCAGCGACAGGCTCTCGGTGGGCGTATCGTCTATGCGCAGGATGCGGTCTTGCGCCTGAAGGTCGGCGCGTGCGGCGGGAGAGTCGTCGATGGGGGCGATGATCGTCAATTGATCGTCCTGCATGCCGACTTCGATGCCGACGCCGCTGAATTCGCCCTCGGTGGTCTCGCGCAGGGCTTCGAAGTCGTCTTTGTCGAGATAGGCGGAGTGGGGATCGAGCTCGCCGAGCATGCCACGAATAGCGTTACGCATCAGGGTGGTGTCGTCGACGTCGTCGACATAGGTGCGCTTGATGCGCTCGAAGACTTCGGCGAAGGTCTGCACGTCTTCCACGGGCAGGGCGTCATTGTCGACCGGCGCCTGGGTGCCCTGCTGAGCATTTGGTTGGGGAGTGGGCTGGGTGCTTTGCTGGGCATGCGCCGGCAGCGGCAGGGTCAGCGCACCGATCACCAGGGCCATGCCCATTGCTAGAAAGTGACGAACGATGAGACGCGGGGAACGGGGTTGGCTTGCGGTCATGCTGTCTCCACAACGCGGCGGAACGGGCTCGTGTCAGTCGCGCCGGAGGGGGCGACCAGATGGCGGGGCGCAGGCGAACTTACGCGCGCCGAGACCCAGCATAGCCTTTATGGGTCGGCGCAATCCAGCGCGGCGGATGTTCAGCGCCGGGCGATCCAGTCACCGGGATCGATGGGGTCGCCATTCTTGCGGACCTCGAAATACAGCGCGGGGCTGTCGCGGCCGCCGCTGTCGCCGACAGCGGCGAGGGTATCGCCACGTTCGACCTGGGCGCCAACCCCGACCTCGAAGCGTTGCAGGTGCGCGTAGAGCGTCATGACGTTGTCGCCATGGTCGACGATCAATAGATTGCCGAAGCCGCGCATCCAGTTGGCGAAAACCACGCGGCCGGCGTGTACGGCGGAGACCGGTGTGCCCGCTGCGGCGCCGATGAGCATGCCGTTGCGGTCGACGCCGTCGCCGTTGCCGTAGGTGGCGAGCATGTCGCCCTGCACGGGCCAGGGCAGTTCGCCCCGGGTCTGGGCGATATCCGTGGAGGGCGGCGCCTGATCGAGACGCTCGAGCTTGGCCTGCATTTTTTCGAGCAGTTGCTGGGCGTCCTCGCGGTCATCGGTGAGCGCGGCCAGCTTGGCTTGCTGGGAGGTGTAGCGATCCTTGTACTTCGCGAGGATGGCTTCGCGCTCGCTGCGTTGATCGCTGAGCGTTTCGCGACGTTCGGTGAGCTCGCTGGCGAGGCCGTCCAGGCGCTCTTGATGTGACTGCAGCGCGCTTTGCGTTTCGTCGAGCTGGTTCTCGAGCTTGGCCAGGGTGTCGAGGCGTTGCTGACGCGCCTGGTTGAGATGATTGAGGTACTGCTGAAGGCGGTCCAGCCGCGCGGGGTCGGTCTGGTTGAGCAGTAGCTTGAGCTGCGGCGTGGGGCCGAGCCGGTATAGTGCGTTGAGCTGTGTCGCGAGGGCGGCGCGTTGCTGGCGACGTTCTTCCTCGAGGGTCTGACGCTGCTGTTTGAGCTCGGCAACTTCCTGATCGAGTTGATCCTGCTCGCGCTGCAGGCCGGTCAACCGCTGTTGGGTATCGGCCAGCTTGGTTTCCACCTCGCGTAATTCCTCCTGCGCGCTATCGCGTTCGTCGCGGGTGCCCTCGAGGCGCGACTCGGCTTTCTCGATATCGCTTCCCAAGGCTTCGAGTTGACGTTTGACTTCCTCCGGTGAGCTTTGCGCCCAAACGCTGGACGCGCCCAGCGACAGCCACGCACACGAGAACGCCATGGCGCAGACCATGGCGATTCGCTTGCCGGACATTGGCGTGCTCATGCGCCGACGCCGCAATAAACGCACACCTATCAGGGGGTATCCACCAGCACGCGGCCGGTCATTTCCTCGGGCACCGGCTCGTGCATCATGGTCAGCAGGGTCGGCGCCAGGTCGCACAGGCTGCCGTCGTCCGCCAAGGTGGCGCCAGCACGTGGTGTGACATAGACCAGCGGTACCTGAAAGGTCGTATGGGCCGTCTGCGGGTTGCCGGTTTCAGGATGCATCATCTGCTCGGCATTGCCGTGGTCGGCGGTGACCAGGCATTCGCCGCCGGCGCGTTCGATGGCCTCGATCACCCGGCCCAGGCAGACATCCACCGCCTCGATGGCCTTGACGGCGGCATCGAAGTCGCCGCTATGGCCGACCATGTCGCCATTGGCGTAGTTGCACACCACTAGATCGAACGTGCCCGCGTCGATAGCCGCAACCAGCGTGTCGGTGAGCTCATAAGCGCTCATCTCAGGCTTCTCGTCGTACGTCTTTACGTCCTGCGGGGAGGGAATCAGCTCGCGGGTCTCGCCGTCGAACTCATCCTCGCGTCCACCAGAGAAGAAGAAGGTGACGTGGGCGTACTTTTCGGTCTCGGCGATGCGTAGCTGTTTCAGGCCACGCTTGGCGACGGTCTCGCCCAGGGTGTTGACCAGATCGGTGGGCGGAAAGGCCACCGGCGCTGGAATGTTCGCGGCGTACTCGGTGAGCATCACCAGCCCTTCGTGGGCCAGTTTGGGCCGGGCCTGGCGGGTAAAGCCGCTGAAGTCATCCTCGGCGAAGGCGCGGGTCAACTCGCGGGCGCGGTCGGCGCGGAAGTTGAGGAACAGTGCGGCATCGCCATCGGCCATGCGTACCGGCTCGCCATGCGGGCGAATGCTTGTCGCGGCGACGAATTCATCGGTTTCGTCACGCGCGTAGGCGGCGTCCAGCCCGGCCTCGGCGCTAGTGGCGACCTTTGAGCCCTCCCCCTCGACGATGACACGATAGGCTTGCTCGACACGGTCCCAGCGATTGTCGCGGTCCATGGCGTAGTAACGGCCGACGATTGAGGCGACGTAGGCGTTGTCGGCGCCGAACAGCTCGGCGAGCCGCGCGTTGGCGCGTTCCAGCGAGGCGCGGGCGCTCTTGGGTGCGGTGTCGCGACCGTCGAGGAAGGCGTGCAGGTAGACGTGCTTGGCGCCGCGTTCGGCGGCCAGCGCGGCCACGGCAAGGATGTGATCCTCGTGGCTATGCACGCCACCGGGCGAGAGCAAGCCAAGCAGATGCACGGCGCGACCGGCGGCAACGGCGGCGTCGATGGGCGCCGTCAGCGCGGTGTTGGCGGCCAGCTCGTCGTCTTCGATGGCCTTGGTGATACGCGTGAAGTCCTGGTAGACGATACGCCCAGCGCCGAGGTTCATGTGGCCGACTTCGGAATTGCCCATCTGGCCATCGGGTAGCCCGACGTACTTGCCATCGGTGTGTAGCAAGGCGGAGGGGTAGCGTTGCTTCAGCGCGTCCATGACCGGGGTCTTGGCGCTGTAAACGGCGTTGTACTCAGTATCATCGTTCTGGCCGTAGCCATCGAGAATCAACAGCGCAACGGGCCGGGGACGCTGGGGGTGGGTATCTGCCATAACATGCCTCGCGGGAATCTGATGGGCGTCGCATCGGCGCATCCGGCCGATGACCCCATGAAGCGGTAGTGCCGCTGCGGGGTTCGCGACTCACGTCTCCTTGCGGCATCATAACGCAGTCACGAGAGAGCGTCAGCCGCGTCGGTGGGGCCGGACGCTCGCGCATGGCTCATGTATACTAAGGCGCCCGCCGGGGCATGTGGCGTTCGCCGAGCGCACACGACGCCGACAGACACACGACGTCGATAGACACACAACGAGAGTTATCCGCACCCATGATCGATCAGTTATTCGAATTCGTGCAAAACCACCTGCTACTGTCAGGCGCTTTTCTGGTGGTACTGGTGGCATGGATCGCCTACGAGCTCAAAAACTCGAACAGCGGCGTCTCGCCGTCCGAAGCCACCTCGCTGATCAATCGCGAAGAGGGGCTGTTTCTGGATATTCGCGAGGTCAAGGACTTCAAGGCGGGGCATATCGCCGGCGCACGCAATATTCCCAAGGGCCGTTTGGGGGATCGCCTTAAAGAGCTCGAGGACTACAAGGAAAAGCCGGTGGTGGTGGTATGCCAGCACGGCCAGCACTCCGGCGCTGCCGTGGGGCAGTTGACCCAAGCCGGCTTCACCCGTGCGGCCAAGCTCAAGGGCGGTATGACCCAGTGGCAGTCCAATGAGTTGCCGGTGGTCCGCAAGTAAGCGATACACTGGCGGGGCGGCGTACGCCGGGCCCCGCGTCTCATGCATAGATAAGTCAAAGGAAGTGCAACATGGCGGAAGACAACAATCAGGCCGCTCAAGGTGGCAACGACGCGCAGAACCAACTGCAATTTTCCATGCAGCGCATTTACGTCAAGGACGTTTCCTTCGAGTCGCCCAATGCGCCGAGCGTGTTCCAGAACGCGTTCAAACCCAAGGTGGGGCTCGATCTCAATACGACGAGCGAGCAGGTCGGTGAGAATCTCTACGAGGTGGTGGTCAAGGTAACGGCGCAGGTCACCAACAACGAAGACGGCGCCACGGCGTTTCTCGTCGAAGTGGAGCAGGCCGGGTTGTTCCGCATCGCCGGCTTGAGCGACGACCAGCTCGACCACACTCTGGGTGCGTTCTGCCCCAACATGCTGTTCCCCTATGCACGTGAGTGCATCGACAACCTGGTCAATCGCGGCAGCTTCCCGCCGCTGATGCTGTCACCGGTCAACTTCGAGGCGATGTACGCCCAGAAGAAGAAGCGCGAAAGCGAAGCCGCCGAGAACGTGCAGTAAACGATGGCCGGACCGCGCATTCATGTGGCGGCCACGCTGGTCGCCGCAGCGGAAATCATCTTGCCTGAAGGTTCTTCGCGCCATGTGGCGGGCGCGCTTAGGCTGCGTGAAGGTGCGGCGCTACGCCTGTTCGATGGCGAGGGCCACGAGGCCGAGGCTGACATCGTCAGTGTGGGGCGTCGCGAGGTACGCGTACGGGTTACCGCCGTGACCGAGGGCGGCGCCGAGTCGCCGCTGGCGGTGCACCTGGGCCAGGCGATCTCCAAGGGCGACCGCATGGACTACGCCATCCAGAAAGCCACCGAGCTCGGCGTGGCGGCCATCACTCCGCTCTATACCGAGCACGGCGACGTGCGCCTCAAGGGCGACCGTGAAGCCAAGAAGCTCGCCCATTGGCAAGCCGTCGCGGTCAGCGCCTGCGAGCAATGCGGGCGCAGCCGTGTGCCCTCCGTGCATCCCCCGCAAACGCTCAACGCTTGGCTAGCGGCACGCGACGAAGCGTTACGCCTCGTCCTGCATCCCGCCACCGACACCGCCTGGCAACACGCCAGTGGCATTACCCGCGCCGCACTCCTTGTCGGCCCCGAAGGTGGATTATCTCCCGCCGAAATCGACGCCGCCTACACCGCCGAGTTCGCCGCCCTGACCCTTGGCCCCCGCATCCTGCGCACTGAAACCGCCCCCGTCGTCGCCCTCACGATGTTGCAGCATTACTTTGGCGATTTGGGGTAGTTAGGTCGGCTTCAATAGGTGTGGCCAGCATCGAAGACCTCCCGGAAGATGCGCGGCACGATCACGAACGGAACGGTCGCATGTCCCGTATTATTCTTGACGCCGGGCTTAGATCTGGGTGCTGACTCTCAAACTCTCCGACTCGTTTGCCAGTTGAGCCTGTACTGTTTTGCCGAGTGCATCGATTAACCAGCCACGGAATGCGCGTTTACGATCATCGGAATCGATAGACGAGGGCGACAGTAGCCAATAGGACGAACCGTCGGCGATGAAGCCCATGGGGGCAACGAGCTCACCTGCCTCAATCTGGTCGGCGACCATGTAAATCGAGCCCATGGCATAGCCCAGCCCGGCACGCGCAGCTTGGAGACTGAGATAGAAGTGCTCGAATTCGATTTCTCGATCAATGCTCGTGGTCTGTCGAAAGCGAGACCGCCATGGGGTCCATGCTGATGGCCGTGATGCCGTGTGGAGTATCGTCTGTCTTGCGTTGGCTGAAGCCGGCAGCCCAGGCGAAGCTACAACGCCGGTGATTTCATCCGCTACGCGATAGGTAAAAACGTCTGGACTCCATTCGAAATCGTCCCGACGTAGCGCCAGATCGATCGAGGTCGCCTGGAAATCTATAGGCCCGCCGGCAGCGAACAGATGGAGCGTGATGTCGGGATGCTGGGCGTAGAAATCTGGCAGCCGGGGTATTAGCCACTGCATGGTGATTGTGGGTTCGCATGATACTACTAGCGGCGTGTCGGATGCGGTGGGCTGCTCGAACGTGGTCAATGCGCTTGAGAGCGTATCGAAAAGGCTTTGACTCACGCGATACAGCTCGGCACCTTTGGTCGTCAGGCGTACTGAATTGTGTTGGCGATCGAAAAGTTGGGCACCGAGCTCTTGCTCAAGATCCCTTATTCGCTTGCTCACTGCGCCGGGCGTTACAAACAGGCGCTCCGCAGCAACTGTCATGTTTTCTGCTCGGGCAACCGCCACGAACACACGCAGCGCATCTAGAGATCTGATCATGCTGTGCTCCTTGCACTCATCCATGGCATGAGAAAAGTTCACGTCTTCGTGTGAAAAGGAATCGTTTCCCAACAAGAGCCTTACTGTCCAATTGTGTATGTGTGCGCTGAATACGTGCTTGCGCATGCCTATGGGTAAGGAGATTAATAGTGTCGACTTTACAAGAAACCACAGCAAGACGTTACTCCACCGATCGCGTATCCCAACGCTTGGATATCGATGATCTATGTTCTGGTTTAGCGCGTCACAATTATCTTTTCATCGATGGACTGACCACGACCAACATTCTCACCGACCTGTATCAGCATGCACTGTCGGACTGGCGTGAGTTCGCAGCGAGTTGGGGCGACATGCCTCTGGATGGCCACATGGCAGATGGCGGCAGCTACCGCCGGCGGCGACATGCAACGCTTGCGGCCAACGCGGACAGTCCAGAGTGGCATATCAAGGCGCATCAACCACACTACCAAGGGCGTGATTTCAACAGTTTGAACGGTGGGATCGCACGGCATTACGAGCCGATACTGAAAGACATTCTCCACGGTGCGACCATGAGCAGCATTGTCGGCCTCGGGTGCCGGATGTTCAGCCGTCTCGCGCCCTACTATCCGTGGCACATCGAGCTACACCAGTTTCGCATTGAGTCAAATGCAGAATTCGTGGGCAAACCGACCCCAGAGGGCGTCCATCGTGACGGTGTGAACTTCGTGATCATGGCGATGGTGGATCATAGCAATATGACCAACGCCGAATCGACGATCTATGACCTCGACCAGAATCCGCTGAAGTCGTTCACGCTGAATGCGCCGCTCGATCTTGCGATAGTCAATGACGAGCAGGTATTTCACGGAGTATCACCCATCCAGCCCAGCGATACAGCAGCACCCGCTGTCCGTGATGTTCTGGTCGCTACGTTTCGCAAACAGTTCTAAGGAGAGCTGCGGCGCTCGGCCGACGAGCGCCGCATACTTGAATTTATGATCGACCTTGACTACCTGCCGCTACTCGGCACAGTGACATTGATCGCCGTCGGCATGGCCATTAGCCCTGGCCAGGATTTCGCATTGGTTAGTCGCAACGCGATGATTTATTCACGACGTGCCGGCCTCTTATCGAGTGTTGGCATAGCAACTGCTGTATGGCTACACGTGGCGTATTGCGTGACCGGTGTTGCCCTGCTCATCACTAACTTCCCCCAGGTCTACTCCATGATCCGGTGGGTTGGAGCGGCCTATCTTGTCTATCTCGGCGTGAAAAGCCTTCTGGCATCTACTTCACCACAGGTAGCCGCTGATGCTGATCAACGTGACATCACAGATCGCTCGGCGTTCGGATCCGGCTTTCTATGCAATGCTCTGAATCCGAAAACGACGCTGTTCTTCTTGAGTATTTTCACCCAGATCATTCAGCCTTCTACACCGATTGCCGTTCAAATCCTGTGCGGTCTGATCATCTCACTAGCGCATCTTGCCTGGTTTGGCGGTGTGGCCTTCTGGCTCTCGACGCCGAGGTTCTTGTCGGCCATCTGGCGCCTCAAGCCCTGGATAGAACGCGTCTTGGGTCTGATCTTGATCGGAGTCGCTACACACATGGTCTTGCAGTAGACCCGAGTTGAACCCGCTCAAAAGGAAATAGGGGCTGGTCCCCAAAAGCGCGCGGAAGTCCCGGGAGAGCGTCCAGCGCTCCTGTCCCGATACCGACTCTAAATCATCTAGTATGACGCCCTCGATTCGGTGTGCGTCTAGGTAGGCCCTGACCCGGCTTGCAGCTTGGTAGTCCAGGGTCAACCTGGTGCGGGAGACTCGAGTGTCGCTGCTGGCTTCTAGTGCGGCGGCTAAATCGGCGATGCCGTCATTTTCCTCAAGGGCATCAAGCGGCGCTTCGAGAGAGAACAATAAGGATCGCACCGCGACCGACAAGCGCGGGTCCGTCGAGACGCCGCCGGTAACATACGGCAGCGCTTTACCACCGAGCGCGGATTGGACCAGAGACGGGGCAATATAAAGCATTCGGTAATAAAAGCCACGCTCATCGCCAGCATGCCCATCGTGGGCCTCATCCGGGTGAAGCACCATCACTGTACCGGGTAGACTGTGTCGGTGATCACGACGGTAGTGGAAGCTTTGAATTCCACCCAAGGTAATGCCGATCGCGAAGGTGTCGTGCCGGTGCATGCTGTAGGCGTGACCCTGGAAACGAGCCTCGATCCGCTCGATTCTTGAGGACGGTGCGACAATGCACCAGTCTCTAGCAGGACCTTTCAAGGTGACTCTCCAAAAGATAACGCCGATCCTTCAAGAGTATCGCCAACTGTGCCGGGTGCGGAAGTTCCTTCGCCCCTGTTGACCCATGCCTTCGCGGCCAGCGCCTGTATGAGCAATGGGGGCGCAGTTTCTTATGCTCCCCGCTAGCGTGACAAAAGAGCATTTGTAGTAACTTAAAGACAAGGGAAGCATCATATAATACAGCGTGTGACCTGATGCTGAGTGACTTTTCATGGTGATATGGAGGTGTATGGGCTATCTATCTCATTTTGTCATTGGTGGTGCTCTGGGAGCTCTAAGTTGGGCCGTTTGCCCAGTAGTATCGGGTCACTTCGAGCCCTTCGATACGCTGCTCGGGTTTATCATTGGGCAAGCATTGATGCTCATCTTCGCCATCTATACCGGCTGGATGAAAAGATTGATGTTTCTCTTCCTGTTGGTGGCGGGTATGTATGTGGGGCAAAACGTGTATGCCTATATATTCAGCCCTGCGTTTGGTTCCAGCGATACGCGGGAATGGTTTCTGCTGGGGCTCGTGACAAGCGTATTCCTCTGCATCCTTCCCCTCGTTGGTGGTGGCGTGGCCAGGTGGCTTGCCGTGTGCTCGCAACATGCCCGTAAGTAAGTGATCAACATGCTGTCTATCCCGGTCTCGGGCTTTGCGTGCTGTCATCACCGTTGGATTCATCTACCTTTGGCTCGTGCCCGTCGTCTCAAAAACGACCCTTATCCTTTATGTATCATTGCCCGGTGTGAGAGCTACCGATATGCGTGGATCTGAATTCGCTGAGCTGCAAAGCTTCATGGCGATCGTGGAGCATGGCAGTTT
>NZ_JARANY010000038.1 GCF_029889885.1 Chromohalobacter sp. 296-RDG
GTACGCGGGCGCGCAGATCGAAGCGCAGAAGACCGACTTCGTGCGCCTGGGCGTGGTCGGTGACTGGGAGCGCCCCTACCGGACCATGGATTTCGCCAACGAGGCGGGCGAGATCCGTGCGCTGGCCAAGATGGTCGAGGGTGGTTATGTCTTCAAGGGGCTGAAGCCGGTCAACTGGTGCTTCGATTGCGGCTCGGCGCTGGCCGAGGCCGAGGTCGAGTATGCCGACAAGAAGTCCGATGCCATCGATGTTGCCTTCACCGCCGCCGAACCCGCCAAGCTGGCGACGGCGTTTGGGCTCACCTCGCTCGACAAGCCGGCGGCGATCGTCATCTGGACCACCACGCCGTGGACCATTCCCGCCAACCAGGCACTGAACGTGCATCCCGACTTCACCTATGCCCTGGTCGATACCGGCGAGCGACTATTGGTGCTCGCCGAGGAACTGGTCGAAAGCTGTCTGGCGCGCTACGGCCTCGAGGGCGATGTCGTAGCCACGACCACGGGTGCGGCGCTGGAATTCATCAATTTCCAGCATCCGTTCTACGAGCGCGTGGCGCCGGTATATCTCGCCGATTACGTGACCGTGGAAGAGGGCAGCACGGGGATCGTCCACTCGGCGCCGTCGTATGGCCTGGATGACTTCATGACCTGTCGCGAGCACGGAATGAGCTTCGATGACATGCTCAACCCCGTGCAGGGCAATGGTCTGTATCGCGATGATTTGCCGTTCTTCGGCGGGCAGATGATCTGGAAGGCCAATCCTCAGATCGTCGACAAGCTGCGTGAAGTGAACGCGCTGATGGTGCACACGCCGATCACCCACAGCTATATGCACTGCTGGCGCCACAAGACACCGGTCATCTACCGTGCCACCGCGCAGTGGTTCGTGGGCATGGACCGCGAGGACGACGCGGGCCGCACTTTGCGTCAGCGCGCGTTGGATGGTGTCGAAGCGACGCAATTCGTCCCCGCCTGGGGCAAGGCGCGTTTGCACTCGATGATCGCCAATCGCCCCGACTGGTGCATCTCGCGCCAGCGCAATTGGGGGGTGCCGATCCCGTTCTTCCTGCACAAGCAGACCGGGGAATGGCATCCGCGCACCGTCGAGCTGATGGAAGAGGTGGCCAAGCGCGTCGAAGCGGAGGGCATCGATGCCTGGTTCCGTCTAGACGCCCGCGAGTTGCTGGGCGATGAGGCAGGCGACTACGAGAAAGTCACCGACACGCTGGACGTCTGGTTCGATTCCGGCACCACGCATCGTCATGTGATGCGCGGCTCGCATCCGATGGGACACGACCAGGGTCCGCGTGCCGATCTGTATCTCGAAGGTTCCGACCAGCATCGCGGCTGGTTCCATTCGTCGTTGCTGACCGGTTGCGCCATCGACGGTCATGCGCCTTACAAAGCGCTTTTGACGCACGGCTTCACTGTCGACGAGAAGGGCCGCAAGATGTCCAAGTCGATGGGTAACGTCATCGCACCGCAGCAGGTGATGGACAAGCTGGGCGCCGATATCCTGCGCTTGTGGGTGGCTTCCACCGACTATTCCGGTGAGATGGCGGTCTCCGACGAGATCCTGAAACGCACCGCCGATGTGTATCGCCGTATTCGCAACACTGCGCGCTTCCTGCTGGCCAACTTGAATGGCTTCGATCCCGCGCGTGATGCCGTGGCGTTCGAGGATATGCTGGCCCTGGATCAGTGGGCGGTGGATCGTGCCGCGCAGCTTCAGCAGCGCATGCAGACGGCCTATGACGACTACCGCTTCCGGGATGTCTATCAGCAGGTACATGATTTCTGCGCCCACGAGCTGGGCGGCTTCTATCTGGATGTGATCAAGGATCGCCAGTACACCACCCAAGCTGATTCGCGCGCGCGACGCAGCTGTCAGACAGCGCTCTATCATGTGGTTGAGGCGCTGGTGCGTTGGGTGGCGCCGATTCTGTCCTTCACTGCCGAGGAAATCTACGAAGCCATCCCCGGCACGCGCGGCGATAGCGTGCTGCTGGAGGAATACTATCCGCATCTAGCGACGCTGAAGACGGATGCCGTGATGGGGCGTGAGTTCTGGTCGCGAGTGCTCGAGGTCAAGCAGGTGGTCAACAAGTGCCTGGAAGACGCGCGTAACGCCAAGGTGATACGTAATAGTCTTGCCGCCGAGGTTACGCTCTACGCCGACGACGGCTTGCGCGAGACTTTGTCGCAACTCGGCGATGAGCTGCGTTTCGTGCTGTTGACCAGCGAGGTGCATCTGGCGTCGCCGAATGCGGCGGGCAGCGAGCAGGCCGAGACCAGCGAGCTCGACGGCCTCAAGGTGGGTGTGATGGAAAGTCCGCACACCAAGTGCGAACGTTGCTGGCATCACCGCGAGGATGTAGGCACGCATGCGGCCGATCCGAACCTGTGCGGTCGCTGTCTGAGCAACTTGCCCGCAGGGCCGGGCGAAACGCGCCGTTATGCCTGAAGATTCGATGCCTGATGACGCATCACGTGCCATAGCGCCGCTTGATCATGAGATGAGAGGCTTGAATGAACGACGCTGCAACGCCTGAACGATCAGTATCGTCGCCCATGCAGCGGCCCTTGCGCTGGCTGTGGCTGGCGCTATTGGTGATCGTGCTGGACCTTGGCAGCAAGCTGCTCGCCAGCACGCATTTGATCTATGCACAGCCGGTCGAGTTATTGCCGGTGTTCAACTTTACGCTGCTGCACAATACCGGTGCGGCGTTCAGCTTTCTGGCCGATCATGCCGGATGGCAGCGCTGGCTGTTCGCGGCCATCGCCCTTGGCGTGAGCATTGGCTTGACCGTGTGGTTGACGCGTCTCAAGGCCGATGAACGCCTCTCGGCGGCAGCGATTGCACTCGTGATCGGCGGGGCGTTGGGCAATCTCTACGACCGCCTGGTGCATGGCTATGTGGTCGACTTCCTATCGTTTCATTGGCAGGGAAATTACTTTCCTGCCTTTAACTTGGCCGATACCGCCATCACCTTGGGAGCCATTGGCTTGATTCTGGCCTCCCTGCGTGACGGCCGACGACACACGGCAACATCCGATAAGAGAGACGCCCCATGAGTGAGTACTGCATCGGCGATGGGATGGAAGTGACATTGCATTTCACCGTCAAGTTGGAAGACGAGACGGTGGTCGATTCCACCCGCGACAAGGCGCCGGCGACGTTTCAGGTCGGCGATGGCAATCTGCCACCGGGGTTCGAGGCGCCGCTCAAGGACATGACCGATGGCGAGACCGGCCGTTTTACCATCACCCCCGAGCACGGCTTTGGTCAGCACAATCCGCAGAACGTGCAGCGCCTGCCGCGCGACCAGTTCGACGATGATCTCGAAGTCGGTACGATGATGTCGTTCACCGACCCGGGCGGCGGCGAGCTGCCCGGCGTCATCGCCGAGATCGACGAACGCAATGTCGATGTAGACTTCAATCACCCGCTGGCGGGGCGTACCCTGACCTTCGAGGTGGAAGTGATCGAGGTTCGCCCGGCCACGACCCATTAAGCTTTGACGGGCGCACGCCGCCCATCGATACGATGCCACGGCGCATCGAGGCGAGGTAAGCATGCAAATCAAGCTGGCCAATCCACGCGGTTTCTGTGCCGGCGTCGACCGCGCCATCGAGATCGTCAGTCGCGCGCTCGATGTGTTCGGGCCGCCCATCTACGTACGTCACGAAGTCGTCCATAACCGCTTCGTGGTGGATAGCCTGCGTGAGCGCGGAGCGGTATTCGTCGAGGAAGTGCATGAGATCCCCGACGACGTGATTGTGATCTTCTCCGCGCACGGCGTATCGCGCGCGGTCCAGCAAGAGGCCGAGCGGCGTGGGCTGCGCATCTTCGACGCCACCTGTCCGCTGGTCACCAAGGTGCACATGGAAGTCCTGCGCTACGCCAAGCGTGGCCAGGAATGCGTGCTGATCGGGCATGCCGGCCATCCTGAGGTCGAGGGCACCATGGGGCGCTACGATACGTCCTTCGGTGGACAAATCCACCTCGTCGAGGACGAGCAGGACGTGGCGAAGCTTGAGGTTAACGATCCCGAGCGGCTGGCGTTCGTGACCCAGACCACGCTGTCCATGGACGATACCTCGAAGGTCATCGACGCTCTGCGCGAGAAATTTCCGCGTATCGACGGGCCGCGCAAGGACGACATCTGCTACGCCACCCAGAACCGCCAGGACGCCGTGCGCGAATTGGCCAGCGAAAGCCAGCTGGTGCTGGTAGTGGGCAGCCCCAACAGCTCCAATTCCAACCGTCTGCGTGAACTGGCCGAGCGTACCGGTACGCCGGCGTATCTGATCGATACCGCCGAGCAGATTCGCCCCGAGTGGGTGGACGGCGTGGGCACCATCGGCATCACGGCCGGTGCCAGTGCACCGGAAGTCCTCGTCCAGGCGGTCATCGACCGGCTCAAGGCGCTGGGCGCCGAGGACCCCGATGAACTCGCCGGGCAGGCCGAAGACATCGTCTTCTCCATGCCCAAGGAGCTGCGCGAGCAGGTGATCGCCAGCGAATGATGCGTTGACGCCCGCCGGCTCGGTGTGTCGTTACATTTCGTTGCAAAATAGGCTACATTGAGGGGCGTCCGAACGCTCGCCCCTTGCCGCGTGCGCGACGCTTCGCCGCAACCATCAGGAAGCCGTACGTGCCGCATCTTGCTTGCCGCGTTCGCCGCGTATCGAACGCCAGTGGTTTCTCCCTCCTAGAATTGCTGATCGTGCTGGTGATCTTCGCGATCATGGCAAGCATCGCCGTGCCCAGCTTTCAGTCCCTGCGCCAGAATCAACAGCTCACCGATGCCGCCAACGAACTGGTCGCCGCACTGCGCCTGGCGCGCGGCGAAGCCATCATGCGCGAAGCCGAAGTTACGCTGTGTGCGAGTGCTGATGGGGATTCATGCGAGGGCAATGACTGGTCAAAAGGCTGGCGCATAGCCGACGAGGGTAATAAGACGATTGCCGTCCACCAGCCGCTACCTGATCGGCTCAACGTTGTTGACGCCCCGTCACAACCCGCCAGTGTGCGCTTCGATGACCTGGGGTATCCGAAAGACGGGGAGGTGGCCAGTTGGCAATTGCGCCATGCAGGGCTATCGGACGACTCCCGTTGGGTTTGCTTTAGCCGCATTGGGCGTGCCTATGTCGCAGAGCCGAGTAAGGAGTGTGGCCTGTGATGAAATCGCCAATGCCACGTCTTCCCCATCGCCAGCGCGGCTTCGGCCTAATCGAAGTGCTGGTAGCGCTGACCATTCTCTCCATCGGCATGCTCGGGCTCGCTGCCATGCAACTCAACTCGTTGCAGAACGCACGCGAGAGCCTCAACACAACACTCGCCACCATCATGGTCCGAGACATGAATGAACGCGCCTGGGCGCAGCAGGATGAAACTTGTAAGGCTCTTTTGAGTAAGTGGCAGAAAGATGTCGCTCAAATTAACGGCCCTCCCTCGCCCGATGGGAGTGGGAAAAATATCGGCAATGGCCTTTATGACCTCCAGATCATTTGGCAGGGCGGTGAAGGCTCGGATGGTGAAAAAGCTACTTCCCCGCACGTGAACTTGGTGGCCTTCTTGCCTTGTGAGGCTGCAAGCGGATGAACAATCAACAACGCCAAAGCGGCTTCACGCTGATCGAGATGATGATCAGCATGCTGCTCGGCTTGATCATCCTCGTGGGCAGCGTATCGGCATACCAGGCGATCAGTGGTCTCCGTGAGCAGCGGGATGGCGTCTATCAATTGCAGGATGAACTGCTTTACGTACATCAATCCATGGCGCGCGCCGTGGCCATGGCCAAAGACGTCGAAGTGAGTGAAGGAGGCTCGGTGTTGACGGTTACGCCGGCAGGCGCAGCGCCTACGGGATGCCGGAATAGCGCTCATTCGGACTGGGTATGGCGCGTCGACTCCAGCGAGGAAAAGGCGTCATTCGATTGCAATGGCAGGAAAGTGTTGACGCTCTCCACACCAGGAGTGACAGGCGTCGCATTCGACACCTCGGGGATCTGTAATGACGCTTCGACTTCCTGTGTACGGGTCACACTGAACTATGCCACTTGCCGTGATCTTCAGGACTGTACCGTTAGGACATTACGCTATCACTTGAGCTCACGTTATGCGGTTCAGTCCGAGGGAGGCGAGGATGCATCCTAGAGAAAACGGCTTCGTGCTCGTCATCGGGCTCGCGCTTCTGACCATCGCCACGGGCATGGTCGTGGCTGGCATGTCACTGGGCCGCTATCAGGAGCGTCAAGCAGGACATTACCTGCGGACCAATAATGCCCAATTAGGGGCCGACGAGGCCTTTTTGCATCTACTGCGCGGCGATACGCAATGGGCGCGCGACATACGGCAGTACGTGAATGATCAACTGATGGCCAATGCGGAGAACGGCACTACCTGGAAGCCAGGCGTGGATGACATGTCCACGACACCGTGGCGAGATCGCAATGCCCTCTCGCCGAGCCAGTACACTCGCCCCATGGTTGAAAGCGTCGAAAAACTCGACGAGGACACAGTTCGAGTAACTTTCTCGGGAAGCAACTGGGTCGACGGCAATGATCAGAATGTCGGCTTTTCGAGTTTCCAGGCCGAGTTTAATGTCGGAGGCGGCGATGAGGCCGGCGGTGCCTACCGTGAGGTCCTGCTCGGCTGTGAGGGTGTTAACACATTAGGCAGTGGAGTCATCGATAGTTACGACTCCCGTGATGGAACGTACGGTGAAGACGGTAATGCTAATAAAAGTAATGCCACGATAAAATCCAGTTATAAAGGAGACAGGTTTTGGGAAGGCGATATCGTCCTGAGTAGCGGGCAGCCTGTTTACGGAGATGTAGAGTCTGCGGGGCGAATTATAGTTGGTAACTCTGGCACGCTTCATGGCGATCTGAATGCGGACGGAGATATCGTGGTTCTTAATGGCGGGGCTGATATTCAAGGCGATGTTAGCAGCCGTGGATCGGTCGAGATGGTGAAGGGCGGCAATGTTTCTGGAAATATCCGCGCTAATGGCGATGTCACTATCCATAGGGGGGGCGCGAGAGTCGGAGGGGATATTAGTAGCCGGGGAGCGGTTACGTTAAAAAAGGGAGGAACTGTTGAGGGAAGTATACTCGCGAGTCTTGATGTAACAATACACGGTGGTGGGGCCAATATCTTGGGCAATGTCGCCTCCCGCCAGACGGTGCGTTTGACCAGCAGTGGCCGCATACAGGGCAATGTCGAGTCAAACACGGAAATCGTCACCGGTAAGTGGAGTTCGCGCATTGAGGGTAATGCTACGGCACCGAAGGTGCATACAACCGTTCATAAGCGGGATGTGGCAAACCAAGTCGGCGGCACCATCAATCGCGTCTCATCAGATGTTGCTGAGGCCCCTGAGGCTTCTAAAGTGGAAGTTGAGCAACAAAGCTGTGACGCTTTCACATCCACGACAAACAAGGGCGCGACGATCGGCGACTTGACCGATGCTCTCTCGCCCTATGCCTCGTCGGGGAGGCTAGCGATCGGCGGTGGCAATCAGACGTATACCTTGACGCCGAATGGACTCCAGGTGCCGTCCGATCGTCATCACAATAGTGTGCACCATCCCGAGCGTTACAAGGTCTCACGCGGCGTCGCGCTCGATGGCATCTTCCCTGAGCCCACCAATGTGCTGGTGCTGGATAGCTTCTTGCTGGGCGGCAGTGCCAATTTCGTCGTCGATGGCGGCGACATGACGCTCTACGTCAAGGGCGGTATCGGTATTGGCGGCGGGGCTACGTTCAACGTTGCCGAGGGTAGTTCGTTGAAGATCGTCACCGAGGGGCGTTTCAACCTGGGCAGCAATCTCAATGTGGCGTCCGACAGCCCGACCGACGACGATGGCAATCCAATCCTGTCTCTCTATTCGACCTATGACGATAATGGTGTCAACGGTTGGAACGCGGGCGTCAATATCAGTGGCCGCTCTGCGTTCAAGGGCACCATCTTCGCGCCGTACAGCACCGTCAATGTTGCTGCTGGTGGGGGCTTGTATGGTGCCGTGAAAGGTCGTCGTGTCGAGGTGAGGGGTGGCGCCGGCATCCACTACGACGAAGCACTGATGGAGTCGACCGTCGGTACGGGCGGTGGTGGAGGCGGCGGTGACGGAGGTGGTGAAAACGGCGATGGCGACTGGACGATGAAGGGACTCTCGTATGGCGCCGATGACTGAATCAGCGCGTGCAGGCGGCATCGCCTTCCGGGAGTCGTTCGATGCGTACCCGGCCGCCGCGGCTCAGCACGATGCGGCGTGCCGGGGTCGTCGCCTTGGCCGTGCAGAGATAGAAACTGCCAATCTGGAAGCTGCCGGAGGCGCGGATCGAGTAGCCGTTCGGCGCGTAACGCACGTAGTGCCGCAAGGGCTGATTGGCGTGCAACCGGAGCCCGCCTGGCGGCGTGCCACCCGCTCGTAGCGTCGGTTCCGAGGGCGATTGCTCACCATCGTCATCGCGATCGGCGAATATGCGCCAGCCCTGAGTCCATCCTTCCTGCCCGCTGACCACCATCACTGGCACGCCTTGGCGAATGGCCTCGCTGCGGGCGTAGTAAAGCGCCTGATAAAGCGTGTGGCTAGCGGCCTGCAAGCGCTGATCGCGTAGCACATGGCCTATGGCGGGGACGCCCTGGATGGTGAGCACGCCGACAATGACGATGATCACGAGCAATTCGAGCAGTGTCATTCCTCGCATGTGTCGTGTTGTCGAGCGCATCGATTGCCTTTCTTTATATTAGAAATTACTTTATATGTTTATAAAGGAGTCTGGGCAAGCGAGCAAATACGATGAGGGTGATACGCAGGGGCGAGCCTTCGCGGCGTGGGCGTATGCCGGGCTTCAGCTTGATCGAAGTGCTGATCACGTTGTTCATTTTGTCTTTCGGCATGCTGGGGTTGGCGGCTACTCAGGCGCAGGCACTGCACGCCCAGCGGCATGCCGAGGCCCAGTCTCAAGCGGTGCAGCGGGTGGGGGCGATGCTCGAACGTTTGCGTATCGACCGCTCCGGTGCGCTGGCAGGTGCCTACGACCAGCCATGCAGTGATGATCCTGCCAGTGCTGCATCGGCTCAGGTGCGCACCTGGCTGACAGGGCTCGTAAATGCGCTCCCTCAAACGCAAGGCTGCATCGAAGTGGCGGGTAATGACGATGTGGCGACGGCGACAGTGAAAGTGACCTGGCGAGCGCCCCGTGCGCGCTGGAGCGATGACGATGGGCAGCAGCAATATCGATTACAGACCCGGCTTTGAGCGACCCTTTCCGGGATGCCGGCATCAACGTGGCGTGTCGCTGATCGAGTTGATGGTGAGCCTGGCACTGAGCATGATCGTGCTGCTCGGGGTCATCGACCTGTTCATCGCTTATCAACAGCAGTACCGCCTGCAGACGCAACTGGCCCAGATGCAGGAAAGTGGCCGCTTCGTCACTGACGTACTGACGCGGGAATTACGCAAGGCGGGCTATGCCGGATGGGAAAAGGCGCAGACCTTTCCGGCGACATCGCGGTTTGCTCATGGCGCCATCGTCGCAGGGGACGACAGTACCCTGAACGTCCGTTATTACGGCAGCCGCGACGTACCGGTTCAGAATTGCCTGGGCGGGCGACTCGAGAGTGCTGATATCACTCGCACTACGATGTCGCTGAATGCCTCGCAGGGCTTGAATTGCGCGGTGAACGGGGCGTCTTCTCAACCGCTCGATGCAAATGTCGAGGCCATGACGCTGCGTTATTTCATCGCGGGTCGTTGGCGGCGTGCCGCAGGTGTCGGTGACTGGGCCAGCGTCAAGGGCGTGAGTATCGAGTTGCTGGTGGCCTCGCGACAGGATGGGCTCGTCGACACGGCATCGTCCTATGTCGTCGACGGCGAAACCGTCACGGCATCGGATCATCGCCTGTATCGGGTGTATGCCATGAGCGTGGCGCTGCGTAATGTACTCTCGCCACCGCTTGTCCCCGCGCAGGATGAGTCTTCATCGTGAGCCTCAACGTCCCTTCTCGAGAACGGGGCATGACGCTGATCGTCGCGTTGATTCTGCTGATGGCGATGACGGCACTGGGGCTTGCCGGGTTTCAGGGCGCGGTCCTGCAGGAGCGCATGGCGCGCAATGTCATGGATCGCCAGGTGGCGTTTCAAGCGGCCCAGGCGGCATTAGCGGAAGGCGAATGGCGATTGCGTCATGCGGAGTACACACTGCCCGATGCTCGAGGCGACTGTATGGCGCCTGATTGCCTGATGCCACGGGCGTCGCATGCGAGCCAATGGTCGGCTGCTCGCTGGCGGCGCGATGGACTGGCGTATGGCGATAGCGGCGCTCCGCCACTCGTTGATGTCAGCGAACCGCCGCGCGTGACGTTCTCGCTGCTGGTTAGTGTGTGTCCCAAGGCCGGCGCGTCATGCCAAGTGCGTGTCGAAATGACGGCATTCGGTTGGGGTACGCGCCCGGTGACGCATGCAATACTCGAGCGTGGCGTCACGCTGATGCTGCCTCGTGCGGCCGGCGAGGCATTGATTCAAGCCCACCGGGCGCAGGCCGATAATGACGACACGCGCATCACCCGCTCTGCCGAAGGGCCTGCTCGTCCGGCGTGGCGCGAGGTCTTTCGATGAGTGCCTTGTGTTGAACGTCTTGCTTTCTGTCTTCAGGAGTCCATGCCATGCGTCGAGCCCAAGGCTTTAGCTTGATCGAGTTGATGATCGTGCTGGTCATCATCGGGATCCTGGCCGCGATCGCCATTCCCGCGTATACCGATTATGTACGCAAGGCGGAGCGAGGCGATGCCCAGGCCACGTTGATGCAACTGGCGTATTGGATGGAACGTCAGTACACGCAAGAAAATCGCTATGACAACGGAAAACCGTTGCCCGACTCGATTACGAAACCTGATGAGGGGGCTTACGAGTTTGGCTTCATGGAGGGTGGACGCTCGGCCAACGAATTTACGCTCAAGGCGAAACCCACGGGCAGCCAAAGCGAGGACCGTTGTGGAGTGCTGACGCTGGATGAGACTGGCAAGCGGGAGCCGGAGGACTGCTGGCAATAAGCATGTTGTCTCTGCCGCTGCCTTGCGCACCCGGCACATGGTAGATTGCGGGTTTCGCAGTGATGAAATGAGTGCCCGCGTGAGTGATTTCTTGATCGTTGGGGGCGGCGTCATCGGCATGATGACGGCCCTGCAACTCGCCGACGCCGGTGGTCGCGTCACCCTACTCGAGCGCGGCGAATGCGGCCGTGAGGCCTCCTGGGCCGGCGGCGGCATCGTCTCCCCGTTGTATCCCTGGCGCTATAGCGCACCGATTTCCGCCTTGTCGCGCTATTCTGAAGGTGCCTATCCTGAACTATCGCTGCGCCTGCTCGAAGAAACGGGTATCGATCCCGAATACCGCCAGCGCGGGCTTCTGTACCTGCGTGTCGATGATGAACCCCAGGCGCTCGCGTGGGCACGCGAGGTTGGCAAGCCCCTAGAGCGGGTCGGGGCGGAGACGATTTACGCCAAGGAACCCAATGTCGCGCCCGGTTTCGACTCGGCGCTGTGGATGCCGACTCTGGGCAGCATTCGTAATCCGCGCTTGTGCAAGGCGCTGCGGGCCCGCCTGCAAGCGATGCCTGACGTCACCCTGCGCGAGCATGTCGAGGTCGAAGCTCTGGAGGTGGCGGATGGCCGCCTTCGCGGCGTACGAACATCAAAGGGCCGCGAGGTAGCCGAGCGCGTAGTGGTGTGCGGCGGCGCCTGGGCCGGCCAGTTGCTGGAAGGTATCGGTGTGACACTGCCGGTGCGTCCGGTGCGTGGGCAGATGATCTTGTTCCAGGCGCCGCCCGGGGTGGCCGAGCGCGTAGTGCTGAAAGATGGCCGTTACGTGATTCCGCGCGGCGACGGGCGCATCGTCGCCGGCTCTACGCTGGAAGAAGTGGGATTCGATCAGCGCACCACCGAGGCGGCCAAGGGCTCGCTTTACGATAGCGCGCTTTCGATCGTGCCGGCGCTGGCCAAATGCCCGGTGGAGCATCACTGGGCCGGCTTGCGCCCCGGTTCGCCGGACGGCGTGCCATATATTGGTGCGGTGCCGGACATCGAGGGGCTATGGATCAACGCTGGCCATTATCGCAATGGCCTGGTACTGGCGCCGGCGTCGACGCGTCTGCTGGTCGATCAACTGCTGCAACGCACGCCGGTGGTCGATCCCGCCCCTTATCGGCTAGGCGGCATCTGACGACACGGCGTTTTGCCAGCGAGCAGGCGTTGCGTGACAATATAACCATGAGGCCGTCTCGACGGCCGTTTCCACAGCCAATCGCAATGAGAGAGGCGCTTTCCGCTCATGCAAGACCTGACTCTGGTGATGGCCCAGCTCGATCCGCTGGTGGGCGATATTCCCGGTAATACCGCGCAGGCCATCGAAGCCGTGCGCGAAGCGCGCATCGAACATCGCGCCGATGTGGTGGTCTTCCCTGAACTGTTTCTGACCGGTTATCCACCGGAAGACTTGTTGCTGCGCGAGTCGATGGAAACGCGCTTGGAAGAGGCGCGTGCGACGATGGCGCGCAAGGTATCGCGGGACGTGATGGTCGTCATCGGCTATCCAGGCAGGCGCGATGGTCAGCTGCATAACCTTGCAGGCGTGCTGTACAACGGCGAATGGCTCGGTGAATACGCCAAGCAGGCGCTGCCCAACTATCAGGTATTCGACGAGCAGCGTTATTTCGCCCCGGGGCACTCGCCGCTGGTCATCGAGCATGGCGGCGCCAAACTGGGGATCCTCGTGTGCGAGGATCTATGGGACGGCGCGCCGGTGACGCAGAGCGTCGAGGCCGGCGCCGATATCCTTATCACGCTCAACGCCTCGCCCTATCACCGCGACAAGCCGCTCGAGCGCGAACAATTATTCGTCCGGCGTGCTCAGACGACTGCGCGGCCGCTGGTCTACCTCAACCAGATCGGTGGCCAGGATGAGCTGGTCTTCGATGGTGGCTCGCTGGTGCTCGATGCCCAGGGTGAGGTCGCAGTACGTGCGCCATTCTGGGAAGTCGGCCTGATGCCGGTGCGTTTTACCGACGCACAGGGCGCATGGGCGCCGGAGACCGGCGAATGCGAACCGCTGCTGGTCTCGGAAGAAAGCCTCTATTGCGCACTGGTGACCGGTCTTCGCGACTACGTCAACAAGAGCGGCTTCCAGGGTGTAGTGTTGGGACTTTCCGGAGGGATCGACTCGGCCCTGTCATTGGCTATTGCGGTCGATGCCTTGGGGCCGGAGCGCGTGCAAGCCGTGATGATGCCCTATCACTACACGGCGGATATCTCCAAGGCGGATGCGGCCGCGCAGGCCGATTTGCTGGGTGTGCATTACGAGGTCATGCCCATCGCGCCGATGGTGGAGGCTTTCACCTCGACGCTTGAAGAGAGCTTCGCCGGGGCTGGGCACGATACCACCGAGGAGAACCTGCAGTCGCGTTGCCGGGGTGTCCTGTTGATGGCGCTTTCCAACAAGAAAGGCCTGATGGTGCTGAGCACCGGCAACAAGAGCGAGATGGCGGTGGGCTATGCCACGCTGTATGGCGATATGGTGGGGGGCTATAACGCGCTCAAGGACGTCTACAAGACCTGGGTGTATCGCCTTGCCAAGTGGCGCAATGCGCAGGAGCCTGCCATTCCCGAGCGTGTCATCACGCGCCCACCTTCTGCTGAGCTGGCGCCGGATCAAGCGGACAGCGACTCGCTGCCCGGCTATGATGAACTGGACGCCATCCTCGAGCGTTACATTGAAGGCGATATGAGCGCCGAGGCGATCATCGATGCCGGCTTCGCCAGCGAGGATGTCTATCGGGTCGTGAAGCTGGTCGACCGCAGCGAATACAAGCGGCGTCAGGCACCGGTGGGGGTCCGAGTGACGGCCCGCGGTTTTGGGCGCGATCGCCGCTATCCCATCGTCAACGGCTGGCAGCCGGGGGATTAGTCACTTCGTAACAGTAGGAAGTTAGAAGAGAGAAGAAAGAAGTAAAAGCAGAACCCTCGCAGCTGGCTGCGAGGGTTCTCGTTTGAGAAAACAGCGTTTAGCTTATCTTCCGTCTTCCGTCTTACAGCGTCAGCGGCTTGGCGTCGACATGCTCGGGTTCGAAAGTCTTGCCATCGAGTCGCGGATTGTCGGGGTCGTTTTCGATGAGCGTCTGCAAGGCATCGCGTGCCCGCTCGGGCATGTTCAGCCCCATGTAGCCTTCGACGATTACCGCCAGGGCGTCGCGCGTGGCGGGTGTCTGCGGGTAATGCTCAAGCACCCATTTGCCGCGATTGATCGCCGCCAGGTAGGCGCCCTTGCGAAGATAGAAGTCGGCGACTTGCAGTTCATGACGCGAGAGCACGTTGCGCAGATAGACGATGCGCTGACGCGCGTCGGCCGCGTAAGGGCTTTCCGGGAAACGACGCACCAACTCGCCGAAGTCGACATTGGCGTCACGGGTAGCGCCAAGATCACGCTTGGAGATATCGATCAGCTCGAGCCCCTCGAGGCTGAAACGCCCGGATTGGTAAGCCGCGAGACCGCGCATGTAATACGCGTAGTCGACCTGCTCGTGATCGGGGTGCAGACGAATGAAGCGGCTGGCGGCGGCGCGCGCTTGCTCCCAGTCCTCGGTCTGATAGTACGCGTAGATCAGCTCCAGCTGGGCCTGCTCGGCGTAACGACCGAAGGGGAAACGGGTATCCAGCGCCTCGAGGCGTGTCACGGCGGTGCTGTAACGCCCGGCATCCAGTGATTTTTGAGCTTGCTGGTAAAGATCTTGCTCTTGCAGATCCGGTGCCGGCTCGTTGCTGGCGCAACCGGTGAGCAGTGCGCCACTAAGCAGCAACGCACCGAACGTGCCAAGTGAAGGGAATCGCATCGTCATCCTCGTTCAACCAATACGGGGCGGCCGTGCTAGAATCCGCCAGTTCGGAGTCACTATAAAGCAAACGCCCCCGGTGGCGAAATGGAACCGAGCATTGCCATGGCAGATACCGTGCAGCGAGAAGAACGCGTCCCCGAAACGATGGCTGGCCAGCGCCTGGACCAAGCCGCCTCGACGCTGTTCGCGGACTTCTCCCGCGAGCGCCTCAAGGCGTGGATCAAGTCGGGGGCGCTGACCTGCGACGGCGCGTTCGCGCGCCCCAAGGACAAGTTACGCGGCGGCGAGCAACTGACGCTCGAGGCCACGCTCGAGGAAGACACGCGCTTCGCGCCGCAGGCCATGCAGCTCGATATCGTCCATGAAGACGACGACGTCATCGTGATCGACAAGCCGGCGGGGCTGGTCGTGCATCCCGCCGCCGGCAATCCTGACGGTACCCTGCTCAATGCGTTGCTGCATCATGCGCCGGGACAGATGCAACTGCCCCGGGCGGGCATCGTGCACCGACTCGACAAAGACACTACCGGGCTGATGGTGGTGGCCAAGACGTTATCGGCGCATGCCTCATTGGTCGAGCAACTGCAGGCGCGCACGGTGTCGCGCGAATACGATGCCGTGGTGACCGGCAGGATGACCGCAGGGGGCAGTGTCGATGAGCCAATTGGGCGGCATCCCAAGGATCGCAAACGCCAGGCCGTCACGCCCTCGGGCAAGCCGGCTGTGACACACTACCGTGTAGTGGAGCGCTTTCCTTCCCATACGCATGTCCGCTGTCAACTCGAAACCGGGCGTACCCACCAGATTCGCGTGCATATGGCCCATCGGCGCTTTCCGCTGATTGGCGACCCGACCTATGCCGGGCGTCTCAAGATGCCTGCGGGGGCCAGCGAGGCACTGAAGGATGTACTGCGGCATTTCCCCCGCCAGGCCTTGCACGCACGCAAACTGGCCTTCGTGCATCCCGGTACCGGAGAGGCGGTGGAGTTTCGCGCGGCGTTGCCGGAAGATATGCTGATGCTGCTGGATTTTCTGCGCGACGCAGCCGACACGCACGCCAAGTGAGTCCCTCATGAACGAACGCCCCACCTTGATTTTGCCCGACTGGCCGGCGCCGAGCACGGTCGGCGCCTTCGTTACCACGCGCGAGAGCGGCCCCAGCCAGGGCGCCTTCGCGTCTTTCAATATGGCGCATCATGTAGGTGATGATCCCGCGTCGGTCGATCGCTGCCGCCGCCTGTTGAGCGCCGAGCTCGACGACGCACGTCCCTTGTTATGGCTGAACCAGGTGCATGGTGCCGCCGTCCAGCAGGCGTATCGTGCAGAGTTTGCCCAGCAGCCACCGCAGGCGGATGCCTCGGTGGCTTTCGATATGGGATACGCCTGTGCCGTTCTGACCGCCGATTGTCTGCCGGTGTTCTTCTGTGATCGCCATGGCACGCGTGTGGGCGTGGCACATGCTGGCTGGCGAAGTCTGGCGGGCGGCGTGCTGGAGGCTAGCGTGGCGGCGCTGGGGCAGTCGCCGGACGAGCTCATGGCGTGGCTGGGGCCGGCGATTTCCAAGGCGCAGTTCGAGGTTGGCCCTGAAGTGTTCGAAACGTTCGTAGCCTTGCAGCCCGAGTCGGAAAGCGCCTTCGAGCCAAGCCCCTACCGCCTCGGGCACTATATGGCAGATATTTATCGCCTGGCGCGGTTGCGTCTCGAGCGGTTGGGTATCGGCCATATCGGCGGAGGGCACTTCTGCACCGCCTGCGAGCCGCGTTTCTATTCCCACCGTCGTGACGACGGCCACACCGGGCGCATGGCCAGCGTGATCTGGTTGCGCTGAAGGGCGTGTCGCGTTCGAGCCCGGCGTTATCGCGCGTAGGAACGATTTTTGCACGTTCTGCCTTGAAACGCCTTGAGCATACCTCCATTGATGATGTCAACATTAGACGACATCAGCGGTGTGCGTCGGCGTGCCGCGTTGAAGGAGGGTTCGATGCAAATCGATCGAATGACCAGCAAGTTGCAAAATGCCCTGGGTGAGGCGCAGTCCCTGGCGGTAGGGCGCAGTCATAACCAACTCGATCCCGGCCATGTCCTGATGGCGCTCGTCGAGGCGCAGGAAAACGGCATCAAAGGCCTGGTTCAGAAGGCCGGTGGCGATGTCTCTCGCCTGCGTAACGGGCTTTCCCAGTACCTCGATGACTTGCCGCGCATTGGCCAGTTCGACGGCAATGTTCAGCTTTCTGCGGCGCTGTCGCAGCTTTTCAATCTCGCCGACCGCGAAGCCCAGCAGCGCGGCGATCAATATATCGCCAGCGAGTTGGTCGTGCTGGCGGCGCTGGAAATGAAAAGTACCGTTAGCAAGGTACTCCAGCAGGCCGGTCTCGACGTGCAGTCCGTACGCAGCGCCATCGATAGCCTGCGCGGCGGTCACAAGGTGGATGACGCCTCGGCCGAGGAAAGCCGCGAGGCGCTGGATAAGTACACCATGGACCTGACCCAGCGTGCCGTGGAGGGCAAGCTTGACCCGGTGATCGGCCGCGACGACGAGATTCGCCGTACCATTCAGGTGCTGCAGCGGCGTACCAAGAACAACCCCGTGTTGATTGGCGATCCCGGCGTGGGCAAGACCGCCATCGTCGAGGGCCTGGCAAGCCGTATCGTCAACGGTGAGGTGCCGGAGGGGCTGAAGGACAAGCGCGTGCTGTCATTGGACATGGGCGCGTTGCTGGCCGGCGCCAAGTATCGCGGCGAGTTCGAAGAACGCCTCAAGGCCGTGCTCGCGGAGCTGGCTAAGGAAGAAGGCCGCGTCATCCTGTTCGTCGACGAGTTGCACACCATGGTCGGCGCCGGCAAGGCAGAGGGCGCGATGGACGCTGGCAACATGCTCAAGCCGGCACTGGCGCGCGGCGAATTGCATTGCGTTGGGGCGACCACATTGGACGAGTATCGTCAGCACATCGAGAAGGACGCGGCGCTCGAGCGGCGCTTCCAGAAGGTGCTGGTGGATGAGCCCAATGAGGAAGATACCGTGGCGATCCTGCGTGGCCTCAAGGAGCGCTATGAGGTGCATCACGGTGTCGATATCACCGATGGCGCTATCATTGCTGCGGCCAAACTCTCGACGCGCTATATCACCGATCGGAAACTGCCCGACAAGGCTATCGACCTGATTGACGAGGCGGCGTCTCGGATCCGCATGGAACTCGACTCCATGCCCGAGGAAATGGACCGCCTCGACCGTCGGCTGATCCAGCTCAAGATGGAGCGCGAAGCGCTCAAGAAAGAAACCGACGAAGCGACCCGCAAGCGACTTGATTCTCTGGAGGCGCAGATCGACGAACTGAGCCGCGAATATGCCGATCTCGAAGAAGTCTGGAAGGCCGAGAAGGCCAGCATTCAGGGCGCGGCACAGTTCAAGGCGGAGCTCGAGCAAGCACGCATCGATCTCGAGGCGGCACGGCGCCAGGGCGATCTGGGGCGCATGTCCGAGTTGCAGTATGGGGTGATCCCCCAGCTCGAGCAGCAGATCGACGAGGCTAGTGAGCATGAGGCGGATACCGCCAAGCACCAGTTGTTGCGCTCCAACGTTACTGAGGAAGAGATCGCCGAGGTTGTCTCGCGCTGGACGGGGATCCCGGTGTCCAAGATGCTTGAGGGCGAGCGCGACAAGTTGCTGCGCATGGAAGAGGCGCTGCACGAACGTGTCATCGGTCAGGATGAGGCGGTGACCGCAGTGGCCAACGCTGTGCGTCGTTCCCGGGCGGGACTCGCCGATCCACATCGTCCCAACGGGTCGTTCCTGTTCCTGGGGCCTACCGGCGTCGGCAAGACCGAGTTGTGCAAGTCGCTGGCCAACTTCCTCTTCGACACCGAGGAGGCCATGGTGCGCATCGACATGTCCGAGTTCATGGAGAAGCATTCCGTGGCGCGGCTGATCGGGGCGCCGCCGGGTTATGTCGGCTATGAGGAAGGCGGTTATCTGACCGAGGCGGTGCGCCGCAAGCCCTATTCCGTGCTGCTGCTCGACGAGGTCGAGAAAGCGCATCCGGATGTCTTCAACATCCTGCTGCAGGTGCTCGAAGATGGACGGCTGACCGATGGCCAGGGGCGCACGGTGGACTTCCGCAATACGGTGATCGTGATGACCTCTAACATGGGCTCGGACATCATTCAGCGCATGGGCGGCGATGACGCCGATTACGCTGTGATGCGCGATGCCGTGAAGGAGGTGGTGGGCGATCATTTCCGCCCGGAACTGATCAACCGCATCGACGAAGTGGTAGTGTTTCACGCCTTGGGGCAGGAGCAGATCCAGTCCATCGCGGCCATCCAGCTCGAGCGTCTCCAGGCGCGTCTGGTCGAACGCGAGATTCGTCTCGAAGTCAGCGACGACGTCCTGGCGCAGTTGGCGGTGGTCGGCTTCGATCCGGTGTTCGGCGCGCGACCGCTTAAACGCGCTATCCAGAGCCGGATCGAGAATCCGCTGGCACAGGAGTTGCTCGCCGGGCGTTTCGCGGCGGGAGACACCATCCGCGTCACCTCGGAAGACGGGCATCTCGTCTTTGCCAAGTAACGACGCGAACGGCTCGCAGCTCCGGTCCGCTCGACGCTCTCGATGTACGGTCGCGTCCTGACCTTCTTCCCGCCCGCGACGTGCTGCGTCGCGGGTTTTTTTATGCCGGGTGCAACGCTGTTTTTATTATCGACTTTAGTCGAATTTTGGCGTCTTGATAGGTGGCTGTGCAGGGCTGCTGGCTACATAGGGACGGTGAAGGTTGACAGCTGGGGGGTGCTGATGGAATCTAGGTGGTTCCTGATTGCGGGCGCAGCCATTGACGGGTGATCCCCGGCCGCTGCGTGAAGGGTAGGTTGAAAAATGCCTCTACCCGCCTGTCGAAGGAGATCAAGGGTATGGGCCAAACGCCTGTTCCCGCCAACCCCGACACGGCGATCTGCCGTGCCAGGAATCGCTCGGGCCAGCCGGTCTCGGCGGTTTCTATGAGTGCGGGTCCTCACCCCGGGCCCAGAGCCAGGATCATGGCATCAGGTGCCGGCGCAGCCGGCAGCGGCGTACCGCCGCATCGACACTTCGCTGTCCGTAACGTGGCAGTGAAATGGCACTCGTTATTTCCAGGGGAGAACTATCAGTGGAATTGCTTTCCGGCGCCGATATGATCGCCCGCTTCCTGCAGGATGAGGGCGTCGAACGTATATACGGTTACCCTGGCGGCGCAGCGTTGCATATCTATGATGCGCTGTTCCGCCAGGACAAGGTCAAACACATCCTTGTTCGTCATGAACAAGCTGCTACCCACGCCGCCGATGGCTATGCCCGTGCCTCGGGCAAGCCGGGCACGGTGCTGGTCACTTCCGGCCCCGGCGCGACCAATGCCGTGACCGGTATCGCCACCGCCTACATGGATTCGATCCCGATGGTGGTGCTATGTGGCCAGGTGGTCAGCCATCTGATCGGTGAAGATGCCTTTCAGGAAACCGACATCGTCGGCGTGACGCGCCCTATCGTGAAGCACAGCTTTGCCATCAAGCATCCTTCGGAGATCCCCGAGGTGCTCAAGAAGGCTTACTATCTCGCCGCAACTGGTCGTCCCGGGCCAGTAGTCGTGGATATCCCCAAGGATATGACGGCGCCTACCGAGCGTTATGAGTACGTCTATCCGAAGAAGGTCAAGATCCGCTCCTATAACCCGGTCACGCGGGGCCATAGTGGCCAGATCAAGAAAGCCGTGGACATGATGCTCAAGGCGCGGCGGCCGGTGTTCTATACCGGTGGCGGTATCGTCACCAGTGGTGCGAGCGAAAACCTGACAGCGTTGGTTAAGCGCTTGGGCTTCCCCATCACTACCACGTTGATGGGCATCGGCTCCTATCCGCAGACCGATGCGCAGTCGCTGGGCTGGCTGGGCATGCACGGCAGCTACGAGTCCAACATGGCCATGCACCATGCCGACCTGATCATCGCCATCGGGGCGCGCTTCGATGACCGCGTGACCAATAATACCTCGAAGTTCTGTCCCACGGCCAAGATCGTGCATGTGGATATCGACCCCAGCTCGATCTCCAAGACAGTACGCGCCGATGTGCCGATCGTGGGGCCGGCGGATAGCGTCATCAATGAAATGATCAGCCTGTTGCAAGGCCGGGAAATGGCTAACGCCGAGGCTTTGCCGGAATGGTGGACGACCATCGATGATTGGCGCGCCGAACGCGAAGGCAAGCTTTACGAGGCTTCTCAGCCGGGCGAGCGGCTCAAGCCGCAGGAAGTCATCGAGGCGGTGTATCACATCACACGCGGCGAGGCTTTCGTGACCACCGATGTCGGTCAGCACCAGATGTTCGCGGCGCAGTACTACAAGTTCGACAAGCCCAATCGTTGGATTACCTCCGGGGGACTGGGCACCATGGGCTTCGGTTTCCCGGCGGCGATGGGCATCAAGCAGAACTTCCCCGATGACGTCGTGGTCTGCTTCACCGGGGAGGGCAGCTTTCAGATGATGATGCAGGAATTGTCGACTTGTAAGCAGTTCGGCACCGGGGTGAAGATCATCAACCTCAACAACGAAACGCTGGGTATGGTGCGTCAGTGGCAGGATCTCAACTACAAGTCGCGCCATGCGCACTCGTACGTGGAGTCGCTGCCGGACTTTCAGAAGTTGATCGAGGCCTACGGCTTCACGGCGCTCAAGGTGGAACACCACGACGAGCTCGATGCGGCGCTGGAGCGCACGTTCGCCGACAACGACGAACTGGTGTTCCTCGATATCGACGTCGACCCTCGGGAACACGTCTATCCGATGCAGGTGCCCCTGGGTGCCATGCGTGACATGCTGCTTTCGAAGACGGAGCGGACCTGATGCGCCACATCATCTCGATCCTGCTGGAAAACGAACCCGGCGCCCTGTCCCGCGTGGTGGGGTTGTTCTCCCAGCGCAACTTCAATATCGAAACGCTCAACGTGGCGCCTACCGAGGACCCGAGCCTGTCGCGCCTGACCGTGACCACGGAGGGTGACGACCGCGTCATTGAGCAAATCACCAAGCATCTCAATAAGCTCATCGATGTGGTCAAGCTGGTCGACCTGACCGAGGGCAATCACATCGAGCGTGAACTGATGCTGGTCAAGGTAAAGGCCCTTGGCGCGAGCCGCGACGAGGTCAAGCGTACGGTGGATATTTTCCGCGCGCAGATCGTCGACGTCACGCCGAGTGTCTACACGGTGCAGATCACCGGTGATGCCAGCAAGCTGGATGCCTTCGTCCACGCCATGGCGCCGATCGGTATTCTCGAGGTGGCGCGTACCGGGGTATCGGGCATCTCGCGAGGTGACAAGATCCTCAGCCTCTGAGCCATGTGCCTGCCTACCGTGTCATTAAAGGCCGCTCTCACGAGCGGCCTTTTTGCTTTAAGAGGTCAAGACTAGCGGATCTGCGACCATAGAGCCTTGACCAGCGGATTGCGTAATTTCTTCTCGGTGACGCAGAGCCCGACCTCGTAAGGCGTCAGTGCGGGCTCGACCTCGAGGGCCTGAATGCGCTCAGCCAATGGGCTGTTGTCGACCACGATCTGTGGCACCACGCCGACCCCGAAGCCCAGCCCGACCATGCTGACGATGGCTTCGTTGCCCGCGACCTGGGCATAGATGCGCGGCTTGATGCCCATCTGGCGGAACCATGCGTCCGCTCTCTCGCGGGCGAGTCCTGACTCCGAGAGGATCATGGGAATGCTACCCCAACTGGCGGCGTCCGTCGTGGCGGTTAGGTCGGCCAGCCATTCCGGCATGGTGCGTGGCGCGATGAACAGCAGCGGCGACGTGGCGATTGGCTTGAAGGCTAGCTGTGCGGGCAGAGTTTCGGGGCGCGCGGTGATCGACATGTCTTCTTCGCCGCTTAGGACGCGTGAAACCGCGCTGGCCGGGTCGCCGGTATGCAACTTCAATTCGATGCGCGGATGACGCTGGCGAAACTCGCTGAGCAGCTCGTAGAGAAAGCTATAGCTAGCGGTCACCGAGCAGTAGATGCTGATTTCGCCGGTCAGTTCTCGGCTTTCCGCCATCAGCGAGTGACGAAACAAGTCCCATTGCTCCAGGGCATCGCGTGCATAACGCTGGAATAGGCGACCTTCATGCGTCAGTCGGACACTGCGGCTGTCGCGCTCGAACAAGGTGACGCCGAGCTGTGTCTCGAGTTGGCGGATCGTACGGCTCAGCGTCGAGGGGCTGACGTGACATAACTCACTGGAGCGGCCAAAGTGCAGGGTATCGGCCAGGCTGAGGAACTGCTGGTAGGGACGTGTATCCATGGCGCTATCATTTCATTTTTCGGCATACGGTATTGCAAATATAGCGTTTTACGCAACGCTGCGAGCTGGCGTAAGGTGACATCAAAGCGTCGCGACAGACGACGCTCATGGCGGAAAGCCATCAACGCTGACACTTTATACGTTTCTTCTTCGATATCTGGAGTACGACATGCGTGTTTATTACGACAAAGATTGCGACCTCTCGCTGATCCAGGCGAAGAACGTCACCATCGTGGGTTATGGTTCCCAGGGTCATGCCCATGCGCATAATCTCAAGGAATCCGGCGTCGAGGTCACCGTGGCGCTGCGTCCGGGTTCCTCCTCCGTGGCCAAGGCTGAGTCGGCGGGCTTCAAGGTGGCCTCCGTGCCCGAGGCCTGCAAGACGGCCGACGTGGTGATGCTGCTGGCGCCCGACGAGAACCAGAAGGCCATCTATGAGCAGGATATCGCGCCTAACTTGAAGGATGGCGCGACGCTGGCCTTCGCGCATGGCTTCAATATTCATTACAATCAGGTGACGCCGCGTCAGGACCTGGACATCATCATGATCGCGCCGAAAGCGCCGGGTCACACGGTGCGCTCCGAGTTCGTGCGCGGCGCCGGCGTACCCGACCTGGTTGCCATCCAGCAGGATGCCACCGGCCAGGCCAAGGAGTTGGCGCTGTCCTACGCAGCCGGTATCGGCGGTGGCCGCAGCGGCATCATCGAAACCTCCTTCAAGGATGAAACCGAGACCGACCTGTTCGGTGAGCAGGCGGTGTTGTGCGGCGGTACCGTGGAGCTGGTCAAGGCCGGCTTCGAGACGCTGACCGAGGCTGGTTACGCTCCCGAGATGGCTTACTTCGAGTGTCTGCACGAGCTCAAGCTGATTGTCGACCTGATGTACGAAGGCGGTATCGCCAACATGAACTACTCCATCTCCAACAACGCGGAGTATGGCGAGTACGTCACTGGTCCCAAGATCGTCAACGAGCAGTCGCGGGAAGCGATGCGCAATGCTCTGAAAGACATCCAGACCGGCGAATACGCCAAAATGTTCATCAACGAAGGCAACAGTAACTATCCGTCGATGCATGCGCGTCGCCGCCTTAATGCCGAGCATCCGGTAGAGCAGGTGGGTGCGAAGCTGCGTGGCATGATGCCCTGGATCGCGGCCAACCAACTGGTCGACAAGAGCAAGAACTAAGCGCTGTCTGCAAGTCGGTAGCGAGCGGGCGCGGCCAATTGGTCGCGCCCGTTTACGTTTTGGGTCGTCAAGGAGGCCGACTGTCGACTAGGATTGCAATGTGTAGAATGTCGGAATAGCCCATCAAGGGCCGTCCCATGGCAACGGAAGACTTTTATGACGCAAGAATCGGGCACGCCAGAATCGCCCAGAAACACCGACACCGAGAATGTCTCGGAGGATAATTCGGTGTTTCAGGACGAAGACGAAATCATTGAGGAGACCATCGAAAACGGGAAGCGCGTGCGCCGTCGAGGTATTTACCTGCTACCCAACTTGTTCACGCTGTCAGCGTTGTTTTCCGGCTTCTTCTCGATGATTGCGGCGATGAACGGTAACTTCTCCGGCGCCGCCATCGCGATTTTCGTCTCCATGGTGCTCGATGGCCTCGACGGGCGCGTGGCACGGATGACGAACACGCAAAGCGCCTTCGGTGCCGAGTTCGACAGCCTGGCCGACATGGTCTCGTTCGGAGTGGCGCCCGCATTGGTGGCATTCTCCTGGATTTTGCAGGATGTCGGCAAGATAGGCTGGATCGCTGCCTTTATCTTCGCCTCCGGTGCGGCCTTGCGTCTGGCTCGCTTCAATGTGCAAATCGGTAGTACCGACAAGAAGTGGTTCGTTGGCTTGCCGAGTCCTTCCGCCGCCGCGCTCGTTGCCGGCTGCGTATGGACATTGCATAAGTTCGACGCCGATGCTCTGGGTTTCAAGCTGTTCATCGCGTTCGTTGTCGCGGCGGCAGGGGTGCTGATGGTCAGCAATATCCGTTATCACAGCTTCAAGGAAATCGATTTCAAGGGCCCCGTCCCTTTCGTCGTGCTGCTGGCGATTGTACTCGCGTTCGTGGTGATTTCACTCGAGCCTTCGCTCATGTTGTTGACCCTGTTCGGCTGCTATGTGATGTCGGGGCCTCTGCTCGCACTCATGCGCAAAATGCGCTGAGTTCGTTTCTTTCGCTACGGCATGGCCCTGCATTATCCACATCCTCTTCTATGCGCGGCTCTGTTTGGGGTGTGGATAAGACGAATGGCGGCGACGTTTAGGCGTCGCCAATCGAACGTAAACTATTTTTAAATCATCCCCTTGCGTTCGCGTCGGCGGATCCGTAAAGTACGCATCCGCTGCCGGCGACGGGCTTCGTGGCCGGCGGTGAAAGGGTGGCGCAAGTGGCTGACTTGCTTGAGAAAATTCAAGCCTTCGGGTGGCTTTCTCGCTTGACAGTAACGCCGATTTCGGTAGAATGCGCCGCATCTCGAAAGGCCTCGGGCAACGCCGCGATTTGAAGCGTTGCCAAGCATTGTCTCGCCGGCTTCGGCCT
>NZ_JARANY010000039.1 GCF_029889885.1 Chromohalobacter sp. 296-RDG
TCTGCACCGACGGCCTGGTGGTCAGCATGGGGCAGTCCCTAGCTTCCTAGGTCGTGTGCCGAGACAGAGTCACCATGCCGAGCGGGGCAAGGCCGTGTTCCCCAGTAGCACGGCGCTGAAATAACGTGGCACTAACAGCGCGGCGTGGCAAACGCCATCACCTCCGCCACGCTCGCCTTGCCCAGCGCGAGCTGTATCAACCTGTCGAGCCCCAGTGCCACGCCACTTCCCGCCGGCATGCCCGCTTCGAGCGCCGCCAGCAGGCGGACATCGGCACCCACCTCGCCGTGCCCTAGCCGCTGGCGTTCTCGGTTATCCTCAACAAAGCGTGAGGTCTGCTCCTCGGCATCGGTGAGCTCGTCGTAACCGTTCGCCAGTTCGAGGCCGGACACGTAGAGCTCGAAGCGCGCCGCGACCTCCACCCCATCTTCGGGATCACGATGCTTGCGGGCCAGCGCGGCTTGCGAGGCCGGATAATCGATCACCACGTCGATCCCCTCGCGGCCCAGCGTCGGCTCGATGACCAGGCCCATCAGCAGATCCAGGCAGCCGTCGCGGTCAGCGTCTTGCATGTCCAACCCGCCACGCTCACCGGCCAGCCGGCGCAGCGATTCGAGCGGCGTGGTAAACGGATCGACCTGCAACTGCTCGCGGAACAGTTCGCGATAACGACGCAGCCGCCGAGGCCCGGCCTCGGGCAGCAGCTCGCGCACCAGCGCCACACTCTCGTCGATCAGTGCGGAAAGCGAAAAGCCCGGGCGATACCATTCGAGCATGGTGAACTCGAGATTGTGACGACGCCCCACCTCGCCGTCGCGGAAGCTACGTGCCAACTGAAAGATCGGGCCACTGCCCGCCGCCAGCAAGCGCTTCATGTGGAATTCCGGCGAGGTCTGCAGCCATAACCTTTCGCGTCCACCCGGCGTCGAGGCCTCTAGCGACAAGCTCGCCAGGTGCGGGTCGGTACTGCCGCCATGGCCCAGCACCGGGGTCTCCACCTCCAGCACATCGCGCTCGGCAAAGAATGCCCGCACTCGCGCAAGCAAGCGCGCCCGCTCGCGCAGCGTCGCGATACTCGCCGTGGGCTGCCAGTCGTCAGGCATGGGGGTTCTCCTTAAGTCTCGGGCCGCGAGCCGCGAAAATCAGCGTGTTGCCCTTAAGCGAAAAATGCCAGCGACGCTGGCATTTTTCGCTCGAAGCTCGAAGCTCGAAGCTCGAAGCTCGTAGCTCGTAGCTCGTAGCTCGTAGCTCGTAGCTCGTAGCTCAGTTTAGGCCCGCGAGACGTATTCCCCCGTCCGCGTATCGACCTTGAGCACTTCGCCTTCGTTGATGAACAGCGGTACACGCGCCACCGCGCCCGACGACAGCGTGGCCGGCTTGGAACCGCCTTGCGCGGTGTCGCCCTTGAGGCCAGGATCGGTCTCGACCACTTCCAGTTCGATGAAGTTGGGCGGCGAGACGGCAATCGCATTGTCGTTCCACAATGTCACGGTGTAGACGACCTGCTCCTTGAGCCACTTCTCGACATCGCCGATGGCCTTCTTGTCGACCGCGTACTGCTCGAAGGAGCCGTCGGTGCGCATGAAGTGCCACATGTCGCCATCGCTGTAGAGGTACTCCATGTCCAGCTCCAGCACATCGGCACCTTCCAGCGACTCGCCGGACTTGAAGGTCCGATCCCAGACGCGCCCGGTGATCAAGTTACGCAGTTTGACGCGGCTGAATGCCTGGCCCTTGCCCGGCTTGACGAACTCGTTCTCGAGGATGCTGCACGGATCCCCGTCGAGCATGACTTTCAGACCGCCCTTGAATTCATTGGTAGAATACGTCGCCATGATGCCTCGCTAGTTGCATGCGTCGTAGCGTGCGCTACGCAGATTGCTCGATGCGCCTCGTCATGGGATGACACCACCGCCATCACGAGGCCCATAGGAAATAGCCACACATGATAACCCGAACATCCATTGCTTTGCAGAGCGCGAATGCCGAGTCCGGCGAAGACGGTCCCGAAGGCGCCACGTTGACCCCGCGTCAGCACTCGCAGGACTGGCAAGCCCAGTTGCGCGATGCGGTACGCGACCCGCACGCGCTGTGTCGCAACCTGGGGCTCGATCCCGCCTGGCTGCCGGGCGCCGAGGAAGGGCACGCCCTGTTTCCGGTACGCGTGCCGCACGCCTACCTATCGCGCATTCGCCATGGCGATGCGGACGACCCCTTGCTGCGCCAGGTGCTGCCCCTGGAGCGGGAAAGCGACAGCGTCGCCGGTTTCGTCAGCGACCCACTCGAGGAAGCCGAACACCGCCCGCGCCCAGGATTGATCCACAAGTATCGCAACCGCGTGCTGCTGATCGCCAGCCCGGCCTGCGCCATCAATTGTCGCTACTGCTTTCGTCGACATTTCCCCTACGCCGAGAATTCACCCTCGCGCGCGCAGTGGGAGTCCACACTCGACTATCTGCGCCAGGACACCTCAATCAACGAGGCCATCTTCTCCGGCGGCGACCCCCTGGCCTCGCCCGACCGTCGCCTGGCCTGGCTGGCCGAGCGCCTGGCGGACATTCCGCATCTCAAGCGCCTGCGCTTGCATACACGCCTGCCGGTGGTGATTCCCGACCGCGTCGATGGCGCGCTGCTCGACTGGCTGGCGGCCACGCGGCTACAGACCGTGGTGGTGGTGCATATCAACCACCCCAACGAGATCGACACGCACGTCGCCGAGGCCATGGCGCGCTTGCGCGGCGCCGGCGTCACGCTGCTCAATCAGAGCGTGCTGCTGCGCGGGGTCAACGATGACGTCGAAACGCTCGCCCGGTTATCCGAGCGGCTTTTCGAGGCGGGGATCCTGCCCTATTACCTGCATGTGCTCGATCCCGTCGAAGGGGCTGCGCATTTCGATGTCTCCGATGCCGAGGCGGTGTCGCTGGTCGAGACGCTACGCACCCACCTCGCCGGCTTTCTGATGCCGCGCCTGGTGCGCGAGATTCCGGGGGAGGCCAGCAAGACGCCGCTGGCCTAGATTCTGTACGACAATTGCCATCGCTCGCCGACTTTTCGTACAGAACTTGGACGACTCCGATGGCCTCACGCCGACAGGGCGCGCGCCACGATCTCGCGTTCCCGCTCGGGCAGCGTCAGCGCTGACGCCAGCTCGTGCCCACGCGGGGACATCTTGCGCCAGGTCTTGGCGACGATGCGCACCAGCTTGTCGTCATCGTGTTCACGGGCGAAATCGCTGAAATAGTGCGCCATGAAGACCAGGCAAGCGGCGTCTTCCAACGCTTGGGTGTCCGCGTCGCGCTTGAGGTTTTCCTTACGAATCAAGGCACCGACATGCTCCACCGCCGCCTCGTCATAGCCTGCCTCGCGGACGATCTCTTCAGCCAGCGCCGCCTGGCGCCGCCCGAGATCGCGTCGCCAGGCCAGATAGCCGGGGCGATCGCGCGGGTAGTCGTCACGCGGCACTTCCCAGCGCCGCAGATGCTGGGCGCGCACCGCCAGTTGCAACGGCTCCGAAGCCTCCGGGGCGACCCGCGCCAGCCAGTCACTCATGCGCTGGGCATAGAGCAGCTCGGCAGGCTGTTCGCCCTCTTCCGTCATTTCGTGCTTGGGATCCTCGGCATGGGCCGTATCCAACGCCTCCTGAGCGAACTGAAAGGGCGTAGTCCCGGGCATGCTGATCTCCTTAGGATTCGTGCCTAAACGTTGATGTCTGGACGTTTATATCTGAACTTTTATCTCTAAATGAGGCTCATCGATAGCGCTGCCCGCGATATTCCAGCCAACCGTCGGGATGATCGCCGCCAGGATCGCGATGCGTCCAGTGCACGACGCCACCCTCGCTATTCCACTCGTATTCACCGAAGAAGCCCACCGTGTCCCCGGCTTGCAATCCCTCGAGCCGGGGCGCCAGATCGATGTTGTGCGCGATGAGCACGGTCTGCCCACTCGACAAGCGCAGAATGAAGCGCTGATGGCGGCCGCCTTCGTTGTCATCCGGCAGCACGCGTACCACCTCGCCGCGTGCTTGGACCTGAAGCCCGCTATGGTGCTGCCGATATGCCTCGCGCAGAGTCACGACGCCCGAACGCGCCCCTTCACCGGCCGACGGTGCCGACACCGATGGCGCCAGGACCGTCAGCGCTCCGGCAAGTATGAGTACCACCGCCGCGAACGTCAGGCCGAGGAGGATCGCGCGGCGACGCATGCTCATGCCGATCTCAGGCCTCGCCAAGCGTCTCGGCGGTGACGTTGGGCGCCGGCGCCTGCTGGGTACGCCAATGGCGGTTCAACGCACCGAGCACCGCCTTCATGGAAGCGCTGGTGATGCTCTCGTCGATGCCGACACCAAATACCGGCGTCTGCTCGACTCGCACTTCGACATAGGCCACCGCTTCGGCATCGGCGCCCTGGCCGCGCGAATGTTCGTGATAGTCGATGATCTCGACATCCAACCCGTGGGCCGCCAACGCCTTGATGAAGGACGCCAGAGGGCCGTTGCCCTCGCCGGCGACGTGGCGACGCTCGCCCTGTTCATCGATCTGGGCGTCGAGGCGCACGCGAGGGCTATCGTCATCCGAATTCAAGCGATGATTGATCAGCGCGTAGGGATCGCGGCTGGTGAGGTATTCATCTTCGAAGGTGCGATAGATCATTTGCGAGGTGATCTCACGCCCGGTGCGCTCAGCCACCGTCTGCACCACCTGGCTGAACTCGATGGACAGGCGGCGCGGCAGCTCGATGCCGTGTTCCTGTTCCAGCAGATAAGAGACGCCGCCCTTGCCTGACTGACTGTTGACGCGGATCACTGCCTCGTAGGAGCGCCCCACGTCGAGTGGGTCGATGGGCAGATACGGTACGCCCCAGGGGCTCTCGGGATGCTCGCGGCGCTCGGCCATGCCCTTCTTGATGGCATCCTGGTGCGAGCCGGCAAAGGCCGTGAATACCAGGTCTCCGACATACGGGTGGCGCGGATGCACCGGCAACTGGTTGCAGTGTTCCACCTCGCGCATCAGCGGCGTGATGTTGGAAAAATCGAGCTGTGGATGCACTCCCTGGGTGTACATGTTCATCGCCAGAGTGACGATATCCACATTGCCGGTGCGTTCGCCGTTACCGAACAGCGTGCCTTCCACGCGGTCGGCGCCGGCCATCAGCGCCAGCTCCGCCGCCGCCACACCGGTGCCACGATCATTGTGCGGATGCACGCTCACCACCAGGCTATCGCGCCGCACGACGTGACGGCAGAACCACTCGATCTGGTCGGCATAGTGATTGGGCGTGGCAATTTCCACGGTGGCCGGCAGGTTGACGATCATCGGCTTGGCCGGCGTCGGCTGGTAGACCTCACTGACCGCATCGACGATATCCACCGCGAAGTCCAGCTCGGTCGAGGTAAAGAGCTCCGGCGAATACTGGAAGGTCCAGTCGGTTTGCGGGCGGGCCGCCATCATCTCCTTGATCTGCGCAGTGGCATCCTGGGCGATCTGGATGCATTGCGACTTGTCGACGCCGAATACCACCCGGCGGAAGACCGGATCGGTAGCATTGTAGACGTGGACGATGGCGCGCTTGACGCCTTCCAGCGCCTCGAAGGTACGCTCGATGAGGTGCGGCCGCGCCTGGGTCAGTACCTGAATGGTGACGTCGTCGGGGATCGCGTCGTCTTCGATCAACTCACGCACGTAATCGAAATCGATCTGCGAGGCCGAGGGAAAACCGACCTCGATCTGCTTAAAGCCGGTCTTGACCAGCAAGTCGAAGAAGCGCCGCTTGCGCTCGAGATCCATGGGATCGATCAGCGCCTGATTGCCGTCGCGCATGTCCACGCTGCACCACACGGGCGGGTGCGTGATCCGCTGCGCCGGCCACTGGCGATCAGGCAAATCGACGGCCTCGAAGGGACGGTATTTGGTGGAGGGATCCTTGAGCATCATGGCGTTATCTCCTGCAGCGATATGCGATGGTAAAACTTCCCCACTCGAACACGACGACGCCTCGCGGCGAATAAGCACCACAGGGCATCGGCAATGACATGACACATCGGCTCGCGATCCTCATCGCGGACCGAAGAGCACTCGACAACGGTGCGAAAAGCATTCGGAGAGGTCGGGGAGAGAGTGGCGGTGTTCGACATGGCTGACATTTTCTTCGTTGGACTGGGCTTCGTTAGACCGGGAGGGTGACGATGCGCGAGGCATCCGTCGGCTCATAGGCCGCTGGTAAGTCGTAGGTCTAAACGTAGTAGTCGCATGTCGAAGATCGTCATATAGCTAACTAAACAGCTGCGCGCATGGCTGTCAACTGCCACTCACGATAATGGTGCCTCCTCATCGAGCGCCGCATGACCGTCTTGCCACAGGCGTATCAGCCACGCCGGGGCATGCGGCTCGTCAAAACAGCGCTGCCAATGCGGCTGCCCGGTACGGCGCGAGGAAAGCGTGAGGCGAAAAAAACGGCCATCGGGCGGCGTGCGCGCTGCCTCGGGCAGCCCCGCCAGGGCTTGCAACCCCGCATCGAGACGCACCCACTGCAAAGGCGTCAGCCGGTCGCAATCGATCTCGCGCGGCGCGGCCAATCCCGGTAGATAGGCGAAACCGCCCTCGCGCACGACCTCCAGTCGCGTATCGCCCGACAGCACCGGCAGCTCGGCGTGGCTCATGAGATGACGCCCACCTCGCGCCATGCCTCACCCACCGCGCGACGCTCGCGACTCTCGAGCCCATAAAGACGCTCGGCGTGATCGAGCGTCAGGGCGGCGAAGGCCGCGAAGTCCGCTTCGCGACTCAATGTCGCGTCGCGTATCGCGGCATACCATACCGGCCCCACGCTTTCCCAGGCAGGTGCCTCGAGGGCCACTGCAGCAAGGTAAAATGCACGATTGGGAATGCCTGAATTGATGTGCACACCGCCGTTGTCGGCTTGCGTGTCGACGAAATCGCGCATGTGCCCCGGCTGCGGATCGCTGCCCAGCACGGGGTCGTCATACGCCGTACCCGGTGCTTTCATGGAGCGCAGCGCCTGACCTTGCACCCGATCGGTCAGCAACGCCGCGCCGATCAGCCAGTCAGCAGCCTGAGGCGACTCACCGGCGTGGTACTGCTTGACCAGCACCCCGAACACATCGGCCAGCGACTCGTTGAGCGCCCCCGCCTGATCGGCATAGATCAGGCCGACATCGCGCTCGATCACACCATGAGTCAATTCGTGCGCGATGACTTCCGGCGCCGCCGTGAAGCGCCGAAACAATTCGCCATCACCGTCGCCGAAGACCATCTGCGAGCCGTCCCAGAACGCATTGTCGTAGTCGCGAGCGTAATGCACGGTGCCAATCAACGGCATGCCACGATCATCGATGGAATCGCGCTCGAAGACCTCCCAGTAGAACCGATAGGTCGCGCCCAACCATTCATAGGCTTCGTCCACGGCCACATCGCCGCTCTCGGGCTGGCCTTCTTCTCGCACCAGGCGCCCGGGCAGCGTTTGCTCGTGCTCGGCGCTGTGAATTCGACGATCGGGGCGCCCGGCAACGGCCCGCGCCGCATCCCGCTGCGGTGCCGGCACGCCACGCTTGCGAAACCAGTGATCGGCCTCGAGCGTCTGCTGGGCACAACGACGTAGGCGTACCGAGCCCTGCGCCGCGACGCGCTCAAGTACGTGGGGCGGCATGATACCGCACGCTGAAGTCTTCGTATCCGGCATGAACTTGGGCCCTCGATCGGCTATCGGGTATGCCCAGACAGTGTGGCTCAGGATGCTCTATCAAGCACAACGAGACGTGCTAAACCGGCGTCAACCGATAGTGCGCGGCATTGACGGTTTCCTTCAACGCACCCAACTGCGCGATGTCATGACCGGAAAGCGGCTGGTCGAGACGCCGTTTGGGATTACGAGTATTGAGCACGACATGCACCTGGCTAGGCGTGCCATGCGCATCGTGACGCTGAACCCAGGCGAGCGCACCGTTGGCGTAGAATGCCAGGGAGCCGATCGGCGCCATGCCGAAGCGGCGGATATAGCGTTGTACCCAAGCATTGTCGAAGCCCTCGGCCTGTGTCAGTAGATGTCGATAGACCTCGCGCTGCGTCCAGGCGGCAAGCCCAGGACGCGGGCGCGTCATGACGTCGGCGACATCGACCACTGCCATCATGCGCGCCAGCTCGGGCAATGCATCCCCCCGCTTGCCCGCTGGGTAGCCGCTGCCATCGAGTCGCTCGTTGGCCATGCCGATGACTTGCTCGACGACATCACCCTCCAGCCAACGGCATTCGTCCAGGCGCTCGCGTATCACACCGACGTGGGTGTGAAGCTGATCTTGCTTTTCCGGGCTCAACACTTCATCACGCAACAAGACATCGGGCAGCATGCCCTTGCCCAGATCGTGAAGCAGGGTACAAGCCACCACCGCCTTGAGGCGCTCCGGCGCCATAAGCCGTGACTGGGCAAGGTCCAGCATGCGCACGGCCACCATCAGGCTATGCTGCACCAGGTGAGATTCCTGGGTAAAACACGCACTCGCATACAGCAGCGCCTGACGATCCTGCTGCCACAGTGCCAGCAGCGTATCGGTACTGCGCGAGAGCTGTGTCGAGGCCACCGGCTTACCGCTTTTCAACTGCACCAATTGCGCGTTGAGATAATCGGCGACCTTTTGCAGCCGGGACGCCATCGCGCCTCCCGGTTGCGGTTGCGACTTCGCCTGGCGCGAGTGCGACGTGTCATGCTGGGCAGCATCGGACGATTGAAAAAGTGTCGAAGGCTCCAGAAGGCGTCCGGTATGCATGACGGTACGTGCGCTTTCGCGCTCGACTTCCTTGACGCAGTACCACACCAGGCGCTCCATCGCGGACGATAAATCGATGAACTCGCAGCCCGCCTGTGCCTGCGTCCATGACTCGTCGGTGCTCACGTGGCGGACACCGGCCGGCAATTCGAAATGACGCTGGTTGGGAAACGTCAGGCGAATGCTATCGATGGTCTGCTCGGGCTTGAGCGCGGCGGCCGCAGCCAGCGGCAGCTCAACCAGGCAACCGCCCAGCGAGAGATTGCAAAGCCGCCCTTCATACGGCGTGTCCTCGCCCGCCACACGCAATGTGACGCCAACCTCCATGTCGGCACGCAGACTGGCTCGAAAGTTCTGGCGTCGATGCACCACGGACACCGATTGCGGATAATCGCATATGGCCAGAAGGCGCTCACCCTGTTCGTGCCATTCACGCACCACGAGCGACTGGGTGGTCAGCATTGCCCCCTCGACCTGTCCCATCAACTGGAATGTCTCGCCGCGCCGCAGCCGAGGAACGATCTCGCGAACCGCCGAGATATCCAGGCACAGCGAATCTTCCTGAACGATGTTCATGACCACCACGGGCCACGGCGCTCCGTCACCGCTCTCGAAGCACAGACTCACGCCCCCGGGCAGGGTAAAGGCCTCGAGAAAGCCGTAAAGTTCGCCGGGGTGCGTGATGTCTTGGATGGGTGAGGAATCGGGTGGTGACATTTAGGTCTCGACGCTGACGAAACGAAAACGAGCACCGCCATCACGCGCATGCTCGTGTAAGACTGTGTAACCTTTTATCGACTACATCATGCAAGACTTGAATAGCATCTGGCTGTGACTACAAGCGAGCCAGCTCATCCTCATGATAGCCCAGCAAGTACAATATAGCGTCCAGCCCCAGCGTGCTGATCGACTGCCGCGCCTGTTGGCGCACCAGCGGCTTGGCGCGGAAGGCAATGCCCAGCCCCGCGCTTTCCAGCATCTTGAGGTCGTTTGCGCCGTCACCCACGGCAATGGTCTGCGCCATATCCCATCCTTCGCGCCGCGCGAGTTCGCCCAGCCACCAGGCCTTGCGCTCGGCATCGATGATTGGCTCGCGCACCTCGCCGGTGATCTTGCCATCGCGGATCACCAGCTCGTTGGCGTGAATCTCGTCGAACCCCAGGCGCTCCTCCAGGTAACGCGCGAAATAGGTAAAACCTCCGGAAATGATGGCAGTCCGGTAGCCCAGACGCTTGAGGTGCATCATCAAGCGTTCGACGCCATCCATTAGCGGCAGATTCTCCGCGATCTCCCGCAGTACCGACTCGTCGAGCCCTTCCAGCTTGGCCATACGCTCACGGAAGCTCTGCTTGAAATCCAGCTCGCCACGCATGGAACGCTCGGTGACGGCGGCCACCTCCTCAAAGACACCGTGCCGACGTGCCAGCTCATCGATCACCTCGGCCTGAATCAGGGTCGAGTCCATATCGAAGCAAATTAGCCTCGAATGTCGGCGCCACAGGGAGTCTTCCTGAATGGCAACATCCACTCCCTGGCGCGCACCAAGCGCCAGCGCCTGTTCGCGTAGGTGAGGAAGCTCGACCGCCGCCCCGCGCAGAATGAACTCCACGCAGGCGCCATGGGGGGGCTGTTCATCGAGGGAATCGCCGCCCGACAAACGCGCAACGCGCTCGACGCTCAACCCATGCGCCGCCGCCAGCTCACCGACATCGGCGAGAATCCCCGAAGGCAGTCGAGGCGCCAGCAGGGTCAGGATCAGGCGCGGCATATCGGCCTGAGCCTCTAGGGTTTTCCATGTGTCTGCCGTCACCGCCTCAACCTCGATGGTAAGCCTCTGTTGAACGGGATCTTGCGCGGCGAGATGCCCGTTCAGTTGCGATTTGAAGGCGTCGGCGCCGATCTCGGCGTTCACCAGCATCTCGAGGGCGACATGGCCCAACGCACTGTGCTGGTGAATGTCCACAAGCCGCGCCTGGCATTCCATCAAGGCCGCACCTAGCACTGCCAACTGGCCCGGGTGGTCGGGACCGCCGGCACGAATCAATAACCGCTGTGTCATATGGCCTCTTCTCTTCTATCTTTTTTCTTCGACCTCTAGCCGGTCGACTTTCTGGAAGCCTCGCGACAACTTGCTTCCCCGGCGGCCACGCTCACCGACGTAGTAGTCGAGATCACGACTCGAGAGCGTCTGCTTCCGCTTGCCGGCATGTACCACCAGCGAGGCCCTGGCGGGAAGCATGGCCAAATCACGTACAAACTCTTCCCGGTTGGTGGCGCGCGCGCCGGGTATATCGATCATCTTGTTGCCCTTGCCCTTGGCCATGACCGGCAGCTGCTCGAGCGGGAAGACCAGCAAACGCCCCTCGTTGGAGACCACAGCGATGTGCGTGCCTTCACTTTCCGGCACCGCGACGGGCGGCATGACATTGCAGCCCTTGGGCACGCTGAGCGCAGCCTTGCCCGCCTTGCTCTTGCCGATCAAATCATCGAGCCGAGCGATGAAGCCGTAGCCGCCATCGGACGCCAGCAGATACCGCGCCTCGGGTATATCGAGCATTACCCCTACCATGCGCGCGCCGGCACCGGGGTTGATGCGCCCCGTAATGGGCTCACCCTGACTGCGGGCCGAAGGCAGGTTATGCGCGGGAAGCGTATAGCTGCGCCCGGCGTCATCGAGCAATACCAGCGGCTGGTTGGACTTGCCACGTGCGGCCAGATGAAAGCTGTCACCTGCCTTGTAGGAAAGCCCTGCAGGATCGATCTCGTGGCCCTTGGCACTACGGATCCAACCTTTTTCGGAGAGCACCACCGTAATCGGATCGGCGCCCACCAGCTCGACCTCGGAGAGCGCCTTGGCCTCGCCGCGTTCGACCAGCGGCGCGCGGCGTGCATCGCCATAGTCGTCGGCGTCCTGGCGCAATTCGCGCTCGATCAGGTCAGTCAGCGCCTCGTCGTTGCCCAGCAGTTCCTTGAGGCGTTCACGTTCAGCGCTCAGTTCGTCCTGCTCGCCACGAATCTTCATCTCCTCGAGCTTGGCCAGATGCCGCAGGCGCAATTCGAGAATCGCTTCCGCCTGGCGCTCGCTGAGCCCAAAGGCATTCATCAACGCCGGCTTGGGCGCATCTTCCTCGCGGATGATGCGGATCACCTCGTCAAGATCGAGATAGGCCGCCAGCAAGCCTTCGAGGATATGCAGGCGATCCTCGACCTTGTTCAAGCGATGCTCGAGTCGCCGGCGTACCGTCGCTCTGCGGAAACGCAGCCATTCTTCCAAGATGGCATCGAGCGCCATGACCCGAGGCCGACCGTCCAGCCCGATCACGTTCAGGTTGACGCGCACGTTCTTCTCAAGATCGGTGGTGGCGAAAAGATGCGCCATCAGGGCTTCGACATCGACCTTGCCCGAGCGCGGCACCAGCACCAGGCGCGTGGGCGTCTCGTGGGTCGACTCATCGCGCAGATCCGCCACCATGGGTAGCTTCTTGGCCTGCATCTGCGCGGCGATCTGCTCGAGCACCTTGGCGCCACTGACCTGATAAGGCAGCGCAGTGACCACCACGTTGCCATCTTCCAGCATATAGCGGCCGCGCAGCTTCACCGAGCCACGTCCGCTCTCGTAAAGCTTGCCGAGATCGCTCGGGGAGCTGATGATTTCCGCCTCGGTGGGAAAATCCGGCGCCGGTACGTAGGTCATCAGATCACTGACGCTGGCCTCGGGATGGCGCAGCAAGTGGCAGGTAGCGTCCACGACTTCGCGTACGTTATGCGGCGGAATGTCGGTGGCCATACCTACCGCGATACCGGTCGCGCCATTGAGCAACACATGCGGCAAACGCGACGGCAGCACGGCCGGCTCGTCGAGGGTACCGTCGAAGTTGGGGGTCCAGTCGACGGTGCCCTGACCGAGTTCGGAGAGCAGTACCTCCGAGAACTTCGACAACCGCGCCTCGGTATAGCGCATCGCCGCGAACGACTTGGGATCGTCGGGACTCCCCCAGTTGCCTTGGCCATCGACCAGTGGATAGCGATAGCTGAACGACTGCGCCATCAGCACCATGGCCTCGTAACAGGCGCTGTCGCCGTGCGGGTGGAATTTACCCAGCACGTCTCCGACGGTACGTGCCGACTTCTTGTACTTGGCGTTGGCATTCAGCGATAGCTCGCGCATGGCGTAGACAATACGCCTCTGGACCGGTTTCATCCCGTCGCCGATATGCGGCAACGCCCGGTCGAGAATCACGTACATCGAGTAATCGAGATACGCCTTCTCGGTATATTCCTTGAGGGACAAACGTTCGACGTCGCCCTCTTCCACATGGATGTCCATGGTCATGGGTTTGGGGCCCTATCTACCATCATGGAAACTTCGCGGACCGTGCCCGCACGAAACATAGCTTGAAGAGAGAAGAACGGCGCTTCGCGCCTGGAAGAAGGAAGAAACCCTAAGACAACCTGCCTCATCTCTCTTATACCTTCCATCTTCTTTCTTATTTCTTCGTCCTTATCTCTTCCGTCTTCCTTCTCACACTTCTATATCGGCGAGGTTGCCGTAGTCCTCGAGCCAGTTCTTGCGGTCGCTGGCGCGTTTCTTGGCCAATAGCATATCCATCATTTCGCGGGTGCCGTCGTCCGTGGTGAGGGTCAGTTGCACGAGGCGCCGGGTGTCGGCCGCCATGGTGGTTTCACGCAATTGCAGTGGGCTCATCTCACCGAGCCCCTTGAAGCGCTGGACGTTCGGGGTACCGCGCTTGCCTTCCAGGCGCTTCAAGATAGCGGTTTTCTCGCTTTCGTCGAGGGCATAGTGCACTTCCTTGCCCAGGTCGATGCGGTATAGCGGCGGCATGGCCACGAACACATGACCGGCATCGACCAGCGACGGGAAGTGGCGCACGAACAGCGCGCACAGCAGGGTGGCGATATGCAGGCCGTCGGAGTCGGCATCGGCGAGAATGCATATCTTGTGGTAACGCAGCTTGGAAAGATTATCGCTGCCAGGATCCATGCCGATGGCGACGGCAATGTCGTGGACCTCTTGGGAGCCGTAGATCTCGTGTGCTTCGACTTCCCAGGTGTTGAGGATTTTGCCGCGCAGCGGGAGGATCGCCTGCGTCTCACGATCGCGGGCCTGCTTGGCGCTACCGCCAGCGCTATCGCCCTCGACCAGAAACAGCTCGGAGGCCGCCGGGTCCTGCCCTGCGCAGTCGGCGAGCTTGCCCGGCAAAGCGGGGCCGGAGGTCACCTTCTTGCGGGCCACCTTCTTGGCGCTCTTTTGGCGCCGTTGGGCAGCATTGATCACCAGTTCGGCCAAGGCCTCGGCCTGGTCGACGTGATGGTTGAGCCACAGCGAGAAGGCGTCCTTGACGACGCCGGAGACGAAGCCCGCCACCACGCGCGAGGAAAGTCGCTCCTTGGTCTGGCCGGCGAACTGGGGGTCGAGCAGCTTCACCGAGAGCACGAAGGCGACGCGCTCCCACAGGTCGTCGCCGGTCAACTTGACCCCGCGCGGCAGCAGGCTGCGGTATTCGCAGAATTCACGCAGCGCCTCGAGCAATCCCGAGCGCAAGCCGTTGACATGCGTCCCACCAAGCGGGGTGGGAATCAGGTTGACGTAGGATTCCTGCAGCAACTCACCGCCTTCCGGCAGCCACTGGATCGCCCAATCGACGCCCTGATCGTCGTCCTCGAAGTGACCGAGAAACGGCGAGCTGGGCAGCGCTTCGGCATCGTCGGTGGCCTGGGCCAGGTAGTCGCGCAACCCATCCGCATACTGCCAGACGCTCTCGGTACCATCCGCCTCGATCAGCGTGACCTTGAGCCCCGGGCAGAGCACCGCCTTGGCGCGCAGCAGGTGCTGAAGGCGCGGTAGCGACAGCTTGGGACTATCGAAATAGCTGTCGTCCGGCCAGAAGCGCAGCACCGTGCCCGTGGCCTTCTTGGCACACGCCCCGATGACGGCGAGTTCCTCTACTTTGTCGCCATGGGCGAAGGCGATGCCGTGGCGATCGCCGTCGCGGCAGACCTCGACTTCAAGACGCCGCGACAGCGCATTGACCACCGATACCCCGACACCATGCAGGCCACCCGAGAAACGATAGCTCGATTGAGAGAACTTCCCGCCCGCATGCAACCGCGTCAGGATGAGCTCGACACCGGACACCCCATGCTCGGGATGTACGTCGATGGGCATGCCACGCCCGTCATCAGAGACCTCGATGCCGCCGTCGTCATGCAACTGCACACGAATATGCCGCGCATGACCGGCCAGCGCCTCGTCGACGCTGTTGTCGAGGACCTCCTGCACGAGATGATTGGGGCGACTGGTATCGGTGTACATTCCGGGGCGCTTGCGCACCGGGTCGAGTCCCGACAGGACCTCGATGGAACTGGCACTGTATTGCGTCATGCGTTGTCCATTAAGTGTGTTCGTCAGAGCGCGCGTAAGGTCGTGCGGGCAGCGTCCAACCACCATGCGCGAAGATGGCCGGCAAATAATCGGACAAGGCACTGAAGCCATGATCGCCGCCGGGATGCACGATCATCGAGGCACCGGCATAGAAATCCAGTGCATCGCGACAATCCAGCGTTTCATCAGCGCTGCCCAGCAGCACTCGATAACGGCTCGGGTCGATGACGGCAGCAGGCGTCATGGCCTCGAGAGCCTCGCCATGGCGCGCATCGATGGTAAAGCGCTCATGGGTATAAGGATTTTCCAACGGCGCGCCCATCCACTGCGTCACCAAGCGTGCCGGACGTACTGCGGGGTTGATCAACACCGCGCGCACGCCGAAGCGTTCGGCCAGGCAGGTAGCTAGAAAGCCTCCCATCGAACTGCCGATCAGCAAAGTGTCATCGCCCAGGGCATGCAACTCGCGTTCAGCGCATGCCAAGGCTTCATCGGGGCGATGCGGCAATTGCGGCGTGACACACCGAGGTGGCGCCACATCTACGCTCGCCAGGTGCTCGCAGGTCGCCGCGATCAGCCGTGCCTTAGGCGACGCCGCGCCGCTATTGAAACCATGCAGATACAGGATATTAGCCACGGGCGTCATATTAGCCACAGGCGTCATATTGGCCTCGGAAGACGTCAGCATACCTTAAAACCTGTACAAACAGCCAGTATCATGTGCCGTCCTGTGCTTGCCATACAACATCGAGCAGACCCCGGCTGGAGTCGTCCAGCGTCTCGGCACCGCGCCGCGAAGCCAGTATCTGCTCGGTTTCGGAGGCGATCTGCTTGCCCAGTTCCACCCCCCACTGATCGAAGGGGTTGATGTCCCAGAGGGTGGCCTGCACGAACACCTTGTGCTCGTAGAGTGCAATCAACGCGCCCAGGGTGCGCGGCGTCAGGCGATCGAGCAGCAGCGTGGTCGAGGGCTGGTTGCCACGGTAACGTTTATGGCTCGGACGCGGCACATCACTGGGCAGAGCTTCGTCCCCCAGCATCAAGACCCGCGACTGAGCGACGCAGTTGGCCAACGTCAGACGGTGCTGGGCCTTGAGGTGCGCCCGAGTGGCCGGATCCTCGACCCGATCATAACGTCGCACCGGAGCGATGAAGTCGCACTCCACCGCCTGCGTGCCCTGATGCAGCAACTGATAGAAGGCATGTTGCGCGTTGGGACCAAGCTGCCCCCACAGTACCGGACAGGTTGAATACGGCGTGATCTCGCCACTATTGGTGACCGACTTGCCGTTGGACTCCATCTCGAGCTGCTCAAGATAACTGGCGAAGTATTCGAGGCGGCCATCATAAGGCAGAATCGAGTGCGCGCGCACATCCAGGAAGTTGACGTTCCAGATGCCCGCCAACGCCAGCAGTACCGGCAGGTTGTCCTCGAGCGGTGTCTCGCGGAAATGGCAATCCATGTCGTGAGCGCCCGCCAGCAGCTCGCGGAAGTTGTCCATGCCTACCGCCATCGCAATAGGCAAGCCAATGGCACCCCATAGCGAATAACGTCCGCCGACCCACTCCCAGAATCGCAACTGGTGGCGCGGATCGATGCCCCACTCGCTCATTCTTTCGGGCTTGGCCGAAACACCGATGAAATGCTGACGCATCACCAACTCGCTCATCTCGGTATCTTGACCGCCATCGGCCAAGCGCGTCATCAACCAGTCGCGTGCGGTCGAGGCGTTGGATAGCGTATCGATGGTGGTGAACGACTTCGACGACAGCACGAACAGCGTAGTGGCAGGGTTGAAGCGGGTTAGATAGTCGGCGAGTTGCGAGCCGTCCATGGTCGAGGCGAAATGAATGTCGACCTGATGCACGTCGCGTGGCCGGTAATCGGCCAGGGCGTGGGTCACCATCAAAGGGCCCAGGTCGGAGCCGCCGACGCCCAGGTTCACCACGTCGGTGATCGGCCGCCCCGTGGCGCCGCGCCACTGCCCGGCGTGACATTTTTCGACCATGGCCTGCATGTGGGCCAACGTCTCGTGGACATCGGGGACGACATCCTCGCCCTCGACCACCAGGCTAGCCTCCGGCGGCAAGCGCAAGGCGGTATGCAGGGCCGGGCGATCCTCGGAGCGGTTGACCCGCTCGCCGTTTTGCAAACGCGCGATGGCGCGCTCGAGATTCGCCTCGCGGGCTAGCTCGAGCAGCATTGATAACGTCTCGTCGCGCCAGCGATGCTTGGAAAGATCCAGCGTCAGTCCCGCGCCGCGCCGCGTGAAGCGCGCATGACGACCGGGATGCTCGGCGAACAAACTCTTGAGATGCACATCACGCATCTCAGTGGCATGCGCGGCAAGCCTTTGCCAGGCCGGCGAATGATGGATCATGGTTGACTGGGTCATGACTCGTACTCTCCTTGACAAGCTCGCTAATGGCCCTGCGGATGCACAGCCACGGCGCGGCGCGTACAATGCGCCATTCCCTGTGGCCTGGCCACGCCTCGACTCGATGAGTGCCTCATGAGTGACGCATCTTACCGTGACGCGATCTTTTCGACACCCCTCGACCGGGTGGCCAACTTTTCCTTCGACGAACAGGTCGTCGCCTGCTTTCCCGACATGATTCGTCGCTCGGTACCCGGCTATGGCCAGATATTGGGCATGCTGGGCTTGATCGCCGAACGCCACCTGCGCTTCGGCGCGCATGTCTACGATCTGGGCTGCTCGCTGGGCGCGGTGAGCCTAGCGCTCGCCGGGCGCTTACCGCCGGAAGCCTTCACGCTGACCGGTGTCGACCTGTCGCCGACGATGGTCGCCCGGGCGCGCGACACGCTCGGTGAGGAATGCCCCGATCATCGCATCGACATCATCGAAGGCGATATCCGGCACATCGATTATCGACCCGCCGGCATGATCGTGCTCAACTTCACGTTACAATTCTTGCCGCCCGAGGACCGCCGCGCGGTCATCGAAGACCTGTACGCCGCCCTGGAGCCCGGCGGTGTGCTGGTGCTCTCGGAGAAGATCGTGCTACCCGACGAGCAGGAAAACGCCTGGCTAGTGGAACGCTACCACGATTTCAAGCGCGCCAATGGCTACAGCGACATGGAAATCAGCCAGAAACGCACCGCGCTGGAAAACGTGCTGGTGCCAGACACCCTCGAGGCGCATCACGATCGTCTGCGTAGCGCTGGATTTACGCGCGTCAGCACCTGGTTTCAGTATCTCAATTTCGCCTCGATGGTGGCCTTCAAGGATGCCTGATCGCTTCCCGATCGACCGCACCCAACGTGCGCTGTTCGATGCCTTCCTCGACCATGGCCTGACCGAATGGGTCGCGCGCTTGCCGAAGCAACTTGCCAACGGCCTGGACCGTCGTCGATTCGGCGACCTGCCTGCCTGGGAAAAGGCCGTCGCCAAGCTCCCTGCATTGCCCGAGTCACGCCATGTCGCGCTCGACCAGGACAACGTGCGGGTCGATGTCGCGCTCGACGATAGCCGCCGACGCCAATGCGAAAACCTGTTGCGCAAGTTGATGCCCTGGCGCAAGGGACCCTACATGCTTGGCGGGATCGAGATCGACACCGAATGGCGTTCGGATTGGAAATGGCAGCGCGTCGCTCCGCATCTGGCGCCGCTCGAGGGACGCCGCGTACTGGATGTCGGCGGCGGCAACGGCTACCACGCCTGGCGCATGGCCGGCGCGGGCGCGGCGTTCGTGCTGGTTATCGACCCGTCGCCACGCTTCTATTACCAGTTTCAAGCAATACGCCATTTCGTGGGCGATGCCGACGCATGGCGCACGCATTTCCTGCCGGTCGGTATCGAGGAGGTCCCCCCGCAACTCGAAGCGTTCGACACCACCTTTTCGATGGGCGTTCTTTACCACCGCGCCTCGCCGCTCGAACATCTGGCGCAACTGCGCGACACCCTGCGCCCCGGCGGCGAGCTGGTCCTCGAGACCCTAGTCGTGAAAGGCGATGTCACCACCGTCTTCATGCCTGGTGAGCGCTACGCTGCCATGCCCAACGTCTACTTCTTGCCCTCATCAAAGGCGCTATCGCATTGGCTCGAGCGCTGCGGTTTCGAAGATGTACGCGTCGTCGACGAGGCTCCGACATCGTTGGCAGAACAGCGCAGCACCGCGTGGATGACGTTCCAATCGCTGGCCGACTTTCTCGATCCCGAAGATCCGACGTTGACCCTCGAAGGCTATCCGGCACCACGCCGTGCCGTACTAGTGGCGCGCAAACCTGAGTGACTTGCTCTTCTTCGACATGAGAACGATAATGCTTATCATTATCGGCATCGAAGGAGGCTTACCATGCTGTCGCTCTTCAATGCAGCCCTGGAAGGAATGCCGCGGCTGATGCCCTTCAACGATCGTCTGATGCCGGGCGAGCTACTCGGCATTTGCGGACCGCATGGCGCCGGCAAGAGTACCCTGATCGGCTTGCTCGCCGGTCTCTACCGGCCCACGCGCGGTAGCATCTGCCTCGACGGACAACCCCTGCACTGCTGGCCCGGCACCTATCGTGCCCAGCGCATCGCGCACGTCGTCGCACCCCCGCAAAGCCTGGCCGATTGGCGCGTGCGCGACCTGGTCGGGCTGGGTCTACTGGAGAGTTGCTCACGCGTCACGCAACACGGTGCCACTTCACCGCCCTGCCTTCCGCTTGCGGTTGAGACGGCGCTCAATGCGCTCGACCTACAGGCCATGGGTGACCAACGTCTGGGAGAACTCGATCCCGCGAATGCTCAACGCGCGATGATCGCGCGCTCGCTGTGCCAAGTCGCGGCGGCGCCTCATTGCCCATTCCGGCAGCGGCGTGACAACGGCATCCTGCTTCTTGACCTCGATCCCCTGGCGCCCACGGAAGAGCAGCGCCTACTAGCCGATCTAGGCGCCGCCTCACGGCGCTACCGCTTGTGTATCGTGACAGTCGTCAGCCAGTGCGACGCGAGTCTCGCATGCTGTGATCGCGTGTGGTGGATGGACGCCGGTGCACGCTGCACGAACCTCACGCCGGCGGTGCGCCATGTGCTCAGGGTGCAGGTGACCCCGCCGAAGGCGGAGACACCTCTCACGAAGGCGCCGGACGCCACGCCTTGACGTCAATCGGTCTCAGGCGTGTCGACCTGCAAGGCCTCGCGTCGAATGCGCCAGTCTTCCAGTGCCATGCGCGCCTGGGCACGCTGTGCCTGGTCTTCCAAGGCGCGTGACGGCGATACAGTGGCCGCCAGCGTGTTGTCCTTCAATTCACGCTCATCTTTCGACCAACGATAGTAGGTAGGATCGGTGAGACTAGTAGCCGCCCCTGCCTCGCTGACCATGACGCCCTGTCCGCCATCCTGGTGATTGAATGTCAGCGCCATGGGCGATGCTTGCGGCGTATACAGATCTCGCCCCATCCACGGCACCTGCGCGCCGGAAAGCGAATGCGCCCATAACGTCGGGAAGATATCCCGGTGGCTGGTCCAGTCATCGACCTGCGCCTCGCCACCATTCCGATAGGCCGGTGGCATCCACATCAGGATCGGCACACCGAATTGATCGAACAAATCATGCGCGTCGGGATACTGCATGAGGGAGCGTGTGTTGTGATCGCCGGTCGCCGCGAACAGCGTGTGGTCCATCAACCCATCGGCCTCAAGACGGTCGAGAAAACGCCCCAGGTTGTCATTGGCGTATTGATAGGTCTCGAGAATCGAGGTGCCGAAGTCGGGCGAGATGGCCAGATCATCGCCCAGTCGCGAGACATCCAGTGGCGCAGGATCGTAGTCATCCGGAATCTTGTATGGCGGGTGATTGGTGACCGATAACATTACCAACAGCAGCTTCTCGTCGTTGGCCTCGGCCTCTTTCAGCAGCTCCTCACCGTAGCGGAACATCCACTCATCATAGGGCCCCCAGGTACCACCCTTGGCCTCAGGGAAACGCTCGCGAATCGCGCTCTCACCCAGCACCTCGTCGAAGCCTTGCCGCTTGAATGCATCGTCGATATTGCGCCACTGCGCAGAGCCTGACTTCAGTAACACGGTATGGTATCCCGCACGCTCATAAGGCAACACAGCCGATGTGGAATACTGACGATAGCCATAACGGCTTTGCGTCAACGGACTGATCGGCGTATCGAGCAGCAGCCCCTCCAGAGAGGGATGCGTACCGTTTTCAGCTGATAGCGCATGCGGAAAATAATCCGCCTTTTCCTGTAGCCAGGGACGTAAGTGACCCAGAAGATCATTGTCCTCGGGGTCGTCGAAATCCAGCGGGTGACGCCCCCAGCTTTCCATCAAGCTCAACACGACATGCGGCGGTTTATCTTTTACAGCGGGTCGCTCGGGGGTCGTCTCTACCATGTGGTCGAGCACTGCCTGTGGCGTATCGGCCTGCGACCAGCCAAGCACTTCGGCCGCCGCCATGGGAGAGCTGAACCCATAACGCGCCAGGCCCGACTGCGGGTCATCGCCAACCTGATTGACCTGACGCTCTTTCCAGGCCAGATAAAGTGCCTGCGGTCCGCTGGGTACCAGGTCGTTGACGAAGGCACTCGACGAAACTGCCATGTGCATCTCGCGCAAGGGAAAGGTGCCCAGGGTGCCACGCCCCAGCCCAATCAGCGCCACCCAGGACACAGCGACCAAAAGGGTGGCCCACCGCCATCCCAGCCGGCGTCGTGCACGCCGATGGCCACGCCGCATCATAGCGATCTGCGTCCCTGTCATGCCAATCAAGACGATCAGCAAAGGGAGAAAGGGATAGTCACTCCAGATCGTCTGCAGCACCGCCTGAGTATCGTCTTCGAATAATCCGAAGATCAGCGAATTGATCGGTCCCTGATAAAAGGTGAAAAAGAAATGATTGATCAACGCCAAGAGATTGACCAAGGCCATGATCGCGATGGCCCAGATTAGCCACAGGCGACGCCAGCCTGCCAGGAAGACGCGCGGCAAGGGTAGCAGTGCCGTCGCCACCACCAACCATGGCCCCAGGAGCACCGCCATGATCTTGGCGTCGAAACGTAGCCCCATCCAGAAGGCTTGCAACACCTCGAAGCCCGGCACCTCCAGGGAAGGTGGCGCGTTCAATTGCCACAGCAGTACACGCATCAAGGTCAGGGTCGCTACCCCGATGAGTCCCAATCGCCACAATTGGCGGTTCATTTCACGCCAGTACTGCCAACGCGAAACGGTCACAGAATCGTTATGCATATGTCATCTCGGCCTGATAAGCGCGGACACTATACCGGCCTTGAGCGATTCTGACGATGCGTTAGCTTGCTAATAGGATAAATAGAAGCCTTCAGAAACAACAACGCGCGGCCAAAGCCGCGCGTCGCGATATCTGCTACTGGCGCTCACCACATCACGGACAGGGTCCACTTTGCAGATTGGCCTGAGTCACGTTGCTGCCCGGCTCCACGCTACGCGTGAGCCACACATTGCCCCCGATGATCGAGCCCTTGCCGATAGTGATACGTCCCAAAATGGTCGCCCCGGCATAGACGACCACATCGTTCTCGACGATGGGGTGGCGTGGTAAGCCTTTTTCCAGATGGCCGCGCTCATCCGACGGAAAGCGCTTGGCCCCCAGTGTCACAGCCTGATAGAGGCGCACGTTATTACCAATGACCGCGGTTTCGCCGATGACCACGCCAGTGCCATGGTCGATGAAGAAACCCTCGCCGATAGTGGCCCCCGGGTGGATGTCGATGCCCGTATCCGAATGCGCGATTTCCGCGATCATCCGCGCCAGCAACGAAAGATCCGCCTGGTAGAAGTAGCTGGCGATACGGTGATGGATGACCGCATGCACCCCCGGATAGCACAGCAACACCTCATCGACGCTACGCGCCGCCGGATCGCCATGGTAGGCCGCCATCACATCGGCATCGAGGCGGCGGCGAAGCTCGGGCAAGTCAGCCGCGAACTCCTGCACGATCTCCACCGCACGCGCCTGGGTGTCACTGGCATCGTGCCCCAATTGCCGGGCGATGTATTTCAGCTCCAGGCACACTTCGTGGCATAACGCATTGAGGGTAGCATCCAGCGTGTGGCCGACGTAGAAGTCCTCGCTCTCGCGACGCAGATCACTAGGGCCGAGACGCATCGGAAACAACGCCCCGATCAAGTCATCGGTAATGACACGAATGGCACTCCGCGACGGCAGTTCACGACAGCCACGCTCGCGCGAGCGCCCATGACGCTCGCGCCAGGTTTCGCGAGTAGCTCTCAACTGCGTCACGATTTCCTCAAGCTGCCAATCGACGTTATGCATACCTCACCGTGTCCTCAATGAATGCGAGTGTCTCATGATAAGCCGCCTCATGGTCGAGTGCGACCTCAATGTCGCATACGAGTAGACCATGCCCACCACACACGCAACTCCTTGAGGGGACCATGAAAAATGCCCTTCCTCGTAGGCGAGAAAGGGCATGCAATACGCCGAGATCAGTCTCTCAGCGCCCCAATAGTGAGCGGACGTCTTTCGCCTCCCAATGCGGGAAATATTTTCTAACCAAGGCATTGAGTTCGACCTCGAAGGCCTGCCAATCCACCTCGCCGGTGCCCGTGCCGACACCTTCGGCCGCGCCGCGTACCATCCCCGCACCCACGGTGACGTTGGTCAGCCGGTCGATGACGATGAAGCTGCCGGTGCCAGGGCTCACGCGGTAATCGTCCACCGGCAGCGTGCCGGCGACTTCGATGCGGCAGCGGCCGATGGCATTGAGCCCCAGGGTCTCGGCGGTGTGATGCTCGAGCGTGTTGACGTCGATCTGGTAGTCGATCTGGCTCACCTTGCCGGCGAGATCCTGCGTCGCGAGCTTGAGATCGTAAAGCCGGCCGGTCTCGAGAGCGGTGTCGTGCATCCACACGATATCGGCCTCGAAGGCGTCGGCCAACGGCACCTCGGCGTCGGCGGCGACCAGCCAGTCGCCCCGCGAGATGTCGATCTCATCACTCAGGGTGACGGTGATCGCTTGCCCCGGATACGCCCCCTCGAGATCGCCATCAAAGGTGACGATGCGCTCGACCGTGGAGCGCTTGCCCGAGGGCAGTACCTTGACGGCCTGGCCAGGCCGCAAAATGCCGGCCTCGAGCGTGCCGCAGTAGCCGCGGAAGTCGAGGTGCGGGCGATTGACGTACTGCACCGGCAGACGCAGATCCGTCAGGTTTTGATCGTGGGTGATCTCGACGGTCTCGAGCAGTTCGAGCAACGGCGTCCCGGGCTGCCCATCGACGCGGTACCAGGGCATGTTCTCGCTGCGATTGACGACGTTGTCGCCTTCCAGCGCGGAGAGTGGCACGAAGTGGATATCCGGCGCGTTGAGCTTGGCGGCGAACTCACGGTATTCGGCGACGATCTCGTCGAAGCGCGCCTGGGAATAGTCGACCAGGTCCATCTTGTTGACCGCGATCACCAAGTGCTGGATGCCCAGCAGGTCGGCGATGAAGCTGTGCCGCCGGGTCTGGGTCTGCACGCCGTGACGCGCGTCGATGAGGATCACCGCGAGGCTGGCCGTGGAAGCGCCAGTGGCCATGTTACGGGTGTACTGCTCGTGGCCCGGCGTGTCGGCGATGATGAACTTGCGCTTATCGGTGGAGAAATACCGATAGGCGACATCGATGGTGATGCCCTGCTCACGCTCGGACTGCAAGCCATCCACCAGCAGCGCCAG
>NZ_JARANY010000004.1 GCF_029889885.1 Chromohalobacter sp. 296-RDG
GCTCGCGGTGGGCATCATTCCCATTCCTTTCCAGATCGCTATGCTCGCTGCCGGTTCCAGCGGCTACCCATTTCCGTTGTTCCTGTTGGCCGCCTTGCTGGCCCGGGGCGTACGTTATTTCGGCCTCGCCTTGCTGGTGCACCTTGCCGGAGACGCGGCCCTGTCATTGTGGCGGCGCCACGCACGCCCCATCGGCGTGCTGGGCATCGCGCTATTTGGTATCTGGGCATATCTACAAGTGACAACGTAAGCACTTACACAACCCCGCCACGCTCATCAACTTGTTAAGTAACCTTTAAGCCAAACGATGCACTCTATCCTCAACGTCCTTCGTCGAGGGTAGAGCGATGCATGAGCCACGCAGTCCTCATTCCATTACCGCAGCGCTGTCACCACTGACTTGGCGCGAAGCCCATACGGGCGAGCGCGCCGAGTTGGAAGCCTTCATCGTCAACGGTTACGCCCGCGAACACGGTGCCACCCTGAGCCACTTCCAGCCACGCCTATTCGGCCTGTGGCAGGGGCCAACCCTGCAGGCAGCGCTGGGGATACGCCATGCTGGGCGTGACACGCTGTTCCTCGAGCGCTATCTGGATGCACCGATCGAGCAGTGTCTGGCTGAAGTGCTCGACCATACGGTCTCGCGCGACCATGTCGTCGAGGTCGGCAGTCTCACCACGCTGCGCCGTGGCCTGTTGCGACCACTGATCGTGACGCTGATCGAGACCCTGGTCGACGAAGATATGCAATGGCTGACGTTTACCGCTACTACTCAGGTCCGTAACGCCTTCCGCCGACTGGGACTGGAAGCCTCACCGCTAGTCGAAGCCGATCCGACTCGCCTGGGCCAGGAAAGCGCCGACTGGGGACGCTACTATACCAACGCTCCGATAGTGATGGGCGGCGACATGCGTCTCGCCTGGCGGCACCTACAGACGGGCAATGCCGGAACATCGACCACGCTAGCCAGGCTTCCTGCGCTTGAACGAGCATCACTGGTGGCCCCGTCCAGGCACGGCGACCCTCTCGTGGGGTGCAGCAATGCCTGAGCGCTTATATCACCACCTCATCGACCTGGCACGGTCACAGCCAACGCTTATCGTGTTTGAGGATGACCAGCAACAACTGAGCTATGCCGCGCTGATTGACGAGGTCGACGGCCGCATCGCGCGGCTGAAAGCAGCCGGAGCCGAGCGTGTAGGCCTGGCGTTGGACAACGGCACCGACTGGGCGCTCTGGGATCTGGCGCTAATGTTCGCCGGCTGCGTCAACGTCCCATTGCCGGGCTTCTTCTCGGCCGCGCAACTCGCCCATGTGACCAAGCAGGCCGGACTCGATACGCTAATCGGGCCACCCGAACTCGTCGCGTCGCTGGGCTTTGCGCCAGGCATCGACACCACACTGCATCGGCGCCGGGTCGACGCCGTGTCAGCGGTACCCGACGGCACCATCAAGATCACCTTCACCTCGGGCACCAGCGGCACTCCCAAGGGCGTATGCCTAGACGCCGAGGCGCCGCTGCGCGTCGCCGAAAGCCTAGCCACTGTGGCTACCAGCTGTGGCGTGAAACGCCACCTCGCCATGCTGCCACTAGGCACACTGTTGGAGAATATTGGCGGCCTCTACGCACCCTTATGGATGGGAGCGACCAGCATCTTGCCCGGCCTCGCGTCGCTCGGCTGGCAAGGCGCCAGCGGCTTTGACATCGCACTCACTCGCCTTCAACTCGAAAAATACCGTCCTCATAGCCTAATTCTGGTGCCGCAACTACTCGAAGCCTTGCTTGGCGACTCGCCTTATCCAGCAGTTCATGACATGCGTTTCATTGCTGTGGGCGGCGCTCGGGTATCGCCAAGCCTGCTCGATGCCGCCCAAGCTAACGGCTGGCCGGTCTACGAGGGCTATGGCTTGTCCGAATGCGCCTCGGTGATGACCCTAAATCGCCCCGGCGACAACCATCCCGGCAGCGCGGGCCGCCCACTGCCTCACGCGGATGTTCGTCTAACCGACGACGGCGAAGTGCTGGCCGGCGGCAGCACGATGCTCGGCTATCTCGGCGATGACACGCCTCCACCAACGTTCTGGCCGACCGGCGACCTGGGACGCTGGGAAGACGGTCGGCTCGTGCTGGTCGGACGTCGCAAGCAGCTATTCATCACCGCTTACGGACGCAACGTCGACCCCGCTTGGGTCGAGGCCGAACTCACCGCCGAGCTGGTGATCGCACAAGCCTGGGTGCACGGTGAGGCGCTGCCCGCCAATCGCGCACTGCTGGTGCCGGCGCGCTCGGATATTGATGATACCCAACTCACCAAAGCTGTCGCTGCGGCCAACGCCCGGCTACCGGACTACGCACGCATCACCCACTGGCGACGTGCCCAACCGTTCAGTGCCGCTGAAGGCCTGACCACCGCCAACGGCCGACTGCGCCGCGACACGTTGGCTAGGCACTACCGCGACTGGCTCGATGCGCCTCTCGACACTATGTCCCCCACGACTACGTTCAATCACACCTTGGAGGATACGCCATGAGCGCCTATCAACACCTTCAGCAGGCCACTGCCGACAATCGTGCCTGGCTACTCGCCTCCCCGATCATCCAGCGTGCCCTGGACGGGCGCATCAGCCGCGACGAGTACCTAGCGTTCCTCGGACAGGCCTACCATCACGTCAAGTATACCGTACCGCTGATGATGACTTGCGGCGCGCGCCTCCCTGAGCGTCTCGAGTGGCTGCGTGGCGCATTGGTCGAGTATATCGAGGAGGAGTACGGCCATCAGCGCTGGATCCTCGACGACATCCGTGCCGCCGGCGGCGATCAGGATAGCGTGGCAACCAGTCGACCAGCACCGGCTACCGAGCTGATGGTGCGTTACGTGCGCGACATCATCACGCATGACAACCCGGTAGGCTTCTTCGGTATGGTCTTCGTTCTCGAGGGCACCAGCACCGCGTTGGCCACCAACGCCGCCGTCTCGATTCGCGAGAGCCTCGGTCTGCCCCAGGAAGCGTTCCACTACCTAGAGTCCCACGGCGATCTCGATATCGGCCATCTGGCCTTTTTCGAAGGTCTGATCGACCGCCTCGACGACGATGTCGATCTGCAGGCGGTTATCGATACCGCCAACATGGTCTACCGCCTATACGGCGCGATGTTCCGCGGACTCGACACTGACCACGACGCAGTCACGCAGGAGCTCGCTCATGCGTTGGTGTGATCGACGCGTCCTGCTCACTGGTGCCAGTGGCGGTATCGGCCGCGCCCTGGCCCTGTCACTGGCACGACGCGGCGCGCAGCTTTTACTGGTGGGCCGCAACGCGGTGGCCCTACAAGCGCTAGCCGATGAACTACCGATATCCGCCGAGTGGCGCGCCGTCGACTTGTGCGACGCCGAAGACCGCCAGTGCCTGCTCCAGGCCTCCCGTGAGCAGGATATCGACATGTTGATCAATGCCGCCGGCATCAATCATTTCGGTCTGTTCGCTCACCAGCCGCCGGAGAACGTGAGCGATCTGATTTCGCTCAACGTCACCGCCACGCTGCAGCTCACTCAGGCCATGCTGCCACTGCTCCAGTCCGCCGACGAGGCATGGGTCGTCAATCTCGGTTCGACGTTCGGTGCCATCGGCTATCCGGGCTATGCGAGCTACTGCGCCAGCAAGGCCGCGCTACGTAGCTTCTCGCAGGCCCTGCGTCGCGAGCTCGCCGACACCAAGATTCATATCCACTACGTCGCCCCACGGGCCACGCACACGGCGATGAACGACGCCACGGTGGATGCCCTCAACGCCGAGCTGGGGAACGCCATGGACAGCCCTGAGCAAGTCGCCGAGGAGATCATCCGCGCGGTCAATCAGCGCGCCACCGAACGCCATCTGGGCTGGCCCGAACGATTCTTCGTACGCCTTAATGCCATGCTGCCCGGGGTCGTCGACCGGACACTACGGCGCCAGCTCGGCACCATCCAACGCTTCGCCGGCCGTTCCTAAGCCACGGCCTCTTTCAGAGATCGGTCATGTCCATCACTTCCCGCCTTACCCATCATGCCCGGCGCTTCGCGGTCATCACTACTCTCGCCGGACTGGCACTAAGTCTTTCGCCCGTCGCCTTGGCAATGAGCGATACCGTCACCAGCGGTGTCCATGAGTTGCAGAGCCGCTGGGCACGCATACAGTACAAGACACCTAAAGAGCGTCGCGCCGACGGCTTCAATCAGCTCTATCAGCGCGCCCAAGCGTTGATTAACGACCAACCTGGTGCTGCCGAGCTTTACATCTGGGCCGGCATCATCCGCAGCAGCGAGGCTGGCGCCAAGGGCGGGCTGGGCGCGCTGCCACTGGTCAAGGAGGCCAAGAGCGACCTGGAGAAGGCCCTGTCGCTCGACGCCAATGCCCTGCACGGCTCGGCCTATACCAGTCTCGGCGCCCTCTACTATCAGGTGCCCGGCTGGCCTATCGGCTTCGGCGACGATGACAAAGCGAAAGCGATGCTGCAGAAAGGCCTAGGGCTCAATCCCAATGGCATCGACCCACTCTACTTCTGGGGCGATTTTTTGCATGATCAGGGCCAGGATGTCGCAGCGCGCCAGGCTTTGCAGAAGGCACTCAAGGCCCCACCGAGACCCACTCGCGACGTCGCCGATCAAGGCCGGCGCGAACAAATTCATCAATTACTCGATGAGCTGGACTGAGCGAGAAACGCACGGGTTGTGTTATCGATGGGCTGCCCCCAGAGTAAAGAAATATTGAGCCGACTAACGACTCATTCGATTTCTCTACCGAGGCCACCATGTCCCGACTCTCGCAAATTCCGCTATCCGTGCTCGATCTCGCCCCGATCGCGCATGACGGCACGCCCGCCGAGACCTTCGAACGCATAGTCGATCTCGCCCAGCTCACCGATACTCTGGGCTACAACCGCTATTGGCTGGCCGAGCATCACAACATCGACGGCATCGCCAGTGCCGCCACGTCCTTGCTCATCGGCCATGTCGCTGGCAAGACGCAACGTATCCGCGTGGGCAGTGGCGGCATCATGCTGCCCAATCATCCGCCGCTGGTGGTCGCCGAACAATTCGGCACCCTGGAAACGCTCTATCCCGGTCGCATCGATCTCGGCCTGGGACGCGCGCCCGGCTCCGACGGCGTGACCATGCAGGCCATGCGCCGCAATCCTCGCGCCGGCGTGAATGACTTCCCCGACCGCTTGGCCGAACTACGCGGCTATCTGGGCGACGTCCAGCCCGACCAGCGCGTCAAGGCGATCCCCGGTCAGGGCACGCATGTCCCGCTCTGGCTGCTGGGCTCCAGCGACTTCAGCGCGCGCCTCGCCGCACAGCTCGGCCTGCCGTTCGCCTTCGCCGGACAGTTCGCGCCGGGCTACATGCTCGAGGCCATCCAGCTCTATCGGCAGATGTTCCAGCCCTCCGACGTGCTGGACGCGCCGTACGTGATGCTGGGCATCCCGCTAGTCGCTGCCGACAGCGACGCACATGCGCAGTATCTCGCCACCACTCAGCAGCAAAAGTTCCTCAACCTGATTCGCGGCAAGAGCACGCGGACCCTGCCGCCTGTCGAAGCACTCGACTGGTCGCCGCAGGAACGCGCCATGGTCAGCCAGAACCTCGGCGCCTCCATCGTCGGCGGCCCCGATACGATCCGCGAGGAACTCGAGAATTTCCTGGCACATACCCAGGCCGACGAACTCATGATCAACGGTGATTTCTACAACCATGAGGACCGCCGTCGCTCGTACGAGATTCTCGCCGATGTCTGGAAAGGCTGAGTCTCACACTACTCATCCCTTCAAACGCAAAAGGCCGGCTGACGCCGGCCTTTTGCGTTCATGTAGTACGACTGCGCCTCACCCCAGCCGCGCGGCGAGTTTCTCCTCCAACGTTGCCTGATCGTCGGCGAAGCGGCGGATGCCCTCGGCGAGCTTCTCTGTCGCCATAGCATCCTGATTGAGCCCCCAACGAAATTCGGTTTCATTGATCGGTGTGAGTCGCTCGCTGGAATCTCCGACATCGCTGATCTTGCGCTCTATCGCGCCTTCCTGGCCCTCGAGTTCCTCGAGCAGCGCCGGCGAAATAGTCAGGCGGTTGCAGCCGGCCAGCCCCAGGATCTGGCCCTTGGTACGGAAGCTTGCGCCCATGACCACGGTGTCGTAGCGGTAGCGGCTGGCGATATCGCATACCTCGCGCACGAACACGACGCCCGGGTCTTCATCCGGCGCGTACTCCTGCCCGGTTTTCTGCTTGTACCAATCGGTGACGCGGCCCACGAAAGGCGAGATAAGATATACCCCGGCATCGAAGCAGGCACGGGCCTGCGCCTTGGAGAACAGCAGCGTCAGATTGCACTGAATGCCCTCTTTCTCGAGCTGTTCGGCGGCACGAATGCCTTCCCAGGTGGAGGCCAGCTTGATCAGCACGCGTTCACGGCCGATCCCACGCTGCTCGTAAAGCTCGATGAGACGATGCGCTTTCTTGATGCTCGCCTCGCGGTCGAAGGACAGCTTGGCAGCCACTTCCGTGGACACGCGCCCCGGAATCAGTTGCGTGATCTCACTGCCCATGGCGACGGACAAACGATCCACTGCTTCGTCGACCCGGGCCTGGGGATCGGCGATATCGGCCTTGACCTGCGCCAGCGTCTCGTCGATCAGCGCTTGATGGCCGGGCAGCTCGAAGGCCTTGAGGATCAGCGAAGGATTGGTCGTGGCATCGTGCGGCTGATAGCGCTTGATGGCCTCGAGATCGCCGGTATCGGCGACTACCATCGAAAGTTGCTTGAGAGCCTCGAGTTGCGTCATGGCAAATATCCTGTAACGAAAAGGGTCATCGCGCGTCTCATGGCGCGACGTCGTAGCGTTCGGCCAGCGCTTGACGGTAACGCTGGTAGAGTTCCTGATAACGGCGCACCGGTTCGCCACGCGGGCGGGTCAGGGTATCGAGATCCACCTCGACGAGGCGTTCGGTCAGTGCCGCCAACGACTCGCCCCGCCCACGCGTCTGAGTATCGCACCAGGCAGCCTGAATCGCCCCGCCCAGGGCAGCAGCCTCGGTAATGCGTGGACAGATCACATCGACATCCAGCACATCGGCAACGATTTGGCGCCAGACGGCACTCTTGGCGCCACCGCCGACCAGACGGACTTGGCTGGCCTGCGATGCCAGCTCGCCCAAGCGTTCGAACCCATAGCGTAGCCCGAACGTCGTCCCTTCGACTACCGCGCGACAGAGATTGTCCGCCGTCGTGTTGAGACTCGTCATGCCCTCGAAGCTGGCGGTGGCATGCGGCAGTGCCGGGACGCGCTCACCATTGAAAAAAGGCAACGCCATGACGCCCTCGGCGCCCAGCGGGGCTCTAGCCACCCGCTCGCCGAAGGTCTCCAGATCGAACCCGAACAGCTCACGAACCTTGGTTGTCGCCGAGGTCACGTTCATGGTGCAGATAAGCGGTAGCCACCCGCCGTGACTGGCGCAGAAATTGGCCACCTGGGCGTCCTCGGCTTCCATCGACGCGGCCGAATGCGCGTATACGGTTCCCGAGGTACCCAGGCTCAGGGTCACCATACCGGGGGCGATGTTGCCGGTGCCGATGGCCGCCATCATGTTGTCGCCGCCACCACTGGACACCAGAACGTCATCACCGAGGCCCAGCAGGCGCGCGACCTCGGGACGCACCGTTCCCACTGGGGCGTGCGAGTCGATCAAACGCGGTAGTACCGCGTCCGGCGACAGTTCGGGCGCCATGATTTGGAACACATCATGACGCCAGTTGCGCGTGCGGGTATCGAAATACCCGGTGCCGGAGGCATCGCCGCACTCAGCGACACGTTCGCCGGTCAGCCAGAAGTTCAGATAGTCGTGGGGCAACAGCAAGGTGGAGATACGCTGATAGGCGTCCGGATGCGTATCGCGCAGCCAGGCGACTTTCGAGGCCGTAAAGCCGGTTTGCAACACCAGCCCCAGCTTGTCCAGGCAGCCTTGCCGGCCACCCAAGCGCTCTATCAGCGTCTCGTTATGCAGCGCCGTTTCGGTATCGCACCACAGCTTCGCGGGATGCAGTGGCTGGCCATCGGCATCCAGCGCAACCATGCCGTGCTGCTGCCCCGAGACACCGATGGCGCGGATCTCGTGCGCATCGATCCGCGCCGCGCTCACCGCCTCTTGGAACGCCTCGGTCAAGGCCGCGATCCATTCGCTAACATCCTGTTCGCGCTTGCCGTTATCGCCTTCGGTCAGATGATGCGGACGACTCGCCTCGCCCAGAATCGCCGCACGCTCGATATCGACCACCACGACCTTGGTGCTCTGCGTTCCACAATCCACGCCCACGTACATGCTCTCTCCTTCGGCTGCATCGCATTCCCCGGTGGGGTATGGAGTATCCGCTCCTTGGCCGTGTTACGACATACGACCCTCGACCAAGGCGTGGAGCGTCGCGCGCGCTCCCTCGGCATGCAAGGACTCAAGCGCCTGAAGATAAGCGTCGCGGAAACGCGCGTCATTCGCCAGGTCGCCGAACAAAGTAGACTGCTCGATGAACGCCGTTGGCACGCCGCGAACGCGTCAGATGACGATCAGGACTCGGTACCGCTTGGCGCCACCGGTGACGTGGGCAGCCAGACACGTGCGGCGAGTCCGCCGAGCGAAGCGCGTGACAGCGAAAGCCGGCCACCGTACAAGGTCATCAAATCCTCGACGATGGCCAGGCCCAACCCGGAACCGGAGCGTCGCTCGTCAAGGCGGGAGCCTCGCGCCAGGGCGGCGTCACGCTGCTCTTCGCTCATGCCCGGCCCGTCGTCTTCGATCAACAGTTCGACACCAGCCGCCTGCGAATGAAAGCTCACGGTGACCTGGCTGTCGGCCCAGCGCAGCGCATTTTCCAGAAGATTGCCGACCAGCTCCTGTAGATCCTGGGCCTCCATGCGCACCTTGAGGTCATCGGCCAGCGATTGCGTCAACTGGATACCGCGCCGCTGCCCCATTCGCGTCAACCCCTCGAGCACTGGCGCCAGGGTTTGCGCAGAGTCTACCTTGCCGGCGAGAACGACCCCGCCGGCGGCAGAGGCCCGGGCGAGATGATGACGTACGGCGTCATTGATGCGCCCCAGCTCACCGTGCAGGCGGTCGCGCGTGTCAGGTGGGAAGCGTTCGGCAAGGGTCGTGAGCACACTGACCGGGGTCTTGAGCGCATGCGCCAGATTGCCAGCGGCATTACGACCGCGCTCGATCAGGCGCCTGTCTCGCTCTAGCACACCGTTCATGGCACGTGCCAGACGAGCCAGCTCGTCGGGCAGGAAATACGTCTCGAGGCTGTCGGCATCGCCTGATTCAACCGCGCGCAGGTTGGTATGCATGCGACGCAACGGCGCTAGTCCCCAGCGAACCTGCACCGCCAGCCCAACGAGCAGCAAGGCCCCCAGCGCCAGCAGCGACAAGCCCAGCAGCCACTCGAAACGCGCCACCTCGGTATCCAGCTCTTCGCGTGACGCCGCCACGCTGACATGCAGCGTCTCGGCATGCCCCGGCAGGCGGATATCACGCTCAATGACGCGCAGTATGTCGCCACGCGGGCCCTCGACTTCGGTGACCGCCATACCGTCGACATCATCGGTCGGCAACCGCTGATCCCACAACGAACGCGACGTCAGCGTTTGGTCCCCCTCATCGCTGATCTGCCAGTACCACCCCGAAAAGACCCGCTCGAACCGTGGATCGCCCAGCGAGCGTGTCATGTGCAGCTTTTCATTCTGAGCATCGACCTGCACGCCGGCCAACAACACGTTGAGCAGCGACTCGAGGCGGTCGTCGAAGGCGGTGGTGACGGAATCGCGGAAATTGTAGGCAAGCCCAGTACCCGCCAGGGGCAGCGCCACCATGACCAGTAATAGCGAGGCGATCAGCAACCGGGCGCGGATCGAAGTACGCGCGAGGCGTTGGCGCCAGGGGCGTCGTCTCATTGCTCATCCTCGGGTGCCACCAGACGATACCCCTGCCCGCGCAAGGTCACGATGCGCTGATTGCCGAGCTTGCGACGCAAGCGGCTAACCTGTACGTCGATGACATTGGAGTCGGGCTCATGATCACGATCATAGACATGTTCAGAGAGTTCTATACGGCTCACGATGCGCGGCGCGGCATGCAACAGATACGCCAGCAACCGCGATTCCTGGGCCGTCAAGGTGATCGGACGCCCCGCCAGAGTAACGCTGCCGGTATGCGTATCCAGCGCCAATTCGCCCAGCCTGAGTATAGGGTGTGCATGTCCGTGGCTGCGTCGCACCAAGGCACGCAGACGAAACAGCACCTCGGCGGTCTCGAAAGGTTTGGTGACGTAGTCATCGGCGCCGGCGGAAAAGCCTGCCGCCTTGTCCGACCAGCGCTCGCGGGCCGTGAGCACCAATACCGGCAAATCGATGCCATCCTCGCGCCACGCTGCAAGCCAGCGCGTGCCATCACCATCGGGGAGTCCCAGATCGAGAATCACGGCGTCATAGGATTCGACGCGCACGAGATAATCGGCCGCATGACCGGTCGCGGCATGTTCCCACAACAGTCCAGCCTCGACGAACGCTTCGCCGAGCGCCTGTGCCAACGCGGTATCATCCTCGACCAGCAACACCTTCATTGACGTGCCATCCCATCGATATTGACCCCTTCGATACCAATCATTTCCCCGCTCGTGGCATCGAACTCGAATTCAACTACCTGCCCCTGCGGACCGATCATGTCGATTTCATAGCGCGGCACATCATCGCCGCGGTCGAGCTCTACCTCCAGCACCTGACCGATATAGTGACGCTCGAGCCAGTCGAGCACCTTGGGCAGCGCCACCACACGCCCTTCCTCCACCTCGCGGTGCAGTGAGCGCCATTCGTCATCGTCGGCCGCGACCAGCGACTGGCAGGCCATGATGCCCACCGCCACCAGCATCAGCGCTTTGATACAGCGATTGAAGCGTTTCATAGACACGAGTTTGCCTCAGCCGACATGAATGCAGCATGAATATCCGCAGGGCTCGATGCCGGAGGCCTCATCAGCGCCGTGCATACTCGCTATCGTTAACATGAATGAAAGATGAACATCGTTTTCAGGTGACTGCAAGGTCGACGGCGTTAGCGTGCCTCTATCCGCAGTCGCGGTATGTCATACCAATCTCGAGGCACAAGCCAGGAGTAAATCATGAAGACGATGCATATGCTGATGATGCCGATGGTCCTCACAGGCGGACTGTCCACCGCCGCGCTTGCCGATGATGGCAGCCTATCACCCGGCAAGCTCGAGTCACTGCTCAACGATGCCAACACCTATGGCTTCACCCATTATGACGAAGTCGCTATCGATGACGGTAACCGTCTTGAGGTGGAAGGCTGGCGTGATGATGGCTGGCAACTCGATATCGACATGCTTATCGAGGATGGCAGCCTGGTGCACGAGAAACGCCACAAGGACACCATTCCTGACTGGAGCCTGACCAGCGACGAACTGCACCAGGCACTGAGCAACGCTCAGGAATCCGGCATGCAACGATTCTCTGAATTGGATGTCGATGAAAGAGGGCATGTGGATATAGAAGGCTACGACGCCCAGAATAGTGAGATCGACATTCGCCTCGAGCGCAATGACCTAACGGTCACCGGAGTGGAACATGACTGATCGACAGCAAAATGCCGCCTGGCAGGCGGCACAGCAATGGCGGGAACGGGCGCGTCAGGCGCGCCCGTCACAGGGCGCCGGCGGGCTCAAGCTACTCGCCACCTGGTTATTGTTCGGCGCCATGATGATCGTCGGCACCTTGCTCGGCCTGTTCTTCTTGATCGTCGGCTGGGCGATGCTGCCCTTCTTGCGCCACCGCATGAAGAAACGTGCCGAGGCGTTTCGCGCCGACCAGGCCCGCCCGGCTGGCGGCAATGGCGCCCAGGACGCACCGGCGCAAGACGCCACGCACGCGTCTCAGGTGCTCGAGGGCGACTACCGCGTCAAGTCAGGCGACTGATCAAGGAGTACGAAACGAAAAAATGGCACGCAAGGCGTGCCGGAAACGACTGCTTACCTGCAAATCACAGGTCTTGCCGTCAAGGAAGGGGAATCGTCGACACAGACGAAAAAGCCCGCCCCCGGAGGGACGGGCTTGATATCTGGTGCGCCCGGGAGGATTCGAACCTCCGACCACCTGATTCGTAGTCAGGTACTCTATCCAGCTGAGCTACGGGCGCTTTACACAACGCACGACCAGCTCTGCTGTGTTTCGCGCTGCCTCAAGAGCCAAGGCTCTCTCATGCATCATCACGTGACTGAATCACGTTGTTAAAGTGGTGCGCCCGGGAGGATTCGAACCTCCGACCACCTGATTCGTAGTCAGGTACTCTATCCAGCTGAGCTACGGGCGCAATACTTCATTCACTTCAATGCACTGCATTGGGTTGATTGGCGGAGAGAGAGGGATTCGAACCCTCGATGGGGCTACAAACCCCATACTCCCTTAGCAGGGGAGCGCCTTCAGCCACTCGGCCATCTCTCCCTCATCAACACGGCGCGTATGTTACCGATTATACTGGGGTCTTGTCTAGAGCGGATTGAAAATCTCTTGATATCAATCCCTACCGTCACTGTTTGACTAGCGGGAGACTCGCTTGCCGTACTGCGTTCGCGTCAAACTGCTCATCCCGGAAAGTATGCCTTATCCAAAAGCCCGAGCCGATAAAGGGGACGACTTCACCAGCCCAGACGGCCCCACGCATGCGTCACTTCAAACGTTTGAACCGCCGTCTTCGCTATCGGTCTTCTCGCGCTGAATACGCTGGTAGATCTCTTCGCGATGTACGGCTACGTCCTTAGGCGCATTGACACCGATACGGACCTGATTGCCTTTCACTCCCAGGACTGTAACGGTGATGTCGTCGCCGATCATCAGTGTTTCACCGACGCGACGGGTCAGGATGAGCATGTCTGATCTCCTTCTCAGGCTTTCTTCCAACGGGATGCATGCACCGCCAAGCGACAGTACGAAGGCGAATTATGCGTCATACAGGCCCCGAGAGCCAATGGCGCGTGCTTTGCAGCCACGGATACACTGAATGAAAGGCCACATCTGGCCTTCCAGCGTCGTCCTGACGCCACCCCTAGCGTAGAAGCCGATGGGGCAGGAAGGCCAAATTTCTGTGCTTATTCGCCTTGTATGCTGTCTTTATCGAGACCGAAGGCGGAGTGCAACGCACGTACGGCCAGCTCCATCTGCTTCTCGTCGATGACCACGGAGATCTTGATTTCCGAGGTGGAGACCATGCGAATGTTGATGTTTTCGTCGGCCAGCACGCGGAACATCTTGGATGCCACGCCGGCATGCGAACGCATACCCACACCGACCAGCGAGACTTTGGCGATATTCTCATCGCCACGCAGCTCACCACCACCCAGCGCCGGGATCACTTGATCCTGCAGGATACTTCGAGTCTGTGTGAAATCGCTTTTGGCAACGGTGAACGTGAAGTCGGTGTAGTCACCGGCGGGCGCCACGTTCTGTACGATCATGTCGATTTCGATGTTGGTATCGGCGATGGGCCCCAGTATCTTGGACGCCACGCCGGGCACATCGGGGGTGTTGAGCAACGTCAGCTTGGCTTCACTGGAGGTGAAGGCAATACCGGAGATCAGCGGTTCTTCCATGGAGGCCTCTTCTTCTTCAGCGACGATCAGGGTACCGGGGCCGTCCTCGAAACTGGACAGCACACGCAGCGGCACATTGTATTTACCTGCAAACTCGACGGCGCGAATCTGCAATACCTTGGAGCCCAGGCTGGCCAGCTCGAGCATTTCCTCGACGGTGATGGAAGACAGGCGTTGTGCCTTGGAGCAGACACGCGGGTCGGTGGTATAAACGCCGTCCACGTCGGTGTAAATCTGGCATTCATCGGCCTTGAGCGCCGCCGCCAGAGCGACACCGGTGGTATCCGAGCCGCCGCGTCCCAGCGTGGTGATGTTACCCTCGTCATCGACACCCTGGAAGCCGGCCACGACCACGACCTGGCCGTCGTCGAGATCTTCCTGAATGTCGTCGGTCTCGATACGCTGAATGCGCGCCTTGGTGTGAGCGCTGTCGGTCTGGATGCCGACCTGACCGCCGGTATAGGACGTCGCCGCCACATCCAGCTTGTGCAAGGCCATCGCCAGCAGCGAGCTGGTGACCTGCTCGCCGGTGGACACCAGCATATCCATTTCGCGTGGCGTGGGCTCATCGTTGATCTGGCTGGCCAGATCGATCAGCCGGTTGGTTTCCCCGCTCATTGCCGACACCACGACGACTACTTGATGGCCTTCGTCGCGGAATCGCTTCACTTTTTCGGCGACGGCCTTGATGCGCTCTACCGAGCCCACCGAGGTCCCCCCGAACTTCTGTACATATAGCGCCATAGCTGCCTGTCCGTGGTGGTTTTCCCAAGCATGAATGAAGAAAAGGGCCGGCGCCATGCGCACGACCCTCTTCACGATCTCACTCGCCGAGCCGAGCCTCGACCCAACTCGGTACACTCGCCAAGGCATCAGGCAACGCCTGCGGCCGCGATCCTCCCGCCTGCGCCATATCGGCCCGGCCGCCGCCTTTGCCGCCGACCTGCTCGGCGACATGCCTGACCAGGTCGCCGGCCTTGAGACGCGCGGTCAGATCATCGGTCACCCCGACGATCAGGCTGACTTTTTCGTCGCCGGCCACGCCCAGCACGATGATCCCCGAGCCCAGCTTATTCTTGAGCTGATCGAGCAGGCCACGCAGATCCTTGCCACCGATGCCCTCGACCTGCTTGGCGAGCAGCTTGACGCCCGCCACCTCGCGCACCTCGGCCAGCATGTCGCCACTCGCAGCACTCGCCAACTTGGCCTTGAGCCGTTCGAGCTCCTTCTCCAGGCTGCGATTGCGCTCAAGCGTTGCCTCGAGACGTGACTCCATCTGCTCGGGCTTGGCCTTGAGCTGCTCGGCGACACGCGTGACCTTGGCTTCCTGATCGCGGAAATACGCCAGGGCGCCTTCGCCGGTGACCGCCTCGACGCGGCGCACGCCCGCGGCGACTCCTGTCTCGCTGAGAATGTGGAAGCAACCGATATCGCCGCTACGTGCCACGTGTGTGCCGCCGCAGAGTTCGATGGAGAAGTCATCGGCGCCAATGGTCAGCACACGCACGCTATCGGCGTACTTGGCCTCAAAGAGCGCTGCGGCGCCTTTAGCCTTGGCCTCGTCGAGTGTCATTTGCTCGGTGCGCGTATCGGCGTTGGCCAGAATCTGCGCATTGACGATGCGCTCGACCTCCTCGAGCTGCGCCGGGGTCATCGCCTCGAAATGGCTGAAGTCGAAACGCAGGCGCTCCGCCGTCACCAACGAACCCTTCTGCTGTACGTGCTCACCCACTACTTGCTTGAGCGCCTCATGCAACAGGTGCGTCGCGGAGTGGTTGCGCATGGTCGCCGCCCGCAGACGGGCATCGACCTGTGGCGTGACACTGTCACCCACATCGAGCCGGCCCTCGATGAGCACGCCATGATGCAAGTGATGCCCACCCTGCTTCTGGGTATCGGTCACCTGGAAGCGCGTGCCATTGGCGTTCAAGTAACCGGTGTCACCGGCCTGCCCGCCCGATTCGCCATAGAACGGCGTACGATCCAGCACCACGACGCCCTGCTGACCCGCTTCTAGCGCCGTCAGCGCGTTGCCTTCGCGATCCACCAGGGCGGTGACATGGGCCTCATCTTCCAAACGGTCATAGCCGGTGAAGGCCGTTTCGCCGTCGAGTTCCAGGGCCGCCGTGTAATCGGCACCGAACTGGCTCGCTGCACGGGCACGCTCGCGTTGCGCCTCGAGCTCACGCTGGAAGCCGACCTCGTCCGGCGTCACGCCACGCTCGCGACAGACATCCGCCGTCAAATCGAACGGGAATCCATAGGTATCGTAGAGCTTGAAGACGGTCTCGCCTGGCAACACGTCACCCTCGAGTGTGTCCAGCGCTTCCGTCAGCAGCCCCATGCCATGATCCAGCGTGCGTGCGAACTGCTCTTCTTCCTTGAGCAGCACTTTCTCGATCTGAGTGCGTGTCTTGCGCAGCTCCGGATAGGCATCGCCCATTTCGGCATCCAGCGCCGCCACCAGTTTATGGAAGAATGGCTCGCGCGTACCGAGCTTATGGCCGTGGCGAATGGCGCGACGAATGATACGCCGCAGCACGTAACCGCGCCCTTCGTTGGACGGCAACACGTCGTCGGTGATCAAGAAAGCGCAGGAACGAATATGATCGGCGATCACGCACAGCGACGGTGCGCTGGTGTCCGCGTAGCCCGTGGCCTCTGCCGAGGCATCGAGCAGATTCTGGAACAGGTCGATCTCGTAGTTGGAATATACGCCCTGCATGACCGCCGCGACGCGCTCCAGGCCCATGCCGGTATCGATGGACGGCTTGGGCAGCGGGTTCAGCGTCCCGCCGCTGTCGCGATCGAACTGCATGAAGACCAGATTCCAGATCTCGATGTACCGATCGCCGTCCTCGTCGGGGCTTCCCGGTGGGCCGCCCGCGACCTCAGGTCCATGATCGTAGAAAATCTCGGATGACGGGCCACAGGGGCCGGTGTCGCCCATCTGCCAGAAGTTGTCTTCCTCCAACTTGGAGAAGCGCGCCGGGTCGACGCCTATCTCGTCTTTCCAGATACGTTCGGCTTCGTCGTCACTGACGTGAACGGTGACCCACAGCTTGTCGGCGGGCAGCCCCAGGCGTTCGGTCAGGAAGGTCCACGCGAACCCGATAGCGTCGCGCTTGAAATAATCGCCGAAGCTGAAATTGCCCAGCATCTCGAAGAACGTATGGTGCCGCGCGGTATACCCGACGTTATCCAGATCGTTGTGCTTGCCCCCGGCACGCACGCAACGTTGTGGGGAGGTGGCACGTACATAGGGGCGCGGATCGCGCCCCAGAAAGACGTCCTTGAACGGCACCATGCCGGCATTGGTGAACAGCAACGTTGGATCGTTGTCAGGCACAAGCGAGCTCGACGGCACGATGGTGTGGTCGTGCTCCTCGAAGAACGTCAGAAAGGCCTGTCTGATGTCTGCGCTTTTCATAGAAATTCCGTGGCGGTGTGCGTTAGGCGCTGCGGGCACGCGCGGCCCGACCGGACAAGCGGTGGGCGAGAAACGCGAAAGTCGGCGAATGACGGAAAACGAGTCGCCCCGAACCATCTCAAGGCGCACTAGTATAACGCGTTCGGCGGGGGACTAAAGAGGTGCCGCGACAGCGGCGGGAAGGGAGGCCGCATGGCATACGGCCCGCGCAGGTCTAGCGAGTGTTCTCCCAGGCATGTGCCATGGCATGACGCACCTGGTCGAAATCGAACCCGCGTGAGGCCAGAAACCGCTCACGCTTGGCGCGCTCGCGAGGCTCGCGACCGGGGGAGTCGAAGCGCTTGGCCAAGGCCTCGCATGCCAGCCGATGCCAATCGGGGGATTCGCTTTCGAGCGCCTCGCGCGCCATCTCATCGGTGATACCACGCGAACTCAACTCGGCGCGAATCTTCATTTCCCCTTGCCCACGAAACAAACGCGAACGCACGAACTGCTCGGCGAAGCGCGCATCGGACTGCAAGCCTTCCTCGGCCAGGCCATCCAGCGCCAACGCAATATCGACGCGCTCATGCCCACGCGTCGTCAAACGCGACACCAGCTCAGTCCGCGAGTAATCGCGACGCGCCAGAAGGCGGATGGCATCGTCGCGAGGTGTCGTCTCTTGCTTATTCATGGTTACAGAGGGCTATCGTCGTCCTGGGTCGCCGCGGCCTTATCTTCGCTCGCACCTTCCCCCGACTCGCCTTCCTCCGCCTTGGGCGCGGCCAGCAATCGTGCACGAATCTCGCCTTCGATCTCCTCCATGATCGCCGGATTGTCCTCGAGGAACTGGGCGGCATTGGCCTTGCCCTGGCCGATTTTACTGCCCTGATAGCTGTACCAGGCACCCGCCTTGTCGACCAGACTTTGCTGTACCCCGAGATCGATGACCTCGCCGGCATGGTAGATGCCCTTGCCGTAGAGGATCTGGAACTCGGCCTGGCGGAACGGCGGTGCCACCTTGTTCTTGACGACCTTGACGCGAGTTTCGTTGCCAGTCACCTCGTCGCCCTGCTTCACCGAGCCGGTCCGGCGGATATCCAGGCGTACACTGGAATAGAACTTCAGCGCGTTGCCGCCAGTGGTGGTCTCGGGACTCCCGAACATCACACCGATCTTCATGCGGATCTGGTTGACGAACATCACCATGCAGTTGGCGTTCTTGATGTTGCCGGTCACCTTGCGCAGCGCTTGCGACATCAGCCTGGCCTGCAGACCGACGTGGGAATCGCCCATTTCGCCTTCGATCTCGGCTCGCGGTGTGAGGGCCGCCACCGAGTCGACGACGATGACGTCGACACCGCCGGAACGTACCAGCATGTCGCAGATTTCCAGCGCCTGCTCGCCGGTATCCGGCTGCGAGACCAGCAGATCATCGAGATTGATGCCCAGCTTTTCGGCATACGTCGGATCCAGGGCATGCTCGGCATCGATGAACGCACAGGTTTTGCCTTGTTTCTGTGCCTGGGCAAGCACCGATAGCGTCATCGTGGTCTTTCCTGAAGATTCGGGGCCGAAGATCTCGACCACGCGACCCAGTGGCAATCCGCCCATGCCAAGCGCGATATCCAGCCCCAGCGACCCGGTGGATATGGCCGGCGTCGCTACTCGGGGCGTATCGCCAAGACGCATCACGGCGCCCTTGCCGAACTGGCGCTCGATCTGGGAAAGCGCTGCGTTGAGCGCCTTGGAACGGTTGTCGTCCTGTGCCATGAAGGTCTCCTATCGAAGGACATCGAAGCTCGCACGGTGGCGCTGACACATGTCGGCACCAACCGCAAAACACTGTATGACTAGACAGTAGTATGACGAAAAAATTCCTCGCCGCCTACCTCTGTTTCCTACCCGATATCACGCTGACGACACCTTCTTCTCAAGCCTGTCGATCAGGCCGATCAGCGCCACGCGTACCGCTTGGCCCCGTACGACGTCACGCGTGCCCGGCAGATGGTGGCACTCGCGCTCTTGGGCTCGCACATCGCCCCAGGCGAACCATACCGTGCCCACGGGCTTTTCGGGGCTGCCGCCGCCGGGACCGGCGACCCCGCTGATCGCCACACCCAGCGTGGCACCACTGTCTCGACATGCGCCCGCTACCATCTCGCCCACGGTGTCGGCACTGACCGCTCCGTGTTCGGCAAGGGTCACGTCACGTACCCCAAGTAGGCGCTGCTTGGCACTATTGGCATAGGTCACGTAGCCGGTCTCGAAATACGCGGAGCTGCCCGCGATGTCGGTAATGGCACTGGCCACGCCGCCCCCAGTACAGGACTCCGCCGCCGTCACGCTGGCATTCGCCGCGAGACAGGCACGCCCCAGGCGCTCGGCCAATGCCTCGAGCGAAAAGGCTTGCCATGCCGTCAAATTCACCGCCATGTCGCGTCTCCCGATTGCCATCCTAAGCAGCGCCACTGACGCCGCCCACCCGAATGCGTAGAATAGAGGCTTTGGCGAACATTTGCAGGCTATCCAGCGCCGCGCTCCGTCGCCTTCTTCCATTTGGCAACATCAGCCACCGGCACGACAAGGATTCGCATGAGCCAGGCCTCTGCCCAGCATACCCCGATGATGGTCCAGTACCTGAAGGTCAAGCGCGAGCATCCCGAGGTGCTGCTCTTTTATCGCATGGGCGATTTCTACGAGCTGTTTTATGAAGACGCCAAGCGCGCCGCGCAACTGCTCGACATCACCCTGACCCAGCGCGGCCAATCGGCGGGCAAACCGATTCCCATGGCCGGTGTGCCGTATCATAGCGCCGAAGGCTATCTGGCGCGGCTGGTCAAATCCGGGGAATCGGTGGCCATCTGCGAGCAGATGAGCGACCCCAGCACGGCCAAGGGTCCCGTGGATCGGCAGGTCGTGCGCATCGTCACGCCCGGCACCCTGCACGATGAAGCCTTGCTCGACGCGCGCCGCGACAATCTCGTGCTTGCTGTGCATCCTCACGGCGAACGCTGGGGCATGGCCTGGCTGGAGCTCTCAAGCGGCCATTTCAGCGTGCTCGAAGTCGATGGCGAGAGCGACCTGCTGTCCGAGATCCAGCGCCTCGACCCCGCCGAACTGCTCGCCGCAGAGAGTCTTTCGCTACCACCTGCCCTCGCCGAGCGTCCCGGCTTTCGCCGCCAGGGCGACTGGCTGTTCGACCTGGAGAGCGCTCAGCGCTTGCTATGCGATCAATTCGGTGTAGCCGACTTGCGCGGCTTCGGCTGCGCGCATCTCACCACCGCGCTGACCGCCGCTGGCGTGCTCATCGACTACGCCCGCGACACCCAGCGCTCGCGCCTTCCCCACGTCACCGGGATCGCCGTGGAGAACCGCGACGAGGCAGTGGTAATCGACGCCGCCAGTCGTCGCAATCTCGAGATCGACATCAACCTCGGCGGCGGCTTCGAAAATACGCTGGCCAGCGTGTTGGACACCACCGCTACGGCCATGGGCTCGCGTCAGTTGAAGCGCTGGCTAAACCGGCCGCTGCGCGACACCCCCCAGGTCCAGGCACGTCAGGCGGCGGTACAGTGCCTCATCGACGACGACCGTTATGCGGCCCTGCGCGAGCCGCTCAAGGCAATCGGTGACATCGAGCGCATACTTGCCCGCGTGGCTCTCTACAGTGCTCGACCCCGCGACCTGGCACGCCTGCGCGATGCCCTCAACGCCTTACCTGCGCTGGAGCAGGATCTTGCTGAGCTCGACGACGGCAACGCCATCGACGAGCTCAAGCACCATATCCGACCGTACCCCGAGCTGGCTGAGACACTGACTCGTGCCCTGGTCGACAACCCGCCCGTAGTGATCCGCGACGGTGGAGTAATCGCCACAGGTTTCGACGAGGAGCTCGACGAATACCGTGGCCTGGCCGAGCATGCCGGCGACTACCTGGTCGAGCTCGAGACTCGCGAGCGCGAACGCACCGGTCTGGCCGGCCTCAAGGTCGGCTATAACCGCGTCCACGGTTACTTCATCGAGATTCCGCGCGCCCAGGCTCGCGAAGCGCCGGCCGAGTATATTCGTCGCCAAACGCTGAAAAACGCCGAACGCTTCATCATCCCCGAGCTCAAGGAATTCGAAGACAAGGCACTCTCGGCCAAGTCGCGCTCATTGGCCCGCGAAAAACTGCTCTACGACGGATTGCTGGAAACACTCAACGTCGACCTGCAAGCATTGCAGGACACGGCACGCGCTCTGGCGACCCTCGATGTGCTGGCATGTTTCGCCGAACGCGCCCTGGCGCTGGATTTCGTGCGCCCCCGGCTAAGCGATCAGCCCGGCCTGCGCATTCATGGAGGTCGCCATCCTGTGGTCGAGCATGTCAGCGATCATCCGTTCGTGCCCAATGACTTGATGCTCGACGAAACGCGACGCTTGCTGGTCATCACCGGGCCCAACATGGGCGGGAAATCTACCTACATGCGCCAGGCGGCCTTGATCGCTCTGCTCGCGCATACCGGAAGCTGCGTGCCCGCCGACGATGCCGAAATCGGCCCCGTGGATCGTATCTTCACGCGCATCGGCTCCAGCGACGATCTGGCCGGTGGCCGCTCGACTTTCATGGTGGAGATGACCGAAACCGCCACCATCCTGCACAATGCTACCGAGCACAGCCTGGTACTGATGGATGAGATCGGTCGCGGCACCAGCACCTTCGATGGTCTCTCGCTGGCCTGGGCCAGCGCCGAACATCTGGTCGAACGGCGCGCGTTCACGCTCTTTGCCACGCACTATTTCGAAATGACCGCTCTGACGGAACCCTACGACGGCGTGGTCAACGTGCATCTGACGGCCGCCGAACACCAGGACGGCATCGTCTTCATGCACCGTGTCGAGGAAGGGCCCGCGAGCCAGAGCTACGGCCTGCAGGTCGCGCAGCTCGCTGGCGTACCGCCGCGCGTAGTGGCCCGAGCACGCGAGAAGCTCGCCACCCTGGAGCAGCAGGAAGTCCATCAAGCCAACACACGTGGCGGGGTGTACGAGGGCGACGCGCCCAAACCGCAACAAGCAGATCTTTTCGCCAGTGCGCCGCATCCAGTCGTCGAGGCCCTGGAAAAGCTCGACCTTGATGACCTTTCCCCACGCCAGGCCATGGCCTTGCTCTATGAATGGCGTGAGCAATGCTGAAGATGCGTTTGGCTATGAGGCCATTCCAAAACGTTTATGGTGCCGGCTTGCCCGCGCGCCGGGCGCGCGACTAAAATGTAGCGCCATTAGAATACGCCATTATAAATCGCCGCCCGTTTATAACCGTACTGCCACTTTTGGGCACTGCCGCGACCGAGATCCAGGAGATCGTCATGACATTCGTCGTCACCGAAAACTGCATTCGCTGCAAATACACCGACTGCGTCGAAGTCTGTCCCGTGGACTGCTTCTACGAAGGGCCTAATTTCCTGGTGATTCATCCCGACGAGTGTATCGACTGCGCGCTGTGCGAGCCCGAATGTCCGGCCGAGGCGATATATTCAGAGGATGAGCTTCCGGAGAATCAGAAAGACTTTACCGAGCTCAACGCCGAGCTTTCCGAAGTCTGGCCCAATATCAGCGAGAAGAAGGATCCTCTGCCCGAAGCAGAGCAGTGGAACGGCAGCGCCGACAAGCTGCAACACCTCGAACGCTGACGCTGGTTGCCAACATCCTCGGCGCGCCACGTAATGCCGGCCTTTCGACAAGGCCGGCTTTTTTGGGTCGCAAGGGCAATGGCAAGACAAAAAAAGCGGCCCGAAGGCCGCTGCATCCCATTCATCCCTGAGCGGCTCCCTCCGCTCGACTCCCGAGGTGCGCTCCATGCCTGCCATGGACTCCCTCCACGACAGGCGCACCTTGCTGCATCCCAATCTGCCTCCAGGCAAGCAATGCTTTTGCTCATCCTGTGCATCCACATTGTTACCAAACCTTCTCGTCGCAACAAGCGGGTACATTGACTGCCATCTTTCTTCAGGCAGAGATCAACCCAAAAAATTATCTTTAAAAACATAAAGATAATTAATTAGAAAGCGTATCTATCGCATCGATCATCGGAATTTATCACACATTGAGGGCATTTTTTGTAGGAAATATATTACAAAAAATGGAGATGATGCTTACCCCAAAACACCCACGGCGGCCCTGAAGGCCGCCGCGGGTATCACAACCTAGCCGTCATAGACGTGCGTCAGTCTTGGCCCTTGATCGCAGACAAACCGGGGTAGGCAGCCTGGCCCTCCAGAGACTGCTCGATAACCAGCAAGCGGTTGTACTTGGCCACGCGATCGCTGCGGCACAGCGAGCCGGTCTTGATCTGGCCGGCGGACGTGCCCACGGCCAGATCGGCGATGGTGGTGTCCTCGGTCTCGCCGCTACGATGCGAGATGACCGCCGTGAAGCCGGCATTCTGCGCCATCTTGATGGCATCCAGCGTCTCGGAGAGCGAGCCGATCTGGTTGAACTTGATCAGGATGGAGTTACCGATATGCTCGTCGATCCCGCGCTTCAAGATCCGCGTGTTGGTGACGAACAAGTCATCGCCGACCAGTTGCACCTTGTTGCCCAGTTTATCGGTCAGGGCTTTCCAGCCCTCCCAATCGGACTCGTCCATGCCATCCTCGATGGAGACGACCGGGTATTGATCGCATAGCGCTGCGAGATAGTCGACGAAGTCTGCCGCGTCGTAGGACTTGCCTTCGCCCGAGAGGTTGTACTGACCATCCTGGTAGAACTCCGAGGAGGCACAATCCAGCGCCAGTGTCACGTCCTTGCCCAAGGTGTAGCCAGCCTTTTCCACGGCTTCCTGGATCACCGCCAACGCCTCGACATTGGAGGCCAGGTTCGGAGCGAAACCGCCTTCGTCGCCCACCGAGGTCGACAGACCGCGCGCGGCGAGCACCTTCTTCAGGGTATGGAAGGTTTCGGCACCCATGCGCAGCGCTTCACGGAAGTCGGGCGCGCCGACCGGCTGAATCATGAATTCCTGAATGTCGACGTTGTTGTCGGCATGCTCGCCACCATTGAGGATATTCATCATCGGCACCGGCATGCGGAACTGTCCCGGCTGGCCGTACAGCTCGGCGATGTGCGCGTAGAGCGGCACGCCCTTTTCGGTGGCAGCGGCCTTGGCGGCGGCAAGCGACACGGCGAGGATGGCGTTGGCGCCGAGCCCCTCCTTGTTATCGGTGCCATCCAACTCGAGCATGGCGTTATCCAGACCGCGCTGATCGAGCGCGTCCTTACCCACCAAGGCGTCGCGAATCTTGCCGTTGACGGCCTCGACCGCCTTGAGCACGCCCTTGCCAAGGTAGCGCGACTTGTCGCCGTCACGCAGCTCCAGTGCCTCGCGAGAGCCCGTGGAGGCGCCGCTCGGCGCGCACGCCGTGCCACGCACACCACTCGCCAGCACTACATCGGCCTGAACGGTTGGGTTGCCGCGGGAGTCCAGCACCTCGAGAGCGTGGATATCTTTGATCTCAGCCATTGCGAGTCATCCTCGTGTTAACGATGGGTCGTTTCAGCATATCGAGAGGGTAGCGGTCACGTTGACCGCTACGGGCGGCTCCGCTCGTCGTGTACTCGACTATTGCATTCGTCGGCGTCTCAGTCGATCTCCAGGGGTGTGAAACCCTTGACCATGTCGTCGATCGACTTGAGTTGGCTCAAGAAGCCTTCTAGGCGATTCAAGGGCAAGGCACAGGGGCCGTCACACTTGGCATTATCGGGATCGGGGTGCGCCTCGAGGAACAGCCCTGCCAGCCCCACGGCGGCACCTGCACGCGCCAGCTCGGCGATCTGCGTACGACGCCCGTCGGCGCTATCGGCGCGACCACCGGGTTGCTGCAGCGCATGGGTGACATCGAAGAACACCGGATAGCCCGTCTTTTTCATTTCACCCAAGCCCAGCATGTCGACCACCAGGTTGTTGTAGCCGAAGCTCGAGCCGCGCTCGCAGAGTATCAGCCGCGAGTTGCCGGCCTCCTCGCACTTGCGAATGATATGACGCATCTCGTGCGGGGCGATGAACTGCGGCTTCTTTATGTTGATCGCCGCACCGGTCTCTGCCAATGCCACCACCAGATCGGTCTGGCGGGCCAGGAAGGCCGGCAACTGAATGACATCCGCCACTTCGGCCACCGGCTTGGCCTGCCAGGGTTCGTGTACGTCGGTGATCACCGGCACGCCAAAGCGTGATTTGATCTCGTCTAGCCATTCGAGGCCTTTTTCCAGACCCGGGCCACGATAAGAGTGGATCGAGCTGCGATTGGCCTTGTCAAAGCTCGACTTGAAGACATAAGGAATGCCCAGGCGTCGCGTCACCTCGACATAGGCCTCAGCGACTTCCAGAGCCATCTCGCGGGACTCGAGCACGTTCATGCCGCCGAACAGCGTCAGCGGCAATGAATTGCCGGCACTCAGGCCGGCAAACTCGATCTGTTTGGATGTCTCGGCCATGGTGCCTCCTCAGCTCTGCTGTTGTGCACGCGCCCGGGCAACCGCAGCCTTGTTCTCCAGCGCGGCGTTGATGAAGCCGGAGAACAGCGGATGCCCATCGCGCGGGGTGGAGGTGAACTCGGGATGGAACTGGCACGCTACATACCACGGGTGATCGGATAGCTCGATCATCTCGACCAGAGAATGGTCGGCGCTCTTGCCGGAAATCACCAGGCCAGCGTCTTGCAGGGCCTCGACGAACTGGTTGTTGACCTCGAAGCGATGGCGATGGCGTTCGGTGATGTCTTCCAGACCATAGGCCGCGTGCGCCCGAGTCCCCTGTGTGAGGTGGCACACCTGGCCGCCGAGCCGCATGGTGCCGCCCAGGTCGGACGCCGCATCACGCAGTTCGATCTTGCCCTCGGGCGTGACCCATTCGGTAATCAGCCCCACCACCGGATGCTGCGTGTCGTGGGTGAACTCGGTGGAATTGGCATCCGCCCAACCCGCGACATGGCGCGCATATTCGATGACCGCTACTTGCATGCCCAGACAGATGCCCAGGTACGGCACTTTATTTTCGCGGGCATAACGGGCGGTGGCGACCTTGCCTTCCACGCCACGCTCGCCAAAGCCACCGGGTACCAGAATGGCGTCCTTGCCGGCGAGGCGTTCAGTACCGTGACGTTCGATGTCTTCGGAGTCGATATAGTCGATGTTGACCTTGACTCGTCCTTGAATACCAGCATGGATCAACGCCTCGTTGAGCGACTTGTAGGCGTCGAGCAGCTCCATGTACTTGCCGACCATGGCGATGTTAACCGACTTCAGCGGGTTCAGCTTGGCGTCCAGAACGTGCACCCATTCGCCAAGGTCGACGTCGTCGGCCTCGAGGCGTAGCTTGTCGCAGATGATGTCGTCCAGGCCATGCTCATGCAGCATCAGCGGGATGCGATAGATGGTATCGGCATCCTGCAGCGGTACCACCGCGCGCTCCTCGACGTTGGTGAACAACGCGATTTTGCGCCGCTCGCTTTCCTCGAGCTCGACTTCGCTACGGCAGATGAGGATATCCGGCTGGATACCGATGGAGCGCAGTTCCTTGACGCTGTGCTGGGTCGGCTTGGTCTTGGTCTCGCCAGCGGTCTTGATGTAAGGCACCAGCGTAAGGTGCATGAAGAGTGCCTGGCTGGCGCCCTTCTCGCTACGGATCTGACGCGTCGCCTCGAGAAACGGCAGTGATTCTATATCGCCCACCGTGCCGCCGATTTCCACCAGCGCGACATCGAATCCATCGCCGCCCTCATAGACTCGGCGCTTGATCTCGTCGGTGATATGCGGAATCACCTGCACGGTCCCACCCAGATAATCGCCGCGGCGCTCCTTGCGCAGTACGTGCTCGTAGACGCGCCCGGTGGTGAAGTTGTTGCTCTGGGTCATCTTGGTACGGATGAAACGCTCGTAGTGGCCCAAGTCGAGATCGGTTTCGGCGCCATCTTCGGTGACGAACACCTCGCCGTGCTGGAACGGGCTCATCGTGCCGGGATCGACATTGATGTACGGGTCCAGCTTGAGGATGGTGACCTTGAGGCCGCGCGCCTCGAGGATCGCCGCGAGGGAGGCGGAGGCGATGCCCTTGCCGAGTGAGGACACAACACCGCCGGTCACGAAGATATATCGCGTCATGGAAAACCTGTCGAAACGTGATCTGAAGGCCGTGGAGAAAACCGGGCCTGGATGGGACGCCAGAATAGCAGATTCGCCCAGAACGCTCAATTTGAGCTACGAGCTACGAGCTACGAGCTACGAGCTTCGGGCTTCGGGCTTCGGGCTTCGGGCTTCGGGCTTCGAGCAGAATGATGGCGCCACCCTGCTCGAGGCTCGCAGCCCGTAGCTCGAGGTTTCACACACCGAGGTAGTCGAGAATTCCCTCGCCGGCCTGACGGCCTTCATAGACGGCGGTGACCACCAGGTCGGAGCCACGCACCATGTCGCCACCGGCGAAGACCTTTTCATGGCTGGTCTGGAAGGCGAATCCACCCTGTGCCGGCGCCTTGACGCGACCGCGCTCGTCGAGATCGATGCCCACCGTGTCGAACCAATCGGCGGGATTGGGCTGGAAACCGAAGGCGATGAGCACCGCGTCAGCAGCGAACACTTCCTCCGACCCCGGGACCACCTCGGGGCGTTGGCGCCCATTGGTATCCGGCTCACCGAGACGCGTACGCACCAACTTGACGCCTTCGACCTTGTCCTCGCCGACGATGGCGACCGGCTGACGATTGAACAGGAATTCCACACCCTCCTCGCGGGCATTGGCCACTTCTTTGCGCGATCCCGGCATGTTGTCTTCATCGCGACGATAGGCACAGGTCACACTCGCCGTCCCCTGACGGATCGAGGTACGGTTGCAATCCATCGCCGTGTCACCACCGCCCAGTACTACCACGCGCTGGCCTTCGAGCGACACGTAATCATCGGGGTTCTTCTCGAAGCCCAGGCAGTGATTGACGTTGGCGACCAGGAAATCCAGCGCCTTGTGGACCCCGGGCAGATCTTCGCCGGGGAAGCCACCTTCCATGTACTTGTAGGTGCCCATGCCCATGAACACGGCATCGAATTCGTCGAGCAGCGCCTCATGAGACATATCGCTGCCAATTGCTACGCCCAGGCGGAATTCGATACCCATCTCCTCGAATACCGCGCGGCGACGCTTCATGACATTCTTCTCGAGCTTGAACTCGGGAATGCCGAAGGTCAGCAGCCCACCGATTTCGGGGTGCTTGTCGAATACCACCGGCTTGACGCCATTACGTACCAGAATATCGGCACAGCTCAATCCCGCCGGGCCGGCGCCGATCACCGCAACGCGTTTGCCGTTCCACTCGACCTTGGACATGTCCGGGCGCCAGCCCATGGCGAACGCCGTGTCGGTGATGTACTTCTCCACCGAGCCGATGGTCACCGCACCGAAACCGTCGTTCAGCGTGCAGTCACCCTCGCAGAGGCGATCCTGCGGGCACACGCGACCACAGACCTCGGGTAGTGAGTTGGTGCGGTGAGACATCTCCGCCGCCTCGAGGATGTTGCCCTCACTGACCAGCTTCAACCAGTTAGGGATGTAATTGTGGACTGGGCACTTCCACTCGCAATACGGATTGCCGCAATCCAGACAGCGATGCGCTTGGCTGGCTGCCTCGCTGGGCTTGTAAGGCTCGTAGATTTCAGCGAACTCGCGCGCTCGAGCGCTCGCTTCCTTTTTCTGGGGGTCCTGCCGGCCGACATCGATGAACTGGAAATCGTTATTCAGACGGTTTGCCATGATCGTCTCTCCTGTTATTCAGCGAGTAGCAGGCGCTACTCGGGCCGCCGACGGCTCTTGTTGCGGCCACCGACGGCTCTTAATCCGGCTGACGCCAGCTCTTATTCCGGCTGACGCCGCCTCTTATTCCGGCTGACGCCGGGACTGGGCCAGCAGACTGTTGAGGTTCGCCGCCTTGGGCTTAACCAGCCAGAAATGGCGGATGAAGTCGGAGAAGTCTTCGAGAATCGCCTGCCCCCGCGCGGAGCCGGTTTCGGTGACGTATTCCTCGATCATTTCCCGCAGGTGGCGCCGATAGGCTTCCATGACCTCGGTGTTGATGCGATGGATCTCGACCAGTTCGTGGTTGTACTTGTCGACGAAGGTGCGATCTTCGTCGAGTACATACGCGAACCCGCCGGTCATGCCTGCGCCGAAGTTGATGCCGGTCTCGCCGAGCACGGCGACCAGGCCGCCGGTCATGTATTCGCAGCAGTGATCGCCGGCGCCCTCGATGACCGCATGCACGCCGGAGTTGCGCACCGCGAAGCGCTCGCCCGCCGTGCCCGCCGCGAACAGCTTGCCGCCAGTCGCGCCGTACAGGCAGGTGTTGCCGATGATCGCCGTCTTGTGGCTTTCGAAGCGACTCTCGCGCGGCGGCACGATGACTACCTTGCCACCATTCATGCCCTTGCCGACATAATCGTTGGCATCACCTTCGAGATAGAGCTTCAGGCCACGCGCGTTCCACACCCCGAAGCTCTGCCCGGCCACGCCGGTGAAACGCGTGGTGATCGGCGCGTCTTCAAGCCCGCTCTCGCCGTAGCGTTTGGCGATCTCGCCGGACACCCGCGCCCCCACACTGCGGTCGCAGTTGGTGATCCGCAGGTGGAAATCGCCACCCGACTTGGCCTCGATGGCGGGCAACAGGGCATCCAGCATTTCTTGATTCTTGGCGCCCGGGTCGTGCGGCTCGTTGCGACCGAACTGGCAGAACTGCGGCGCCCCCTCGGGCACATGGTCATTCTGCAACAGCGGCATCAAATCGAGCTTGCGCTGGGACGACGTCTCACCCTCGAGGATCTCGAGCAGGTCAGTACGCCCGATCAGATCGGTCAACTGGCGCACGCCGAGCAACGCCATCAGCTCGCGGACCTCCTCGGCGATGAAGCGGAAATAGTGCTTGACCATGTCCACGGTGCCGCGGAAATGCTCGTCACGCAGATGCTGATGCTGGGTCGCAACGCCGGTGGCACAGTTATTGAGGTGACAGATACGCAGGTATTTGCACCCCAACGCCACCATCGGTGCCGTGCCGAAGCCGAAACTCTCGGCGCCGAAAATCGCCGCCTTGACCACATCGAGGCCGGTCTTGAGGCCGCCATCGGTCTGCAGACGAATCTTGTCACGCAGACTGTTGATGCGCAGCGCCTGATGCACCTCGGGCAGGCCCAGCTCCCACGGGCTGCCGGCATGCTTGATCGAGGTCAGCGGACTCGCCGCGGTGCCGCCGTCGTAGCCGGAGACAGTAATCAAATCGGCATAGGCCTTGGCCACGCCGGTGGCGATGGTGCCGATGCCCGGCTCGGAGACCAGCTTGACCGAGACCTGCGCCGCCGGGTTGACCTGCTTCAGGTCGAAGATCAACTGCGCCAGATCCTCGATGGAATAGATATCGTGATGCGGCGGCGGTGAGATCAGCGTCACGCCGGGCACCGCATAGCGCAGTCGGGCAATCAGTTCATTGACCTTGCCGCCGGGCAACTGCCCACCCTCGCCGGGCTTGGCGCCCTGCGCGACCTTGATCTGCAGCACCTCGGCATTGACCAGATAAGCCGGCGTCACGCCGAAGCGCCCAGAGGCGATCTGCTTGATCTTCGAGGAGCGAATGGTCCTGTAGCGTGCCGGATCCTCGCCGCCCTCACCGGAGTTGGAGCGGCCGCCGGTCTCGTTCATGGCTTGCGCCATCGCCTCATGGGCCTCGGGTGACAGCGCGCCGAGCGACATCCCAGCGCTGTCGAAGCGTGGCAGCAGATTCTCGACCGGCTCGACCTCGTCGAGGGGCAACGGCTCAGGGGCCGGCTTGAGCGTAAGCAGGTCGCGGATGGTGGCCACCGAGCGCTCATTGACGGTCTGTGCGAACTGCTTCCACTTGGCGTAGTCGCCACTTTGCACCGCGCTCTGCAACTGCATGACCACGTCCGGGTTGTAGGCGTGGTATTCATGATCATGCACGTACTTCACCAGACCGCCCTGGCGAATCCCCTTGCGCGGGATCCAGGCATCGCGGGCCAGCAGTTCCTGCTGCAGTTGCAGCTCGGCGAATCCGGCGCCTTCGATGCGCGACGCCATGCCGGTGAAGCACATGTCCATGACATCAGAAGACAGCCCCACCGCTTCGAACAACTGCGAACCGCGATAGGAAGCCAGCGTCGAGATCCCCATCTTGGAGAGGATCTTGTAGAGCCCCTTCTGCAGGCCCTTGCGGTAATTCTCGCGGGCGTCCGCCGGGTCGCCGGTCAACTCGCCGGTGTTGTGCATGTCGGCCATGACCTGATAGGCCAGATACGGATACACCGCCGTGGCCCCTACACCAAACAGAACCGCCATCTGGTGCGCGTCACGCGCATAGCCGGTCTCGACCACCAGATTGACGCGCGGCCGCAAGGCCTTGCGGCCCAGGTGATGGTGGATCGCCCCCACTGCCAGCACGGCATGAATCGGCAACTTGCCGCGTTCCAGGTCGGCATCCGAGAGCACCAGAATCACCTTACCCTCGCGAATCGCGTCCTCGGCCCGTTGACACAGCCCAAGCAACGCCTGCTTGAGCGTATCGCGCTCAGGATCGTAACTCAGACTCAGCTTATGGCTGGCGAATGCCGGGTCCTCCTGGGTCACCAAGGCGGTGAACTTGCGCGGCGAGAGCACCGGCGTGGTCAGGATCAGGCGATGCGCGTGTTCGGGGGTCGCCTCGAAGACGTTCAACTCGGCGCCGCAGCAGGTTTCCAGCGACATCACGATCGCTTCACGCAGCGGATCGATGGCCGGATTGGTGACTTGCGCGAACTTCTGACGGAAGTAATCGGTCAGCAAGCGTCCATGACGCGACAGCACCGCCATCGGCGTGTCGTCGCCCATCGAACCAACCGCCTCCTGGCCCCCTTCGGCCAACGGGCGCAACAACTGCTCGCGCTCCTCGAAAGTCACCTGGAACATCTTCTGAAAGACATTGAGTTCATCGTTGGCCATGGGCTGGAAACGCGCCAGCTCGGTCAGCGCCGACTCCAGGTAATGCGCATGCTGCTTCAGCCAGCGACGATAGGGATATGCCGAGCGCAGACGTTCGTCGACGTCAGGCGTATGCAGCACCTCGCCGGTCTGCGTGTCCACGGCGAGGATCTGCCCCGGGCCCACGCGGCCCTTGGCGACGACGTCCTCGGGCTTGTAGTCGTAGACACCAATCTCAGAGGACAAGGTAATGTAGCCGTTCTCGGTGATCACCCAGCGCGCCGGACGCAATCCGTTACGGTCGAGCATGCATACCGCATGGCGACCATCGGTCATCACCAGGCCAGCGGGGCCGTCCCACGGCTCCATGTGCATGGAATTGTATTCATAGAAGGCGCGTAGATCGCCATCCATCGTCTCGACGTTCTGCCACGCCGGCGGCACCATCATGCGAATGGCGTTATAAAGATCCATCCCGCCGGTCAGCAGCACCTCGAGCATGTTGTCCATGCTCGAGGAGTCGGAACCCGAGGTATTGACGATTTCGTCGAGTTCGGTGATTTCCGGCAGCAACGGCGACAGGAAGTTTTCCTTGCGCGCGTTGGCCCAGCCGCGATTGGCCTGGACCGTGTTGATCTCGCCGTTGTGCGCCAAAAAGCGGAAAGGCTGTGCCAGCGGCCAGCGCGGCGCGGTATTGGTGGAAAAACGCTGATGGAAGACGCAGATCGCCGTGTGCAGCCGTTCATCGCCCAGATCCCGATAAAAGGTGGGCAAGTCCGCAGGCATCATCAACCCTTTATAGGAGACCACCTCGGAGGACAACGAGCAGATGTAGAAGTCCTCTTCATCCTTCAACGCTTGCTCGGCATAACGCCGTGCCATGAACAGATCGACATTGAACGCCTGGGTGTCGCGCTCGCCCTCCCCTTCGACGAAGACCTGACGAATGCGCGGCAGGCACTCCAAGGCCATGGGGCCACACACCGAGGCGTCGGTAGGCACTTCACGCCAGCCACTGACACGCAGTCCGCGCGCCAGAAGCTGCGCATCAAGCACCTCCCGCGCATGCGCTTCTCGCGCATCGTCATCAGGCATGAACACACTGCCTACGGCAAAGCGCTCACCCAGCACCACACCGAGTTCTTCGCTTGCCACGGCACGCATGAAATCGCTGGGCATCTTGAATAGCAGACCGCAGCCATCGCCGGTCTTGCCGTCGGCGGCAATACCGCCACGGTGGGTCATGCAGGTCAGGGACTCGATCGCGGTCTTGAGCAGGTCATGACTGGCATGTCCTTCCATGTGGGCGATCAAGCCAAAACCGCAGTTGTCACGGAACTCGCCAGGCTGGTGAAGGCCTCTCATCATGGGCGTGCCTCACAAAATTTTGAAACTTGTGTCCAGAAATAATCGTGTTATGCTTATCAGTTATCTTTTATTCTTTTAAGGTCGAAAAGCATGTCATGCGATGACGCATAGGGCGTGAAAAAGGTCGACCAGCATAGCCCCTGCCCACCTCTCAAGCAATTCCACTACCTGCCGTGCTGCCTCAAAGCTGCGCAAAATCGCGGGGTTAGCCACAAAATCTCGCTAAAACCCCTGACATGTCAACGCGTTAGCAAGCTTGCAAGCTTGAGGCTCTAAATACGCGACTTTAGTCTAAGTTTTAACCTTATCTCATGCCGATCCTGCATGAGGCATGCGGATACAAGCATATTGTCGCGCGAAAAACGCCACTGCACAAACGCGGCGAGGCCCTACGCAAAACGCCTGCCGAGAAGGCAGGCGTCGCGGGGGCCGGGTCAGCGGGAGAAGCGAGAGCGTCAGGCGCGAGGGAACTCGCCGAGCAGCGCCTTGAGCATAGCCGGCGGGGTGTCGTCATAGACGCACGCCTCACCCAGGCCGGACAACAGCACCAGGCGCAAGCGGCCGTCGATGTTCTTCTTGTCCAAGCGCATGGCGGCGAGAAAATCATCGGCGCTCATCGCAACAGGCACTGTGACCGGCAAAACGGCATGCGCAATGAGCGTCTCGACACGCGCCACCTCGGCGGCCTCGAGCCACCCCAGACGCTGCGACAGCGTGGCAGCCATCAGCATGCCTGCACCCACGGCCTCACCATGCAGCCAGTTACCATACCCCTGATGCGCTTCGATGGCATGACCGAAGGTGTGCCCCAGATTGAGCAGCGCCCGCTGCCCCTGCTCCGTCTCGTCACGAGCGACGATCTCGGCCTTGATCGCGCAGCTTCTCAGGATTGCCTCGGTGAGCGCCTCGACATCAAGCCCGCGCAGCGCCGACATGTGCGCCTCCAGCCAGGCAAGGAAGTCGGCATCCTGGATCAAGCCATACTTGATGACCTCGGCGAGTCCTGCGGAGAGCTCGCGGTCCGGTAGCGTGGCCAGCGTATCGGTGTCTATCAAGACCGCACGCGGCTGCCAGAAGGCACCGATCATGTTCTTGCCACGCGGGTGGTTGACACCGGTCTTGCCGCCCACCGAGGAATCCACCTGCGACAGCAGGGTAGTGGGTATCTGCACGAAAGCTACACCGCGCTGATAGCACGCCGCTGCGTAACCTGCCATGTCGCCGATCACACCGCCCCCGAGCGCGACCAACGTGCAACGACGATTGAACCCCTCCGCCAACAGTGCATCCCAGATGCGCTCGACACTGGCCGACGTCTTGGTGTGCTCGCCATCGGGCAGAACCACCTCGTGCACGTCGTGGCCATCGCCGCTCAGCGTGCGCTTGAGGCGCTCGAGATACAGCGGCGCCACCGTCTCGTTGGTGACGATCATCACCTGACGCCCGGCCAGGTATGGCACCAGCATATCCGGCGCGTCGAGCAACCCCGGCCCCACATGGATGGGATAGCGCCGGGCGTCGAGTTCGACATGCAGACGTTGATACGGCAATGCGGATGAAGCGGTCATGATCAAGCCTTTAGATCGAGTGGATCGGACAAACGCTTGGTGCGACGAATGATCTCGTTGACCACCGTCTTGGGGCCGCGCCGATCGGTGCGTACCGTCAAGTCGGCGGTGGCGCGATAAAGCGGGTCACGCTTGGCGAATAGATCGCGTAGCACTTGCTCGGGATTGCCTTGGCGCAACAATGGGCGGTTACGGTCGCGGGCCGTGCGCCGAATCTGCTGTTCGACCGAGGTTGCCAGATACACCACCGCGCCCCGCTCGCGCAGCGCCTGGCGGTTATCCTCGCGCATCACTGCGCCGCCGCCGGTGGCGAGCACAATGGCCTCGCGGCCGGCCAACTCCCGCAGCATGAGAGTTTCACGATCACGAAAGCCGCGCTCGCCCTCGACATCGAAAATCCAGGCAATATTGGCACCGCAGCGCGCTTCGATTTCGTCATCGCTATCGAAAAACTCGCGCTTCAACTCGGCTGCCATCAGGCGTCCGATGGTGCTTTTCCCCGCGCCCATAGGGCCGACGAGAATGATCGTGGGCAGACCCTGCATCAGCGATTCGCCTATTTGTCTCCGATGATCTTGGGGGTAATGAAGATCAACAATTCTACCTTTTCGTTGGATTCCTGGGTATAGCGGAACAACGAACCGATGAACGGCAAATCACCGAGCAGCGGTGTCTTGTAGAGATTGCGCAATTGCTCGGAGGTCAGTATGCCGCCCAGCACCACCGTTTCGCCATCGTTCACCAGCACCTGGGTCTCGATGGAATTGGTATCGATCGCCGGCGCACCGTCGCCGTAACTAGTATCGGAAACGGTATCGTTGTTGATCAGCAAGTCCATGACGATACTGCCGTCGGGGGTGATCTGCGGCGTGGCCTCGAGCGACAGCACGGCCTCCTTGAATTCCACATTGGTCGCCCCGGAGGACGTCGACTCTTGGTAGGGAATCTCCTGGCCTTGCTTGATCACCGCCTTCTTCTGGTTGGCGGTGATGATCTTGGGCTGGGAAATGGTCTGGCTCTTGCCCTCGCTTTCCAGAGCGCGCAATTCCAGGTCGAGCAGCACATCGCCGGAAAGATAACCGAAACTGAATGCCGAGCCGCTGCCGTCGCTATCGCCCAAGTCGACGGACAGACCGGCGGAGGCGCGGTTGGCACCGCTGGGGTTGCGATCGACCACACTCCCCACGCCATCTTCATCGAAGGTGACACCCTGGCGTTGCGAAACACCCCAGTTGACGCCCAACTCCTGAGAGGCGGTGTCACGGGCAATGACGATACGCGCCTCGATCTGCACCTGGCGCACCGGCACATCGAGTTTGTCGAGCATGTCACGAATACCCGCCAGTTGATCAGGCGTGTCACGCACCAGCAAGGTATTGGTGCGCTCGTCGACCGTCACGCGGCCACGCTCGGAGAGCAGCCCGAACCCTTCGCTGCCACGCAACATCGTAGCCAGGTCGGTGGCCTTGGCGTAACGCACCTGCACGTATTCCATCTTCAACGGCGCCAACTGCTGGGACTGGGCACGATTCTCCAACGTCTGGCGCTCCATCTGCGCCAGCTCATCAGCAGGCGCGACCACGATCACATCCCCCTCGCGACGACTCGCAAGACCATGACTCTTGAGGATCAAATCGAGCGCCTGATCCCACGGCACCTGCGTGAGATTGAGCGTCACGCTGCCCTGGACGCTATCGCTGGCGACGATATTCACCCCACTGAAGTCGGAAAGCACCGATAGTACTTCGCGCACTTGTATGTTCTGGAAATTGAGGCTGACCGGCTCGCCGTCATATTCCTGCGTATCGCCCTCTAACGCACGTGCATCATCATCGCGTGGCTGCACCTCCACGATCAGTTGATCGCCGCGCTGCGTGACCAGATGCTGAAAAGCCTCGCGATTGTCGAGCGTCAGCGTCACACCCTCACCACTGGAGCGTGGCACGATGCGCGACACTGGCGTATCGAAATCGCTGACATCGAGAATACTGTTCAACTCTTTAGGCAGTCGGACACCGGACAACGTGACCGTCAAGGTGTCACCTTCGGTGTCCGTTTCGGGCGTCACGCCACCGTGGTCGAGCGTGACCACCAAGCGCCCACCGCCGTTCGTGCCGCGCCGAAAATCGAGATCGCGGATGCGCGTCAACGCAGCGGAGCGCTCAGCGGCATCTCCGCCCAAGCGCACGCGAAGCTGCTCTCCCTGACGCTGGGTCGAATAAGGCAAGGGCTCATCAAGACCGAATACCAGGCGCGTGCGCTCGCCCATCTCGGCCACGCGGACTTCCTGCAGGCCGTCACGATCGATACCGAAGCGACGCTGCTCGAGCTGGTTTTTCGTTTCCGGCAGGTCGACGACGAGCTGCGCCGGCGAATCGCTTCGGTAGCTATGCGGCTCGGGTGCCGGACCATCGAACGCCAGCCGTGCATCGATTCCGCCATCCCCGCGCTGGGCGAACTCGAGCGATGTCAACGTCGCCGCCTGTGCTTGAGCACAGACGACCAGCCCCACGAGGCAGAGCCCGCCCATCAGCCAGTCGCACAGCGTTCGCATCATGTGGTTCTCCAATACCTGTACATACCGCCATCACTCGGCGGCTTGCGATGAATCGTTGAATTCCAGGGTACGCTGTCGCTGACGCCAGGTGCCGCCCTCGCGCACCTGCTCGACCAGCTCGACGCCGGCGTCCTGAATCGCCGTGACACGTCCGAAATCGGTCCCCAGATAGTGACCTTCGAAAAGACGGTAGACGTTGCCGTCGGGCGCACGGATCAAAGCCGATGACTGACCGCCTACCGTCAAGGTTCCCACCAGCTCGAGTTGTTCCAGCGGAAAGCGTTCCAGGGGCTCACGCGGACGCTGACGGTCTGGGCCATCGCCCTGTGAGGCTGTCACGGCACCTTCCTGCGTGCGGTGCTCGGCCCTGAACGGACTACGCTGCTGGGCCTGCGAATAATGCGCCGTGCGATACACCGGCGCAGGAGGAAGCGACTCGATGCTACCCTCCGGCTGCTGGCGCAGGGCATCCAGGTGCGCGTCCAGGGCGGTCATCTGGGCATCGCGACAACCGCCCAGCAGCACCATTCCGACCAGCGCCGCAAGCAGGACATCCCAGCGCCTGGAGGTCGTCAGCCATTCAATCATCGTCACGCCCCTCGGCCTTGGGATCAGCATCTTCGCGATAACTGTAAGTACGTGCCAGTAGCGACAAACGCAGCGTATCGCCACCGTCCACCGGCGACAGCGAAAAATCATGCAGGGTGACGATACGTGGCAACGCCGCCACGCTGGCCAGGAAAGCGGCAATATCGTGATAGCCGCCCCGTACCTGGATATCGAAGGGCTGCTCGATGTAGAAGTCTTGCGGCACCGGCGAACGCAGCCGGATCGATTCGATGGCGAGCCGATGGTCCTGCGCCGCATCGCTAATGTCATCCAGCAGCGCCGGGATCTCAGTGTCGGCGGGCAGCATTTTCAGCAATGTCTGCATGCGCGAGTCGAGCTCCGCCATCTGCATGCGCATCTGCTCGAGATTGGCCGCCTGATAGGCACGAGTTTCGTATTCCTGGAGCAGCTTGCTTTCGCGTTCCTGCAAGCTGGCCAGGGTCTCCTGACGCGGCGCGGCGACGTACCACTGGGCTACCCAGAAGACGGCCAGAAATAGCGCCACCAGGCATATCGCCTGCAGCAACGCCGGCCATGTACCGGCTTCTTTGAGATCCAGGTCGCGCCACTCGACCTCGCGCAACTGTCGCCACTGTGCGCGCAGACTCATGGCGCCTCCTCGGCATCACGGCGAGGCGAACGCGCCTCGACACTGAGATTGAAGCGCTTCAACGTCGCATCGACGCCACCCGACTGCACATCGGAAAGCGCCGGCGTGCCGAACACAGATGAGGCATCGAGCCGCCGCAACAGCTCGGACACACGCCGATTGGAACGCGCCAGACCACTCAGCTCGAGTCGGTCACCCTCCCGCACCAGGCGGTCGTAATACACGCCGTCGACCAGTGTCGCCGCCAACTGATCGAAGATGCGCACCGTCTGTGGACGGCTGAATTGCAGCTCGCGGATCAGGCCGATCTGTTCGAGCATCCGTCCTCGCAATTCGCGATAGTCCTTGACCGTGTCGATGTCTTTTTCGAGTGCTTCCATGCGGCGCTCGATCAGGGCCAGGCGGCCACGTTCGGCATCGATCCCCGCCTGATACCAACGCGATACCCCCAAGGCGCACAGCAGTGCCAACACCGCTACGCCTACCAACGCCATGTAAAAGCGCCGCGTACGCCGCTGCCGATGCGCTTCACGCCACGGCAACAGGTTGATTTCGATACTCATCGCCGCCCCCTCATCGCCAGGCCGCACGCAGTGAGCATCGCCGGTGCATCGCTGGCAAGCGCCTGCACGTCGACGCGTGACGCCACCCGCATACGCTCGAACGGGTTGGCCATCACTACCTTCAGCCCGCTTTGCGCCTCGAGGCGTTCACGCAGCCCCGGAATGACACTCGAACCACCCGCCAGAATCAGGCGCTGGATATCACGCGGCTGTCCCGAGGTATGATAAAGCTGCAGCGAGCGGCCGATTTGCTGAATCAGCATGTCGATGAACGGCGTCACCACCTCATGCCCGTAGTCTTCGGGCAAACCACCGCGTTTCTTGGCCAGTCCCGCCTCTTCGAGGCTCAGGCCGTAGCGCTTTCGGATCTCCTCGGTCAAGTGACGACCGCCCAGCACGTTGTCGCGGGTATAGGCGATGCGCCCGTCGATGAGCACATGGAAGGCGTTCATGTTGGCGCCGATATCGACCAGCGCAGCACACTCTCCCGCCTGGCCAGACGGCGTCTCGTCACGCAGCAGCTCGCTGGCCGCACGCTCCATGGCAAAGGATTCCACGTCGACCGCGGCGGGCTCGAGGCCGGCACGGCGAAGAACGTCGGCAAGATGGTCGACGTCCTGCAGGCGACACGCCACCAGCAAGACATCTTGCTGGTCGGGGTAGCGAGCGTTGAGTCCCACGCGCTGGAAATCGAAGGCGACTTCATTGAGCGGAAACGGGATATGGCGCTCGGATTCGAGCTGAATGCGGGCCTCGACCTCATCGTCGCTGAGGGTCACCGGGTAGGTCAGCGTCTTGGTGATCGTGGCACTGGCGGGCACTGCCGCCACCGCGTGCCGTGAATACGGACGCGCATGCTCGACCGCACGCGTCAACGTCGCGGCCACCTCGTCGAGATCGCGGATGCGCCGCTCCACTACCGCGCCTTCACGCAATGGGCGCACGGCGTAACTGGCGATACGCTGGCCCGCCCCCGCATGATCGAGCTCGATCAATTTGACGGTGGCCGAGGTTATATCCACCCCCACCAGGCCCTGCTGGGATTTTTTAAACCGCCACACTGTCATACCCCTGCAATATTCTTCGGCATGGCGTGGCGCTCGGTATTGTCGTTCATCGAGCCAACCCGCTGCCCCTGTAACGGGCAAGCCGCTTTGTTATCAGCGTGCCACACTATCGTATGAGGCACGCCACATTGCGTAAGGTTACATTATGTATACTGCCGTGACAGTCGATTTGCATCAACGCTAGCCCCCATGCGGCTGCGTTCTTATAATGCCAATGGCAAAGGATTGCACCATTCATTGCGGCCAGACCGCCACCCGAGACGACGGAAAACGCCTTTTCATGAAGCTTTTCAAACGCTTGTTAACGTCCATCCTATGGCTAATTGTGTCTTTGGGGCTGGGCTGCGTACTGGCCATCATCGGCGCCGGTATCTATTTCGCCCCGGGCTTGCCCGATGTTCGTCAATTGCAGGACTTCGAACTGCAGACACCGCTACGCGTTTACACGCGTGACGACAAGCTGATCGGCGAGTTCGGCGATCAACGCCGCATGCCGGTCAGCTACGATGACATTCCCCAATCCTACATCGACGCGCTGTTGGCGGCCGAAGATGCCAGCTTCTTCGAACACCCCGGCATTGACCCCAAAGGGCTTGCTCGCGCGGCGATGGAGCTTGCCACCAGTGGCAACATTCAATCGGGGGGTAGCACCATCACCATGCAGGTAGCGCGTAACTACCTGTTGACGCTGGACCGTACTTTCACGCGCAAGATTCGCGAGATCCTGCTGTCGCTGCAGATGGAACAGGTACTCGACAAGCAGGAAATTCTCGAGCTCTACGTCAACAAGATCTATCTCGGGAATGCCGCCTACGGCATCGGGGCGGCCGCCGAAGGCTACTACGACAAACCGCTTGCTGAGCTCGACTTGCCGCAACTGGCCATGCTCGCCGGCCTGCCCAAGGCCCCCTCGGCGCTCAATCCCCTGAACAACCCCGAGCGCTCGTTGATTCGCCGCAACTGGGTATTGCTGCGCATGCGCGAACTCGGCTTCATCGACCCGATTCAGTACCAGGCCGCCGTCAAGGCCCCGGTCACGGCTCACCGAGCGCATTCGCAGTTCGAAGTCGAGGCTCCCTATGTCGCCGAAATGGCGCGCCAGTATGCCGTGGAACGCTTCGGTGACGATGCCTATACCGACAACTACCAGATCAAGACGACCATCGACAGCCGCATGCAGGCCGACGCGCGCGACGCGTTGGTCAATGGGCTCATCGATTACGATACTCGCCATGGCTGGCGTGGCCCCGAAAAAACCGACATTCCCTCCAGCTTGGTGGAAGCCCAGGACCGCACGGATTCTCAAGGGCTCGAAGAAGAGTTATCCGAATCTCCCGAGGTCATGGAAACCGCACGCCAGGCTGCCAAGAGCAGCGAAGAGTCGGTCGAGGGAATCGACGGGGATGTCAGCAACTGGGTCAAGGTGCTCGACCGCACCTCCCGGCATGGCCCACTGGAGCCGGGTATCGTCGTGGAAACCGAGGGTCGCCAGATGCGCGTCCTGACGCGCGAGGATGGCGTGGTAACACTCGGCTGGGACGGGCTTGACTGGGCGCGCACGTACCACAGCGCCGAGTGGCGCGGCAAGACACCGGACAACGCCGAAGCCATCGCCCAGCGTGGCGACCTGATTCGCGTCATGCACACCGAGGATGGCGACTGGCGTCTCTCCCAGGTACCAAGCGCCCAGGCCGCGATCGTCATCATGGATCCTCAAACCGGCGCTATTCGTGGCCTTCAGGGTGGTTTCAGCTTCTCGTCGAGCAAATTCAATCGCGCCATCCAGGCGCAACGCCAGGCAGGCTCGATCTTCAAACCCTTCATCTATCTCGCCGCACTACACAACGGGATGAACGCCGCCACGATCATCAACGATGCGCCTGTGGTCATGTCCGATGTCGGCGGCGACTGGCGTCCCGAAAACGCCGAGGGCAAATTCCGCGGCCCCACACGATTGCGTGTCGGCCTCTACCAGTCGCGCAACCTGGTCACGATTCGTGTGCTGCAGTCGCTAGGCCTGGATAACACGCTGGAATTCCTGACGAACTTTGGCTTCTCCAAGGACCGGCTGCCACATGGCCTTTCGCTCGCCCTGGGCAGCGCGTCGCTGACACCGCTGGAAATGGCCAATGCCTATGCCGTGCTGGCCAACGGCGGCTTCAAGGTCGCGCCGTGGTATATCCAGTCGGTTACTCATGGCAGCAAGAACGCGTTGGTTGAAGAGGCCAACCCCGTGGTGGCATGCCAGGAGTGCGACCCCGACCAGAAGACCGTCGCACTCGGCGGTGAAACCCGCCGCATCGCCGAGCGCGTAGCCACGCCCGAAGAGATGTACATCATCCGCGACATGATGCGTGACGTCATCGAAAAGGGCACGGGACGCGGCGCATTGGATCTCAACCGTCCTGATATCGTCGGCAAGACCGGCACCACCAACGATCAACGTGACGCCTGGTTCTCGGGCTTCAACGACGACCTGGTGGCCACCGTTTGGGTCGGCAAGGACGACAATTCCACGACCGGTGAATACGGCTCGCAAGCCGCCTTGCCGATCTGGAAGTCGTTCATGGGGCAGGCGCTTCAAGGCCAACCCGAAAGCATGCCCTCGCGCCCCGACGATATCGTCAAAGTCCGCATTGATCCCGAGACCGGACTGCGCCTGCATAACGACCAATCGGGCGGCATGCAGGAAATCTTCCGCAAGGACAATCTCCCCGACTACAAGCCGCGTTCGATCCAACCCGAACTCGAGGACAGCAGCGGCTCACAAGGCACCGGCACTTACGATGCCATTTTCTAGTCGACACTCCATGGGTGGCCTTGCAGGCCACCCCCATGAACGCGCCAGCTCCCACGCCACTGACCGACAACCGCTTTTGAAAGGGAGTCCATCATGCTCGTGTCGCGAGACTCGCGATGGCTATTGCTGATCATGCTGTTCGGTTGTGCCATTCCGGTGCACGCCGATCTGTTCTACGCACCGCCTGCACCGCAGGACGATGCCCCCAAGATGAGCGGCGAGGCCGAACTCGGCTATACGCACCTCTCCGGAAACAGTAACAGTCAAACATTGCTCGCCAAGGGACGCCTCACCTGGCTGACGGGTCGCCATACGCATACTCTGCGTGGCGAGACGCGCAGCGTTCAGGAAAACGATGAAACCAGCACCGAGCAGTACCTGCTGGGCGGCCGCGAGCGTTATGAGCTGGAGGGCCCTCACTACCTGTTCGGTTTCGGACGCTGGGAAAAAGATCGTTTCAGCGGTTACGACTTCCAGTTCACCACTATCGGTGGCTATGGCCGCCAGTGGCTCGACGGGCCGACGCACACACTGTCCACGGAATTCGGCCCAGGCTATCGTCACGATGCCTACCAGGACGGCGATGAAGACGATCTGGGCTTGGCCTATGCTGCACTCGACTATCGCTGGAACATCTCGGAAGGCGCCTACTTCGAGCAGGCAGTTTCTGTAGAGGCGGCCGAACCCAACACCACGACACGCTCGATTTCGTCGCTGACCTCCCAGCTCAATTCGCACCTGGCGCTCAAGATGTCTTTTGAGGTCAAGAACAACACGAATCCACCGGATGGCGCCGAAGCCAACACCGATCGCACTACCTCGATGTCACTGCTCTACAGCTGGTGACACCGACCAACGCAGCCCCACAACTACTAAGGGCCGCTCCCCTGAGCGGCCCTTAGCTATCATGCCTGTTCGGCGCGCGACTATAGCGGCCTGTAAACGTCCTTGATGCTGGTCAACGGATAATGTGCCGGATAGGGTTTGCGTGCCACGCCGCTATCTACCGCCGCTTGCGCCACTGCCGAGGCGACTCTGTCGAGCAGCCGGGAATCCAGCGGCGTGGGAATGATGTAACCGCGCCCGAACTCCAGCGATTCGATGCCATAGCCATCCAGCACCTCGCGGGTCAACGGCTCACGCGCCAGGTCCTTGAGGGCATGCACGGCCGCCACTTTCATTTCTTCATTGATACGCGTGGCGCGAACGTCCAACGCGCCACGGAAGATGAAGGGAAAGCCCAGCACGTTATTGACCTGGTTAGGGTAATCGGAACGTCCGGTGGCCATGATCACATCATCACGAGTCTCGTTGGCCACGTCCGGATGAATCTCGGGGTCGGGGTTGGAGCAAGCAAAAACCACCGGACTTACCGCCATTCGCTCGAGCTGCTCGGGCTTGAGCAGGTTGGGACCGGACAGCCCCACGAAGACGTCGGCGCCTTCGATGGCATCATCCAGCGTACGCCGCGACGTCTCGGTGGCGAACATCCCCTTGTACTGGTTGAGATCGTCACGCTCACTGTGCACCACGCCTTTGCGATCGAGCATATAGATATGCTCGGCGCGGGCACCACACGAGACCAGCAGATTCATGCAGGCGATGGCCGCCGCGCCCGCGCCCAGGCAAACGATCTTGGCATCTTCGAGGGGCTTGCCAGCAATATCCAGGGCATTGAGCAGCCCTGCGGCCGTGACGATGGCCGTGCCGTGCTGATCATCGTGGAAGACCGGAATGTTGCACTGCTCGATCAACGCTTGCTCGATCTCGAAGCACTCCGGCGCCTTGATATCCTCGAGATTGATGCCGCCCCAGGTATCGGCGATACGTGCCACGGTATCGATGAAGGCCTGCGGGCTCTCGGCATCGAGCTCGATGTCCACGGAGTTGATACCCGCGAAGCGCTTGAACAGCACGCCCTTGCCTTCCATGACCGGCTTGCTGGCCAAGGGGCCCAGATTGCCCAGACCAAGGATTGCGCTGCCGTCGGAGACCACGGCTACCAGATTGCCCTTGCCGGTATACAGATAGGCGTTTTCCACGTCCTTGGCGATTTCGCGACACGGCTCGGCCACCCCGGGGCTATACGCCAGGGCCAGATGTTTCGATGTCTCGGTGGGCTTGGTCAGTTCGACGGATAACTTGCCGGGAGTCGGCTTGGCGTGATACTCCAGCGCTGCCTGTCTTTTTTCGTCACTCATGAGCTTTTTCCAATCGTCTGCATGGAGGCATGATCGCCAGAATATAGAAAAAGACTTCGCCAAACAACTTGTGCCAAGTTCGCGACATTAAAGACTTTTAAGCGACCTTTTGAAGCAATTGCCATCCATTTATTGAAACTTATGCCCGACTAACCAGGCATAAAACAAACCTTATCGGAGCGTCGTTTTCGACTTTTCAAAAATAAAAAAACCCGCCATTTGGCGGGTTTCTCGAACGTCGGCGATAGCGCCTACATAACGGCTTCTTGAATCAGCCGCGCTTGATCGCTGCACCGAAACGCTTGTTGAAGCGCTCGACACGACCACCGGTGGTCGCCTGCTTCTGCTTGCCAGTGTAGAACGGGTGGCACTGCGAGCAGACATCCAGGTAGAAGTCGTCTTTGGCCGTGGAGCCCAGCTCGAAGGTCGCGCCACAGGAACAGGTGGCGGAGACCTTCTTGTATTCGGGATGAATCGCTTGTTTCATTTTGCTGCCTCACGCTATGGTGCGCCGCCACCTGGTCGATGCCAGGCACCGCACACGGGTTGATAAAGATGCAACCGATTGATTCGGCATGCGACCCTGACGATACTCGCCTTGGCCCACAGCCGAAGGGGCACATATTATAGCAGCGCCTTGACATCGCTGAAAAGGCACGTAGCGCCTGCAACGCCATGTGCCGCCATCCTTTCGGAGGACTCTTGTCGAGCACCGATCATACGCCGCGACTACTCAGAGTTGCCCTGCCCACGCCGTTGCGACGCCTCTTCGACTATCGCCCCTGTCGCGAGGCTCCCGCCTGTGGTTGGCGCCCAGGGCTTCGCGTCAAGGTGCCATTCGGACGTCGCCAGCTCATCGGCGTAGTGGTCGAGTGCCCCGAACGCAGCGACGTGCCGGACGCACAGCTCAAGGCCGTGCTGGCGTGTCTCGACGATGCTCCCCTGCCCGCTGACTGGTGGTGGTTGTGTCGCTTCACCGCACGCTACTACCAGCATCCGCTGGGCGACACCATCACCCAGGCACTCCCTGTCGCCTTGCGCCAGGGACGGCCACTGCAGGCCCGTCACCAGGAGCGCTGGATAGCGCGCGACGGCGATACCGGCACGCTCGAACGCGCGCCTCGCCAGGCCGAACTGCTGGCGATGCTGCGCCAGCACCCACGCGGCTTGATAACTCGCGCGGTCACCGCGCAAGGCTTCACCCGCGCACAGCTCGAAGGCCTGCAGGCCAAGCATCTCGTCGAGTGCCACGAAGAGCGACTGACGACCACCGAGGAAGAATCCAGCTCGCAGCTCGCCGAACCCTCGTTGCCACTGACCCGCGAACAGGCGGGCGCCCTTGCCGAGATTCACGAAGGTCTCGAGCGTTATCATCCGTGTCTGCTGTACGGCGTCACCGGCAGCGGCAAGACCGAGGTCTACCTGCAGCTCATCGAGGCGGTGCTCGCGCGAGGCCGCCAGGCGCTGGTGCTCGTGCCGGAGATCGGCCTGACACCGCAAACACTGACCCGTTTCCGGCAACGCTTTCGAGTCCCGGTGGTCGCTCTGCATTCGGGACTCACCGACCTCGAACGTCTGGATGCCTGGGATGCCGCGCGTACCGGCCGAGCCCCGATCGTCATCGGCACCCGCTCGGCGGTCTTCACTCCCCTGGCCGCTGCCGGGGTGATCATCATCGACGAGGAACACGACGGCTCCTTCAAACAACAGGAAGGCCTGCGCTACCACGCCCGTGACTTGGCCATCGCCCGCGCCCACCGCGAGAACATCCCCATCGTGCTGGGCAGCGCCACACCAGCACTGGAGACCCTCGCCCAGGCCCGTAGTGGCCGCTACCGCCATCTGCGTCTGTCGCAACGCGCCAACCGGCATGCCCCGGCACGTCTGGAGCTGACCGACCTACGCGGACGCCATCGTCAGGGCGGTTTGATAGCCCCCGCCATCGAGGCAATCCGCCAGACCCTTAACGCGGGCAACCAGGTGCTGGTTTTCATCAATCGGCGCGGTTTCGCTCCCTCTCTGGCATGCCACGCGTGCGGCTGGCTAGCCGAGTGCCCACATTGCGATGCTCGCATGACGCTGCACCGTCAGCCCCAGGAACTGGTCTGCCATCATTGCGACTTTCACCGCCCGCTGCCCGATGCCTGCCCGGAGTGCGGCAGTGGCGACCTGCGCCCACTGGGCAGCGGCACCGAACGCACCGAGGAAACGCTGGCCGCCTTATTTCCCGAGACGCCCGTGCACCGCATCGACCGTGACAGCACTCGGCGCAAGCAAGCCTTCGAGGAGATCCTGCGCGAGATTCGACGCGGCGAGCCCAGCCTGCTGGTCGGCACCCAGATGCTCGCCAAAGGCCATCACTTGCCGCATGTCACGCTGGTGGTCGTGGTCAACGCCGACGCTGGCCTCTACGCCAGCGACTTCCGCGCCCTCGAACACAGTACTCAACTGCTGGTGCAGGTCGCCGGTCGCGCTGGCCGCGCCGAGCATCCTGGACGCGTGCTGGTCCAGACCCTGCATCCCGACGACCCCAACCTGCGCCTGCTCGCCGACAGCGGCTATGAAGCGCTCGCCGGCCAACTGCTGGAAGAGCGTCGCCTGGCCGGCCTGCCCCCCTACCGCCATCTCGCCTTGGCACGTTTCGAGGCGGCACGCGAGACGCACGTCGCCGACGTCGCCGGCAACGCCGCCGAGGCGCTGCGTGAATGGCTGGCCGCCCAGGGATCGACCGTCACCTGCCTGGGCCCGGTACCTGCGCCCATGGAGCGCCGCCAGAACCGCTACCACATGCAAGTGATGCTCTCCGACACGCGACGCAGCAGCCTGCACCGCGCCTGCGCCTGGCTCGTGCAATGGCTGGAGAATCATCCCGATGGCCGACGCGTGCGCGCCTCGCTGGACATCGACCCGCAAACCTTGAGTTGAGCCACCCCCGACAGCGCGTCTGCCTCCGCCGGCGGGTATGGCGCGCTTGGGTTTAAAGGCGGCGGCCAATCGCCGATAATGACCGACCCAACGCTCTTAGCGCAGCCTGGCGCTCGCCGGCCTGTCGCGCGCCAGACACAGGACATCGGAATTTCATGAAAGAGACCATCATCGAGCTGCTCGAGGCCGCCGGCACGCAGCTCAAGCAGCAAGGCATTCTGCCCGCGGACACCCCGCTGACCGTCAAGGTCGAGCCTACCAAGGACAAGGCCCATGGCGACTACGCGAGCAACCTCGCGCTGACGCTGGCCAAGCCAGCCGGCCGCAAGCCACGCGAGCTGGCCGAGGCGCTGGTCGCAGCGCTGCCGGAAAGCACCGCCATACGCCAGGTCGACATCGCCGGCCCCGGATTCATCAACTTCTTCGCCGCCACCGAGGCCATCGCTCAGGTCGTGCCCAGCATTCTGGATGCTGGCGATACCTTCGGGCGCAGCCTGAGTGGCCAGGGCCAACAGGTGCAGGTGGAATTCGTCTCCGCCAACCCCACCGGGCCGCTACACGTCGGCCATGGGCGTGGTGCCGCCATCGGCGACTGTCTGTGCCGGCTTCTGGAAGCCACCGGCTTCGATGTCACTCGCGAGTTCTACTACAACGATGCGGGTGTCCAGATCCACAATCTCGCCCAATCGGTGCAGGCCCGCGTGAGAGGTCTCACGCCAGAGACCGCCGAGTGGCCCGAGAACGGCTATCGCGGCGCCTACATTGTCGATGTCGCCAAGGCGTATCTGGCCGGCGAGACAATTACTGCCGATGACCGAGAAGTCACCGGCAAAGGAGATGCCGACGATCTCGATGCCATCCAGGACTTCGCCGTTGCCTACCTACGTCGCGAGCAGGACCTCGACCTCAAGGCGTTCGGTGTCGCGTTCGATGTCTACTTCCTGGAGTCCTCGCTGTACAACGACGGCAAGGTGGACGCCACGGTGAAAGCGCTCGTTGACGGCGGCCATACATATGAAGAAGACGGCGCGACCTGGCTGCGCACCACCGACTTCGGTGACGACAAGGATCGGGTGATGCGCAAGAAAGACGGCGATTACACCTACTTCCTGCCGGACGTCGCCTACCACCACGACAAGTGGCAGCGTGGCTTCACCACCGTGATCAACGAGCAAGGCGCCGATCACCACTCCACGGTCACCCGGGTGCGGGCCGGCCTCCAGGCGCTGGAAACCGGCATCCCCCAAGTTTGGCCGGACTACGTGCTGCATCAGATGGTGCTGGTCACGCGCTCCGGGGTCGAGGTCAAGCTCTCCAAGCGTGCCGGCAGCTACGTGACCCTGCGCGATCTAATCGATGAGGTGGGCCGCGATGCCACCCGTTTCTTCCTCGCCGCACGGCGTGCCGATTCGCAGTTGACCTTCGATATCGATCTTGCCCGCTCACAGTCCAACGACAATCCGGTCTATTACATCCAGTACGCTCATGCGCGCGTGTGCAGCATGATGCGCCGCGCCGAATCCGACGCCAAGGCCTTCGATCATGCGCTGGGCATGCAGCATCTGAATCGGCTCGACACCGGGCAGGAGAAAGAGCTGATGAACCGCCTGGCACGCTACCCGGAAGTCGTCGAACGGGCCGCCCAGACCCGCGAGCCACAGCAGGTTGCCCAGTACCTGATGGACCTGGCCTCCGATTTCCACACCTGCTACAACGCGGTCAAAGTCATGGTCGACGACGATGAATTGCGCAATGCCCGATTGGCACTGGGCCTGGCCACGCGGCAAGTGCTGCGCAACGGCCTCGACCTGATGGGCGTCAGTGCACCCGAGGAGATGTAAGCATGGCTCGTCGCCCTGCCCAGAAAGGAAAAAGCAATTCTCGCGCTACGTCACGCGGCGCCACCAGTCGCAAGCGCCAGACCAAGTCATCGCGCGCGGGACTCCCTGGATGGCTATGGGGCGTAGTCGGCTTGATCGCCGGCTTCGCGCTCGCCCAATACTTCCAGCAGTCGGCCCCGGAACCGGTCGCCACGGTAATGCCCAAGTCCTCCAATAGCGCCTCGTCCGGCAGCGATTCGGCGGGTAATACAGGCGATGGCGCCTCATCAAGCGGTACTGCCAACGAGGACGCCGCCGAGTCGCGCATGCCGACCTTCGAGTTCTATACCTTGTTACCGGAATCGGAGGTCATCGCACCCAAGGTGGATAACACCGCAGTGCCCAGTCGCGATGGCGAGAGATCGCCGGACACCAGCGACGACCGTGCTGACGACCGTGCTGACGAGGTGGTGGCCGACCCTTCAGCCGATGGGCTCAAGTACATGCTGCAGGCGGCCTCGTTTCGCAAGGTTGCCGATGCCAAGCGTCTCGCAAGCCGGCTTCAGGATCTCGGACTGATCGCCAAGATCACCGAAGTGCAAACCTCCAACAACGAAACCTGGCATCGTGTTCAGGTCGGCCCCTACCAAGACACGAATGAGCTGACGCGCGCCCAGGATCTGATGGTGACACAAGGCATCGAGCCACTGCTGATCAAGCTGCAGAACTGAAGGAGTGACCGGGCGGCTTGATTTCCCTGTTTGCCGCCCGCATTACCGTAAGCACAATGGCATGCGTCGCCACCGTTTTATCGCCTGGGGGCCACAGGCGCCTCGGCAATCAAGTCATCGGGTGCCCGACACCCCACAAGGAGCTCCCATCCATGACCACGATCGTATCCGTACGTCGCGGCGAACATGTCGCCCTCGCCGGCGATGGTCAGGTTTCGCTCGGCAACACGGTGATGAAGGGCAACGCCAGCAAGGTACGCCGCATTCACCATGGCAAGGTGCTGGCCGGTTTCGCCGGCGGCACGGCCGACGCTTTCACCCTGTTCGAGCGCTTCGAGGCCCAGTTGGATAAGTACCAGGGACATCTGGTCAAGGCCGCCGTCGAGCTTTCCAAGGAGTGGCGCACCGACCGTGCCCTGCGGCGTCTGGAAGCGATGCTCGCCGTGGCCGACAAGAACGCTTCGCTAATCCTCACCGGCAATGGCGACGTCGTCGAACCCGAACGCGGAATCATCGCCATCGGCTCCGGCGGCCACTACGCCCAGGCCTCCGCACGCGCCCTGCTCGAGAACACCGAGCTCGACGCGCGCGCCATTACCGAGAAGTCGCTCGAAATCGCCGGCGATATCTGCGTCTTCACCAATCAAAACATTACCCTAGAGGAGCTGTGAGTCACGCTCACCGCTCCCGGGCAGCATAGGGCTTCGTCATGACACAGATGACTCCCCGCGAGATCGTCCACGCACTGGATCAGTACATCATCGGCCAGCAGGAAGCCAAGCGCTCGGTGGCCATCGCCCTGCGCAATCGCTGGCGCCGCATGCAGCTCGACGACAGTCTGCGCGGCGAGGTAGTGCCCAAGAACATCCTGATGATTGGCCCCACGGGGGTCGGCAAGACAGAGATCGCCCGCCGCCTGGCCAAGCTGGCCGGGGCGCCATTCATCAAGATCGAGGCGACCAAATTCACCGAAGTGGGCTATGTCGGCCGCGACGTCGAGTCGATCGTCCGTGACCTGGTCGAGATGGCCATGAAGATGGTCCGCGAGCAGGCCAAGGAAGAAGTCGCTCACAAGGCCGAGGACGCCACCGAAGAGCGCATTCTCGACGCACTTTTACCCCGGCCGCGCGGCAGTGAGTACGACCATGCCCACGACGACTCCTCGACGCGTCAGACCTTCCGCAAGAAACTTCGCGAAGGTCAGCTCGACGACAAGGAGATCGACATCGAGGTCACGCCTCAAGGCGGTAATGTCGATATCTCTGCGCCGCCGGGCATGGAAGAGATGACCAATCAGCTGCAAAGCATGTTCTCCAACATGGGCAAGCAGACGTCGGAGTCGCGTCGCGTGACCGTCGAGGAAGCAAGGCGGTTGCTGCACGACGAAGAAGCCGCCAAGCTTGTCAACGAAGAGCAAATCAAGAACCGCGCCATCGAGGCGGTCGAGCAGAACGGCATCGTCTTCCTCGACGAGATCGACAAGGTCGCCAAGGGGGGTGACTCAGGCAGCGGCGGCGATGTCTCCCGCGAAGGCGTACAGCGCGACCTGCTGCCGCTGATCGAGGGGTCGACGGTGTCCACCAAGCATGGCATGGTCAATACGGACCATATCCTGTTCATCGCCTCGGGAGCGTTCCACCTCTCCAAGCCATCGGACTTGATCCCCGAATTGCAGGGGCGCCTACCGATTCGTGTCGAGCTGCAAGCGCTGACGCCGGATGACTTCAAGCGCATCCTGACCGAGCCGTCTGCCGCACTGACCCGACAATACCAGGCGCTGCTGGCCACCGACGGCCTGGACGTGGACTTCACCGATGAAGGCATCACACGTATCGCCGAGATCGCCTGGCAGGTCAACGAAGGCACCGAAAACATCGGCGCCCGGCGCCTGCATACGGTGATGGAGCGCCTGCTCGAGGAGCCATCCTTCCAAGGAGGCGACATGGCAAGCCCGCTGACCATCGATGCCGCCTATGTCGACGAGCAACTCGGTGAACTAGCCACCGACGAAGACCTGTCGCGGTACATTCTCTAAGACGCGGCTACGCCGCTCGAAGTCGGAAGACCGGCGCTTCGCGCCTCGGAAGAAGGAAGAGGAACCTCTACCCTGACGTACCTCTTCCTTCTTGCTTCTTCCGTCTTCCTTCTCACCGGAGGTGTTCATGTCCGCACCCGTTCCCACACGCATCCATTACCACAAGCAGGCTCGCGAGCTAGAGCTCGGCTATGCCGATGACACATCCTACCGTCTGCCGACGGAGCTGTTGCGCGTGTTCTCGCCCTCCGCCGAGGTTCGCGGCCACGGCCCGGACACCGCTGTCCTGCAGGTTGGCAAGAAGGATGTCGGCCTCCAGAACATCACCCAGGTCGGGCGTTATGCCCTCAAGCTGCACTTCGATGATGGCCACGACAGCGGCCTGTACAGCTGGGACTACCTCTATGAAATGGCCCACCATCAAGAGCAATGGTGGGCCGATTACCTGCGCCGTCTCGAGGAAGCCGGTGCCTCACGCGAGCCTTCCACCATCACCATCAAGGAGTTATAAGACACCCCGGCGTGGCGACAAACGCCGGGGCCGACGTTACAATACAACTCTACTTCCACGCACCGCGCGGGCACTCCACGCCTGCCCAAGGAAAGGTCATGGACAAGCGCACGACCCACTTCGGTTATCAGGAAGTTCCGATTGAGGAGAAAGCCGACCGGGTGGCGCAAGTCTTCCATTCGGTCGCCGCCCGCTATGATGTCATGAACGATCTCATGTCGTTCGGCGTGCATCGCCTCTGGAAACGCCTGACGCTCGAGCGTGCCGGTGTCCGCCCCGGCCATCACGTGCTCGATATCGCTGGCGGTACCGGCGACCTTGCGCTCAAGTTCTCGCGCCTGGTCGGTCCTCGCGGTCGTGTGGTCCTCGCCGACATCAACGCCTCGATGCTGCATGTGGGCCGCGACAAGCTGCTCGATAACGGTGTCGGCGACAATGCCGAATACGTGCAGGCCAATGCCGAAGCGCTGCCCTTCGCCGACAACAGCTTCGACTGCATCACCATCGCCTTCGGCCTACGCAACGTCACCGACAAGGAGGCCGCGCTGCGTTCCATGGCGCGCGTGCTCAAGCCTGGCGGCCGCCTGTTGATACTGGAATTTTCCAAGCCGGCGAGCGCTGCGCTGTCGCGCCTCTACGACGAATATTCCTTCCGCGTCTTGCCGCGTATGGGCGAATGGGTCGCCCAGGACGGCGAGAGCTATCGCTACCTGGCCGAATCGATTCGCATGCATCCCGATCAGGAAACCCTCAAGGCGATGATGGAAGACGCCGGGCTCGAACGTGTCGAGTACACCAACATGACTGGGGGCGTCGTCGCCCTGCACCGTGGCATCAAACTATGAGGCCGTCATGCCGGTGATGCTCACTCCCCTGCTGGCCAGCGCGGAAACGTTGATCAACGGGCTGCTGGCACACGATCCCGCTTCGCCCTCGCGCTTGGAACAGCTTGCCGGACAGTGCATATCGCTGCGTCTGGAACGCCCGTCCCTGGCGGTGCTGGTGTGTTTCGACACCCACGGCATCACCCTGCTCGCCCAGCACGATCCCGACGAGGCCGATAGCGACGTGGTCGTCGAGCTGGATGTCGAGACCCTGGGCGCGCTGCTGAGTGGCGAACGTGTCGAGGCGCTGATGTTCGCCGGGCGGCTGTCGGTGCGCGGACGCACACATGTACTCGAACGCGCCAGTCAGTTGCTCAGTGATCTGGAAATCGACTGGGAAGCCGAGCTCGCAAACTGGCTAGGCGACATGCCCGCGCATAGCCTGTCGCAAGGCTTGCGACGCCTGAACCGCTTCGGCCTGCGCACACGCGGCGAGTTGCGACGCGACGTGCATGAATACCTGACCGAAGAAGCACGGCTACTGCCCAGTCGTACGCAATGGGAGATCGCCCGCGAGCATCTGACGCAACTAGGCCTGGCCACCGACCGACTCGAAGCGCGCCTGGACCGGCTGGTCCGCGAAATCGAACGTCGCCGACAGGAGGAGCACGCGTCGTGAGTTTGCGGTTGTTTCGTATCGGCTGGGTGATCGCGCGTTTCCGCCTCGACACCCTGATTCCCGCAGCGCGCCTCCCCGGCATACTGCGCGTGGCGATGAAGCTCTCGCCACTGCGCTTGCTGCCCACCGGAGCGCATACTCGGGGCAAGCGCCTACGCCTGGCGCTCGAAGACCTGGGCCCGATTTTCGTCAAGTTCGGCCAGATGCTATCCACCCGCCGTGATCTTCTACCGCCGGATATTGCTGACGAACTCAAACGTCTACAGGATCAGGTACCGCCGTTTCCCGGCGAGCAGGCCCGTGCGCTGGTAGAAGAAGAACTCGGCATGGACATCGATGCCGCCTTCGCCGAGTTTACTCGCGACCCGCTTGCCTCGGCCTCGATCGCCCAGGTGCACGGCGCGCGCCTGCACAGCGGCGAAGAGGTAGTGGTCAAGATCATTCGCCCCAACATCGATGGCGTGATACGTAAGGACATCGGCCTGCTGTATACCTTCGCGCACCTGCTCAAGCGTGTTCCCGAAGCCAAGCGTCTACGTCCCGTCGAGGTCGTTGCCGACTACGAGGCCACGCTGTTCGATGAACTGGATCTGCACAAGGAAGCGGCCAACACCTCGCAACTCAAGCGCAACTTCCGCGATTCGCCGCTGCTTTACGTGCCGGCGATTCACTGGTCGCTGACACGCAAGCAGGTAATGGTTCAGGAGCGTATCCACGGCATTCCGGTGGCCGACATGGACGCCCTGCAAGCGGCCGGCATCGACTTGCGCCGACTCGCCGAGCGCGGTGTGGAGATCTTCTTCACCCAGGTGTTTCGCGATAACTTCTTCCATGCCGACATGCACCCCGGCAATATCTTCGTGTCCGCCGACAATCCGCACGATCCGCAGTACATCGCCATCGATTGCGGGATCGTCGGCAGCCTGACCCGCGAGGACCAGGATTACCTGGCCCGCAACCTGCTCGCTTTCTTCCGCCAGGACTACTACGAAGTCGCCGTATTGCACATCGAATCGGGCTGGGTCGGCGAGGACACCCGCGCCAACGAGTTCGCCGCCGCCATTCGTGCGGTCTGCGAGCCGATTCTCGAGAAGCCGCTCAAGGACATTTCCTTCGGCCAGGTGCTGCTGGGGCTGTTTCAGACCGCGCGGCGCTTCAACATGGAAGTCCAGCCGCAGTTGGTGCTGTTGCAGAAAACGCTGCTCAACATCGAAGGGCTCGGTCGCCAGTTGTACCCGGACCTCGACTTGTGGAGCACCGCCAAGCCTTACCTGGAACAGTGGATGAAAGAGCGCGCCGGGCCACGCGGCTTCTGGGACGCCTTGACCAAGCACGCGCCCGAACTCTCGCGACAGTTGCCCGAGCTGCCCGTGCTAGCCCACCAGGCCCTCACCCGCAATGAAGACAGCCACCGCCAGCAGCGCCAGCAAACCGAGGCGCTCAATGCCTTGCGGCGGCGCTTGCGCGGTGCCGGAACGCGGGCGCGACGGCTACGCTTTGGAACGCTGTTGGTTGCCATCGCTTTAGCTTGGCAGCCTCTCTGGGAATGGGCGCATAATCAGCCCTGGCCAGTGCTCACCGCCGCCGCGCTCGGCCTGCTATTGATTGCCTGGCGTTAACATCCCCTCTCAGCGCGCAATGTTGCTGCTATCATCTACCCATCATCCTCTTTGTCTCGGAACCGTCACATCATGAGTGATACGCTTTCCCAGCTATCGGACGTCCTGGCCGCACGCCGCCATGCCGCCCCCGACAGCTCATACGTTGCCAAGCTCCATGCCCAGGGCCTCAACAAGATCCTGGAGAAAGTTGGTGAGGAGGCTACCGAAACCCTGCTTGCCGCCAAGGATGCCGAACACGGCGACGATAAAACGCGTCAGGCATTGGTCGCCGAAACCGCCGACCTGTGGTTTCATAGCCTGGTGATGCTGTCGCATCTGGACATCGATCACCAAGCCGTTCTGGACGAGCTGGCCCGTCGCTTCGGCGTCTCCGGCCTGGACGAGAAGGCGGCACGACAATCACGCTAATCGGCTCGGCCACATCCGAGCATGAAGGAGAGCTCCCATGTTAGGTGGAATCAGTATCTGGCAACTGCTGATCGTTCTCGGCATCGTCATCCTGATCTTCGGTACCAAGAAGCTCCGCAACCTCGGCAGCGACCTGGGAGGCGCCGTTAAAGGCTTCAAGAGCGCCGTCGGCGAAGAGGAACAGCAAAAAGCGCAAGACGACGAGGACACGACGCAGCAGCGTGTCGAGCATGAGGCAAACGACGAGACGCTCGACACCCAATCGAAAGCCTCTCCATCGTCCAAGGCCGACGAAACCTCCGAGCGGAAGTAACCGCCATGTTCGATATGGGCTTTCTCGAACTGATGATCATCGGTGTCGTGGCCCTGTTGGTGCTAGGGCCCGAGCGTCTGCCCACGGCGGCGCGCACCGTGGGCCTATGGATCGGCAAGATCAAGCGCACAGTGTCCGGCATGCAGCGTGAAATCAACGCACAGCTGGAAGCCGAGGATCTGCGCCAGAAGCTCAACGAGCAACAACGCAAGCTCGATGCCGGTCTGCACAAGGTCCGCGACGGGGTCGAACGCCACGCCGACGACACCGATACGCATCACGCCAGATCACGCCGGGACCCGGCGGCACCTGGACCGGATGATGACGCCTCGGCGGCACGTCCTGCCACCTCCCGTGAAACACCCGATGCCTCGTCCGCCAAGGATTCCAACACCCCATGAGCGATACATCGTCTCGCGAGCCGGAGGAGCACGCCCAGACACCCCTGGTCGAACACCTGATCGAGCTGCGCTCGCGGCTAGTCAAGGCGGTAGCCGTGATCGTCGCCATCTTCGCGGCGCTTTACGCCTTCTCCAATGACATCTACAGCTTCGTTGCCGACCCGCTGATGGCACTCTTGCCAGAAGGCGCGCAGATGATCGCCACCGAGGTGGCCTCACCGTTCCTGGCGCCTTTCAAGCTGACGCTGTTCACGGCCTTGTTCATCGCCGTTCCCTTCGTGCTCTACCAGGCCTGGGCATTCATCGCGCCGGGCCTCTACCGGCACGAGAAGACCTTGGCATTTCCCCTGCTCGCCTCGAGCATCCTGTTGTTCTACGGCGGCGTGGCCTTCGCCTATTTCGCGGTCTTCCCCCTGTTGTTCGACTTCTTTGTCCACACCGGGCCGGAGAACGTCACGGTCATGACCGATATCAATCAGTATCTCAATTTCGTGCTCAAGCTGTTCTTCGCCTTCGGTGCGGCCTTCGAGATTCCCATCGCCACTTTCCTGCTGATCTGGACCGGCGCGACCAGTGTCGAGAGTCTCGGCAAGAAACGCCCCTACGTGCTCGTCGGCTGCTTCGTGGTCGGCATGCTGATGACACCCCCGGATGTGGTCTCCCAGAGCCTGCTCGCCGTCCCCATGTGGCTGCTGTTCGAGATCGGCATTCTCTTCGGCCGCCTGGTTCCGCGTCGCCGGCACAACACTGATGACGAGTCACATAGCGAAAGCTGATATCCCGATAGGTGGACCGCTCTTCTAGCCCGCCGCCACTGTCATATATCTGTCACATAGGAGCGTCATACTGTCGCCCCAATAGTTGGTCACCCCCGACGACAGGGAGCTCATGATGGACGGTACGCGCTCTTCCGATGTTCCCCTCGGTAGCGACAACGTCACCTCTCAGGAGGGCGGTGAAACACCCCCGCTTCGCGTCAACCGCACGCGCACGGGCATTCACGCCAAGCCCGCGCCATCCCCCGGGGCCGATCTCGACGATCCAGTACTGTACTTCAACCGTGAGCTCTCGCACCTGCAGTTCAATATCCGTGTACTCGAGCAGTCCCTGGACCCTTCGCATCCGCTGCTCAACCGGCTGATGTTCCTGCTGATCTTCTCTTCCAATCTGGACGAGTTCTTCGAGATTCGCGTGGCCGGACTCAAGCATCAGATCGCCCTGGCCCGCGAGGAAAGCGGCGCCGATGGCATGCCGCCACGCCAGGTGCTGACCGAGATATCGCGCATCGCCCACGAGCAGGTCGAGCGGCAATACCACATCCTCAACGAGACGTTGATTCCCGCGCTCGAGGAACAGGGCCTACGCTTCCGGCGCCGTACGCAGTGGACCGAGGCCCAGGCCGATTGGGTACGCGAGTATTTTGCCGAGGAGATCATGCCGGTGATCAGCCCCATCGGCCTCGACCCTTCGCATCCCTTTCCGCGCCTGGTTAACAAGAGCTTGAACTTCATCGTCGAACTCGAAGGCACCGATGCCTTCGGTCGTGAAGGGGGACTTGCCATCCTGCCCGCACCACGCTCGCTGCCACGCTTGATGCGCCTGCCACGCGAGCTGAGCGAGGCTGGCTATACCGAATATGTCTTCCTGTCGTCGATGATCCACGCCCATGCTCAGGAGGTGTTTCCCGGCATGCAGGTGCGCGGTTGCTACCAATTCCGCCTGACGCGCAACGCCGATCTGGCCGTTGACCCCGAAGACGTTTCGGACCTGGCCTCGGCCTTGCGCGGGGAACTGCTGGCACGACGCTATGGCAGCGGCGTACGCCTCGAGGTGGCCGATAATTGCCCCGACCGGTTGACGCACTTCCTGCTCACCCAGTTCGAACTCGAGGCGGCGGATCTGTACCGCGTATCCGGCCCGGTCAACCTTACCCGGCTGATGTCGGTACTCAGCGACGTCGACCGCCCCGATCTTTTGTATCGCACCTTCACGCCCGGTTTACCGCGTCAGGTCAAGAGCGACGTCAGCCTGTTCTCGCAGATCGCCCAGAACGACATTCTGCTGCACCATCCCTTCCAGTCGTTTGCACTGATCGAGGACTGGCTCCAGGAGGCCGCCAGCGATCCGGACGTGCTGGCGATCAAGCAAACCCTGTACCGAACCGGCGCCGATTCGCCCATCGTTAGCGCCCTGGTCGATGCCGCACGCAACGGTAAGGAAGTCACCGTGGTCATCGAGCTGCGGGCGCGTTTCGACGAGGCCGACAACCTCGCGCTGGCATCGCGTCTTCAGGAAGCCGGCGCCATCGTCATCTACGGCGTCATGGCCTACAAGACCCATGCCAAGATGCTCCACGTGGTCCGCCGTGAACGCGGTGCGCTGCGCTACTACGCGCATCTAGGCACCGGCAACTATCACTCCAAGACCGCCAAGTTGTACACCGACTACAGTCTGCTCACTGCCAACGAGACGCTGTGCGAAGATGTTCACAAAGTCTTTCAGCAGCTCTCGGGAATGGGCAAACCGCGTCAGATCGATACGCTCCTGCACGCGCCGTTCGTGCTGCACGACCGCCTGGTGTCGATGATTGATCGCGAAGCGCGCTACGCGGAAAAGGGTCACAAGGCACAGCTGATCATCAAGTGCAATTCGTTGACCGAGCCGCAGCTGATCCGCGCGTTGTATCGCGCTTCGCGCGCCGGCGTGCAGTGCGACCTGATCGTTCGCGGCATGTGCTGCCTGCGCCCCGGGATCGAAGGAATCTCCGACAATATCCGGGTGCGCTCGATCATCGGTCGCTTCCTGGAGCACACCCGCGTTTTCCACTTCCACAATGGCGGCAAGCCCGAAACCTGGTGCTCCAGCGCGGACTTCATGGAGCGCAACATGTTTCGCCGCGTGGAGACCTGCTTCCCACTGCTCGACAAGAAGCTCGCCCAAAGCGTGCGCAAGGACCTGGCTACCTACTTGGTGGACAACTGCCAGAGCTGGGAGCTACAAACCGATGGTCGTTATCGCCTCCTCGACGCCGGCGATGCCGAACCTGTCAGCACCCAGGAAACCCTGCTCTACGCCTACGCCGCCAAGCCCTGACCTCGAAGCTCGAAGCTCGAAGCTCGAAGCTCGAAGGCAGCCTAAAACAAACCGCCTCCGTCGCAATAAGCGGCGGAGGCGGTTCTCCTTTTAATTTCTCGACGCGTAGCGGCGCTTGTATCGCTTTCAGTTATACTCCGACCTGGCCACCATCGTCTTTCTGGATCACGACCGTGGCCGCTCGTGGACGCACGTTGTCAGCGGCAGCGCGCGTGGCATCCTGCGTCGCGGCATCGGGGTTCGCCGGCCAATTGCCGGGGTGCTGGATATTGATAAATAACGCTGTCTTGTCGGGCGTAGCGAAGATCCCCGTTACTTCGCAGCCATTGGGGCCGACCGCGAACCGCTTGAGATGCTGCTGATTGCCGGCATCCACCACCGAGGCTTGGCCACTATCGTGTGATAAGGCATTCGGCACCACCGCCAGCACTTGGTCGTTGGTCTGCTCGGCGACGCCATCGTAGCCATTATCGGTCTCGATCCAGAGGATGCCCTGGCCATCGCCCCGCGCGTCATACCACAGTCCATCGGGGCTGGCGAACTGGTTATGTTCGGTCAGCCCTGAGAGGTTGGTCGTGTCGTCCGCGGCGGCACCGAACACGAACACCTCCCAGTCGAAACGCGTGACATCATCGCCTCGCTCCCGCCAACGCAGAATCTGACCACTTTCGTTATCGGCCCGTGGATTGGCGGCATTGGTGGGAGCCGTGGCATAGCCAGCACCCGCAGCATCGATATCGCCGCCGTGGGTGTAGGTCGGCTGAGTATTCTCCGCTGTACGGTCGGCGTTGTTGGTCAACGTCATGTAGACCTCACCGGACACAGGGTCGACGGTCCCCCATTCGGGACGGTCCATCGGCGTAGCACCGAGCAGATCGGCGGCGTCGCAGGTATGCACGATGACGCCTGCCCGATCGTCCTCCGCCAGCGATAGGGCCTGCGCCAGCGTGCGCCCGTCCGCCACGCGCGCATCCGGCTCGAGGGGCAGCCACTCACCACTGCCATCGGCGTTGAATCGCGCGACGTAGAGCGTGCCTTGGTCCATATATTTGGCGCCCAAGGCCAAGCGATCGTAACCCTCACCGGGACGATTGGCATCCGTCGGATCCCATTTGGCATCGGAGACGAACTTGTAGATGTATTCATTGCGCGAGTCGTGCCCGGAGTAGAAGACTACCGGCTCTCCCGCCGTTAGTTTGCCGGGCCAGCAGCCCTCGTGGCGAAAGCGCCCCAACGCGGTGCGCTTCACCGCCCGGGATTGGCCATCGTAGGGGTCGATCTCCACGACATAACCAAAGGTGCGCGTCTCGTTACGATAGTCGTCGCGAGGCTCCTCACCCTGCGGCGTGACGTCGAAACGCGCGAACTCGTCCTCGCGCTCACCATCGGTGCCGGCGGCGGTCTCCCAGCCATAGCGGCCGCGTTCGGTGGGCAGCCCCAGGCGCGCATCATCGATATTCAACTCGCCTCGGTTGACGAAGACCTCAGGCCAGTTTTCCTCGCAGGTCAGGTAGGTGCCCCATGGCGTGAAGCCATTGGCACAATTGTTGTTGGTGCCTCGCGTGCGCGTGCCCTCCGCGGAATAACGGGTTCTGACGTAGTCGCTGCCGGCCACGGGACCTGCCAAGTCTATCGGCGTAGCGCTGGTGAAGCGGCGATTGTGGGCGTCGCCGAGCACATGTACCCAGTGGCCATCTTCCTGCTTGCGAACCCGCACGATGGTGACGCCATGGGCGTTGATCTCGGTGCGCACCTCGTCGGCGGGACGCTGGCCTGCATCGGCATTCGTCGGCCCACCGCGCGGCGCCCAGAGCGCCTTCTGGTCGATGTACTCGTTGTTGAGGGCCAGCAGGAAGTCTCGCGAGGCATTATCCTTGCCCAGCGGGAAGGCATGCATGCCGTCGTGATGCATCCCCACGCTGCGGGCCTGTGTCTCGGCGGTCATCTCCTGCTCGTGATGCCAAGTCGGCCCTTGCTCATCCAGCGGCGTGCCCCAGGGAATCAACACCTGGGCGGTATAGCCCTCGGGCACTACCACGGCATCAGTGCGCGAGCCACGCAGCGATTCGAATGCCAGCGCCAGCGGCGTCTTCTGGGCACCGCTTTCCTGCGCCCTGGCCATATTGAGACCGCCGAAGCCACCCAACATACCCAAGGCGGCCAGGCTCAGGCCGCCGCGCATGATGTCGCGTCGCGACACATGGCGTGCCATCACCGATGAAAACGGCTCGTTATTGCTAGGATTCAGGTTGCTGTGATTCTCGATTTCCTTGCTCATGGTCTCTCCTCACGGCGATCGACCGACAGGATCGTCGGGCACAAGTTATATGTGCCTTACCTTAGAGAGACGATATGACAGAAGGATGAAGTCCTTCAGGCTCGTGAGTCACGCAATCGCTCGGCGGCCAATGTCAGCAGGTGCTCGGTACCTTCCCAACCCAGGCAGGCATCGGTGATGGAGACGCCATAACGCATGGCCCCCGGCTGCAACGGCTGTTTGCCTTCGTGCAGGTGGCTTTCCAGCATCACGCCGATCACATCGCGATTGCCAGCCAGACGTTGTTCGAGCACATCGAACATGACCTCGGTCTGGCGGCGATGGTCCTTGCGTGAATTGGCATGGCTGCAGTCGATCATCAGGCGCGGCGCGATGCCGGCGTTGTGTAGCTCGCGGCGACAGGCATGCACCGAGTCCGCATCGTAGTTAGGCTTGCCATGTCCGCCCCGCAGCACGATGTGGGTATGCGGGTTGCCCTCTGCCTCGCGCATCGCCGGGCGCCCGGTATCGTCGAGGGCGAAATGACGGTGCGGGTGCGCAGCGGACTGCATCGCAGCAATGGCGACATCGACGCTGCCATCAGTACCGTTCTTGAAGCCTACTGGGGCGCGCAGGCCACTGGCGAGTTCACGATGGATCTGCGACTCGGTAGTACGCGCCCCGATGGCCACCCAACTGAGCAGGTCCTCCAGGTATGGCGCGGCCATCGGCTGCAGCAATTCGGTGGCCACGGGCATGCCCAGGGCAGCGATGTCACGCATCAAGCGCCGCGAAACCTCCAGGCCCTGCGCCATGTCGTCACTGCCATCCAGATGCGGATCATAGGCGAACCCCTTCCAACCCACGGTGGTACGCGGTTTCTCGACATAGACGCGCATGACCATCAGCAGACGGTCGTCGAGGCGCGCGGCGAGCTCACTGAGCTTTTCGGCGTATGCCAGCGCCGCGCGCGGGTCGTGAATCGAGCAGGGCCCCACCACGACCAGCAGGCGATTATCGCGGCCATCGAGAATGGCCTGGATCTCGCCACGCTGGCGTTCGATCTGCGCCTCAAGATCACTTTCCAGAGGCAGGCGCTGCTTGAGTTCACCCGGTGTGGGCAAGGGCTGATGAGAGGGTGCCGTAGCAACCTCGGAGTGTTGGGGCATCGTCAAGGGTGCGTTCATGTCGAGTCTCTTGTCTGGGCTGTCCGTCACGGGCAGACAGCGGAACTTCGTGTTCGGTGGATACCACCCAGCGTTTCACGGTCGGAGGTGGCCGCTAGAGCCGACCGGACGTCGCTAAATCGCCAATAATATAGTGCCTGCGTGCTCTGCCATGCGCCGCCGATCTCGAACATGTTTCGCTCCTATGCCATTCGTCAAAAAGGGATGGATTAAACGCAAAAACCCCCGATCGGGTTGCCGACCGGGGGTTCGAAGACGCTGGAGGCAACCCGGGGTGGGGCGTGCCTCACGGCGTATCAGGTCATGAGACCCTACCGCCGGGCACGCCGGGGCTAAACCAATACCAATAGCTAAAGCCAAAGAACGCGCGCACGGCACTTTCCGCTGCCTGAATCGGCAGGGAATGCATGCTTGCGGTGGCTGATGCTATCGACATGGGTTGACTCCTGAACATGCCCTCATCCTACACGGCTGTCGCCACTTGACAAGCCCGCGGCAGGGCTATCGCTCATCGCAAGTGACGGCCGCCGTCGACAGGCAGTATCGCACCGGTCACGAAATCGTTGTCGAGCAGATAACGCAGCGTCTGATAAATGACTCCCGGCCCCGGCACCTTGGCCATCAACGACTTAGCCTTGGCCTTCTCGGCATAGGCTTCGTCGTCACCGTCGCCCAGCATGATCAAGGCCGGCGCGATGGCGTTGACCTGAATACTCGGCGCGTACATCGCGGCAAACGACAGGGTCAGATTTTCCAGCCCCGCCTTGGTCGCCGCATAGGCGGCGTGCTTGCGCGAGCCCTTCTGGCTGACGTAATCGGTCATGTGGATGATGTCGCGCTGCGGTTCCTGGCAGGCATCCAGCAGCTCGCGGGCATGCAGGTTGATCAGGTACGGGGCCTGCATGTGCACGCGAAACAGGCGTTCGAAATTGGCGCCGGCATCGTCGTCTAGGCTGTCCGGCGCCCAGTCGCTGGCATTATGGACGATGGCACGCAGCGACGAGGTCTGTGCCTTGAGGCGTGCGAGGAAGTCGTGAATGCCCGCCTCGCTGGAAAAGTCCGCCGGCAGGGTCACCACCCCACGCCGACGCAATCCCTCCAGAGACTCACGTTCTCGACGGTAGCTCATGATCACCGGCTGGCCATCGTCGAGCAGGCGCTCCACACAATGGCGCCCCAGGCGCTGGGCGCCACCCGTGACGAGAATCGGTGATTGGCTCATGCGTCGTCCTCCGCGTGGCGCTCCCCGGGCGATAGCGGCACGCGCTCGGGCGTATCGTCCGGCAGTGGAATCAGCGGCACACGCGGAGCATAGGCAAAGACATCCGAGAAGACTCGTTCAGGATCAAGCCCCAATGGCGCCAGCGTATCGACACACGCATAGACCATGCCCGGAGAGCCGGAGAGATAGACATCGTCACCGGACACGTCCCCCAGCGCGTCGGCAAGGATCGCATCGATACGCCCGACGTGGCGTGTCACGCCCGTTGGCGTGCTCAATCCGGGGTCGCTCTCCTCGCTGACGGTGTGCATCTCGACATGCGTATGCTCGGCGGCCCATTGCAGCGCCAGGCTTTCCAGATACAGATCCCGTGGATGCTTGACCGCCCACCACAACCGAATCGGGCCCGGATGCTCGTTGGCCAGCGCAGCCTCGACGATGGCCTTCATCTGAGCGAAACCGGTGCCTGCCGCAATCAGGGTCAGCGGCCGCCGGCTGTGCGTATCCAGTACGCAGCCGCCATTGGGCAGACGCACCGTCAACTGGGCGGCATGCACTAAGATTTCGCGCAAGCGTGCCGAGTTGCTGCGTTCCGGCCAATGCTGGACGTGCAACTCGATGATGCCGTCGTCGACATGGGCGTTGGCGATGGAGAACGGCACCCAGGTATCGTCGTCCAGCTTGAGTTCCAGATACTGGCCAGGGGCATGCGCGATCGCCTCGCGGCGCCCCGTCAGATGGACGCGAAATACGTCGGTCGTCAGGTCCTCGACCGACTCGACATGGCAGCTCAGCGTCTTAGGCGTCATCGTGTCCTCGTTCGTCGCTCTGAGGCGAATGGCGGGGTGCCGGTGGCGGCGTCGTGATGCCGTATTCCTCCCAGCGCGCGTCGACACGCTGCTTGACGGCATCGTCCATGACGATGGGCGTGCCCCACTCGCGGTCGGTTTCGCCTGCCCATTTGGTAGTGGCATCGAATCCCATCTTCGAGCCCAGGCCTGGTACCGGCGAGGCGAAGTCGAGATAGTCGATCGGCGTGTTCTCGACCATGACCGTATCGCGCGCCGGATCCATGCGCGTGGTGATGGCCCAGATCACGTCTTCCCAGTTGCGCGCGTCGACATCATTATCGAGCACGATCACGAACTTGGTGTACATGAACTGGCGCAAGAAGCTCCAGACGCCCATCATCACGCGCTTGGCGTGGCCCGGGTACTGCTTTTTCATGGTCACCACCGCCATGCGGTAGGAACAGCCCTCCGGTGGCAGGTAGAAATCGACGATCTCAGGAAATTGCTTGCGCAGGATCGGCACGAACACTTCGTTGAGTGCCAGGCCAAGGACGGCGGGTTCGTCCGGCGGCCGCCCCGTATAGGTGGAATGATAGATCGGGTCGCGGCGATGCGTGATGCGCTCGACGGTGAAGACCGGGAACGTCTCGACCTCGTTGTAGTAGCCGGTATGATCGCCATAAGGGCCTTCCGGCGCCGTATCGTCGGGGTAGAGGTAACCCTCGAGAACGATTTCGCTGGACGCAGGCACTTCTAGATCGGCATGGCCGCACTTGACCAGCTCGGTGCGCGAGCCGCGTAGCAAGCCGGCGAAGGCGTATTCGGAAAGACTGTCCGGCACCGGCGTCACCGCACCGAGAATGGTCGCCGGATCGGCGCCCAGCGCTACCGCCACCGGGAACGGTTCGCCCGGGTGGGCTTGCTGCCATTCCTGAAAATCCAGCGCTCCGCCGCGATGCGAGAGCCAGCGCATGATCAGGCGGTTCTTGCCCAGTTTCTGCTGGCGGTAGATGCCCAGATTCTGGCGCTCCTTATGGGGCCCCTTGGTCACCACCAGCGACCAGGTCACCAGCGGCGCCACATCGCCCGGCCAGCAATGCTGGATCGGCAGTTGGTCGAGATCGACATCATCGCCTTCGCGGATCACTTCCTGGCATGGCGCCTTACGCAACGTCTTGGGCCCCATGCTCATCACCTGCTTGAAGATCGGCAGCTTTTCCCAGGCATCGCGGAAGCCTTTGGGCGGCTCAGGCTCCTTGAGAAACGCCAGCAGTTCGCCGACCTCGCGCAGCGCGGCTATCGAGTCCTGTCCCATGCCCAGCGCAACACGTTCAGGCGTCCCGAACAGGTTGCCCAGCAACGGCATGGCATGTCCCTTAACGTTCTCGAACAGCAACGCCGGTCCGCCCGCGCGCAGCGTGCGATCACAGATCTCGGTGACCTCCAGGTAAGGATCGACCTCCGCCGTGATTCGCTGGAGCTCGCCACGTTCCTCCAGCGCCGCGATGAAATCGCGCAAGTCCCGATATTTCATGTGGTTTTCCGTGCCAGAACGCGAAAAGGGCAGCATAACATGCCGCCCTTTCATTGACCGCCCATCGGCCTTCAGTCCGGCGCTATCTTGCACGCGTCAGCCGAGGCAGGCCAGAATCAACGTTTTTTCATGGCCTCGAAGAACTCGATATTCGTCTTCGTATCCTTCAAGCGATCGATCAGGAACTCGGTCGCGGCCACGTCTTCCATGGGATTGAGTAACTTGCGCAAGATCCACATGCGCTGCATTTCTTCCTCGGAGGCAATGAGGTCCTCGCGCCGGGTACCGGAACGTCGAATGTTGAGTGCCGGATAGACGCGCTTCTCGGCCAGCTTGCGGTCCAGATGGGCTTCCATGTTACCCGTACCCTTGAACTCCTCGAAGATCACTTCATCCATCTTCGAGCCAGTGTCGACCAGCGCGGTGGCGATAATCGTCAGACTGCCGCCCTCTTCGATGTTGCGTGCCGCACCGAAAAAGCGTTTGGGCTTCTCCAGGGCATGGGCATCGACACCACCGGTCAACACCTTGCCGGAAGACGGAACCACGGTGTTGTAGGCCCGGGCCAGGCGTGTAATGGAATCAAGCAGTACCACCACGTCGCGCTTGTGCTCGACCAATCGCTTGGCCTTTTCGATGACCATCTCCGCCACCTGGACGTGCCTAGCGGGAGGTTCATCGAAGGTCGAGGCCACCACCTCACCACGCACGGTGCGCGCCATCTCGGTGACCTCTTCGGGACGTTCATCGATCAGCAGCACGATCAGATGGCATTCGGGATTGTTGCGCGTGATCGACGTCGCGATGTTCTGCAGCATCAGCGTCTTGCCCGCCTTGGGCGGGGACACGAGCAAACCACGCTGGCCCTTGCCGATGGGCGACGTAAGATCGATTACCCGCGAGGTCAGGTCCTCCGTCGAGCCATTACCGACCTCCATCACCATGCGTTCCTGCGGGAACAGCGGCGTCAGGTTCTCGAACAGGATCTTGTGCTTGGCGTTTTCGGGCCGGTCGAAGTTGATCTGGCTGACCTTGAGCAGCGCGAAATAACGCTCCCCTTCCTTCGGCGGTCGAATCTTGCCGGCGATACTATCGCCCTTGCGCAGGTTGAAGCGACGGATCTGCGACGGCGAGACATAAATGTCATCGGGGCCGGCCAGATAGGAGCTGTCAGCACTGCGAAGAAAGCCGAAGCCATCCTGCAGGATTTCCAGCACACCATCGCCATAAATGTCTTCACCACTTTTCGCATGCTTCTTGAGAATGGCGAAGATGATGTCTTGTTTACGCGAACGTGCCAGATTGTCGATGCCCATTTCCCGGGCAATATCCAGCAGTTCGGGAACGGTTTTTTGCTTGAGTTCGGTAAGATTCATCGGTTTCGTCAGAGATTGCTCGTGTCGGCGAGGCAATGGGATTGCCGGACAAAAGACAGGAGGCGGTTGTGCGCCGCGCGGTGCGTTCAGAGGGCCCCAGGACATCCGTTCCACTCGCCGCATTCATGCTTCAAGGCATCGCCGCGCGAGGGATTGGCGAAAAACGGTATTGAGAGATTCGGTTCGCGTCGCCTGGCGCCATGCCTAGCTCCTCATCGGGAGGCTTGGCGAGACAAGAATACTTGGGGCGATCTGACGACTTGGAGGACCGCGACGGCTATGCCGCGTTAACGGTCAGGAAGCATTCGGAACAGGCGAACGTCTCGATGGTAGTCAAGGCGCCAGCCAAACGCAAGCCCACTTTGCTCATGCGTGATGCCGAGGCGCAACGACGCGTCTTATCGGGAATTGGCCATCTCCATGACACGGCCTCAATTCGCGAGCTGGTGATCGAGCCATGTCTCGAGTTGCGCAGCGGACAGCGCCCCCACGCGCGTGGTATCCAACCCCGCATCGGTAAAAAGCGCCAGGGTCGGCATGCCGCGCACACCGTACTTTTGGGCCATGGCCGTATTGAAGTCGACATCGCACAGCGCGACCTGCAACGTCGTCGCACGCGCGCCGGCCAGGGCGGACAGGCGCGGGCGCAATTCGACGCAAGGGCCACACCAGGACGCCACGAAAGCCACCAGGGTGGGTGTAGCTGCTTCCAGAACGCGGGCCTCGAAGGTGTCGTCCGTCACCTCGAATAACTGTTCGGACATGCGCCGTCTCCTGGACATTAGGCCAATTCATCATTCCCCATTGGACGCCGCATGGCGACAATTGACAAGCCTCGGGCGCCCCCGCAACCTTGCCATACTTCTGTGAAAAGGATCCTCGCATGAGCAGCCGCCATCCGGCGCCAAGGCGTCTTGCCGCCATCGACCTCGGCTCGAACAGCTTCCACCTGCTGGTCGCCAATCATTACGCCGGTCAGCTCCAGGTCGTCGCCAAGCTCGGCGAGAAGGTACAGCTGGCAGCCGGGCTCGACGCCGAAGAGTACCTCGATGACGCCGCTTCAGAGCGAGCCCTTGCCTGCCTGGAGCGCTTCGCCCCCTACCTGAGTGGCCTCGACGCTGGCGACGTGCGCATCGTGGGCACCAACGCCTTGCGCGCGGCATACAACCGTCAGACGCTGATCGACCGAGCCGAGGCGCTGATCGGCCATCCCATCGAGATCATCGCCGGCCGCGAGGAAGCGCGCCTTGTCTATCTGGGCGCCGCACATGCGTTGGCGGAAGTACACGGACGCCGACTCATCGTCGACATCGGCGGCGGCTCCACCGAGCTCATTATCGGCGAGCGTTTCGAGCCCCTGGCGTTGGAAAGCTTGCACATGGGCTGCGTGGCCTATACGCGACGCTTCTTCGCCGACGGCGCGATCACCGAGCGGCGCTTTCGCGATGCCGAACTCGCTGCGCGTTCGGAGCTCGCCAACATTCGGCGCCCCTATCAAGAGCTCGGCTGGCAGGACCCGGTCGGCTCCAGTGGCACCATCAAGGCCATCGCCGCCGTGCAGGCCGCGAGCGGAGACGCGCCGGAAGGTATGATCACGCGCCAGGGACTACAGAACCTGCGTAGCCGACTACTAAAGTGCAAGAAGCTCGACAAGGTCGTCATGGAAGGGCTCAAGAGCGACCGAGCCCGGGTATTTCCGGCGGGCGTGGCGATTCTGTGCGCCATCTTCGAGGCCTTCGAACTCGAACGCATGCGCTACTCGGATGGCGCCCTGCGCGAAGGCGTGCTGTATGATCTTCTCGGCCGCAATACCGCCGAGGATTCCCGAGCCTCGGCGCTACTCACGCTGCGTCGGCGTTTTGACGTCGACACGCGTCAAGCAAACAATGTGCGCGCCACTGCCGTGCAACTCTGCGAGCACGTCGCCGACATCTGGCCGTTGAGCCAGGAGCAGCGTCAGTTCCTGGCCTGGGCCGCCGAGTTGCACGAAGTTGGCCTCGCGGTCTCGCACAGTCAGTTTCATCGCCACGGCGCCTATCTGCTCGAAAACTCCGACCTGGCCGGTTTTTCGCGTCCCGAGCAACAGTCTCTGGCCTTTCTGGTGCGCGCCCATCGACGCAAGTTTCCCGCCAAGGAACTCGATGCCCTGCCTGCCGCCACGCGATCGACCTATGCACGACTAGCGCGACTTCTGCGCCTAGCGGTGGCCCTCAATCATTCGCGCCCCGAGGCGCCCGTCCTCGATGTCCGCCTCCAGGCCGATGGCGAGACCCTATATGTGTATCTCGATCAGGCCAGCGACCGACCGCTGTTGATGGCCGACCTCGATCAGGAAGCGCGCTATCAACGCAATGCCGGCTTTTCGCTGGTTATCGATGCCTAGACGCATCAGCATCATCAGGCATCGCCCGCAGCCGCCAGCCTTCGGCGGCGGCGATGCCCAGCACCCCGACCAGGGTATCGTCCTCCCAGGCCAGCCACAGGCGTTCGCGCTGCCACGGTGGAACGTGGCGCTCCTGCAGCAAGCGCTTGAGATCGCGCCGCCCGCGCCCTGGGAGACGCAGCGTCTCGCCACCCCGACGCAAACGCAGCGTGAGACTGACATCACGCAGAGGATCGGGAAGCAGTTGCCACGCCAGCGGACCCAGCGGTGTCACCAGGGGCGCGCGGCCATCCCAGGTCAGGAAGGTATCCGCCACCGGTGGTGCGTCCAGCGGTGCCAGCAGATAGAGATGCCCTCGCCAGCGCCTGGCTTGCGCGCCCGGCCAATCGATATGGACCTGAGCATCGTCGCGGGCCTGCAATTGATCGAGCAAGCTTTCGAGGCGCGCGCGCGGTGGCGTGGGCAGGGAGAGTCGCCGACAGGCATGGCGTACCAGCAGACGCTGGCGGGGCCGGGAAAGCGCCAGGAGATCCGCCACCGACAAGCAGGCAGCATCGTCTCCCAATGCCTGCAAGGTGTCTTCGGCCAGTTCTTCCAGCAGCGCATCGCTCTCGCCTAGGTGCTCGGCGGTGCGCGCCAGCGATGTCGCCGCGCCCGGCCAGCGTGCCGCCAGCGCTGGCATGACCGTGTGGCGCAGATAGTTGCGATCGAAGCGCTCATCGGCGTTGGACGGATCCTCGACCCAACTTAAATCGCGTGTCGCGGCTTCACGCTCCAGCGCTGCACGCGTCACGGATAGCCACGGCCGGACCATGTAACGCTCCTGCCACTCGCGCCTCTCCGGCATGCCCGCCATGCCGCGCAAACCACTTCCGCGCAGTCCCGCCAGCAACAGGCCTTCGGCCTGATCGTCGGCATGCTGTGCCAGCAGCAGGGTGTCGCCCGGTGGGACACGGCGCGCATACGCTGCAAGCCGCGCCTCACGGGCATGAGCCTCGAGGCCGTGCTCACCACGTACCACCGTGACACGCTCGACGAAGAGCGGCACGCCCAGGCGTGAACAAAGCGCTCGACAATGACGCTCGAAATCCTCGGCGGCCGGCTGCAGGTGATGATTGACGTGCACCGCATAGAGCGGCCGTGGGTGACGACGACACGCCGCCACCGCCAACGTCAGCATCAAGGAGGAATCCAGGCCGCCTGACAGCGCCACCCAAACGCAACGCCCCGGCGAGGTCATCGCCAGGGCGTCGTCGACAAGGGCATCGGGGGAAGACGATGTGTTATTGGGGCGCGCCATAACTCATCAGTCGCTCATAGCGACGCGACAACAGGGCGTCCGTCTCCATGGCCTCCAGCCGCTCGAGGCTCGCGCCGAGGGCGTCCTTGATGCCATCGGCCATCTTCTGCGGATTGCGGTGCGCGCCCCCCAGCGGCTCCTTGATCAGGGTATCGACGAAGCCCAGCTCCTTGAGGCGCTCGGCGGTAATACCCATCGCTTGCGCCGCCTCGGAGGCCTTTTCGGCGCTCTTCCACAGGATCGAGGCACAGCCTTCCGGGGAAATGACCGCATAGGTCGAATACTGCAGCATCTGCAGCTCATCGCAGACACCGATCGCCAGGGCGCCACCGGAGCCACCCTCGCCCACGACGGTGGAGATGATCGGCGTCTTGAGGCGCGACATGACCGCCAGATTGTATGCTATGGCCTCGCTCTGGCCGCGCTCCTCGGCGTCGATTCCCGGATAGGCGCCGGGAGTATCGATGAAGGTCAAGACCGGCATCTGGAAGCGCTCGGCCATTTCCATCAGCCGGCACGCCTTGCGATAGCCTTCCGGGCGCGGCATACCGAAGTTGCGCCGCACTTTCTCTTTGACATCACGCCCCTTCTGATGACCGATGACCATCACCGGTTTATCATCGAGGCGCGCCACGCCACCCACGATGGCGGCGTCATCGGCAAAGTGACGATCGCCATGCAACTCGTCGAAATCCTCGAACAAGTTGTCGAGGTAATCCAGCATGTAAGGACGCTGAGGATGACGCGAGAGCTGCGATACCTGCCAGGCGCTGAGGTCGCGAAAAATCGATTCGGTGAGCTTGTGATTCTTGTCTTCAAGCTTGCCGATTTCGTCGCTCAAGCTGATACGGCTGTCGTTACCGACCAGACGTAGTTCATCGATCTTGGCTTCCAGCTCGGCGATCGGCTGTTCAAAGTCCAGGTAGTTGGGATTCATAGAACGTCTACTTTGTGGTCTTGGGCAGCCCGGGGCCGCACGTCCGATGTCGCGCGAGGCGACGCTGTGACGGACAGGGCATGGCGCCAACCGGCCGTAAACCGGCATTATCGCACCCTGAACGCATCACGCAAGACACCGCGCGCCAGCACCATGGCCAGCGATGACGGAATCACCCACGATAACGCAGCGTAACCGCCTCCTGTCCCTCCACTTCGCGCAGGGCGATAAGTAAGTCGTCGCTGGGCGATACGCGCCAGGGCTCACCCAGTTCCAGCACGCCGCTGGCCTGGGGGTTGCGGTAGCGCACGCGTACCGGCAGCCCCTGAGGATCCCGCCACCGCGTCAAGCTATCTTGCAAATTGCGCGCGAAACGTCCATTGAGACGCGTGCCGTCCACCGCGAGTTCCACGGCCTCGCCATAGCGCGTACGCGCATCGACCATCGGCGTCACTTCCTTGCCACGCAGGCGCAGCCCGCCCGAATAATCGTCGGTACTCACTTCACCTTCGATGATCAGGACGTCATCGGCGCCGAGTTTGCCACGCATCTGCTCGTACATCTCGCCGAACAGCGAGGCCTCGATACGTCCGGTACGGTCATCCAGGGTAATGAAGGCCATGGTGTCGCCGCGCTTGGACTTCATGGTGCGCATGGCCACCACCAGCCCCGCGACACGCTGCGACTCGCCGCGCTGCGGTTTCAGATCGACGATGCGTGTCGACACGAAACGCTTGAGCTCGCTTTCGTACTCGTCGATGGGGTGGCCGGTCAGGTAGAGGCCCAGGGTATCTTTCTCTCCCGCCAGGCGCTCTTTATCTGACCAGTCGCGGGCATGGTGATAGTCGGCGTAGACATCGCCACTTTCCGGTTCGACGAAGGCGTCGCCGAACATGTCGATCATCCCCGCGCTGGCATTGGCATTGCTCTGCGACGCCGCCTTGAGCGCGGCATCCAGCGACGCCATCAACACCGCCCGGGTCGGCCCCAGGTTATCCAGCGCACCGGAGCGGATCAACGCCTCCAGCGTACGCTTGTTGAGGCGCTTGGCGTCGACACGGCGACAAAAATCGAACAGGTCGTCGAAAGCGCCGTCAGCCTCGCGCGCCTCGACGATCGCCCCGATGGGCCCTTCACCGACGCCGCGAATCGCGCCCAAACCATATACGACGCGATTTTGCTCATCGACGGTGAACTTGTAGCTGCCGATGTTGACGTCCGGCGGCGTGACCGTCAGCCCCTGCTTGCGGCATTCCTCGATCAGCGGCACGACCTTGTCGAGATTATCCATCTCGGTGGACAACACCGCTGCCATGAAGGGGGCAGGATAATGCGCCTTGAGCCACGCCGTCTGGTACGAGACCAGGCCGTAGGCTGCCGAATGCGACTTGTTGAACCCGTAACCGGCAAATTTTTCCACCAGGTCGAAGAGGTTGCCGGCCAGGTCCTTGTCGACACCGTTGGCGGCGCACCCTTCCATGAAACCGGCACGCTGCTTGGCCATTTCCTCGGGCTTCTTCTTGCCCATGGCGCGGCGCAGCATGTCGGCCTGGCCCAGGCTGTAACCCGCTATCACCTGGGCGATCTGCATCACCTGCTCTTGATAGAGGATGATGCCATAGGTGGGACCAAGCACCGGCTTGAGCAACTCGTGCTGGTAATCCGGGTGTGGATAGGCGACCTCGGCGCGACCATGCTTGCGATTGATGAAGTCGTCGACCATGCCGGATTGCAGCGGCCCCGGACGGAACAGTGCCACCAGGGCGATCATGTCCTCCAGCGAGTCCGGCTGCAGGCGTTTGATCAGCTCCTTCATGCCACGCGATTCGAGCTGGAAGACCGCCGTTGTCTCGGCCTTCTTGAGCATATCGAAGGTCGGCACGTCATCGAGCGGGATCGACGCGATATCCAGCGGCCCCTGACCTTCGCGGGCGCGCACCGTATCGACCATCTCCAGCGCCCAGTCGATGATCGTCAGCGTGCGCAACCCCAGGAAGTCGAACTTGACCAGCCCGGCTTCCTCTATGTCATTCTTGTCGTACTGCACTACCAGCCCGCTGCCGTCTTCCTCACACAGCAGTGGCGAGAAATCGGTCAGCTTGGTGGGCGCAATCACCACCCCGCCGGCGTGCTTGCCGGTGCCGCGCGTGATCCCCTCGAGCTGGAGCGCCATGTCCCAGATTTCCTGGGATTCCTCATCGTTGTCCAGATATTCCTTGAGCGACGGCTCCTGCTCGATGGCCTTGGTCAGCGTCATGCCAACCTCGAAAGGGATCAGCTTGGATAGTTTGTCGCCCATCGAATACGGCTTGCCCTGGGCACGGGCCACGTCGCGCACCACGGCCTTGGCGGCCATGGTGCCGAAGGTCACGATCTGCGAGACGGCGTCTCGCCCATAACGGCTGGCCACGTATTCGATGACCCGGTCGCGCTTCTCCATGCAGAAGTCGACGTCGAAGTCGGGCATCGACACGCGTTCCGGGTTGAGGAAACGTTCGAACAGTAGATCGTACTCGAGCGGGTCCAGGTCGGTGATCTTGAGGGCGTAGGCGACCAACGAGCCAGCTCCCGAGCCACGCCCTGGCCCCACCGGAATGTCGTTATCCTTGGCCCACTGGATGAAGTCCATGACGATCAGAAAGTACCCGGGGAAGCCCATCTCGAGAATGATATTGAGCTCGAAGTCGAGCCGCTCGCGATAGGCCCCCTCGTACTCACTGAGGTCGCGCCCGGGATAGATCGGCGTCTCGCCGGTAAAGAGCTTTTCGAGCCGCTCGGTGAGGCCGTCGTGGGAGATCTTGCGGAAGAAGCTCTCCATGCTCATGCCATCCGGCACCGAATACTCGGGCAGGAAGATTTCACCCAACGGTACATCGACGTTGCAGCGCGCAGCGATCATCACGCTGTTCTCCAGCGCTTCGGGAAGATCGGCGAACAGCTCGGCCATTTCTTGCGGGCTCTTCAGGTACTGCTCTTCACTGTAGTGGCGTTCGCGTCGTGGATCGTCGAGCGCCTTGCCCTCGCCGATCGCCACTCGCGTTTCGTGGGCCCAGAACCCCTCGCGGGTCAGGAAACGGACGTCATTGGTCGCCACGACCGGTGTCTGGGTGTCGGCCGCCAGTGCCACCGACAGATGCAGGCATTCCTCATCATGTTCGCGCCCGGTGCGCTGGATTTCCAGATAAAACCGCCCGGGGAAGGCGGCGTTCCAGGCATCGCACAGCTCGCGGGCCGCCTGGCCGTGTTCGGTCAGAAGATGACGCCCGATCTCTCCTTCACGGGCACCGGACAAAGCGATCAACCCCGCGCTGCGCTCGAAGATCCACTCCTTCTTGAGGATCCCCTGACCACGCTGCTGCCCCTCGCTCCAGCCCTGAGATATCAACTCAGTGAGATGGCGATAACCGTCGTTGTCCATCGCCAACAGCGTCAAGCGGTAAGGATGCGCCTCGTCGTGAGGATTCTCCATCCACAGGTCGGCGCCGATGATCGGCTTGAGGCCCGCGCCTTGCGTGCCCTTGTAGGCCTTGACCAGGCCGAACAGGTTGGAATCGTCGGTCACGGCCACGGCCGGCATGCCGCTTTCGGCCGTCGCCTCGATCAGCGGCTTCAAGCGCACCAGGCCATCGACCAGGGAATATTCACTGTGCACACGCAGATGAACGAAAGGCGTAGTCATGACGAGCTCTTGAGACGCAACGGACGATGCCGTCCGGGCGACACCTTCCTGAATGAATTGGGTAACAGCGTGATGTGGCGCTACGCCGGCAGCAGCTGCTTGACCGGCGCAAACGAGCGGCGATGCTCATCGAGCGGCCCCAGGCGCTCGAGCGCCTCGCGGTGCTCACGGGTAGGATAGCCCTTGTGGCGCGCGAGTCCATACTCGGGATGGCGCTCGTGCAGGGCGAGCATCTGAGCGTCGCGCGTCACTTTGGCCAGAATCGAGGCAGCGCCGATGGCGGCATGGCGTTGGTCGCCCTTGACCACGCACTGCCCTGGCACATGATGCCCCGGCATCCGATTGCCGTCCACCAGCAGATATTCCGCCGCCACCGGCAGGGCATCGATGGCACGCCGCATGGCCAGATGCGTCGCGTGGTGGATGTTGTGCGTGTCAATCTCGGCGGGCGACGCTTCGCCTATCGCGAAGGCCGTCGCGTGTTGGCGAATGGCCTCGGCCAATGCCAGGCGGCGTTTTTCGCTGAGAGTCTTGGAGTCGGCCAGCCCCTCGATGGGTCGCGCCGGATCGAGAATCACCGCGGCCGCGACTACGCTGCCCACCAAAGGACCGCGCCCCACTTCATCGACGCCCGCCAGACACGCGCCCTGATAATCGATCACCAACGGTGGCAGCTCCGTCATGCGTTCTCCTCCTGTCGCGGCAAACGACCGTGGGTGATCAAGCCGTCGATGGCCTCGGCAGCGCGCTCGCTGGCACCACGCTGGAGCGTAGCGTGCAAGTCTGCAAAACGCATCTCCATCGCCTGGCGCTTGGCGTCGTCACCGAGCCATTCGAGCAACGCCGCGCCGATCGCCTCACTACTGGCGGCGTCCTGTACCAGCTCGGGCACCAGGGTCTCCTGGGCAATCAGATTGGGCAGCGAGATCCAGTCGGTCTTGACCATGCGCTTGGCTAACCAGTGCGTGGTTGGCGCCATCTTGTAAGCCACCACCATGGGACGATGGCAGAGCATGGCTTCAAGCGCAGCGGTCCCAGATGCGAGCAGCACCGCATCGGCGGCGGTCATCGCCTGACGCGACTCGCCATCGCACAGAACGACGCTCTCACGGGCCGGATGATCGGCCAGCAGTACCTCGAGTTCTTCGCGACGTGCCGGAGACGCCGCCGGCACGATCACCTGCAAGTCGGGGATACGCTCACGCAACCAGGCGACGCTCTCCAGAAATGTAGGTCCCAAAAAGCGGATTTCGTTACTGCGTGAGCCTGGCAACAACGCCAGCAACGGCGCTGTGGGCGACAACCCCAGTGCCGCGCGTGCCGCCTGACGATCGTTGACCAACGGCAGTTCATCGGCCAGCGGATGGCCGACGAAGGCCACCGGCACATCATGGCGCGCATAAAAAGCCGCCTCGAAGGGCAGGAAGGTGAGCATGGCATCGACCGACTGGGCAATACTCTTCACTCGGCCCTGGCGCCACGCCCAGACCGAAGGGCTGACGTAATGCGCAGTAGGGATGCCGACAATACGCAATTGGCGCTCGAGCCCCAGATTGAAGTCGGGGGCATCGATACCGATCATCGCGTCCGGCTGCCAAGCCAGGGCATCACGCCGCAAATGCCGTCGAACCTTGATCAGGCCAGGCAAGTGCTTGAGCACCTCGACCAGCCCCATGACCGATAGCGTCTCCAGCGGGTACAGCGAGTGCAAGCCTTCGGCGAGCATGCGTGGACCGCCGATACCGCGAAACTCGGCGTCGGGATAGCGACGCTTCAGCGCCTGCATCAAGCCGGCGCCGAGGATATCGCCCGATAGCTCTCCCGCGACCAGGTAGATACGCATGACGTGCCTCGTTCAGCGCGTGATACCGCGCTGGGAATTCTTCAGCGACGCCAGGAACGTCGCGACTTCCGGGCCTTCGAAATCGTTCGCGAGACGCTCCAGCGCTTGCTCCATGGTCAATCCCTGGCGATAGACGGTGCGGTAAGCTTCTCCCAGCGCGCGCAGGGCCTCGCGCGAGAAACCGCGACGTTTGAGCCCCACCAGGTTGAGCCCATGCGCCTGCGCAGGATTGCCATTGACGATGATGTAGGCCGGGACATCCTTGGTGATGATCGACCCGCCACCGCACATGGCATGCGTACCGATATGGCAAAACTGATGGATCGCCGAGAGCCCCCCGAGGATAGCGTGATCGCCGATGGTGACATGTCCGGCCAAGGTCGCCTGGTTGGCAAGGATGCAATCATCGCCGATGACGCAGTCGTGCCCGACATGTGCGTAGGCCATGAAAAGATTGCGCGAGCCGATGACGGTTGCCTCTTTATCCTGCATTGTCCCGCGATGCAGGGTAACCCCTTCGCGCACGACATTGTCGTCACCCATCTCCAAACGAGTGGGTTCTCCGTCGTACTTCTTGTCCTGACAATCCTCGCCAACGGAGGCGAACTGGAAGATCCGATTGCGTTTCCCCAGGCGCGTGGGCCCCTTGAGCACCACGTGCGGACCGATCACCGTGCCTTCCCCGATTTCAACGTCGGGGCCGATCACGCAGAACGGGCCGATGTCGACGTCATCGGACACACGCGCACTGGGGTCGACGATGGCGTTGGGATGAATCAAGCGACTTTCCTCTCGGCACAGATGATCTCGGCTTCGCAGGCCAGCTCGCCATCGACCGTGGCACGGCAGGCGAATTTCCAGATCCCGCGCTTGCTCATGATGACGTTGGCTTCCAATCGCAGTTGGTCGCCCGGCATCACCGGACGCTTGAAGCGCACGTTATCGCTTCCTACAAGATAATAGACATAACCGTCGGCGGGCATCTTGTCGACGGTTTTGAACCCGAGGATACCGCATGCCTGCGCCATGGCCTCGATGATCAACACACCGGGCATGATCGGATGATGCGGGAAATGTCCATTGAAAAATGGTTCGTTGATGCTGACATTCTTGTTGGCGACGATCGACTCGCCGACCGTGATGTCCATGACGCGATCCACCAGCAAGAACGGATAACGATGCGGTAAATACTCACGGATCTCGTTGATGTCCATTACCATCGATACAACCTCTGAAATAACGAAGTGCCTGCCGTGAAGGCAGGCACACGAGGACGGAGTACTCCGCCTATCTGGATGGGCAGGGATTATACAGACCCGCCTAGCTGGCAGCCATCAGCCTTGGGCGGCGTCCGAGGCATCCCGTTCCAGACGCACCAGACGCTTGGCGAGATCGTCGAGCTGTTTGAAACGCACCGCATTCTTGCGCCACAAGCCATTGGGCATGGCACCCGTTCCCGAGGAATAAACCCCGGGCTCGTAGATGGAGTTGGTGACCAGACTCATGCCGGTGACCTGAACGCCATCGCAAATCGTCAGATGCCCCGAGAGACCCACACCGCCACCCAGCATGCAGTGGCGTCCCACGCGGGTCGAGCCGGCGATTCCTACGCACCCTGCCAAGGCGCTATGATCGTCGATCTGCACGTTATGCGCGATCTGCACCTGGCTGTCGATCTTGACGTCATCGCCAATCAACGTGTCTCCCAAGGCGCCACGGTCGATGCTCGAGCAGCTACCGATTTCGACGTCATCGCCTACGATGACACCACCCAACTGCGCGATCTTGTGCCAGCCCTGGCCATCATGCGCAAAACCGAAACCATCGGCACCCACCACACAACCGCTGTGCAAGATGGCACGCCGTCCGACACTCACGCCGTGATAGACGGTGACATTAGCATGCAGGCGAGAGTCGACGCCGATTTCACTGTGGGCGCCGACGATGCTACCGGCGCCGATCACGCAGCCATTACCAATGACAGCGCCGTCTTCGATCACACACTGTGGGCCGACCGAGACGCGAGCCCCAAGAAGTGCGCTTTCGGCGACCACCGCACTGGGGTGAACGCCTTCCGGCGCCTGGCCGGCCAGCGGATCGAACAGCCTCGATAGCTCGGCGTAACCGAGATAGGGATTGTCGAGTTCGAGCCGTGCACAAGGCACCTCGGCGCCATACGCGGGGTGCACCAGCACGGCAGCCGCGCGTGTTTCGGGCAAGTACTTCAGATAGGTCTTGTTGGCCAGGAACGTAATGTCGTTCGGGCCCGCATCAAGCAAAGTAGCCAGGCCAGTGACACGATGATCGCTATCGCCGACCAAGCGGGCCTTGAGACGTTCGGCCAGTTCACCGAGCGTGAAGGCGCAAGGAGTAAGGGTCTTCATGTGCGCTTGGAACCGCTAACCATGGGGCGCCACCGGCGCCCCATGGGCTCAATTGAGCGAGTTAAAGATGCGAGTGACTTCCTCGGTAACGTCGAGGCCATCCTCCGAATATACCACCGCATCGCGATCCACCACGAGGTCCAGGCCATGCTTCTCGACGACCTGCTCGACGGCGCGATCGAGTTTGGGCTTGGCCGACTGCATGAAGGACTGTTCCTTCTCCTGTTGCATGCTCTGAATCTGCTGGCGCAACTGCTGGAACTCGGACCCCTTGCTACGCAGCTCCTGTTGAGCGCTGTTGCGCTCAGCATCGGACATCACCGCGCCATCTTGCTGGAGCTTCTGTTGCAACTGCTGCAGTTCCTGGCTGAGCGATTCGGCGCGCTGCTTCTTGTCGCCGATCTGATTCTTGAGCTCGTTCATGGAGCGCTGGGCGGCATCCGAATTCAACAACGCCTGACGCCAGTCGATCACGCCAACCTCGTTCGCCATGGCAGGCATGGACATCACACTCATCACCCCAAGACATAGGGCACCCGTCAATTTGCGCATCACACCCTCTCCTTGATTCGTTATGGTCACTCGATGCGGCGGTCACGTCGCCGCACCTGGCGCATGACGCTGCGTCAGCCTGCTTTAGAAGGTCTGACCCAGCGAGAACTGAAAGACCTGAGTATCGTCGTCTTCTTCGTCGCTGATCGGCTTGGCGACACTGAAGGTCAACGGCCCCACCGGGGTCAACCAGGAAAGTCCTAGCCCGACGCTATAGCGCAGGTCTCCCATATCCACGCCACTGCTACAGCTAGAACTTCTACCTTCCGGCACATCGTAGCAATCGGTCAGGTAGGTATTGCCGGCATCGAAGAACACACTGGTCTGCAGCGAGCGGCGATCCTCGACCCACGGAAATGGGTAGATCAACTCGGCGGAACCTTCGACGAGCACGTTACCTCCCAGGGTATCGTCGTCGCCATCGCCACCAGGCGTGGTCTTCGGCCCCAGCGTATTGCTGGAAAAGCCGCGTACCGAGCCTAGGCCACCCGCGTAGAAGTTTTCGTAGAACGGGTAAGCGTCGTCTCCGACGGTGTCTGCATAGCCAACGTTGGTGCTGAATTTCAGTGACCATTCGGGACGGAATTCAAACAGCTTCTGACCTTCGTAACGCGTCTTGTAGTACTGCGTATCGCTCCCCGGCACTGCGGTCTCCAGCGACAATTTCTGATAGCTGCCGTCGGTGGGCATGATGCCGCGATTGAGATTGTTACGCGTCCAGCTGGCGGTGAGCTTGTAGTTCAGGAAGTCGTCGCCCTCGTCTTCCGTGTACTGAACAATTTCCAAGGGCGTATCGCGATAGGTATCGAGTGACAGGTCCTCGATACCGACGCCGAAGTTGAGGCGTGACAGATCGTTGATCGGATACCCGAAGTTGATGCTGCCGCCAATGGCATCCGAGGAGTAGGTCGAGATGTCATCGAAGTCTTCATAGTTGGTTTCGCGATAATAGAGGTTATAGCCGCGCGAAATGCCGTCCAACGTCCAATAAGGGTCGGTATACCCGAAGTTGAGATTGGTAAAGTAATCACCTTTCTGCGCATTGACGTTGACGCGGTTACCGGTACCCAGGAAGTTACTCTGGGACAGCGACGCACCATAGATGACCCCGGCGCTTTGCGAAAAGCCCAAGCTGGCCGAGACCGAGCCGGACGGCTGCTCCTCGACGTTATAGGTCACATCGAGCTGGTCGGACTCATCGGAGACGGGACGTGTTTCGACGTCGACCGAACGGAAAAAACCCAGTCGCTGCAGGCGCTCGCGGGATTGACTGATCTGATCGGTGGAAGCCGGCGCGCCTTCCATCTGGACCATCTCGCGACGCAGCACTTCGTCCTGAGTCGTCGTATTACCCTCGAAATTGATGCGTCGCACATAGGCACGCCGCCCCGGATCGACCTGGAAAGTCACAGCCACGGTGTCGCCGTCGGCATCGACCTCGGGCACGCTGTTGATCTCGGCGAAGGCGAATCCTTCGGCGCCAAGACGCTTGCGCAAGGCCTCGGCGGACTCGGTCATTGCGCTTTGTGAGTAATATTCGCCGGGTTCGGCGGTCACCAGCTTACGCGCCTCGCTTTCGTCGATCTTGAGATCGCCTGCAAAGCGAATTTCGTCGAGCTTGTAACGCTTGCCTTCATCGACGTTGATGGTGATGAAGATATCGGACTTGTCTGGGCTGATCGACACTTGGGAAGAACTGATGTCGAAGTTGACGTAGCCGCGATCCAGGTAGAAGGAGCGTAGCGTCTCAAGATCGCCCGAGAGCTTGTCTCGAGAATATTCATCGTCGGAAAACCAGCCAAAGAACCAACCCGGCTTGTCTTCCAACGCGAACAAGTCACGCAGGGTGTCATCGTCGAAGTCCTGGTTGCCGACGAAGTTGATCTGGTGAATCTTGGCGACCGCGCCCTCGTTGATGTCGATATGGACTTCGACGCGGTTGTTGTCGAGCTCCTCGACGCTGGTCTCGATATTGGCGCTATAACGCCCTTGAGATTGATAAAGCCGCTCGAGCTCACGCTGCACCTCATCGAGCGTCGAGCGCTGCAACACCTGGCCTTCATCGAGCCCGGCCTCGGTCATCCCCTTTCGAAGATCCTCATCGGCCACCTGGGAGTTGCCGTTGAGCTCGATGCTGGCGATGGTGGGGCGCTCGACCACATTGACAATCAATACATCGCCGTCACGCGACAGTTCAATGTCGTCGAACAGGCCCGTATCGAACAGCTCCTGCGACGCCTCGGCCAATTCACGGTCATCGACCTGGTCACGTGCGCTGACTGGAAAGGCATTGAACACCGATGCCGGCGATACGCGCTGCAGCCCTTCCACGCGAATATCTGAAATCTCGAAGGAGGCCGCCAGTGCCGCGGGAGTCGCGGTCAGCAGCAGCACCGCCAATCCGATGGTCTTGATCTTCATGCAGTCGATTCGCTTTTGTCGAGTCCGCCCGCTCATGGAACAGGCACCTTATACATTTCCCTGGGTGACTGGCAAGGTCGTACCCCGCCTCGCCGTTTCACCCGGGTCGCTCATCCTTGCGGCCGATGGCCGCTTACGACATGCCATTGATGGCCCACATTAAAGCCTGCTGGCGAGCTGCCCCGCAACGACGCCTCTACAAACGCATCAAGTCGAAATACAACGCCATCAACATCAACGAGCCCACCAAGGCGACACCGATGCGCAACCCAAAGGCTTGTACCGCCTCGGGCACCGGACGCCCCCGCACCGCTTCGATCAGGTAATAAACCAAGTGACCGCCGTCGAGCACGGGAATCGGCAAGAGATTGAGAACCCCCAGGCTGATCGATAAATAAGCCAGGAAGCTGATGAAGCTTTCCACGCCATTGCGCGCGGAATCACCCGCGATGCGTGCAATCGTCACCGGCCCCGACAGATTGGAGGGCGAGATCAGCCCCACCAGCATCTTGCGGATCGAATCCAGTGTGAGCAAGCTCATCTCGCCGGTCTTGCTCACCGCCTCACCGACGGCATCCAGCGGCCCATAACGAATCTCGCGACGGTAACGCTCAGGCCACTCGGTGGTTTGTACCCCTACGCCGATGTACCCCATCGCCGTGCCGTCTTCCTGCTCGCGCGTGGCCGGCGTCAACATCACGTCGCGTCGCTCACCGTCCCGCTCGACTCGCAGCGCCAGCGTCTTACCGGGGTTGTCACGCACACGTTCGACGAATGCCATCCAATCCTCGACGCCGGCACCGTCGACGCTGACGATGCGGTCACCGCTTTGCAGCCCGGCCTGCTGGGCACGCCCGTCATTCAGCACCTCTCCCAGCACGGCGGGCAGCTCGGGACGCCACGGCGTCACCCCCAACGTGGCCAAGGGGCGCGGCGGATCCTGGCGTACCAGCCAGTCACTGACCGGTACGCGATGACGCTCCGGCGAGGCCGTTTCAGACTCACGCGTCGTGACCTCGAGCTCGCCATTGGCGCCAATGGCCGCCACCAACTTGAGATTGACCTCCCCCCAGGAAGGCGTACGTTCGCCCTCGACGGCCACGATCTCCTGCCCGGACTGCAAGCCGCCCCGGGCGGCCGGCGAGTCTGCAGCGATATCGCCAATCACCGGCGCCACCGTGGTCGTGCCATAGACGAACAGCGCCCAATAGGCGACGAAGGCAAGCAAAAAGTTCGCCAGCGGTCCAGCCGATACGATGGCGATGCGTGCCCAGACACTCTTGCGATTGAATGCCTGCGCTTGCTCCTCCGGCGCCACCGGGCCCTCACGCTCGTCGAGCATCTTGACGTAGCCACCCAGCGGTATCGCCGCCACGGCGAACTCCGTGCCATGGCGATCGACACGCGACCATAGCGGCTTGCCGAAGCCCACCGAGAAACGCAGCACCTTGACACCACAACGTCGCGCAACCCAGAAATGGCCGTATTCGTGAAAGGTGATCAACAACCCCAGCACCACGATCACTGCCAGCAGATTCTCAATCACGCCCATGGGGTCGCCCTCCTTCCTGCGGCTTGCCAAGTCCGCACATCATGACGTGAACCGCGTCAATTGCCGTTCGGCCTCGCGTCGCGCCGCCTCGTCCGCAGCCAGCACCGCGCTCAACTCATGCGCCGAATGTACCTCACAAGCCTCACAGACCGCCGCCACCAGGCGTGGAATATCCACGAACCCTAGCCGTGCGTCGAGAAACGCTTCCACCGCTACTTCATTGGCGGCATTGAGCGTGGCCGGGGCAGTACCGCCCACCGCCATCGCCTCACGAGCGAGACGCAGACAAGGGAAGCGTGCTTCATCGGGCGCCTCGAAATCGAGCCGCGCCACCTGAAACAGATCCAGCGGCGCCACGCCGGCATCGATGCGCTCGGGCCAAGCCAACCCATAGGCGATCGGCGTACGCATATCGGGATTGCCCAACTGCGCGATCACCGAACCGTCACTATAGGCGGCCATGGAGTGAACGACGCTTTGCGGGTGCACCACGACTTGAACCTGTTCCGGCTGCGCATCGAACAACCAGCATGCCTCGATCAGCTCGAGCCCCTTGTTCATCAGGGTGGCGCTATCCACCGAGATCTTGCGACCCATCGACCAATTGGGATGCGCACACGCCTGCTCCGGGGTCACGGCTTTCAATTGCGCCTGGGACCAGTCATGAAAGGGCCCCCCGGACGCGGTCAACAACAACTGAGTCACGCCCTGGCGCGCTAACCCACCACGATGCTCGGTGGGTAGACACTGATAAATGGCATTATGTTCAGAATCGATGGGCAACAATATCGCGCCATGACGTTCGACGGCCTCCATGAACAGCGCGCCGGACATCACCAGGGCTTCCTTGTTGGCGAGCAGCACGCGCTTGCCGGCGCGTACCGCAGCCAGTGTCGGCATCAAGCCGGCCGCCCCCATGATGGCAGCCATCACCACCTCGCTGTCGGCACTTCCAGCGACTTCCGATAACGCCGCCTCGCCGGCGCGCACTTGGGTATCGATGCCGACCTCGGCGAGCGCATCACGCAACCAGGCAGCGTCGCGTTCCTCGCCAAGCACCGCGACTTCGGGGCGATGAACCAAGCACTGATCGCGCAGCGTTTCGCGCGAACGATAGGCGGTCAAGGCATGCAGCCGATAACGTTGGGGATGACGGGCAATGACATCGAGAGTGCTCTTGCCGATGGAGCCGGTGGCTCCAAGCACGGTCACACGTTGTATCCGAGCGCAATCGGCATATTCCATGCGTCACCTCAGCCCAACCATGGGCGCAACAATACGAAAAGCGGAATCGCGGCAATCAAGCTGTCGATGCGATCGAGCACACCACCATGCCCGGGCAGCAGGCAGCTCGAATCCTTCAAGCCGCGCTGACGCTTGAGCATGCTTTCGAACAGATCGCCCAGCACCGATATCAACACCACCGGCAGCGCCAACACCATCAGCCACAACGCATCACCGGCGGCCATTCCCTGCCACTGCGCGAAAACCAGAGCCAGCACCGCCACCGCCGCCATACCGCCATAGACACCTTCCCAGGACTTTCCGGGGCTCACGTGTGCGGCCAGCTTGCGGCGCCCGAACGCACGCCCCGCGAAGTAGGCACCGATATCCGCCACCCAGATCAACAGCAGCACGAACAGCAGCCATGCCGCGCCGTCGCCGCGCAATTGAATGAAGCCGACCCAGCACGGTAGCAGCACCCACAGGCCCATGCCCAGGCGCACCGCACGACCTTGCCATTGCGCGTATTGTTGAGGATAGCGCACCACCCAATAGAGATTGGCCAGCCAACCCAGCATACCCAGCCACAACGGCCAGGACTGATGCACTGCACCACTTAGCCCTAGAAGAAGCAGCGCCACGGCACAGGCAGCGGCAAAGGCTAGTCGCGGCACCTGGCGCTCGAAACCAGCCAGGTTGGCCCACTCCCAGGCACCGATCAGTACGATCGCGCCCGTGAACAAGGCAAAAGGGAGACCCGTAAGCCCAAACAAGCCAAGCAGTGCCAATGGCGCCAGAACCAACGCAGTAAGAATACGTTGCCTAAGCACCATGCGCCTCGACTTGTTCAGGGGACATGCCGAAACGGCGCTGGCGCTCTGTGTAGGCGCTCAGCGCGGCATCGAATGCCTCGGCACCGAAATCCGGCCACAGCTCGGGAGTGAAATAGAATTCCGCGTAGGCCAGCTGCCACAACAAGAAGTTGGAAATCCTTTGTTCACCGCTGGTGCGGATGCACAAGTCGACGGGTGCTTCATCGGCCAGACTGATTTCAGCGCCAAGTGCTTCCTCGTCAATGGCGTCGGGTACCAACTCCCCCGCCGAGACCCGTTGCGCCAACCGCCGCGCGGCACGCGTCATGTCCCAGCGGCCGCCATAATTGGCCGCGATCACCAGGTGAAGCCCCTGGTTGTCACGGGTCATGGTCTCGGCACGTTCGATATATTGCTGAATGGACGTGGAAAATCCCTCGCGCTGGCCGATCACCGATAAACGAACGCCGTGGCCATGAAGCTTTTTAACCTCGCGCTTGAGGGCGATCAGGAACAGCTCCATCAGCGCGTCAACCTCGGAGGCAGGGCGTTTCCAGTTCTCGCTGGAGAAGGCGAACAAGGTCAGTGTACCGATACCACGCTCGGCGGCACGGCGGATCACTGCACGCACCGACTCGACACCCGCGCGATGTCCGCGGATGCCGGACAGCCCATGTGCACGCGCCCAGCGATTGTTACCATCCATGATGACCGCCACATGGCGTGGCAGTTCGCCCGTACGGGGTGGAGAAAACGGCTGTGAGGTCATGGGATCCCGTATCATGGAGGTCGACGGAAGCGCGTCCCGACGGTCACCTCTCAGACCTGCAAAAGGTCGTGTTCCTTATTTTCCAGAAGCTTGTCGATCTCAGCGACATACTTGTCGGTCATCTTCTGGATCTCATCGATGGCGTGATGTTCATCGTCTTCGGTGACCTCTTTCTTCTTGAGGAGCCCCTTGAGATCACCGTTGGCATCACGCCGAACGTTGCGGATCGCGACGCGCGCGTTTTCCGCCTCGCCACGCGCCTGCTTGATATAATTGCGGCGCGTTTCCTCGGTCAGCGGCGGCAAAGGCACACGAATCACGTTACCCGCAGCGGCGGGATTGAGGCCCAGATCGGCGGTCATGATGGCCTTCTCGACCTTGGGCACCATGCTCTTTTCCCACGGCATTACCGCCAGGGTCCGCGCGTCTTCCACATTGACGCTCGCCACCTGATTGAGCGGCATGTCGGCGCCGTAATAATTCACATGCACCGCATCCAACAAGCTGGGATGCGCGCGCCCGGTGCGGATCTTGTGAAAATTGGCGTTCATCGCCTCGACGCTTTTCTTCATGCGCGCGTCGGCGTCTTTCTTGATATCGTTGATCACTGTTTCAACCTCTATCTACCAGCGTTCCTTCCTTGCCCCCAACCACGAGGTTGAGCAAGGCCCCCGGCTTGGTCATATCGAACACGCGCACCGGCATGTCATGGTCCCGCACCAAGCAGATAGCGGTCAAATCCATCACGCCGAGCTTCTGATCGAGCACGTCGTCGTAGGAGAGACGTTCGTACTTGGCGGCATCGCTTTGCTTGACCGGATCCTTGTTGTAAACGCCATCCACCTTGGTAGCCTTGAGCACCACATTGGCATCGATCTCGATACCGCGCAGGCAGGCCGCCGAGTCGGTAGTGAAGAAGGGGTTGCCGGTGCCGGCAGAGAAAATCACCACGTCACCCGACGTAAGGTGACGGATGGCGGTACGCCGATCGTAATGCTCGACGACGCCACTCATGGGAATCGCCGACATTACCCGCGAGCGAATATTGGAACGCTCCAGAGCGTCGCGCATCGCCAAAGCGTTCATGACAGTGGCCAGCATGCCCATGTGATCGCCGGTAACACGCTCCATACCCGCAGCGTGTAGCGCCGCCCCACGGAACAGATTGCCGCCGCCGACCACGATCCCCACCTGGACCCCGATCCCGACCAACTGGCCGATTTCCAGCGCCATACGGTCGAGCACCTGGGGATCGATGCCGAACTCGTGCTCGCCCGTCAGGGCTTCGCCGGACAGTTTCAACAGAATGCGCTTGTACTTCGACTTCTCGTTACGCTCCTGGGAAGCGGCGTTACGATCGGTGGGAACAGACATTCGGACTCTCCTCGTCTCAGCGGACTGTATCGGCGTGGGTAGGAATGGCTCGGCCAGACAACGGCCGGATACGCGAAGGCGTGCGCAACCGCGCACGCCAACGACAGTACAAGCACATGGCAGCTTAGCTGCGACGCGCCTGATCCATGACTTCCTGAGCGAAGTCGACTTCTTCCTTCTCGATGCCTTCACCCACTTCGAAGCGAGTGAAGCTGACCACTTCGCCACCTGCGGCCTTCACGTATTCGGCCACGGTCTGATTGGGATCCTTGACGAAAGACTGCTGCGTCAAGCTGTTTTCGGCCAGGTACTTCTTCAAGCGCCCCTGGACCATCTTTTCGGCGATTTCCGCCGGCTTGCCGGCCATGTCCGGCTGCGCCAGGATGATCGCCTTTTCGCTGTCCAGCTCCGCCTGGGGCATATCTTCCGAATGAGAAACACTCGGATTGATTGCCGCCACGTGCATGGCAATATCCTTGGCCACATCGGCATTGCCGGCACTGAGGACGGTCAGCACGCCGATGCGACCACCGTGCACATAGGCACCCACGACACCGCCTTGCGGAGCATCGATGACCACCGCACGGCGCACGCTGATATTTTCGCCGATCTTCTGCACCAGCTGTTGACGCGCGTCTTCCAGCCCACCTTCCATCAGGCTCGCCACGTCCTCGCTCTTGGTTTCGAACACCTTGGCGATGACCTGGTCGGTGAAGGCGGTGAAGTTATCGTCACGCGCCACGAAATCGGTCTCGGAGTTGACCTCGAGCATCACCCCGTAAGAACCGTCGTCGGCGACACGCGTCACCACGGCCCCTTCGGCTGCCGTACGGTCGGCTTTCTTGGCCGCTTTAAGGCCGGAGTTCTTGCGCAGGTTTTCGATGGCGGTTTCGATTTCACCGTCAGCTTCGGTAAGCGCTTTCTTGCACTCCATCATGCCAAGGCCGGTGCGCTCGCGCAGTTCCTTGACCAGAGATGCGCTGATAGCTGCCATGGTAAATACCTCTGAATGTGGTTCGACGTCTGGTGGAAACGCTGCCTCGTCGCCGGTACGGCTTGAGCGTGAATTGGCGTGAAATGCACGCGCGGCGCACGACCAGCATCTCCTTTGAATGAAGAATTTCTTCAGGGTTCACCGCCCTTGCATCCGGACGGTGAAAAGGGGGCTTGAGCCCCCTTTTAGTCCGTACTGCGCCGCCTTCACGGGCTGTCTAGTGTCTCGTCGCTCGCGTGCGAGCGTCAGCACGGACCCGCCACCATCACTCGGCAGCGGCTTCGTTCGCTTCGCTTGCCTCGTCGGTCACTTCGACGAACTCGCTAGCGCTGTTGCCCTTGGCCTGCACGCAGGCGTCGGCGACGGCCTGAGTGTAGATCTGAAGAGCGCGAATGGAGTCGTCGTTGCCCGGGATCACGTAGTCGACACCGTCCGGATTGGAGTTGGTATCGACGACACCGATGACCGGAATGCCCAACTTGTTGGCTTCGTTGATCGCGATGCGCTCGTGATCGACGTCGATCACGAACATCGCGTCGGGAAGACCGCCCATGTCCTTGATACCGCCGACGCTACGCTCGAGCTTGTCTTGCTCGCGGGTCGCCATCAGGACTTCTTTCTTGGTCAGCTTCTCGAACGTGCCATCTTCATGCATGGCTTCAAGCTCGCGCAGACGCTTGATCGATACGCGAATGGTCTTGAAGTTCGTCAGCATGCCGCCCAACCAGCGATGGTTGACGAACGGCTGACCAGCACGACGCGCCTCTTCCTTGACGATCTTGCTGGCGGCACGCTTGGTGCCGACGAACAAGATCTTGTTGTTGGACGCCACCATCTTTTCGACCACCGCGAGCGCGTCGTTCAGCGCCGGCAGCGTGTGCTCGAGGTTGATAATGTGGATCTTGTTGCGTGCACCAAAGATGTACTTGCTCATCTTCGGGTTCCAGTAACGGGTCTGGTGACCGAAGTGAGCGCCTGCCTTGAGCAGGTCACGCATATTGACTTGTACCATGGATGACTCCTGAATCGGGTTAGGCCTCCATACACCCCATGGATCCGACCACGGCGGCACGCCTGCCGCCCCGGCACCCGGGACCATGTGACGGTGCATGTGTGTTTTCAAGGCGTTATCTTTCACCTACTATCTTCACCGCGCCAATGTTTCGGTCGAGCCGAACACGCTAGGCGGCGATTGCAGTAAAGCGCGCGGCTTTATACCATAGATCGACTCCAAGATGAAGTCGCTCCCGGTTACCGCGCTTGATGACTGCGCGCATATACCGCGTCTCGCGCCAGCCTGAGCGCCGAGACTATAGGCCAGGAGCCACCCCGACGCCAGACCCGAACCCTCCGAATTCGAGATCGCATGAACATTCACATCAAGACCGCCGACGAAATCGAAAAAATGCGTGAAGCTGGCCGCCAGGCCGCTTCGGTACTTGAAATGATCACGCCGCATGTGGTGGCCGGCATCAGCACCGGCGAAGTCGATCGTCTGTGCCACGCATACATCGTGGACGAGCTCGGCTCCACTCCCGCGCCACTCAACTACCATGGCTTCCCCAAGGCGACCTGCACCTCGATCAACCATGTCGTCTGCCACGGCATTCCCGATTTCGCCAAGAAGCTCAAGAATGGCGACATCATGAACCTCGACATCACCGTAAAGACCGCCGACGGCTATCACGGTGACTCCAGCATGATGTTCGTTGTCGGCGAAAGCATTCAGGGCGGACGCCTGGCACGCATCACCCAGGAATGCCTGTACAAGAGCATCGCCCAGGTACGCCCCGGCGTACACCTCTCCGAGCTGGCGCGCACGATCCAGCAGCACGCCGAAAGCAATGGCTATTCGGTGGTGCGCGACTTCTGCGGCCACGGCATCGGTGCCGGTTTCCACGAGGATCCGCAGTTCCTGCATTATGACGGCTACGAGCCCAGTGCCGACGCCGTACTGGCCGAAGGCATGTGCTTGACCATCGAGCCCATGATCAATGTCGGCGACTATCGCACCAAGGTGCTGCGCGACGGCTGGACGGCGGTGACCAAGGACAAGAGCCTGTCGGCCCAGTGGGAACACACGCTGCTGGTCACCGCGACCGGCGTCGAGGTACTCACCCTGCGTGGCGACGAAGACCTGAGCTTACTCGAGGCGTAAGCAGTGCCGCCTGGCCGGTCACCCGACGTAACGCGCGAACAGGAGTGCCACGCGAATGTTGCTTCATCACTATCGCTTCGTGCCCGACGAGACGCTGTTCGATGCGTCCGCCTTCCGCGAAGCGCTAGCTGCCAGTCGCACACCGATCGCCGTATTCAAGGACGCGCTACGCGAGCTGCAAGCGAGCCTCGACGCACGCTTTCACGCCGGCAGCGACATTCGCGACCTGGTCCATGGCCGTGCCTGGTGCCTGGATCAGCTACTGAGCATCGCCTGGGAGCGTTATGACTGGCCAGACGATGGTATCGCCCTGCTCGCCGTCGGCGGTTATGGGCGCGGCGAGTTGCACCCGCATTCCGATATCGACTTGTTGCTGCTTCTCGAACGCGACGACGATACGCTCTACCGCGAAGGCCTGACCGGCTTCATCACCTTTCTCTGGGACATCGGCCTGGAAATCGGCCATAGCGTGCGCTCATTGGCCGATTGCGAGCGCGAGGCGCGCGCGGATCTCACGGTCATCACCAACCTGCTGGAATCACGCACCCTCGCCGGCCCCGAGCACCTGCGCGAAACGATGCGCGGGCGCCTCTCCAACGAGACGATGTGGCCGAGCGACGCCTTCTTCGAGGCCAAGTGGCAGGAGCAGATCGCCCGTCACTATCGCTACAACAACTCCGAGTATCACCTCGAGCCCAACATCAAGAGCTCGCCGGGCGGACTACGCGACATCCAGATGATCGGATGGGTGGCCAAGCGCCACTTCGGCGAGTTGCGCTACGAGGACGTCGTCGCCCAGGGCTTCATGAACGACGCCGAGTTGCGCATTCTCAGCCAGGGCCAGTCCTTCTTGTGGCAGGTGCGCTATGCGCTGCACATGCTCAACGGCCGTGCCGAGGACCGTCTATTGTTCGACCATCAGAATACCATCGCCGAGCTATTCGGCTATCGCGACACGCCGGAGCGTCTCGCCGTCGAGCAGTTCATGAAGCGCTACTACCGTCATGTCACTGCGCTGGCGGGGCTCAACGACATGCTGCTTCAGCACTTCGACGAGGTCATCCTGCGCGCCCACGAGACCCCGGACATCACACCGCTCAACGCGCGCTTCGAGATTCTCGGCGGCTATATCCAGGTGCGCCATGCCAATGTGTTTCGCCACCGCCCCGGCGCCCTGCTCGAACTGTTCCTGTTGATGGCCCAGCACCCCGAGATCGAGGGTGTGCGTGCCGAGACCATCCGTCTGATCCGCGATCATCGCCACCTGATCGACGAGAGCTTTCGCGACGACCTGCGCCACCAGAGCCTGTTCATGGAACTGCTGCGCAGTGGAGGCAACATTCCGCGCCAACTGCGGCGCATGAACCGCTACGGCATCCTCGGCAAGTACCTGCCCGAGTTCGGCCAGGCCGTGGGACTGATGCAGCACGACCTTTTCCACCTATATACCGTCGACGCCCACACCTTGCGTCTGCTGAAGTTCGTGCAACGCTTCCGCGAATCCGAAGGCCACGAGGATTTCCCCGTCGCTGCGACCCTGATTCATCAGTTGCCCAAGCTCGAACTGCTGTGGATCGCCGGGCTCTATCACGACATCGGCAAGGGGCGCGGCGGCGATCATTCCGAACTCGGGGCCGTCGACGCTACCGCCTTCTGCGAGCGTCATGGCCTCTCGGTGCGCGATACGCGCCTCGTGGCCTGGCTGATCGAACATCACCTGCTGATGTCCAAGACTGCCCAGAAGCGCGATATTTCCGACCCCGACGTCATCCATGAATTCGCGCTGTCGATGCGTGACGAGGTCCATCTCGACTACCTCTACGTGCTCACCGTGGCCGATATCACCGCCACCAACCCTTCGCTGTGGAATGGCTGGCGCGCGGCCTTGTTGCGTCAACTGCATACCGAAACCAAGCGCGCCTTGCGGCGTGGTCTCGACCACGTCATCGACCGCGACGAATGGGCCCGCGAGTCGCGTGAAGAAGCCCGTGGCTTGCTCGGCACGGTGGGCATCGATGCCGCCAGCGCAGACGCCTTGTGGGCGTCGTTCGGCGACGATTATTTCCTGCAGTACGCGCCCAGCGAGATCATCTGGCAGACTCAAGGAATTCTCGAGCATCAGCCCTCGGAGCTGCCACTGATCCTCGCCAACGCGCCCACCGAGGACATGGCCGAAGGCGGCACCAAGGTGTTCATCCATACCCGTTCGGTCAACGACCTGTTCGCCGCCACCGCCGCCGCCATGGAGCAACTGGGGCTGTCGATCCACGACGCGCGCATCGCCACCTCCAGCAACGACTGGACGCTCAACACTTTCATCGTGCTCGACGACGACGGCGAACCGATTCGCGATCCGCAGCGTCTCGAGGAAATCCGCCATCATCTGGTGGAAGAACTCGACGACCCGGCCGACTATCCACGCATTGTCACACGCCACACCTCGCGCCAGCTCAAGCATTTCAAGGTACCCACCCGGGTCATGATCGAGCAGGACGAAGCCAACGCCCGCACTATCGTCGAACTCATTGCCCCCGACCGCCCCGGCCTGATGGCGCGCGTCGGACGCATCTTCATGGAGCAGGACATCGCCCTCTCGGCGGCCAAGATCGCCACCCTGGGCGAACGTGTCGAGGACGTCTTCTTCATCACCGACAAGGCCGGCGAGCCACTCACCGACCCCGATCGCCAGGCGCAACTGCGCGAGCGTCTGTGCGAGATGCTCGACGTCTGAGCCACCCCCATTTGAGGCCCTTGGCCGGCTTGCCTATAATCGGGCCCTCCCGACGGCGCCGTGCGCCTCCATGACAACGCCATGTCCGGCATGCCGGACCCGCTGCTGGATTGCCGATGAACCCCGATCTCGACGCCCTCAAGCCCTACCCCTTCGAGAAGCTTGCCGCCCTCAAGGCCGAGGTAACGCCGCCCGCGCTCTCGCCCATCGCGCTGTCCATTGGCGAGCCGCGCCACGCGCCGCCGGCAGCCGTACTCGAGGCGCTGCACCACTTCGAGGGCGAGGTCGCACGCTATCCAGCCACGGCGGGGCTCGCCGAATTGCGCGGCACCATCGCCCAATGGGCGACACAGCGTTATGCGCTGACACCCGGCTCGCTCGACCCCGAGCGCCACGTGCTGCCGGTCAACGGCACCCGCGAGGCGATCTTCGCCTTCGTCCAGAGCGCGCTGGACCGTACGCGACCCGCCAAGGTGGCGATGCCCAATCCGTTTTATCAGATTTACGAAGGCGCGACCCTGCTGGCCGGCGGCGAGCCGTTGTATCTCGATTGCGCCCCCGAAAACGGCTGCCTGACCGATCTGGATGCCGTACCCGCCGCCACCTGGCGCGACGTGCAATTGGTCTTCGTCTGTTCGCCGGGCAATCCCACCGGTGCCGTCACGCCGCTGAGCGAGTATCAAAAACTGATCGCCCTGGCCGACGAGCACGACTTCCTGATCGCCTCCGACGAATGCTATTCGGAGCTTTACCTCGACGAGGCCGCACCGCCGCCGGGGCTGCTCGAGGCCTGCCGCTCGCTGGGGCGCGACGATTACCGCCGCTGCCTGGTGTTTCATTCACTGTCCAAGCGCTCCAACCTGCCCGGGCTGCGCTCGGGCTTCGTCGCCGGGGATGCTGGGTTGATCGCGCCCTTCAAGCGTTACCGCACCTATCACGGCTGCGCGATGCCGCTAACGACCCAACACGCCTCGATCGTCGCCTGGGACGACGAGGCGCATGTGCGCGCCAACCGCGATGCCTATCGCAATAAATTCAGCGCAGTGGGCGAGATTCTGGCGCCGGTCATGGATTTCCCCACGCCGCGCGCCAGCTTCTATCTGTGGCCGGAGGTGCCCGGCGGCGACGATGAAGCCTTCGCCCGCGATCTATTTGCCGAGGAAAACGTTACCGTGCTGCCCGGGCGCTACATGTCGCGTGACGGCGCCCAGGGCAACCCCGGCGCGGGACGCGTGCGCCTGGCGTTGGTCGCCGAGCTCGACGCCACCGTGGAAGCCGCATGGCGCATCCGACGCTTCATCGAGCGCCGCGCCTGACCCACTGCGCGACACCGCAACCCATTCATGAGGAGGCCGTCATGGTCACGCTCTACGGCATCAAGACCTGCGACACCTGCCGCAAGGCACGTCGCACACTCGACGATCTGGGCATCGCGTATCGTTATCATGACCTGCGTGAGGACGGTCTCGACGCCGCACGGCTCGATGCCTTCCTGGCACGCAGCGACTGGAGCACGCTACTCAACACGCGCAGCACCACCTGGCGCGGACTGGACGACGCCGACAAGCGCGATCTCGACGCCGACCGGGCTCGCTCGCTGCTGCTAACGCACCCGACGCTGCTCAAGCGCCCCGTACTGGAAACGCCGGAGCATTTCCTGGTGGGCTTCAAGGTCGACGCCTACCGCGCCCTTCAGGCGGCCTAGGCGCCCACCGGCATTACACGTATCGCCGACTTTTTTCATCTAACCCTCGAGGACTTCCCCATGCTGAGTTTCGCTCTCGGAATCGGCCACCAGAACACCCAAGGTGAGTGGCTGGACGTCTACTACCCGACGCCGCTGCTCAACCCCGATGACACCCTGGTCGCAGCGGCGCGCGAGGCGCTGAACGCGCCGACGGGCAACGCCGTGGTCAGTTTCCTGCCCGAGCACTGCCAGGCGCTCGCCGAGGCACTGCGCCAGGCCGGCGATAACGCGCAAGCCGAATTGGCCGACGCCTTCGCCGCCGGCCAGCGGCCGCTCGTCGCCGTCTTCCTCGACGAGGACAACGCGCCGGCCAGCGTGCCCGAGGTTTACCTCAAGCTGCACCTGCTCTCACATCGCCTGGTCAAGCCCCACGGCATCAAGCTCGACGGCATGTTCGGCCTGCTCAAGAACATCGCCTGGACCAACGAAGGCCCCATCGATGTCGACGAACTCGGTGCACGGCGACTCAAAACGCGCCTCGAAGGCCGCCCGTTCACGGTCGACTGCGTCGACAAGTTCCCCAAGATGGCCGATTACGTAGTACCCAAGGGCATACGCATCGGCGACACCGCCCGCGTGCGCCTGGGCGCCTACCTCGGCGAGGGCACCACGGTCATGCATGAAGGCTTCTGCAACTTCAATGCCGGCACCGAAGGGCCGGGCATGGTCGAAGGGCGTATTTCCGCTGGCGTGGTGATCGGCAAGGGCTCGGATCTCGGTGGCGGCTGCTCGACCATGGGCACCCTCTCGGGCGGCGGCAACATCATCATCTCCATCGGCGAGGGTTGCCTGATTGGCGCCAACGCCGGCATCGGCATCCCGCTGGGCGACCGCTGCACGGTGGAAGCCGGTCTTTACATCACGGCCGGCGCCAAGATCGCCGTACTCGACGAGCAGGGCGAACTGGTGCAGACCGTCAGCGGCCGCGACCTGGCCAATCAGAGCGACCTGCTGCTGCGTCGCAACTCGCAGAACGGCCGCATCGAGTGCCTGACCAACAAGAGTGCCGTGGCACTCAACGAGGCACTGCATGCCCACAACTGATCGCACCGTGCCAGCGTCACCGACCCTGGCACTGGCCTTCGAGTTGCTGCGTCGTCGTTCGGTGACCCCGGACGATGCCGGCTGTCAGGCGCTGATGATCGCGCGCCTGGAGCAGTTGGGATTTCATGTCGAACGCTTGCGCATCGGCGAGGTGGACAACTTCTGGGCCACCCGCGGCGATAGCGGCCCCATGTTGGTGTTCGCCGGACATACCGATGTCGTGCCCACCGGGCCCGAAAGCGACTGGGAATATCCACCCTTCGAGCCATGCATCGACGCTGCGGGCATGCTCTGCGGACGCGGTGCGGCGGACATGAAGGGCAGCCTGGCGGCGATGATCACCGCCGTGGAAGACTTTCTCGCCACGCACCCGGCGCATCCCGGCCGACTCGGTTTTCTGATCACCGCCGACGAGGAAGGCCCCGCCGTTCACGGGACCCGGGCCGTGGTCGAGCACCTCCGCGAACACGGCGTCATCCCGGATTACTGCATTGTCGGCGAGCCTTCCTCCAGCGAACGCCTGGGCGATACCCTCAAGAACGGGCGCCGCGGATCGCTGGGTGGCGTCCTGCGCGTCAAGGGCGTCCAGGGCCATGTCGCCTACCCGCACCTGGCGCGCAACCCCGTGCACGAAGCGGCCCCGGCATTGGCCGCGCTGGCCGCCGAGCACTGGGATGCCGGCAACGAGTTCTTTCCCGCGACCAGCTTCCAGATTTCCAACCTCCAGGCCGGCACCGGGGCAACCAACGTGATTCCCGGGCAATTGGAAGTGGTCTTCAATTTCCGTTTCTCCACGGAGGTCACCGCCGAGGCACTGAAGGCGCGTACCGCCGAGATTCTAGAGAGTTTCGCGCTCGACTACACGCTCGACTGGACGCTCAACGGTGAGCCCTTTCTCACTGCCGGAGGCGCTCTGGTCGATGCTACCGTGGCCAGCGTGGAAGACATGCTGGGCTATCGTCCGCAGCTTTCGACCGGCGGCGGCACCTCGGATGGCCGATTCGTCGCCACACTGGGCGCGCAAGTCATCGAACTGGGCCCGACCAACGCCACGATACACAAGGTCGACGAGCGCATACGCGCCGCCGACCTGGAGACGCTGAGCCGTCTCTATACGACCATCATGCAACGTTTGCTTACCTGAGGTCCGCCGTGGAGCGCTACCCCGACATCGAGATCTATCTAGCCGACGCCGACATCGAAGCCGTGCAAGGCTGGCTCGCCGAACATTTCGACGAACGACCCGCGCTGGTCAAGCGCGGCAAGAGCCAATGGCGAGCACAGGCACGCTATGCCGACAGCGAGGTGCCGATTTTGCTGGTGACCCATGCCGCCGACGGTTTCGCCAGCCTGTGGTTCGACAGTCCGCACACCCCCTGGCCACGCGATGTGGACTGCGCGCGTGATGCCGCGCGCTCGCTTGGCTGTGAGGTGCGTTGCTCATTGGGCGGATGGCAACCCGGCGACGAGCCGGACCGCTTCTGGCGCGTCCGCGCGGACGGCGAGGAAAGCGCCATCGACTGGCCGGATTCAGGACAATAGCGCGGCTCATGACGTAAAACGCCCCATCCGATGCAACCGAATGGGGCGTTGTCATGCCTGCGTGGCAGGATCTGCAGTCAGGAAATAACGGTCACATCATCGGCCTGCAGGCCACGTTCGTTCTCGATGACGTGATAGCGGACCTTCTGACCTTCCGCGAGCGTGCGATGTCCCTTGCCACGGATGGCGCGAAAATGCACGAACACATCCTCGCCGCTATCGCGGGTGATGAAGCCGTACCCTTTATTGACGTTGAACCACTTCACTTCGCCGATCTCACGGTCGTCGTTTTCCAACTCGACGAGATGCGCCAGCTGCCGCGACTGCGGGCCCAGAACTTGCGTGCTCAGCGTTCCCAGCAACAACAGCACGAACACGGCCAGGGCCGTGGCGCTATACGCGATGGCAATGCCATCGGCTTCGAGCATCAGGGAAAACTCCAGCACGCTACCGCTCAACGTCACGAACAGCGCGATCAACAGTGGAGAAGGAATGGCCAACAGGACACTGATGAGACTACAACGTAGGAATATCTTACGATTCATGGACCTCGATATCTCTTGTTGTCCGATGGAAATGCTCCTTGGGCGCCTGAGCGCGTACAGAGCCGACATGAGTTGCGCAGTCAATACGCAACGTGATGAACACAACTTTTGAACACAACGCTCTTGAACGCATTGCATAAGGTGCCAGAAATGAACGGTGACACACCGTCAAAAGATTCTAGCATGACCGAGGATGTCACGCGCGACCGCCTCGACGCACTGGAGTCCCGACTCGCCTATCAGGAAGACTGGTTGGACACGCTCGACCATGCCCTGGCCGCGCAGGACCGACGCATGGCCCAGCTCGAACGCACCAATGACATGCTGCGCAAACGCCTGCGCAACCTGCGTCAAAGCGTCGACCACATGAGCGATGACGACGCTCCAACGCCCAGCGACGAGATACCACCCCATTATTGAGCACAACCCACGCCTCGGCCGTTGGGCCATGAATCAAGCGTGCTGGGGCTTTTTCAGCAGCAGAATCAATGGCGCCACCAACAGGTACAGCACGCCCAGCCACAGAAAGATATCGTTGTAAGCCATGACCATGCTTTGCTCAAGCAGGGTGCGCGCCAGCATCTCGACCGAGGCGGCATGTGGGTCACCGGTCGACGCCAGCAGCTGCTGATACTGCGCCTGGGTCGCGTTGACGACCTCGCGGCCTTGATCGATGGCAGGAATCAGCTGATTCCAATGGTAGTCTTCACGCCAGTCGCGAATCGTGTCCAACAACGCCAGGCCCACCGCCCCGCCGAGATTGCGCATCACGTTGAACAGACCACTGGCATTGCCGACCTCGCTGGGCGGCAAGGTGCCAAAAGCAATGCGCGAGATGGGAATCAAACACACCACCAGTCCCACGCCACGCACTACTTGCGGCCAGAAAAACACGTCAAAGCCCGATTCGGCTGTCAGATCGGCATTCATCACCGTGCCGATACCGGTCAATAGCATCCCCAGCAGCAAGAGTGCGCGCAGATCGACCGTGTCGGAGGCACGCCCCACCAGAGGTGCGGTCAAGAACATCGCGCCACCGGTAACGATCATGACCTCACCAATCTGCAAGGCCGAATAGCCGCGCACGTTGCCCAAGAACAACGGCAATAGATACACCAGGCCATACAAGCCGATTCCCACCACGAACCCTAGCCCAGCCCCTACGGCGAAATTAAGGTTAGTAAAGGCGCGCAGGTCGACGATGGGGTGACGGTGGCGTAGAGCGCGCCAGAAGAACCCCACCGAGGCGAGTGCGCAGACGATTGCGGCAATGAGGATCGTGCGGCTGGCGAACCAGTCGTCGCCGGGGCCTTCCTCGAGCGAAAATTCCAGCGTGCCCAGGAACAGTGCCAGAAGCGCCAAGCCGATGAGGTCGAGGTGGCGCAACGCGCGATGGTCGGGGCGATCGATATCTAGAAGCCGCCACACCGCAGCCGACACCAGGACACCGGGCACGAGATTGGCGAGAAACAGCCAATGCCAGCTCGCGAACTCGGTGATGTAGCCACCCACGGTCGGCCCGATCGACGGCGCCAGCGTCGCCACCAGGCCCATCACACCCTGTACCGTGCCCATCATGCGCCGTGGAAAGACACTGAAACTGATGGCATAGGCGATGGGAATCATCGCCCCGCCCATGAAGCCCTGAATGGCCCGCAGCACGATCAGCGATTCGATGGAATTGGCCATGGCGCAGCCGAGGCTCGCCAGCGTGAAGCCCAGGCAAGAGGTCACGAGCGCGACTCGGGTGGAAAGAATCCGCGTCAGCATGCCCGACAGCGGGATCATGATGATCTCGGCGATCAGATAAGAGGTCTGAACCCAGGATATCTCGTCAGCGCTGGCCGAAACCCCGGCCTGAATCTCATTGAGAGAACTCGCGACGATCTGGATATCCAGAATCGCCATGAACATTCCGAACACCGCTGCCACGAAGGCCAGTTGAGTACGCCGTGAAGGCGCCTCCTGCGGACCCGCCGAGTCGCTTGCGATCGCCTCGGCCATTTAACCGTCGTACTCGGGGTCGAGGTCGCGCGTATCCACCGATGGCACCACCGAGAGGCCATCGCGCAAGCGCTCCAAGGCATCATCCGGGCCCGTCACGCGGATACGCACCGGCACCCGCTGGACGATCTTGTTGAAGTTACCGGTGGCGTTGTCCTGCGGCAGCAGGCTGAAGCGCGAGCCCGTGGCAGGCGCCAAGCTATCGACGACGCCTTCGAACTCGGTATCGGGATAGGCATCGACATGCAACGATACCGACTGCCCCGGCCGCATGCGCGTGGTCTGGGTTTCCTTGTAATTGGCAACGACATAGGCCGAGCGAATCGGCACCAGTTGCATCAAGGTCAACGACGGCTGGGCCAGCGTGCCGACTTCCACCGTCTTGTTGCCGATCACACCGGCCACCGGCGCCGTCAGGCATGTCTTATCGAGCTGGTGGCGCGCGTTGTCGATGTCGGCACGGGCGGATTCGATATTGGCCTCGGCACTGTCGCTTTCGGCTTCGAGCACGTCGAGCTGCTTGCGTGACGAAGCCAGCGTGGCACGCCGAGCCGCAAGCGTCGCTTCCGCGACCTGCACGGCCGCCTGATCGTCCTGGTACTCTTGCTGAGAGGCGTAGCTTTTCTCAGCCAGGCGCTTCGAGCGCTCGAGATGCAAGCGTGCCTGTTCGAGATCCGCCTGCGCCGAGTTCACCTGCGCCTGGGCCTCGTCGATCGAGGCGTGTTGCTGCTCGACCTGGCGATCAGCACTGACGGCATTGGCCTGGGCCACGGCCAGCGACGCCTGGGCCTGGGCAAGTTGAGACTTGGCATCGCTGGGGTCGAGCCTCACCAGAATATCGCCGGCCGAGACGCGCTGGTTATCGGACACCGCCACCTCGTCGACACGCCCGCTGACCTCGGCCCGCACCGCAACACTGTCGGCATGTACGTAAGCGTTATCGGTCTCTTCGAAGTAACGACCGGTCTGCCACCAATGTATCCCCCAGACGAGGGCCACCAGCACCAACACGACCAATGCCAGCGCCGTATAAAGTCGCTTCTTGATTTTCATAACTCGAGTTCACCGGACGGTCTACAGAGGTCGTACAGGATACACTAATCCGCCCGGTGGACGCTTGGGGAGCTATCCAGGCACTACTGAGGCTCTCCCTTCCGTCCCCGCTGCGTCTCAACAACGCGCCACGGCCGATCGATATCCGTCCGGGCACGTGCATATCCTGCCATGTCTCATGGCCGCCTCAGTGCGCTTCGTCCCAGTTGGCGCCGGCGTTGGCTTCGACGGTCAACGACACGTCGAGCTTGACGGCATCTTCCATGCGTTGGCGGATGGCGTCGGTGAAGGCGTCGATCTGACTTTCCGCGACTTCGAAGACCAGTTCGTCGTGGACCTGCATCACCATCCAGGCGTCGAAGTCCCCGTCACGTAGCCAACGGTCGACGTCGATCATCGCCAGCTTGATGATGTCGGCGGCGGTGCCCTGCATCGGGGCGTTGATGGCGGTGCGCTCGGCGGCCTGGCGGCGAGTACGGTTCTGAGCATTGATCTCGGGGAGATAGAGGCGACGACCGAACACCGTCTCGACATAGCCATCGTCGGCGGCCTGGGCACGAATACGCTCCATGAAGCGTGCCACGCCGGGATAACGGTCGAAGTAGCGGTCAATGTAGGTCTGCGCCTGATTGCGTTCGATATGCAGCTGTCGCCCCAGCCCCCAGGCGCTCATGCCGTAGATCAGACCGAAGTTGATGGCCTTGGCACTGCGCCGTTGCTCACCGCTGACGGCATCGAGCGCCACACCGAACACTTCCGCTGCGGTGGCGGTGTGGATATCGCGTTTCTCGGCGAACGCCTCGAGCAATCCCTTATCGCCGGAGAGGTGCGCCATGATGCGCAACTCGATCTGCGAATAGTCGGCGGCGACGATGCGATAGCCGGGGCGCGCCACAAAGGCCTGGCGAATCTTGCGCCCTTCTTCGGTACGGATGGGGATGTTCTGCAGGTTGGGATCGGATGACGACAGACGCCCGGTGGCCGTGACCGCCTGGTGATAGCTGGTATGCAGCCGCCGCGTGGTGGGATTGACCAATTGCGGTAGTTTGTCAGTGTAGGTCGACTTCAATTTGGCAAAGCCGCGATGCTCGATGACCACCTTGGGCAACGGATAATCCAGCGCCAGTTCCTCGAGCACCGCCTCGGCGGTGCTCGGCGCGCCCTTGGGCGTCTTCTTGATCACCGGGATTTTCAATTCATCAAAGAGGATCTCGCCGAGTTGCTTGGGCGAGCCCAGGTTGAATTCTCGCCCGGCCAGCTCGTACGCACGCGCTTCCAGTTCCCGCAGACGCTTGTCCAGCGCGCGGCTCTGGGTGTGCAGGCGCTCGGCGTCCAACGCCACGCCGTTGCGTTCCATGTGCGAAAGTACCGGCACCAACGGCAGCTCAACCTCATCCAGCACCGCCGCCAGGCGGCCTTCGCCGTCCACGCGTGGGCGCAATTCACGGTGCAACCGCAAAGTGATGTCGACATCTTCGCAGGCGTAGGGCGCGGCTTCTTCGAGTGCGACCTGATCGAAGGTCAGCTGCTTGGCGCCCTTACCGGCAATCTCCTCGAAGGTGATGGTCTCCTCGCCGAGGTACTTGAGCGCCAGCGAGTTCATGTCGTGGCGCGTCGCCGTGGAATCGAGCACATAAGACGCCAGCATGGTGTCCTCGAGGCACCCCGTGACCTCGATGTCATAACGCGCCAGCACCGAGATGTCGTACTTGAGGTTCTGGCCGACCTTGGCCTTGGAAGCGTCTTCCCACAGCGGCTTGAGCGCGGCCAGCACCGTGTCGCGATCGAGTTGATCGGGCGCATCGAGATAGCGGTGCGCCACCGGGATATAGGCAGCCTCGCCGGCGTCCAGCGCCAGGCCGATGCCGACGATCTCGGCCTCCATGTAGTTGAGGCTGGTGGTTTCCAGATCGAAGCAGAAGATGTCCGCCTGCGCCAGACGATCGCGCCAGGCATCGAAGGCCTCTTGCGTGACGATGACATGATCCTCGCGCAGCGTTGAGCTCGTATCGGCCGCCGGTGCGTCATCCTCCTTCGCTGGCGCCCCCTTGGCCACATCATCGACGCCCTCATCGCGTCCCTCGAGCAACTCACCCAGCCAGTTCTTGAATTCAAGCTCGGTATAAAGCGCCTTGAGCGCCTCACGGTCGGGATGCGCAATGTTCAGATCGTCGAGGCCCACCGGTAGCGCGCAATCGGTCTTGATCGTTGCCAGTCGGTAGGACAGGAAGGCCTGATCGCGATTGGCGTCGAGCTTCTTGTCCAGCGTCTTGGCGCCGCGAAAGTCCAGCGTCTTGATACGCTCGAGATCGGCGTAGAGGGTCTCGAGTCCGCCCTGCATGCCTTGCAGCAAGCCGAGCGCGGTCTTCTCGCCGACGCCCGGCACGCCGGGGATGTTGTCGACCTTGTCGCCCATCAACGCCAGATAATCGATGACCAACGACGGCGGAATCCCGAACTTGGTCTCGACGCCGGCCACGTCGAGCGTCTCGCCCTTCATGGTGTTGACCAGGGTGATGTGCGCGTTGACGAGCTGCGCCATGTCCTTGTCACCGGTGGAAATCACCGCATCACGCCCCGCCTCGGTGGCATGCCGCGCCAGGGTGCCGATCACGTCATCGGCCTCTACGCCCTCGATGCACAAAAGCGGCAAGCCCAGTGCACGAATGCAATCGTGCAACGGTTCGACCTGAGGCCGCAGGTCGTCGGGCATCGGCGGGCGGTGCGCCTTGTACTCGGCGTAGATCTCGTCGCGGAAGGTCTTGCCCTTGGCGTCGAAGACCACCGCCATGGGGCTGTCGGGATACTGCTTGAGCAGGCTCTTGAGCATGTTGAGCACGCCCTTCACCGCGCCGGTGGGATTACCCTTGGACGTGGTCAGCGGCGGCAAGGCGTGAAAAGCCCGGTACAAGTACGACGAGCCGTCGACGAGAACGATGGGGGGCGTGTTGGCCATGGCATCAGCATCCATTGGAAATTCGCGATACCGCCATGATACGCAAGGCATTGCGCAGCGTCAGGCAAAACCCTCTGCACATGCGCCGAACGCGCATGATGTGGGATAATGACCTTTCATTACCTCATGGGCTCGGGGCGCAATACCATCGTGTTTGCCCCACCAGCCGAGGAGAGCGTCATGCAGCGTCTACCTATTGTTCTATGTCTGGGATTCGGCCTCATTATCGGCACCGGCGCCTCGCTTGCCGTCGCGCAGCCGTCCCCGGACATCACCGTGCGCCAGGACGACAACCGCACACTCAAGGAATACCGCGTCAACGGCGAGCTCTATGCCATCGAGATCGTTCCTCGGCAAGGCGCCAGTTACTTCCTGATCGACGACGACGGCGACGGTAACTTCAAACGCCGCGATGCCGCACGCGTCGAGGTGCCCGACTGGGTCACCGGCGACGAATGATGTTGCCGGCCGCACATCAACGACCTCAACAACGGCGGTAGGACTACCCGCGCCAAGCCGCTACAATGCGCGCTTGGCACCCCGGGCGAGAGGCACATGGCCGTATTCACTCCTTTGACCGAGACCCAGGTCGCACGCTTTCTCGAGCGTTTCGCGATCGGCACGTTGACCACGCTGGAAGGCGTGCCCAGCGGCACGGAGAACTCCACCTTCTTCGTCACCACCGACCAAGGACGCTTCGTGCTCACCCTGTTCGAGCAGGGCGAAAGCGATGAGCTTCCCTTCTTCGTCGCCTTGCTCGACTATCTCGCCGAGCACCGGCTACCCGTGCCGGGCCCCGTTCACGATCACGACGGCGTGGCCCTGCAAGAACTCGCCGACCGCCCGGCGCTATTGTTCCCGCGCCTGCCGGGTCGGCATCCCGAATCACCGACGCTCGCCCAGTGCCGCGAACTAGGTGATGCCCTGGGGCGCATGCACAAGGTCTCGCAGCGCTTCGAAGGCCAACGCCCCAACCCCCGCGACCTGCACTGGTTGTCCAGCGCGCAACATAAGGTCATGAGCTATCTGTCCGAGGCCGATCAGCGTTTGATGGGCGACGAGATAGACGCCTATCAGGGCATTTTCTGCGATGCCTCGAAGCTTCCCCAGGGCGCGATCCATGGCGATCTGTTTCGCGACAACGCCCTTTTCGACGGTGACCAACTGGGCGGCATCATCGACTTCTACAACGGCTGCACAGGCGATTTGCTCTTCGATCTGGCCATCGTCGTCAATGACTGGGCCAGCGCTGCCGACGGCCGCTTCGACGACGCCCGCTACACGGCGCTCCTCGGCGCCTACCAGGCGCGCCGCCCGCTTACCGCAACCGAGCAAGCCCTGTGGCCGGTGATGTTGCGCATGACGGCATTGCGCTACTGGCTATCGCGGCTGCTGGTCGTCTACGTCGACCCGCCCGCGCACGACCTCACGCCCAAGGATCCCAGTCAGTACCGTCACATGCTCGCGATGCGTCTCGAGCACGGCGCCCCGCTCTTGCCGCCCGCCAGCCCGCTCCCGTCAACAACGCCATAGGTTCTGTACGAAAAGTCGGCGAGCGATGGCCAGACAAGGCAAAAATTGGCGAAAAGACGGAGTTTACGCGGTGTAAATGAGTACTTTGAGCCAATTTTTAACGCCGTATGGGCGAGCGCAGGCAGTTGTCGTACAGAACCTAAGACTGCTTTAAGAAACGCGGCATAGTCTGGAACCGTCATCGACGGCGGAGCACGATGCTCCGCCCTGGACGGGAGCTCACCATGCCCACCTTCACGCACGTCGTCACGACCGTACGCCCCTTTCGTTTGGTCTCTGCCACCCTGCATCGCTACCTGCGCTACGGCTGCGCGTCGCTGGCCTTGGCACTCACGGCCCTGGCTTGGCAATCCCAGAGCACGGTGCCCGCCCTGGTGCTCACCTTCGGCCTGGGCTGCGCGCTACTGGGTGACGCCCTGCAACGCACAGGCGCGACTTTCGAGCGCCTGGATGCCGCATTCGGCGAGGCGCTGACGCACCTCGGCATGGCCAGTGGCACCACTCTCGGCGTGCTGTTCATTCTGCGCTGAGCACGCCGGCGCCTCTTTGCAGCCCTGTATGCGAGCGGCATAATGCCACCCCGTTCGTTCACCGGGCCACGCCGGCCCGTCCAGGAGTGCGCCATGACCTCGCCCGCCGATCAGGCACGCCGCACCTACAATATCGATCAGTGGGGCAGCGACTACTTCAACGTCGACGACGCCGGTCATGCCGTCGTGTGTCCGCGAGGTAGCGACACCGCAGGCCCCGCCCTGCCGCTCAAGGCCCTGGTCGACGAGTTGCGCCGCGCGGGTTTGCGTCTGCCGGTGCTGGTACGTTTCACCGACATCCTCCACGACCGCGTCGAGCGACTATGCGCCGCCTTCGACACTGCCATGCAGGATGAAACCTACACCGGCGGCTACACCGCCGTGTATCCCATCAAGGTCAACCAGCAGCGCCGCGTGGTGGAAGAAATGCTCGCCACTCAGGCACGTGGCCATGGACGGGTCGGCCTGGAGGCCGGCAGCAAGCCGGAACTGCTGGCGGTACTGGCGCTTTCCGGTGACGGCCCCTCGCTGATCGTCTGCAATGGCTACAAGGACCGTGAGTACGTGCGCCTGGCATTGATGGGCGAGAAGCTCGGCCATCGCGTCTACCTGGTGGTCGAGAAGCATTCCGAACTCACGCTAATCCTCGAGGAAGCCGAGCGCCTGCAGGTCACGCCGCGCATCGGTCTACGCGCACGGCTGGCCTCGGTGGGCAAGGGCAAGTGGCAAAATAGCGGCGGCGAGAAATCCAAGTTCGGGCTCACCGCCAGCCAGATTCGCGACGTCGTCGAACGCCTGCGCGACGCCGACGCCCTGGCCAGCCTGCAATTGGTGCATTTCCACCTCGGCTCACAGATCGCCAACATCCGCGACATCCAGCGCGGCCTGCGCGAATGCGCGCGCTTCTACCAGAGCCTGAACGCCCTGGGCGCACCGGTGGATACCGTCGACGTCGGCGGCGGCCTGGGGATCGACTACGAAGGCACCCGCTCACGGAGCTTCTGCTCGATCAACTACTCGATGCATGAATATGCGAGCAACGTGGTATGGGCCTTCCGTCAGGTCTGCGACGCCGAAGACTTGCCGCACCCGCATCTGATTTCCGAATCGGGGCGCGCCCTGACCGCGCATCACGCGGTACTGATTACCAACGTCATCGGCGAGGAGCGCTTGAGCGAAGAAGCGCCCACGCAACGCCTCGGCGGCGATGCCGAGCTCGATGAATTGTGGCGGGTACACGCCAAACTGGACACCACCCAGGAACCGCGCGGCCTCGCCGAGGCCTACCATGACCTGGTGCAGGCCATCGGCGAACTGCAGGACCGCTTCGTGCTTGGCCTGGCCACCCTCGACGCACGCGCCGAGGGCGAGACGGTCTACTTCGCCGCCTGCCGACGCCTGAGCGCACAGCTCGACCCGCGCAATCGCGCGCATCGCGAGATCGCCGATGAACTCGCCGAAAAGCTCGCCGACAAGCTGTTCGTCAACTTCTCGCTGTTCCAGTCGGTGCCTGATGTGTGGGGCATCAACCAAGTCTTCCCGGTGCTGCCCCTGACCGGCCTCGACCGGCCACCCACACGGCGCGGCGTGATTCAGGACATCACCTGCGACAGCGACGGGCGCATCGATTGCTATGTCGACGGCCAGGGCCTGGAAGCGACGCTCCCGCTCCCCGAATGGCAGGACGGCGAGGACAAGCTGATGGGTCTGTTTCTGGTTGGCGCCTATCAGGAGATCCTCGGCGACCTGCACAACCTGTTCGGCGATACCGACGCCGTGGACGCCACGTTGGATGCTAACGACCAATGGCAGCTCAGCAATCACCAACAGGGTGATACCGTCGCCGACGTGCTGCGTTACGTGAACTTCGACGCCGACGAACTCAGCCAGCGTCTATCGCATCAGCTCAAGAACAGCGCGCTGAGCGATGCCCAGCGCGACGACTTCATGCGCGATCTCGCCGCCGGCCTGGAAGGCTACACCTATCTCGAGTGACGCCAAATCTCTGGAGTGACGCCAAATCCACGTCACCGCGTCTGCGTAGACGCCTCCAGCCCGAACGAGCCCCACAGCGACAGTTGGGCATTGCAGGGTAACGGCCCGACTCCCGCCGGTGTGCCGGTGAGCACCACATCGCCGGGCTGCAGCGTGAAACGCCGCGACATCTCGGCCAGAAGTTTAGGAATGGCGAACAGCATGTCGCGCGTCTCGCCGGTCTGACGGCGCTCGCCGTCGATCTCCAGCGTGAAGCGCAAATCCGCCCAGTCGGGCACCTCATCCAGCGCTACGAACGGCGACAGCGGGCAAGCACCATCGAAGGCCTTGGCGGCTTCCCACGGGTGGCCTTTTTCCTTCAATTGCGCCTGCACGTCGCGCAGCGTCAAGTCTAGCGCCAGGCCAAGCCCGGTGACGGCGCGCTCGGCCTGCTCGGCGCTGGCCCCGCTCAAGCGCTTGCCGATGAGCAGCGCCAGCTCGGTTTCGAAGTGCACCTCGCCACGCGTGAATTGCTCGGCGATATCGCGTGCCATGGGCACCGCGCTGGTGGCGGGCTTGATGAACAACAGCGGCGCGCCAGGTACCGGATTGTCGAGTTCACGGGCGTGCTCGGCGTAGTTGCGACCCACGCAGACGATCTTGCCCAGCATATGGGGAAAGACGCCGCCATCGGCCAGGCGGGTCACGAAGGGTTGGGCGGACATGCAGACTCCTTGCAAACGAAAAGCGCCGCAACGGCGAAGCCCCAAGTCTAACGCGACCGACGACGCGGTACACTGCAACCTCCGGCGAGGCTGCCTCTTTGTCGTCACTTCACACGGTACCTCGCTCGGCCGTCGCGCTGGGCCGCTCGCCGAAACGTGCCTGGTAGACGCGCGAGAAGTGTGCCAAGTGCGCGAAGCCGCTAGTCAAGGCGGCCTCGGTCACCCGGCAGCGGCTGTCAGCGAGCAAGCGTCGGGCATAGTCGAGGCGCATCCCCACATAGCACTGCTTGGGCGTCTCGCCGAAATGCGCCACGAAAAGACGCGTCAACTGCCGTTGGGACTGGCCGATCAGACGACATATCTCGGGAATCGACAAGACCTGGTCGAGATGGGTTTCCATCACCGCCAGCGCGCGCACCACACTGCGCGGTAAATTCTCCAGAGTACGCGCTGCGCCTGCCCTCCAGGCTTCTTCCTCGGAAACACGCTGGTGCACGAGCTGCCGCCCCACGGCATTGGCCAGCGCCGGCCCGTAGTCGTGCTCGATCCATTGCAGCATCATGTCGATGCCCGCCGCGCCGCCAGAGCCGGTCAAGCGCTGCCCGGCGAATTCGAAGCGCGCCTCGCTGACGCTGATATGCGGAAACTCCGCGCGGAAGGCCGGCACGCTCTCCCAGTGAAGCGCCACACGATGCTGGTCGAGCAAGCCCGCCCGGGCAAGGATGAAAGGCCCGGTATCGAGCCCGCCGACACGCCCGCCATGCGCCGCGACGTGCCGCAGCACCGCGCGCTCGGCACCAGTCACACTGACTTCCGCCTCGTACGAGGAAATCACCATCAGCAAATCGCCGGGGGTATGTTCCGCCAGGACGCCCTCGACCTCAATGCGCACGCCGTTGCTGGCCACCACCGCCTCGCCATCCGCCGAGAGCAGCCGCCAGGCGAACAGCTCGCGACCGAAGCGATTGGATACGCGTAACGGCTCGAGCAGGCAAAAGAGCGTCAGCATCGAGAAATTGGGAACCAACCACACATTCACGGTATGCGCCGCGTCGCCGGGATTGGGAACCGGGGGTTGCTCGGGACGGGGGTAGGGCCAATCGGTTCGAGTATTCTCGCTCATGGCTAAAATCATCTATTAAATGGCGAATTAGTGCAAACCCCGTTCGGTCAATCCGCCTAGGGTAGGGAAACGCCTTGGCTCACCCGCCGGGGCAGTCGACCCCATGCCAGCAGTGGAGAGCATCGTTCATGTCCATTTCCGCCAACGTCGAACTCCAGGACGAAGGGCGACGTGTGATTCTGCGCGCCGCCGGCCAGCGGTGTGAATTCGCCGCCCTCTGGCTGCGTGAGCGAGCGCCGGATGCGGCCACGCTCGATACCCGCACCGGGCAGCGCTTGATTGAAGCCGCCCAACTGCCCCTGACCTTGCACGTCGAGTCGGCAAGCAGCGACGCGCAGACCCTGCACGTGCGCTTCAGCGATGGCCACGTCACCGCCTATGCGCTGGATGCCCTGCTCACCGACGCCGCGCCCGACAATGCCGACATGGCGCCCGAGCTCAGCTTATGGGACGCCGATCTCGAGACCCCGCCTCAAGCAAGCTTCGACGCAGCGCTCGAGGACGACGACGCCCTGCTGGCGATGCTCGAGGCCTTGCAGCGTTACGGCTTCGTCAAGGTAAGCGGCGTACCGTGCGAGGAAGACGGCATGCAGCCGTTGATCGACCGTATCGGCCCGCTGCGACGCACCAACTGGGGCGGCATCGCCGACGTCAAATCGGTGGCCAACGCCTATGATCTGACCATGACGCAACGCGGGCTCGAACCGCACACCGACAACCCCTATCGCGATCCGATTCCCGGCTACATCTGGCTGCACTGCCTGAGCAATGCCGCCGCTGGGGGCGATAGCACACTCACCGACGGTTTCATGGCGGCGCAGCGCCTCAAGGCCGAAGCGCCCGAGGATTTCGACTGCCTGACGCGCCTCTCGACGCAGTTTCGCTATACCGACGCCACCACCGACCTGGCGAGCGAGGGTCCGCTGATCGAGCTCGACAGTCACGGGCGACTGGCGCGCGTACGCTACTCCAACCGCACCGAGCGCATCACCGCCCACGACGCGGCCTTGCTGGAGCGCTACTACGCCGCGAGGCAGCACTTCTATCGCTTGATCACCGATGAGGCGTTGACCGTGCATCTCAAGCTCGGCCCCGGCGATATGCTGATCATGGACAACTACCGCCTACTACACGGGCGTACCGCTTACCAGCTCGAAGGCGGCGTGCGCCACCTGCGCCAGGGCTATGTCGATCGCGATAGCACCGCCAGCCGGCGTCGCGTACTCGCCGCTCAGCACGCCGACAGTGACAATGATGCCGCACCGCGATCCGTCCAGGGAGCCAACGCATGAACCAGGCGACGTTTACCCGCTTCGACGAGAGCACCCGCGACGACTGGGCACTGATCGACGCGCATTTCCAGCACTACCAGAACGATGCCAGCCGCCGCGTGCTCGAGCACCTGTTGCGCCTCAAGGGTGATCCCCACGGCTATCCCGTCGACCGTTACGAGCATTGCCTGCAGACCGCGACCCGCGCGCTGGAGGCGGGCGCCGACGAAGAAACCGTGGTCTGCGCCCTGCTTCACGACATCGGCGACGACCTGGCTCCCGCCAATCACGCGGAAATCGCCGCGGCAATCCTCGAACCCTTCATCGACCCGCTCAATGTGTGGATGATCCGGCACCACGAGCTGTTTCAGGGCTATCACTACCACGCCTTCTATGGCATGGATCCCCACGCCCGCGAGGCCTATCGCGAGCATCCCGCCTACGCACGCACTGTGCGCTTCTGCGACGAGTGGGATCAGTGCTCCTTCGACCCCGACTACCCCACACGGCCTCTCGAGGACTTCATCCCCATGGTCGAGCGTGTCATGTCGCAACCGCCATTCGGCGAAACCATAAGCGTCGAGGGCACGCCATGAGCAATTGCGCACAACGCTTGCTCGACCTGCTCGTCGCCCACGGTATCGATACCGTCTTCGGTATCCCCGGCGTACATACCGTCGAGTTGTATCGCGGTTTGCCCGACAGCGGCCTCGAGCACGTCACACCGCGCCACGAACAGGGCGCCGGCTTCATGGCCGACGGTTACGCCCGGGCGACCGGTAAACCGGCCGCCTGCTTCATCATCAGCGGGCCGGGCATGACCAATATCGCCACCGCCATGGGCCAGGCGCTGGCCGATTCGGTGCCAATGCTGGTGATTTCCAGCGTCAATCGCCGCGATACCTTGGGGCGCGGTCAAGGATGCCTTCATGAGCTTCCCGATCAGCAGCGCACCCTGGACGGCGTCAGCGTTTTCAGTCATACCCTGCATACGCCCGAGGCACTGCCCGAGGTGCTGGGGCGCGCATTCGCCATCTTCAAGAGCGCTCGCCCCGGCCCGGTACACATCGAGATTCCGCTGGATGTGATGCCGCAGGCTTGCCCGGCGCTCGAGCCCAAGATCACCGAGTTTTTCCCACCGGCGGCGCCGGATGCCGCACTGGCCTGGGCCGCCGACTGGCTGGCCGACGCCGAACGCCCTCTGGTGCTACTCGGGGGCGGCTGCGCGGCGGCCAGCGACGCCGTGCGCGCCCTCGTCGAACGCCTTGATGCACCCACCATGACCACCATCAACGCCAAGGGCATGCTGGGATGCGACCACCCGTTGGATCTCGGTGCCTGCGCGAGCCTGCCCGCCGGACGCGAACTCGCGCGCCACGCCGACGTGGTGCTGGCGCTGGGCACGGAACTCGGTGAGACCGACTACGACCTGACCTTCAACGGCGGCTTCCAGCTCGACGGACGGCTGATCCGCGTAGACATCGACACCCAGCAACTGGCGCGTAACCAAGCCGCCGACCTTGCCCTGCTCGCCGATGTCGGTGAAGTCGCCCAGGGACTGCTCACACGCTTGCCGACGCAGTCCTCTCGCGGCGGCGCCGGGCGCGTCTCACACACCAGGACGGCACTCGCGCTGCGTGACGCCGAGGACGTCGCGCCCTACGCCGCTTTTCTCGACACGCTGCGCGAGGCGTTGCCCGACGCCACCATCGTTGGCGACTCCACGGGGCCGGTGTATGCCGGCAACTTCATCGCCGAGATGCCTGCGCCACGCCGTTGGTTCAACGCCGCCACTGGCTACGGCACGCTGGGTTACGGATTGCCCGCCGCCTTGGGTGCAGCACTGGGCGTGCCCGAGCGGCCGGTGATCGCACTGGTCGGCGACGGCGGGCTCATGTTCACCCTCGGTGAAATCGCCACCGCGCGCGAGACCGGCGTGCCCATGGCGATCGTGATCTGGAATAACGCGGGGTATGGCGAGATCCGCCGCTACATGGACGCCCAGGACGTGCCACGTCTAGGTGTTGATCTTGCCGCACCGGATTTCGTGACACTGGCCCGCTCGATGGACTGCCACGGCGTGCGCGTGTCGACGCGTGCCGCGCTGCACCAGGCACTGCAGGCTTCGCGCCAGGCGCCGGGGCCGACCCTGATCGACGTCGAGGCCGACAGCTGGTCCGCTTGAATTCATCGTATTTAACAGGAGAGATCATGCGACGCACCACCACGCGGCTGCTGGCCGCCCTTGCCCTACTACCTCTGGCAGCCCACGCCACCGACGAGGCTACCCAGGTCTCCTTCGTCGCTCCGCCGTGGCCCGGCGTCACGGTCAAGACCGAAATCATGGCACAGATCCTCGCCCCGCTGGGCTATACCAACGAACGCCAGGAGCTCAGCAGCACGGTGGGCTACAAGACCTTGCAGACCGGCGACAGCGACGTTTTTCTCGCCGGCTGGCTTCCCGCCCAGCAGGACAGCTACGACGCCGCGATGGACGATGGCACCATCATCGATCTGGGCAATAACGTCACCGGCGCGCGCATGGGCTTCGCGGTGCCCGATTATGTGTATGAGGCCGGCGTGACCAGCGCCGAGCAGCTCGACGATCCCGAGAACCGCGAACGTTTCGAGGGCCGCTACTATTCCATCGAGTCCGGCTCGACGGTCAGCGACTTCATCCACGACGCCAAGCGTAACGACACCTACGGCCTGGGCGACTGGGAACTGCTGGAGTCCTCGACGCCGGGGATGCTCAGCGCGGTGCGCAGCGCCTACGACGAAAAGCGTTGGATCGCCTTCTACGGCTGGACGCCGCACTGGATGGTGCCGGAATTCGACATGCATATCCTCGACGACCCTGAAGGCATCTATGGCGATAACCAGGGCCGCAGCGACGTGCGCACCATCGTCGCCAAGCCCTTCAGCGAGGCCAACCCCAACCTCATGCGTTTGCTCGATCAATTCGTGCTCAGCGCCAAGCAACAAAGCGATTTCATCCGCGAGTACGGTCTGAAAGAGCGCGAGCTCGAGGCGGTAGCCCACGAGTGGTTGCAAAACCATCCCGACGAGCTGGCCGAGTTCCTCGACGGCGTGACCACGCGTGACGGTGAGCCCGGCCTGGCAGCGGTCAAGGCCAGCTTGTAACGCACGGCGTGTAACGCACCGACGACGCTAACGAGGAACCTGCATGCACTATTCCCGACTGACCCAGCGCATCGCCGGCGAGGGCGCCGCCGCCTGGGATATCCACTACCGCGCCCTGGCGCGGCAGGCCGAGGGCGAGGACGTGATCATCCTCTCGGTGGGCGATCCGGATTTCGCCACGCCGACCCCCATCGTCGACAGCGCGGTCGATAGCTTGCGTGCCGGCGCCACGCACTATGCCGATGTACAGGGCAAGACGCGGCTACGCGAACTGATCGCCCACCATCACCGTCAGACCGGCGGTGCACCAGCGACCCATGCCGACAACGTGGCGGTGCTGGCCGGCGCCCAGTGCGGCCTGTATGCCGTGGCGCAGTGCGTGCTCGATCCCGGCGACGAAGTGATCGTGCCCGAGCCGATGTACGTCACCTACGAAGCGGCCCTGCAAGCCGCCGGCGCGACCCTGGTGCGCGTACCGCTGCGCGCGGAAAACGACTTCCAGCCCGATCCGGCCGACTTCGCCGCCGCCGTGACGCCGCGCACCCGGGCGCTGCTGCTCAACAGCCCGCACAACCCCACCGGCCAGGTGTTCACGCGGGCGCACTGGGAGGCGCTGGCCACGCTGTGTCGCGAGCACGACCTGTGGCTGCTTTCCGATGCGGTCTACGCCGAGCTGGTCCACGACGGCGAACCGTTCTCGCCGGACAGCCTGTCCGGCATGAGTGAGCGCACTGCCATCATCAATAGCCTCTCCAAGTCGCATGCGATGACCGGCTGGCGACTGGGCTGGGTAGTCGGCCCCGAGCCCCTGATCCAGCACCTGAGCCACCTGGCGCTATGCATGCTCTACGGCTGTCCCGATTTCATTCAGGACGCCGCCTGTGAGGCGCTGGCTAATCCGCCTGCAGCGCTCGCCGAGATGCGTCATGCCTACCGGACACGCCGCGATACCGTGCTCGAGGCGCTCGCCGACAGCCCGAATGTCGAGGCGCTGTGCCCGGCAGCCGGCATGTTCATGATGATCGATATCCGCCGCACCGGGCTTTCCGCGCAGGCCTTCGCCGACCGTCTGCTCGACGAGCAGGGCGTCTCGGCACTCGCCGGCGACGCCTTCGGGCCCTCGGCGGCGGGCTTCGTGCGCTTGAGCCTGACGGTGGACGCCGAACGCCTGCGTGAGGCATGCCGGCGCCTGGCGCGTTGCGCCGATGAATGTCGAGCGACCGCCCAAGCATGACCCACGCGCGACCCCGGAGAATTCGCCGGGTCGCGATCTTTTCACCCACTGCAGGAGGGGTATGGCTAATCACAAAAATCTGGCCATCGAGGCCCGTCACCTGGTCAAGCGCTACGCCGAGCTGGAGGTCCTCAAGGACGTCTCCCTCGATGTGCATGAAGGCCACGTGGTCTCGATCATCGGCTCCAGTGGCTCCGGCAAGAGCACCTTGCTGCGCTGCATGAACCTCCTCGAAACGCCTGACAGCGGCGACCTGACCATCGCCGGCGAGTCGCTAAACTTTTCCCAGGACACTCGCCATAGCGCCTCCCAAGGCAGTCGAACCGGCATCAAGCGCCGTCAACTGCAACGCCTGCGTACCCAGGTCAGCATGGTCTTTCAGCAATTCAATCTATGGCCGCATCTGAGCGTGCTCGGCAATGTCATCGAAGCCCCCGTGCGCGTGCGTGGCCTGTCCAAACGCGAGGCCGTGACGCTGGGTGAGCATTACCTGGAGCGGGTCGGCATGGCCGATAAGCGCGACCAATATCCCGCCTATCTTTCCGGCGGTCAGCAACAGCGCGTCGCCATCGCCCGGGCCCTGGCCATGGAGCCGCGAGTATTGCTGTTCGACGAACCCACCTCGGCCCTCGACCCGGAACTCGTCAACGAGGTACTCGGCGTCATCCACGGTCTCGCCGAGGAGGGCCGCACCATGCTGCTGGTCACCCACGAAATGGGCTTCGCCCGCGACGTCTCTCACCAGGTGGCCTTCCTGCACCAGGGCTGCGTCGAGGAAATCGGCACCCCGGCACATGTTTTCGAAACCGCGACCAGCGAGCGCTGCCGTCAGTTCGTCTCGAGCGTGGCCTGAGCCTTTCACGTGGCGCCGCCAGCGGTGCCATATCATCCCGGGCCCTCACGGCCCGACACAACAACGATGGGGAACCATGATGATCAAGCAACTGACAGCGACCCTGATGCAGACAGCGGGCCTCGTCCTGCTGGCGCTGAGCGCGACCTCGGCGATGGCGGACGAGCCGCTCAAGATCGGCATCTCCGCGGAGCCCTACCCACCGTTCACCTACAAGGACGCCAACGGCAGCTGGACCGGCTTCGAAGTCGAGCTGGGCCAGGCACTCTGTGAGGAGATGAACGCCGCGTGCGACATCACGCCGACCGGATGGGGTGGGATTTTCCCGGCGCTCAAAAGCGGCAAGATCGATATGATCATGAACTCGCTATCGATCACTGAGAAACGCAAGCGCGTCATTGCCTTCAGCGACCCGTACTATTTCACGCCTTCGGCGTACGTCACCGCCAAGACCAACGACATGCAAATTCCCGACGATCTCGACGGCAAGATTCTCGGCGTTCAAGGGTCGACCACGAATGCCACCTTCGCGCGCCGCTCGCTGGCCGATACCGGGGTCGAGCTCAAGGTCTACGACCAGCAGGAACAGGCCAACCGCGACCTGCTCGCCGGACGTGTCGATGCCATCCTTGCCGACAAGATCGCCATGACGGAATTCGTCGAGCGCGACGCTGCCCAGGACTTCGAGATCCGTGCCACCGCGCCGCGTGACGATGCCTTCGGCGACGGCGTGGGCATTGGTCTGCGCCAGGACGACGACGCCCTGCGCGACAAGCTCAACGCCGCGATCGCCAGCGTGCTCGACAACGGCCGCTGCGCCGAGCTCTCCCAGCAGTACTTCGGTACCGACATCTGCGGCGGTTGATCCGCCTCGCGATCCGCCGGTCGGGCCCTGCTCGGCCGGTCCCGTTTCCGACACTGCGAGACTTCGACCATGCCAAGCGATCATAGCAATAGCCTGCTGGAATGGCTCGGCCCGATCCTGCAAGGCGCCCTGGTGACACTGGAAATCGCCTTGCTGGCCTATGCCATCGGGCTCGTCCTGGGGCTACTCGGGGCCACGGCACGCCTCAGCCCCTGGCGCCCCCTGCGCGGCCTGGGTACGGCGTATTCCACGCTGGTCCGCGCCATTCCCGAATTACTGTTGATCATCCTGCTGTATTACGCCGGCAGCCAGGCGCTCAATGCCCTGCTCGCCAAACTCGGCGGCGACATGCACATCGAGATCAGCGGTTTCGTCACTGCCGTGGGCGTGCTCGCCTTCGTTCAGGGCGCCTACATGACCGAGGTCTTCCGTGGCGCCATCCAGGCGATCCCCAAGGGACAACTGGAAGCCGCCGACGCCTATGGCTTTTCGCGCCCGACACGCTTTTACCGCATCGTGCTGCCCGGCATGCTGCCCAACGCCCTGCCCGGGATGTCCAACCTGTGGCTGATCCTGGTCAAGGACACCGCATTGATCAGCGTGATCGGCTTCGAGGAGTTGTTCTTCACCGCCCAACAAGCGGCCGCCAGCACTCGCGACTATGCCCTGTTCTACGCCCTCGCTGGCGCGCTCTATCTGGTCATGACGCTGGGCTCCAACGCCTTGTTCGCCCGCGCGGAGCGTCACGTCCGCCGCGGCCAGCCCAGCGCCTAGTCGACATCGACTAGCTCGCATCGAGGAGTATCCCTGCCATGGACTTTTCCTGGCTGAGCGATCCGTTCTATCAAAAAGCCCTCTGGACTGGCTTCGTCAATACCCTGTGGCTGGTCGCCGTCTCGGCCGTCTGCGGTTTCGCGCTGGCAGTGACCTTCGCCATGATCCGCCTGCGCGGCCCACGCCCGTTGGCCATGCTGGTCACCGGACTGACCACGGTAGTACGCGGCACGCCGTTGCTCGTGCAGTTGTTCTTTTTCTACGACGGCGTGGGACGCTTGCTGCCGGAGATCCCCGGCCTGCAGGAGAGCCTGATCTGGCCGCTGCTGCGCGATCCGTTCTTCTACGGCACGCTGACCTTCACGCTGAGCGTCGGCGCCTACACGGGCGAGGTCCTGCGCGGAGCGCTATTGAGCGTACCCGAGGGCGAGCTCGCCGCCGGCCGCGCCTTCGGCCTGAGCCCTTGGCAGATTCTCTATCGGCTGTGGCTGCCGCGCGCCATCCAGATGTGCCTGCCCACGCTGACCGGCGAGCTGATCCTGCTGCTCAAGTCGGTGCCCCTGGTCTCGACCATCGCGCTGATGGATCTGCTCAAAGCCGCCAACATGGTGCGCGACGAAACCTTCCTGGTATACGAGCCACTCCTGCTCATCGCTGGCATCTACCTGGCCCTGACTCTGGTGCTCACCAGCGTGATGCGCCTCATCGAGCAGCGTTTTCCAGGCGCTCGTCCCGCCACTCCCAAGCGCCGACGCCTGTTGCCCGGCTAGCCGGCGCGCGTACGCCGAGGTGTTACAATGAGCGCCACGCAGGCAAGCGCCTGCCAAGGGAACATCGTACGGCCAGTTCATCGGAGCCGCACGACGTTCGACGTTCATTGATCGATTGGACGCCTCGAGCATGCAGCACTTGGATTTGCAGGTCATCGAGCGAGCGCTCGACTGGGCCCGCGACGGTGAAACGGTATGGTTGTGCACGGTGCTGGCGACGTTCGGCTCGTCGCCCCGCGAGCCCGGTTCATTGTTCGTCGCACGCGGGGATGGCCGCCATGAAGGTTCCTTGTCGGGCGGATGTATCGAGGAGGACTTTCTCGAGCGCCTGACACAGGGCGCCTTCGAGTCGCCGGTCACCACGCTACGTTACGGTGATGGTCACGCCGAGGGGCCGACAGTCACCCTGCCCTGCGACGGCATTCTCGACGTCATGATCGAGCGCCTGCCGCCAACCCCCGAGCAGCTCGCCCATCTCGACGCCTTGTACGACGTCCTGCGTGGGCAGCGCCCGGCTATTCGCCAGGTCGATACCGCTACCGGGCTAGCGACACTTGCCGATGACGACAGCGAAGGTCCCCGAGTGACGCTAGATGAGCACCAAGCCCGGGTGCGCTTGGGACCGGTGGCACGCTTGATCGTGGCCGGCCTCTCGCCGGTCTCGATCGCTTGCGCCGAGTTCGCGCGCTCGCTGGGCTTCGAGGTCATCGTCTGCGACCCGCGTGAGGACGCCTGGCGGGATGTCGCGATACCGGGCGTCCAGACGCAGGTCACGCTGCCGTCCTCGTTCATCGCCTCGGGGGGATGTCATGCGGCGACGGCCGTGGTCGCCCTGACCCACGACCCACGCCTCGACGACCTGACGATGATCGAGGCCGTGCGTACGTCGGCGTTTTATATCGGCGTCATGGGCTCGCGGCGCACCTCCACGGCGCGCGCCGAACGCTTGCAGCGCACCGGTGGGCTCAGTGAGGCCGATATCGAGCGCCTGCACATGCCCGTCGGCCTGGCGCTGGGGAGCAAGACGCCCGCCGAGATCGCACTGGCGGTGATGGCCGATATCGTGCGTGTGCGGCGCGGCAAGGCACGCGATGCACTCTGAACGGGTGGTCGCCGTGATCATGGCCGCCGGCGGGTCGCGGCGTTTCGGGGAGGAGGACAAACGCCGCGCGAGCGGACCTTGGGAAGGTACGCTGCTCGGCGCCTCGTTGGCCAAGGCGCGCGAAGCGTTTGCATGCCATCGCGTGGTACTGCGTACCGGGGACGACCCCGCGCGCCTCGGACTTGCCGACGACACGCCGCTGATTCGTGCGACACGCGCCGAGCACGGCCTGGGCGCCAGCCTGGCCGAAGCCTTCGCGGCGCTCTCGCAGGACCCGTCACTCGCTGACGTTCAGGCAGCGGCGATCCTGCTCGGCGACATGCCTACCATCCGGCGCGATACCCTGCTTCACCTGCAGCGTCTCGCCGATGCCGAACACATCCTACGCCCCTGCCACGCCGGTCGTCCCGGCCACCCGGTACTGTTTGGGCGCGCGTTCTGGGCGGCACTCACATGCCTGGACGGCGACGCTGGAGCACGGCGGCTGATCCGCCAGCACCCCGAGCGCTACCGGGAATTCGAGGTCGATGACCCCGGCATCCTCCTGGATATCGACACGCCAGCGGACCTGAAGCGCATCACGCCGCCGGACGGTGACGCGACACGCTGACGTCGGCGACCCTCACGCACTTTGCGCCTGGGGCACGTCGTCCATCAGCTTATCGAGGGTGATGGGCAGCTCGCGAATGCGCTTGCCGGTGGCATGGTGCACCGCATTGCCGATGGCGGCGGCCAACCCAGTGACGCCGATCTCGCCGATACCGCGCGCGCCGTATTCATTGAACGCCAGATCGGGATAATCGAGCAGAATGACGTCGATCTCCGGCTGGTCGGCATGCACCGGCACCACGTACTCGGCGTAGTCGTTGTTCACGGGGCGGCCGTTGCGCTCGTCGTACTCGGTGGCTTCGAAAAGCCCCATGCCGATACCCATCACGACCGCGCCCTCGACCTGGTTGCGTGCGGTGGTCGCGTTGATCACTTTGCCCACGTCGATGGCGCTGACCACTCGCGATACACGCAGATGGGAGATGCCCGGATCCCAGCGTACCTCGACGAAATGGGCACCGAAGGAGCGGTAGGAGTATTTCGAGTCGGCGGCCTCGGTATGCGCTTCGCCATCGGCACTACCGTAACGCGCAGCGTCGAGCACCTCGGCGAAACTCGCCTGCTTGCCGTCATAACGCAGGCCACCATCGGCCACGCTCAGATCGTCCGCACTGGCCTCGGCGAAGATACCATTGCCACCAGTGGCATAGCGCTTGAGCTCGTCAAGCGCATTGCGCGCCGCACCGGCGATGGCCGGAAGCGTCGTTGCCGTGGCCCAGGAGCCGCCGGAAATAGGGCCATCAGGATAGGAGGAGTCCCCCAGCTTGACGGTGATCCGATCCAACGGCACACCGGTCACGTCGCTCACCGCCTGGGCGACGATGGTGTAGGTGCCGGTGCCGATATCCTGGGTCGCACAGGAAGCGAAGACGGTGCCATCGGCACGCAGCGACACGCGTGCATCGCAGGGCCGCTTCAGCGCTTCCCAGTTGCAGGCTGCCATGCCGTAACCGACGACCTCGCGTCCCTCGCGCATGCTACCGATCTCGGGGGTGCGGTCATGCCACCCGAAACGCTCGGCGGCCTGCTGCGTTGCTTCGATGATGTGATTGCTGGAGAAGTCGAGATCCTGGCTCTCGTCGCGCTCAGCGTAGTTATCGAGGCGAAACTGCACCGGATCGACACCCGCCGCCAGTGCCATCTCGTCGATGGCGGATTCCAGCGCGAATAGCCCCGGCGCCGCACCCGGTGCACGCATCGAGGTCGGCGTGCCGCGATTCACTTGCGTCGTGGCATGGCTCACCGTCAGATCGGGGCAACTGTAGAGGCTCTTGGTCACGCTGCCGCAGGTTTCCACGTACTGATCGGTGAACGAGGTCGTGTTGATGGCCTCATGACGCAGCGACACCAGTTTGCCGTTGCCGTCGGTCGCCAAACGCATGCGCTGGCGGGTTTCAGGACGGTGCCCGGTGGTGGTGAACATCTGCTGACGCGGCACGACGAGCTGCACCGGGCGGCCCAGCTCACGCGAAACCGCCGCCGTGGCCACCGCATGCGGCCAGGTCCACAACTTGCTGCCGAAGCCCGAGCCGATGTAGGGCGCGTGCACGGTGATGCGCTCGGGTGCAATGGCGAAAATCTTGGACAGCGCATTGCGCTCGACCACGACCCCTTGCGACGCGTCATGAATGGTCAGGTCACCCTGCGCATCCCAGTACGCCACGGAGGCATGCATTTCCATCGGGTTATGGGTTTCCACCGGCGTGTGGTAAGTGACGTCGATGGTCGTGTCGGCGGCATCGAAGGTTGCGGCGGCATCGCCACGCGAATGACCGCCACCCGCCTGCGTGCCGTTGTCCTCGAGACCCTGGGCGAGGTTGGCGACGGCCGATTCGCCAGCGTATTCCACCTTGACGTGTCGCGCGGCGGCACGCGCGTTCTCGAAACTGTCGGCAACCACCAGCGCCACGAACTGGCCCTCGTAGTAAACGCGCTCATCCTCGAACGGCAGCCGTGTTTCCTCCACCTTGTTGCCCTGCACGAAGCTCGACGGCGTGCGGTACAGCGAAGGGAAGTGGCCGTGGTGGAAAATATCGATGACACCCGGCATCCGCTTCGCCTCATCGACATCCAGCCGCGTCACCTTGCCCTTGGCGATGGTACTGAAGACGCCATAGCCGTATGCCATGTTGGCCGGCAAGTTGTCAGCGGCGTAGTTGGCGCGCCCCGCGAGTTTATCGGGACCGTCGATGCGCGGCACGCCCGCGCCGATAATGGGATCTTTCGTATCCGTGTCGCTCATGTTCCATTCTCCTCGCGGGCGATTCAGGCGGCAGTCAGATCGGTGAGATTACGTACGATGGCCTGCTGGCCGAGCGGAATCTTGTAGCCGTTCTGGGCGTAGGCGACGGCGTTCTCGAAGGCGCGCTTGGCCGCGTCCGCGAACAGCGTCTCACTGGCGGTCTTGCCCTTGAGCGCCGCTTCCACTTCCGGCGCACGCCACGGCTTGGTGCCGACACCGCCCATGGCTACTCGTGCCTCGCGAATGGTGTTGCCGTCCATGCGCACGATCACCGCACTGGAGGCCAGCGCGAACTGATACGACTGACGGTCGCGCAGCTTGAGATAGGCAGACCGGCTGCCCTCGAGCGGCGCGTCCAGCGTCACGTGGGTGATCAACTCGCCCGCTTCCAACGCATGCTCGCGTGCCGGCGTGTCACCGGGCAGCAGGTGAAAGTCGGCGAAGTCGATCTCGCGCCGGCCTTCCGGCCCCTGTACCTCGACGGTAGCCCCGATGGCGGCCATCGCCACGCACATATCCGAGGGATGCGTCGCAATGCAGTTGTCGCTGGTGCCGAGCACCGCGTGGACGCTGCGGTTGACGCCGCCGATGGCCGCGCAGCCGCTGCCCGGCTCGCGCTTGTTGCAGGCGGACACGCCATCGCGGAAATACGGGCAACGCACGCGCTGCATCACGTTGCCACCAGTGGTCGCCTTGTTGCGCAGCTGCGTCGAAGCGCCGGCCAGCAATGCCTGGGAAAGTACGGCATAGTCGTCGACCACGCGCTCATCACGGGCCAGCGCCGTGTTGGTCACCATCGCGCCGATACGTAGCCGGCCGTCGTCGAGGCGTTCGATGGTATCGAGATCGACACCGTTGATATCGACCACCTTCTGCGGCTGCATGACATCGAGCTTGACCAGATCGAGCAGCGTGGTACCCCCCGCCAGGAAGGCGGAGTCGCGTTCGCTGCCATGCGCCGCCACCGCTTGCTGCGCGCTTTCGGCGCGGGCGTAATCGAAATGTCTCATGCATTGCCCCCTTGCATTGCACCGCGAGCGGACTGAATGGCCGCAACGATGTTCTTGTAGGCGCCACAACGACAGATATTGCCGCTCATCGCCTCGCGCACGTCGGCGTCACGGGTGCCGATGTCGTCATCCTGCAGGATCGCCAGCGCGCTCATCATCTGACCCGCCGTGCAGTAACCGCACTGATAGGCATCATGCTCGAGAAACGCCTGCTGCAACGGATGCTGCTGGCCGTTCTTCTCTAGCCCTTCGACGGTGGTGATCTCGTCGCCGTCGTGAGTCACGGCAAGACTCAAACAGGAATTGATGGACGTGCCATTGACAAGGATCGTGCAGGCACCGCACTGGCCGTGGTCGCAGCCCTTCTTGGTGCCGGTCAATTGCAGGGCGTGGCGCAGCGCATCGAGCAGGATCACGTTGGGCGTGACATCAAGCTGTTCGCGCCGGCCGTTGACGGTCAGCGTGATGCGGCGCTGGCCTTCGGCGGGGGGTGTTTCGGCTTGCGTATCCGGATCATCCGGCGAGCCGGCATAGCTCACCGACGACAACGCCGGCGCAGCCGCTACCGCAAGCCCGGAGGCACCGGCCGATTTTAGAAAGCGTCGCCGCGACGGCGATGCGGGGTGTCGCTGGGGATCAAAATACGAAACCTCAGTCTTGAGGCGCTCACGGTCATCCATGTCTTATCCTCGCCATTCACCAGTCAGGGCTGGCATCGTTCTTGAGCGACGCCCGAAACGCACAATTTAGCGTTGGCGGGCGCTCGCCATCAGAAAGCATCGTGCGAAGCCAAGCCGTGTCAGGCAGCTCGACCAACCTTAACGTTAGGAGAGGATAGGAGGTGCCGCAAAGCATGCGGCGAAAATTCAGAGGAATCCGGCAGAATGCCAGAGAATCAGGCATGCAACGCAAACCGCCGCCCGGAAGCTCCGTGGCGGCGGTTTACGGATATCTTTCTGGTGCCGGTGAGTGGACTCGAACCACCGACCTACGCATTACGAGTGCGTTGCTCTTCCAACTGAGCTACACCGGCGACGGCGCATGATAGTAATCAGGTTCGCGTGGTCAGACAAGCCTCTCGGCCTGTCACCTTATGCAGGCAATACCGGCATGGTCAGCAGTAGCCAGAGGTATATCGCAATCAATGCCGCGACGACCGCTGCGATGGCCCAGGCCATGCGTTCTCGCGTCGCTTGATCCCGGGCGACAAGGTGCTTGAGCGCTATTCGTGCGCCCCACCAGACGCCTACCAGCACCAGCAATGGAATGCCTACGCCGATCAGAAATGTCATATCGCCTCCCACTTTCCGACCATGCCCAACTATCATGACGCAACGCCCGCGAGTCTCGCAGCGGTCGCTAAGCTCGACAAGTGTATGTCTTCTGATGACAAGATTGTCGACAGTGTATATGCGCAACAAACACTGCACTGGTATAATCTGACACGATCGCTGGGTCGCCGGCACCATGACGGGCCAACCGAATTCACCATCTGCATGATGATCCAAGCGCTTTCGCGGGGACAGCATCATCGCCGCACGAGCGGGGCTGCCCAAGACCGCCGGCAAGCACTTGTATCGCCCCCAGCCAACCCGCATCGCTGAAGATTCGTGCAACCGCTGTGACAAGAGAGGTCAATATCCAAATGTCCAACACGCCGAAGATCATCTATACGCTCACTGATGAGGCCCCCGCGCTGGCGACCCATTCCCTGCTTCCGATCATCGCCGCTTACACGAGCACAGCCGGCATCAGCGTCGAGACCCGCGATATCTCGCTGGCTGGTCGCATCCTCGCTCAGTTCCCGGATCTCCTGAGCGACGAACAGCGCATGAGCGACGACCTGGCCGAGCTCGGCGAGCTGGCCAAGACGCCGGAAGCCAACATCATCAAGTTGCCCAACATCAGCGCTTCCGGCCCGCAGCTCAAGGCCGCGATCAAGGAACTGCAGAGCCAGGGCTATCCGCTGCCGGATTATCCGGACGAGCCGAAAAACGACGCAGAGAAGGCGATCAAGGCCGCTTTCGACAAGGCCAAGGGCAGCGCGGTCAACCCGGTTCTGCGCGAAGGTAACTCCGACCGTCGCGCGCCGCAATCGGTCAAGAACTACGCGAAGAAGTATCCACACCGCATGGGTGAGTGGAGCGCCGACTCTCAGTCGCATGTCGCGCACATGAGCGAAGGCGACTTCTATGGCAGCGAGCAGTCCGCCACCATCGAAAAGGCCGGCAAGCTCAAGATCGAACTCAAGCAGAAAGACGGCACCACCAGCGTCCTCAAGGAAGGCCTGGCGGTTCAGGACGGTGAAGTCGTCGACGCCTCACGCATGAGCAGCCGCCATCTGCGCAACTTCATCGACAGCGAGATCAAGGATGCCAAGAAGCGCGGCGTGCTGTTCTCTCTACACCTGAAAGCCACCATGATGAAGGTTTCCGACCCGATCATGTTCGGCATGGTGGTCGAAGAGTTCTACAAGGACGTGCTCGAGAAACACGCCGACGCCCTCGAACTGGCGGGCTTCAATCCCAACAGTGGCATCGGCGACCTCTACAGCGCGATCGAGTCCCTGCCCAGCGAACAACAGGACGCCATCACGAGCGACATCGACGCGCTCTACAAAGAGCGTCCGCCGATGGCGATGGTCAACTCGCACAAGGGTATCTCCAACCTGCATGTGCCCTCTGATGTGATCATCGACGCGTCCATGCCGGCGATGATTCGCGATTCCGGCAAGATGTGGGGCACCGACGATGCGCTGCACGATGCCAAGGCCGTGATCCCGGATCGCTGCTACGCCGGCATCTATCAGGTCACCATCGATGACTGCAAGAAGAATGGCGCCTTCGATCCGACCACCATGGGTAGCGTACCCAACGTCGGCCTGATGGCGCAGAAGGCCGAGGAATACGGCTCTCACGACAAGACCTTCCAGGCCGATGCGGACGGCACCATCGTGGTCACCGACGAAAACGGTCATCAACTGTTCAACCATGACGTGGAAGCCGGCGACATCTGGCGCATGTGCCAGACCAAGGACGCGCCGATTCAGGACTGGGTCAAGCTTGCCGTCACTCGCGCCCGCGACAGCGCCACCCCCGCCATCTTCTGGCTGGATGCCAACCGCGCGCATGATGCGAAGCTCATCGAGAAAGTCGAAGCCTACCTCAAGGATCACGATACCAGCGGCCTGGATATCCGCATCATGGCGCCGGAAGACGCCATGCGCTTCTCGCTGGAACGCACTCGCAAGGGCGAAGACACTATCTCCGTCACCGGCAACGTGCTGCGCGACTACCTGACCGACCTGTTCCCGATCATGGAACTCGGCACCAGTGCCAAGATGCTCTCCATCGTCCCGCTGATGCAGGGCGGCGGCCTGTTCGAGACCGGCGCCGGCGGCAGCGCGCCCAAGCACGTCGAGCAGCTCCTGGAGAAAAATCACCTACGCTGGGACTCGCTGGGTGAGTTCCTCGCCCTGGCCGCGTCACTCGAGCACCTCGCCAAGGCGTACGACAATCCCAAGGCCAAGGTGCTGGCCAAGACGCTGGATCAGGCCACCGGTGAATTCCTCAACAGCAACAAGTCGCCGTCACGCAAGATCGGCGAAATCGATAACCGCGGCAGCCACTTCTATCTCTCGCTCTACTGGGCCCAGGCACTCGCCTCTCAGGACGAAGACGCCGAGCTGAAGGGGCAGTTCAGCGAGTTGGCCAAATCGCTCAAAGCCGACGAAGACAAGGTCGTCAAAGAACTCACCGAAGTGCAAGGTAAGCCGGTAGAGATCAATGGCTACTACCATCCCGATTATGATCTGACCAGCCAAGTCATGCGTCCCAGCGCGACGCTGAACGCCGCTCTGGATGCCCTCATGAAGCGTTAAACGCTGTATGCCGGGGCACAACATTTCGCCCCGCGCAGTAACAGCGTCAGAACAGGCCCATGCCCCGTGCATGGGCCTGTTTCGTTCAGAGGCAGGAAATTCAGAGGCAGGAAAAGAGTAGGAAGACCCGCTTCACCACCTTTCAGGCAGAAAAAAGCCCTCCGCCATGGGAGGGCTAAAACGTCGTACGCAGTGTGAACCACTACGCGATGGAATTGCGACTTCCTTGAAGGTTCCTCGCCGTCCATGGCTCACGTATACAAAAAATAACACATTAGAGACGCTTCGTTTACCTATATTCGATGTCTTTCTAGTAAGCCAATGCCGACGCAACGGGTCAGCATCCGACGACACCCGAAGAATTTTATCAGACGACCACTAATTCCCGAGTAAAATTGTCGGGTATTTAACCCAGATCAATCCAACCGCCTGTTCACTATGACATTGTGAGCGCCGTCGAGCAGGGATACGACCTCGGTGCTCAGCATCGCGCACAAGGAAGTGTGGAAAGGTCGCAAGGAGCTCGACAGGACATGCAATGACGCAACGTCCACAGCCCGGCCTCGGTCGGGCTTACTTGTGTCTGGCCCCCGCCAACGCCTTTCTCTGCCGCAATGGGCTATTTTAATCGGAGTGCCATCGTGCAAGGAGAAGGTATGACACCACGCAAGGCCGACTTCCCCCTCGATCAATGCCGCTGTCACCTGGAAACCGGCCCCATCGTACTGGTGGGCTCGCAATGGCAGGCAGAACGTAACCTGATGGTGATGGGCTGGCACATGATGCTCGGCTTCACGCCGGCACACTTCGGTTGCCTAATCACCGCCGCCAATCACAGCCATCGCCTCGTACGCGAAAGCCGCGAATGCACGATCAACATACCGACACTGGAGCTAGTCGACGCCGTGGTCGGGGTGGGCAATAGCGATGGTGATACGCTCGATAAGTTCGACGCCTTCGGGCTGACACCGACACCGGGCAAGATCGTCTCTGCACCGCTCGTTGAGGAATGCTATGCCAGCTTCGAGTGCCGCCTGGTCGACGACAGCCAGATAGACCGCCACGAGCTGTTCATCTGGGAGATCGTCAAAGCCCATGTAGACACCTCAATCGGCCTTCCCCGCACCCTGCATTATCGCGGTCACGGCCGCTTCATGGTCGCCGGCGACGAAATCGATTGCTCGGCGGACTTCAGGGTGCAGAATTTGTAATGCCTAATGAGCGCTGTGGATACTTGATGGACACCCACAAAAAAACCGCCTCGATGGGCGGTTTCTTTCAAGGCTAAAAAAGCCTTTAGAATCAGTCGCTAAGCTATGGTGCCGACACCAGGAGTCGAACCCGGGACCTACTGATTACAAGTCAGTTGCTCTACCAACTGAGCTATGTCGGCATAGCATAGAGCCGTTAGCGATGGCTGGGGTAGCAGGATTCGAACCTGCGCATGCTGATACCAAAAACCAGTGCCTTACCACTTGGCTATACCCCAGCAAATTGGTGGCCAGAGACGGAATCGAACCGCCGACACGAGGATTTTCAATCCACTGCTCTACCGACTGAGCTATCTGGCCGCTGCCAACGGAGACGCATTAAACCGAATTCTTCGGTTCGGGTCAAGCCTTTTAATTCAAAAAGATGCCGACCACCGGGCCTGCTTTACTGGCTCGGGGGTACGTAGCCTTCAGCCTGGTCGGTATCTTGATTGTCCAGGAAGCGCTCCATCTGCTCCATGAGATAGGTACGCGCTTCGGGGTCCAGCAGGCTGAGGTGCTTTTCGTTGATCAAACGGGTCTGCTGCGCCTGCCATTCGTCCCAGGCTTGCTTGGAAACCGTTTGCTGGATCTCCTGCCCCTTGGCACCGGGTAGCGGCGGAAACGGCAGGGCCTCGAGCTCCTGTTGGTACTTGCGGCAAAAGACAGTCTGGCTCATGGCGCTTACTCCTAACGTATTGCGGGGTTACGAAACATCTCGGTCGAGCAGTGTCTTGACCGGCGCCGCCAATCCTACACTAGCGGGCGCCTTGGCGTCGTACCATAGTGCCTCTGCCTCTCCGACCTCGGAAGGTAGCTCATCCAGACGTGCCGGCGAGGGCGTGATCTTCAAGCGAAAATGGCTAAAGGTATGCGTGAATGCCTCGCCATCCGCCTCGCGCTTGGCGTGGGGGAAGCGCTGATCGAGCCAGGCGCGTAGCGCTTGCTCGTCATCGAACTGGGGCAGACTCCACAAACCGCCCCACAATCCGCTAGCTGGACGTTGCTGGAGGAAGACGCGCCCCTGTGGGTCACGCAATACCAGCATCTGTGTGACGCGCTCAGGCAGTGCCTTGCGCGGTTTGGATTCGGGGAAGCGCGTTTCTGCGCTACGCGCATGCGCCACGCAAACATCTTCGAAGGGGCATAGCAGGCATGCCGGCTTGCTTCGCGTACATAGCGTCGCCCCCAGGTCCATCATCGCCTGGGTATAGTCGGCCAGACGCTCATCCGGCGTGTAACGCTCCGCCAGTGTCCATAGCTCACGCTCTACGGCAGGACGGCCGGGCCAGCCTTCCACGGCATGCAGACGAGTCAGTAAACGCTTGACGTTGCCGTCGAGAATCGCCGCGCGTCGGCCAGTGCTGATGCTGATGATGGCGCCGGCGGTGGAACGCCCGATGCCGGGCAGCGCGGAAAGCGCCTCGACGCTGTCCATCGGAAACTCGCCGCCATGTTCATCCATCACCACTTGGGCGGCCTTGTGCAGGTTACGCGCTCGTGCGTAATACCCCAGCCCCGTCCAAAGATGCAGCACCTCGTCTTGTGGCGCTCGTGCCAGGGCGGCGACATCCGGGAAGCGTTCCATGAAACGCTGATAGTAGGGAATCACCGTGGCGACCTGCGTCTGCTGCAGCATGATTTCCGACACCCAAATGCGGTAGGGCGTCTTGTCGAATTGCCAGGGCAGTGTCTTGCGGCCGTGAACGTCGAACCATTCGAAGACCCGCCGACGAAAGGTGTCAGCGGTAAGCGGAATTTCCTGCATGCGCGTTATCGTCCAGCCGGCGGCGATGCCGTCAGATCATGGGGATGAGGGGTCAGGTAGATACTAAAAAAAGCGCCGACAGGTGTCGGCGCAGGGACTGGCTTTAGGCTTTGCTCACTTGAGTAGACCACGCAACTTGTCCCCGAGTTCCTTGGCGGAGCCTTCTCCCAACGTTTCGTCGATCTTGCGCGCAGTATCGCTGTCGAGGTTGTCTTCCAGCGCTTCATCGAGCTTATCACCGGCTTCGTGCTTGGCTTTATCCTTGGCCAGCTCTCCCAACGTGTCCTGGAAGGCCTCACGATCGAAGCGACACCATTCACCCGGCTCTCCGCCCAGTTGCCCTTCACAACGCACCGGCAGGCTTACCTGTTGCAGGCGCGAGGTTACCCGACAGGCATTTTGGTCGGCGGTATCGATGAAGCGCGCCTTGAGATCGTAATCGAAACGCTCGGTAGGAATGTTGAACGAGCCCGCGCCAGTCATTTCGATGCCCGGAATGCGCACCTCGAGATCGTCGTTGCGCGCCACGCCATCGGTGATATCGAGACTCGCCGACAACGTGTCGAAGGGCGTGTCGTCGCTCCATTCGCGATCCGACTGGTTGCCGTCCAACATGGCAGCGGCGGTACATAGCTGACGCGAGACATTGACGTCGAGCATCGCGCCGTCGTCGATGCGTAGCGAAGCCGTACCGTTGAGATGGCGCTTGAGCGACTCGAGCTGATTGGTCTGCGAGGTGACGTCGCTTTCCAGATTGAGCCGGCCGCGCAAGGGCGATTCCGCGTCGTTGATATCTTTATACAACGGCGCGATCTGCACCCCGGAGAGCGACTGCGTCATGGCCAGGCGCAACGGCGATTGACGGAGATCCAAGCTACCCTGGGCGTCGAACGTGCCATCGTAGAGCTTGGCCGACAGGGACTCCAGACGCTGACGCCCGTCGTCACCCGCCACGCGCAGCGCTACATCCTGAAGTGTCATGCCCTTGAGGATCACGGTGTTCACGTCCAACTTGCCATCCAACGTCAAGTTGGACAGCCATTCAGCGGGAAGCAAGCCGGCGCTCTCGGCGGCGGCATAGGCCGACGAGACGCCCAGCGTTTCGACGACGCTCGCCGTGTCTTCGTCCTTACCCTTCTCTGCACTTTCGCCATCCTTCCCGGCGGGCGGCAGATAGGCGTCCAGATCGAGACGCTCGCCCTGAAGATCGAAACTCAGCCACTGGCCATCGAAACCGGCGCCCAACTCCCCGGTCAGCGTTTCGCCATCGAGCAACAGGCTAAGATTCGAGAAATTGATGCGCTGGAGATCGCCATGCACGGGGCTGGTCATGGCGAGCTCGCTCAGCGCCTTTTCATCCCCGGTCTCGGGCAGGGCATCGAAACGCTTGAGCCAATCCCGCAGGGGAAGCGGCGCCAGCTTGAGCTGTCCGGTGTACTGCGGCGTCCCGAGCAGTTGGGTAAAGCTCAGTGTCCCCGTCAGGTTCAGGTCGTCATCGCCGCTCAAGGTGATATCACGCAACTGGGCGGTTTGAGCATCGAGATCGGCTTCGCCGTCGAAGCCCAGGCTCAACCCAAGCGGTTTGCCTTTCACGGCGGGATGGTGCAGCCGCGTATCGAGCTTGGCGTCATCGAGACGGTAATGCTGCTCCTGCGTCTCGGCCAGCAGGTGGCCGAGTTTCAGATTGATGCCCTGCGCCTGATCGGAAAGCGCCGGCCACTGCGTGCTGGTTTCCAGAGTCACGTTGTTGAGTTCATAGCGGCCGTCGCGCAGGCCCAAGCGTACACGGCTCTTGAGCTTCACCTGGCTGGTCAACTCAGGCGCCTGGCTGTCGAGATCAAATGACATCTGCAATGGAAAGGCGGCATCGGGGTTGACGTTGCTACCCTCCATGCTGAGCTTGGAGAGCGTTAGATCCAAATTGCGCTGGGCGTCCTGATAATGCACTCGACTGTTGCGTACCTGGACACTCGCGATATCCAGCGCCACGGGCAGACTGTCGGGATTCTGATTCAGCCCCGGCCCTGCCGATGCCGGCGCCAAGGCCTCTTCAGCCTGGTCACCGCCGCGCCCCATGCGATCGAGCAAGACTTCCCAATTGCCGCGACCTTCGGCGTCGCGCTCGAGATTGAGCCGCATGCCATCCAGCGTCAGCCCTTCCACGGCTACCTCGCCGGAGAGCAGCGGCGCGAACGCCACGCTGACCTCGGCTCGGTCGAGCGCCGCGAATGCCGAGTCATCGTGCGACTGCTCGGGCAACCAGGCCTCGGCCTGCTCGACACTGAAGCCCAGGCGTGGATAGAAGGACCATGACAAGGGGCCGTCCAGGTTGAGCTCCAGCCCGCTTTGATCGCGCACCGCCTCGACGAGCCGGGGCTTGAGGTCGTTGGGATCGAAGAACGTGGTGATATAGACCACGGCGCCGACCACGATCAAGGCCAACACCCCGACCACCGCCAGCAATGCTCTCAGCAGCGCTCTCATTGGCGCCCTCCCTGTGACGCTAATGGATGAAATTCATAGTACGTTCCGTCGGCGGCGGGATGATAGCCAAGCCGGGTCAACAACAGTTGGTCCCCCATCATCAGTACTGCAGTGGGAACGCGCGGCGTACAGCCTTCGCCTTGCGCACGCTCGGCAATCAGCATCAATAACCGTGAGCCGACTCCGCGGTGCCGGGTTTCGGCACGTACGCAGAAATGTGACAACCACCATACGCGAGTTTCGCGACGCACGGCGACCGCTCCCAGTCGACGCGCGTTGAATAACGCGCAGCAGAACACGCCGCCCTGGGTGAAGTGACCGTCGATGAAGCCCTCGACAGGCGCGGGAAGACGCTCGGTGGGAGCATCGCGGTAGATGCGCGCGAGATCCTGCGCCACTTGGGCATCCTTTTCCCATTCGGCGTAATCGATTTCCTGCAAGGTCACCGGCATGCCTACTCTCCCTGGACGATCTCCCTGGCCCTGTCACAAACCCTCGAGCATTGGTGGAGGGACGTGGGCATCGCCCCTGAACTCCCGTCATTGTAGCGGATGGCCGGGGCGATTCTCTATAATGACCGTTCCATGGCGCCGCGAGCCTTGCGCATCCACGCCTGCATCGCGCGCCCCGTTCACGTCCGAAGTGCTGGAGACCCCCTATGGCCGAGCGCGTCGCCACCGTGTCCCGCGACACCCACGAGACCCAGATTCAGGTCCGTATCAACCTCGACGGCGAGGGCCATTTCCAATCCGAAACGGGCGTCGCATTTCTCGATCACATGCTCGATCAGGTAGCGCGCCACGGCCTGATCGACCTGGAGATCAATGCTCAGGGCGACCTGCACATCGACGATCATCATACCGTTGAGGATCTCGGCATCACCCTAGGGCAGGCCTTCGTCCAGGCCATCGGCGACAAGCACGGCATCCGGCGTTACGGTCATGCCTACGTGCCGCTGGACGAAGCACTCTCCCGCGTCGTGGTAGACTTCTCGGGGCGCCCAGGACTGAGCATGGATGTCGAGTTCACACGCGCGAACATCGGCCGATTCGACACGCAGCTGTTCTGGGAGTTTTTCCAAGGCTTCGTCAATCACGCCCAGGTCACGCTGCACATCGACAACCTCAAAGGCTTCAACGCCCACCATCAGGCGGAAACCATCTTCAAGGCCTTTGGCCGCGCACTGCGCATGGCGGTGGAACCCGACCCCCGTATGACCGGGCGGATGCCCTCCACCAAAGGCAGCCTGTGAGGCTCTCACGACGCGCTAAGGAGCGAGCATGACGATTGCGGTCATCGATTACGGCATGGGTAACCTTCACTCCGTCGCCAAGGCGCTGGAACACGTCACGCATGAGAACGTCGTCATCACTGACGATTCGCGCAGCATCCGTGGCGCTAGCCGCTTAGTACTGCCCGGCCAAGGGGCGATTCGTGACTGCATGGGCGAATTGCAGCGCAACGATCTGCAGGGTGTGGTTCACGAAGTGCTACGCGCCCAGGCCAAGCCGTTACTAGGCATCTGTGTCGGCCAACAGATGCTGATGGAAGAAAGCGAGGAAAACGGCGGTGTGGTGTGCCTTAGCCATCTGCCAGGGCGCGTGCGTCATTTCGAGCGTGACCTTCGCGATACCCAGGGCCAGCGCCTGAAAGTGCCTCACATGGGCTGGAACCGCGTCACGCAACATCACCCGCATCCGCTCTGGGCGGGCATCGACGACGACGCACGCTTTTATTTCGTGCACAGCTATTACGTCGAGGCACAGGAAGACAGCGATATCTTCGGCACCACCGAATACGGCGGGCATACCGCGCATGTCGCCACCGGCCGTGGCCCGGTCTTCGCTGTGCAGTTCCATCCCGAGAAAAGCGCGCGTGACGGGTTACGCTTGCTCGAAAATTTCGTCACCTGGACGCCCTGAACGTCCAGGCCGGACACGCCGCCTTTCGATGGCGGCGCCACACGTATACCGAGAGGACACGTCATGCTGGTGATTCCCGCCATCGATCTCAAGGACGGCCAGTGCGTCCGCCTCAAGCAGGGACGAATGGACGACTCGACCACCTATGGTGACGATCCGGTGGCCATGGCCGCGCGCTGGGTCGAGACCGGAGCCCGCCGGCTGCATCTAGTGGATCTCAACGGCGCCTTCGAAGGCCAGCCAGTGAACGCCGAGGCGGTAACCGCCATCGCCCGCGCCTATCCCGAGCTGCCAATCCAGATCGGCGGTGGCATTCGCACCGCCGCGATCATCGAGGCCTATCTCGAGGCGGGCGTGTCTTACGTCATCATCGGCACCCAAGCCGTCAAAGACCCGGCTTTCGTCACCGAGATGTGCCGCGCCTTTCCGGGCCGCGTCATCGTGGGGCTCGACGCCCGCGACGGTTATGTCGCCACCGATGGCTGGGCCGAAGTGTCGACGCTCAAGGCCGTGGACCTGGCCAAGCGTTTCGCCGACGATGGCGTCACCTCGATCGTGTACACGGATATCGCCCGCGACGGCATGATGCAGGGCGTCAACATCGCGGCCACCGCCGACCTGGCGCGCGAGGGTGGCCTCCCGGTGATCGCCTCCGGCGGTGTCACGCATCTGGGCGACCTCGAGGAACTGCTCGAGGTGGAGCACGAAGGCATTCTCGGCGCCATCACCGGACGCGCCATCTACGAAGGCAAACTCGACGTCGCCGAGGCCCAGCGCCTGTGCGACGCCGCGCCAGCCACACGGAGAAGCTGATCATGGCACTCGCCAAGCGCATCATTCCCTGTCTCGACGTCGATGCCGGCCGCGTGGTCAAGGGCGTCAATTTCGTCGGCATCCGCGACGCCGGCGACCCAGTCGAGGTCGCCAAACGCTACAACCAGCAGGGCGCCGACGAAATCACCTTCCTCGACATCACCGCCAGCCACGAGGATCGCGGCACCACGGTGGAAATGGTCGAACGCATCGCCGGGGAGGTCTTCATTCCGTTGACGGTGGGCGGTGGCATTCGCACCTGCGACGACATCCGCACCATGCTCAACGCCGGCGCCGACAAGGTCTCGATCAACACCGCAGCGGTGACCAACCCGGATTTCGTCCACGAAGCGGCAGAACGCTTCGGGAGCCAGTGCATCGTCGTCGCCATCGACGCCAAGCGGGTCTCGGCTGAGGGCGAGCCGCCGCGCTGGGAAATATTCACCCATGGCGGACGCAAGCCCACCGGGCTCGATGCCGTGGAATGGGCGAGCAAGATGGTCGAACTCGGGGCGGGAGAATTGCTGCTAACCAGTATGGACCGCGACGGCACCAAAGCCGGTTTCGATCTAGGCGTGACCCACGCCATCGCCGATGCTGTCAGCGTCCCGATCATCGCCTCCGGCGGCGTCGGCCATCTCGATCACTTGGTCGCGGGCGTCAAGGAAGGCGGTGCGGATGCCGTGCTCGCCGCCAGTATCTTCCACTTCGGCGAGTACACCATCCCCGACGCCAAACGCTATATGGTCGAACAGGGGATCGAGATGCGACTGTAGGAGATGGCTACTCCTCGGCGCTGAGTCCCAGGTTGCTGACGCCTTCGTTACGCCCCAGGCGTCGCAGCGACTTGAGGGCGTCACGCGTCAGCGGCGCCTCGACGTGCTCGAGTACCGCTTCCTGGAAGTCGTGTTCGTCATCCATCAACGGATGCTCACGCACACGTGCCGCCAGCCGCTCGGCATCATCCTCCGCGCCGTCGGTCATCTCGATATAGGCATGCACGCCATCGCGTGACAGGCGACTCACGTCACGCGGCGACTCAGGCGCCTCACCACGCAAGGCATCGAGCAGTGCTGCCAAGGCCATCACCACCTCAACCGCCCGCCGCGCGCCGAAGCTGTCATCGGTTTCCGGCGGCTCCTGCTCGGCAAGTTTCTCGGCCTGCTTGTCGAAGTCGATCGCCGCATCCTTCACGACCAGCGCTTCCCACGCCAGGTCGAGCACGTTGCGCACTACCTTCGTGTCGCCGACGCCGCTCATCTCGGCATACAACGCATAGTTGGGCCACATGCGCTCGATCAAGGCCGCCATGAAGGCCAGCCGAGCCCGCGCGGGCAGTTGATCCAGACGGGCATGGAAGCCGTCGGCGGACGCTGTCATATCATTGCTCCTCATCAGCCTCGTCAGGGCCAGAGTATGTCTTGAAGAACGCGCCCACGGGCATCGAACACGACGCCTTCGGCGCGCAGCTTTTCATACTGACGCACGGCACCAGTATGCTCGGTCACGCGTCGGCTGGCATTAATGACGCGATGCCAGGGCAACCCATGGCCGCTGGGCAGGTGGCGCATGGCGCTACCCACCATGCGTGCCGTGGCGCCATCGGTCATGTTCGCGATGCGCCCGTACGTTGTCACTCGCCCCTCGGGAATCTGAGCGACGATGGTATAAATCTGTTCAAGTACCTCGGCTCGCGGCATGCTAGCTCTCCTCGACGACCCCACTTGCTGCGGGGGGACGGCTTTACCATCATGGGCGCATCATGCATATCTACTTTCTTCAGCACGCGGATTATCTCGGCCCAGCGCGCTTCGCCGATTGGCTGACGGGCATGGGCCACAGCCATAATACCTGCCATTTATACGCGGACGAGGCGCCGCCGATCTTCGACAATTTCGATGCCTTGATCGTGCTCGACGCCCCGTTCGGGCTCCACGAGGACACGCCACCAGCATGGCTCAAGCGCGAGCGTAAGTTGATCGCGCGCATGCTCAAGAGTGGCAAGCCGCTGCTCGGCGTCGGTGTGGGTGCGCAGTTGATCGCCGAGGCGCTGGGCGCCATCGTCTCCCGGGGTACCTATGCCGAGCGCGGCTGGCAGCCTATCACCCTGGCCGACGAGAGTCCCTTCAATCTGCCCGAACGCTTCGAGGCATTCACTTGGCATCACGATGTCTTCGGCTTACCGGACGAGGCCTCGCCTCTGGGCGGCAGTACCGCCAGCCCGTTGCAAGGGTTCGCCTGGGACAGCGGCCGCGTGGTGGCGCTGCAATGTCACCTGGAGGCCACCGTCGCCTCGGTCAGCGCCCTTTACGATCATCTTGCGGCATTCGACGAGCGGCTCGCGGCTGCCGACGGCGCTTACCTGCAAACCCGCGAGACGGTCATGGAGGAACCGCGGCGTTTCGACCGCCTGGCCGCCCTGCTCGACCGCGTCATGCTCGATTGGCTGCATCACGCCCGCCGGTCTTGAGCCCAGACAAGGCGCAAGACTGGTTCATCTAACGCACGAGCGATGCCGACCAGTCCTGGGCAAAGGCCAGGCAGCTCTCCCAGTCGCCGACATGCAACGCCTCATGGGGAGACTGCTCAAGCTGATAGCGATACATGGGATCGTAGTATTCGAGCATCAGCGGCGCGAGCCAGGCTTCGTGCGCTTGGGTGTTGCCGCGCTCGTGTTCACGGAAGGCCAGCGCCTGCAAACGCTGCAGACGCTGGAAACGCGCACTGCCCAGGCGTTTACGCACACGCTTGAGCGCGCTGGAAAGCTGCTTGCGCATCAACGCCCAACCCAGCCACTCGCCATAGTGGCCACGATAGGTCTGCCACAGGGTCTCGATATAGTCTTTGCGTATCTGTTCGAGGCGCCAGTCCAACGGCATTTCCACGCGAATGCGCGGCGCCGCTTCCATGGTTCGCCAGAAAGACAAGGGAATATCCAGCCGCCCGATCATGCGTGACTCATCCTCCACCACGCAGCCGTGCGCCTTACGCGACAGCGCCACACCTAGCGCATGCTCAAAGTCGATCTGCGACGGCCCCTGCAAGGGATGCCACCCGAACGCAGAGCCTTTATGCCGCGCATGACCTTCGAGATCGACGCCCGTGTCGAGACGTTGAATCAACTCGGTCTTGGCGCTACCGGTGAGGCCGGCCACGACGAGCGTCGGCCGCGTCGCCGCCGAGGTAATCTCGGCGTTCAGGCACTGGCGCATAGCCTTCCAGCCGCCTTGAATACGCGGCAGGGTGATGCCCGCCTCCTGCAGCCACTGCTGCGCGATTTGCGAACGCAGCCCGCCCCGAAAGCAATAGATCAGCGCTTGAGGATGACGCTCGGCAAACGCCTGCCACGCCGACACACGACGCCGTTTGAGGGCGCCATCCACCAATTGCGTGCCCAGCTCGATGGCGGCGGCCTGACCGGCTTCCTTGTAGCGAATACCCACCGCCTGGCGCTCAGCATCGTCCATCAACGGCAGGTTGACGGCGCCCGGCAAGGCACCCTGAGCGAACTCCACCGGGGCCCGCACATCGATCAACGGGCGCTCAAGCAGCGCCAACCCAGGCTCGATCTGCGGTAGGCTCACCCACGCACCTCGATCACACTGGCACCACTCGCGGAGCGCATCTCGCCGAAGGCTTCCAGCGTGAGGCCGTGTTGACGACCGATGCGCTCGACGTCATCCGCCCAGGCGGGGTCGACGCTCAGCAGCAGGCCGCCCGAGGTCTGGGGATCGCACAACCACTGCCAATGCGCCGCATCCATATCGGGCAAGGCCTCGCCCAGAGCCTGACGGTTACGCTGCGTGCCGCCGGGCACCGCCCCGCGCCGCCGGTACGCTTCCGCCTCGGCAAGCCGGGGCAGCTTGGTGAAGTCGATCCGCGCCTTGAGGCCGCTCGCCTGGCAGATCTCGCTGAGGTGTCCCGCCAAGCCAAAACCGGTGACATCGGTCATGGCATGCACGCCCTGGACCTTGGCCATCTCGATCCCGATCCGGTTGGCCTTCAGCATCGTGCGGCGCGCCAACCCTTGGTGACCGGATTCCAGCCAACCATGTTTTTCGGCTGTGGTCAGAAGCCCCACCCCCAGCGGCTTGGTGAGATACAGCAAGTCGCCTGCCTTGGCGTAGCTGTTGAGCTTGAGATGATCGAGATCGACCAGGCCATTCACTGCCAGGCCAAAGATCGGTTCGGGGGCATCGATGGAGTGCCCGCCGGCTAAGGCAAGGCCCAGCTCGCGGCAGATCGATTGCGCGCCGCCTACCACGTCGCCGGCGATTTCGGCGGCCAGCTTGTCGAGCGGCCATCCGAGAATGCCCAGTGCCATGATTGGTGTGCCGCCCATGGCATAGACATCGCTGATAGCATTGATGGCGGCGATGCGCCCGAAATCGAAGGGATCGTCGACGATGGGCATGAAGAAGTCAGTCGTCGATATAAGACCGCGACCGTCGCCGAGGTCATAAATGGCAGCGTCTTCGCGGCCCTGGTTGCCCACGATCAAGCGCTTGTCGGTGGCACCAGGGCCCGCCTTGGACAGGATGCTGTCCAGCACGTCGGGGGCGATCTTGCAGCCACAGCCAGCGCCGTGGCTGTATTGCGTCAGGCGAATGGCACTCATTGGGCACTCCTTGGCAATCGTTCACTCCATTCTACATCACCGGCGCGCCAGCGTTTACAGGGCTTCCAGGGCATCGCCGAGTTTATCGACAGCGATCACTTCCATGCCCTCGGGCGCCTGCCGTGGGGCATTGGCACGCGGTACGATGGCACGCTTGAAGCCGTGTTTGGCGGCCTCGACGATACGCTCCTGACCGCTGGGTACGGGGCGAATCTCGCCGGAGAGCCCCACTTCGCCAAAGGCCACCAGCTCACGTGGCAAGTTACGGTTCTGCAGACTGGAGACGACGGCCAACAACACGGCCAGGTCGGCGCTGGTCTCGAGCACTTTGACGCCGCCGACCACATTGAGGAAGACGTCCTGATCGCCAGTGAACAAGCCACCATGCTTGTGCAGCACGGCCAGCAGCATCGCCAGGCGATTCTGATCGAGCCCCACGGCGACGCGCCGTGGGTTGCCTAGCGCCGAATCGTCGAGCAATGCCTGGACCTCGACGAGAATCGGCCGCGTGCCTTCCCAGACCACCATCACCAGGCTACCGGGCGCTTGTTCTTCGGCGCGCGACAGGAAGATGGCGCTGGGGTTCTTGACCTCCTTGAGGCCATGCTCAAGCATCGCAAACACACCCAACTCGTTGACCGCGCCGAAGCGGTTCTTCTGCCCGCGCAGGGTGCGAAATCGCGAGTCCGCCCCGCCCTCGAGCAGCAACGACGCATCGATCATGTGCTCCAGCACCTTGGGGCCAGCCAGCGTGCCGTCCTTGGTGACGTGCCCGACCAGCATCAGCACGGTGTTCGACTGCTTAGCGAAACGCGTCAACGCCGACGAGGATTCACGCACCTGCGCCACGCCACCCGGCGCCGAGCTAATATCCTCCAGATGCATGGTCTGGATCGAGTCGATGATCAGCACGGCGGGCTTTTCACGCTCGGCGACCGCAAGCACCGTTTCGATGCTGGTCTCGGCGAGCATATTGAGTCCCTTGATCGGCAGCTGCAGCCGATGCGCACGCATCGCTACCTGGGAGAGCGATTCCTCGCCGGTGACGTACACAACCTTGTGCGACTGGGCCAGCTTGCAAGCGGTCTGCAGCAGCAACGTCGACTTGCCGGCACCGGGGTTGCCGCCCAACAGCACCGCCGATCCAGGAACGAGACCACCGCCCAGCACGCGGTCGAACTCGCCGAAGGAAGACGAGAAACGCGGCACTTCGGTGAGGTCGACTTCGCCCAGGTCGACCACGTCGCGCGAGACCAATCCCGCATAGCCGCTACGCCCCGTCGTCGATGGTGATTGCGCATGCGGCCGAGCGCTCCCCAGGCGCACTTCGTTGAGCGTATTCCACTCGCGACAGCTCGAACACTGCCCTTGCCACTTGCTGTACTCGGCACCGCATTCGGTGCACACGAAAGCGCTTTTCGCCTTGGCCATGTCGTCACTCCTTGCTGATCACCGACATTCTATCATCGCGCCCGGCATCGCCTCGTCCGGGTATGCCCCACGAAAGGTCCAGACATGCAAAAGGCGGCCCGTGGGCCGCCTTTTCGGTGATACGAGAACGCGATTACTGTTGGCGTTGCAGGCGCAGCGTTTCACCGTTCTCGAAGCGACGCAGTTGCGGATCGATCAGTTCCAGTGTGTTGGCATCGAGCTTCTGGAAGTAATAGATCTGCCCTTCGCCTTCAGGCGTCAGCTCGTAGACAGTCGCCTCGGGGTCTTCTGCGGCACCATCGATGACTTCCCACTGGCCGCTGTATTCTTCGGCCGGCGGATTCTCCGGATGGTTACGATATTCGGCTTGCAACTCGAAGGTGCGTTCATCCGCAGTCGCGTCTTCATCACCCATCAGTTGCACTTCAAGATCGATACCGTCGCAGCTGCGGCATGGCAAGGTGCCGCTGTAGACGGTCGGCTGTTCGGCTTGCTCCGACGCGCCAGGCTGGCCTTGCTGTGAGGTGCCCGTGGCACAACCGGCAAGTATGGCGAGCATGGCGGAACCGGCGAGCAACGTCCTGATCTGCATGATAGTCCTCCTAACCAATGGGTCTTGGGCCGCTCCCGCGGCCCCGTGGGTGACAGCATAGCGTCATGTGGCGCCATCGGACACCCTTTGCAGGCTTAGACCTCATGATAATGTCGGATAGTCCGTGTAACCTTCGGCACCACCGCCGTAGAACGTTGTCGGATTGGGCGCATTGAGCGTGCTATCGCGACGAAAGCGTTCGACGAGATCAGGGTTAGCGATATACGGACGCCCGAAGGCCGCGCCATCGCCCAGGCCATCGCGAATCAACGCCTCGGTGCGCTCGGCGGTGTAGTGCCCGCAGTAGATCAACGTTCCCGGGAAGCGCTTGCGCAACTCTCGGCGGAAGGTGTCGGTCAGTTGCGGTCCTTCGCCGGTCCAGTCGGGCTCGTTGACATGCAGGTAGGCAATGCCGCGACGCGTCAATTGCTCGGCCAGATAGAAGGCCATGGCCTCCGACTCGTCATCGCTCAGACCGAAGATCTCGATGAACGGTGAGATACGAATCCCGACTCGATCGGCACCCATGACCTCACTGACGGCATCGACGACTTCCAGGACCAGGCGCGCCCGGTTGACCAGGTTACCACCATAGCGGTCAGTACGCTTATTCGAGCCCGTCGCCATGAACTGTTGCAGCAGGTACGCATTGGCGGCGTGTACCTCGACCATGTCGAATCCGGCACGCTTGGCGCGTTTGGCAGCTTGGCGATAATCATCGATCAGCGCGGGGATTTCGTCGGTTTCCAAGGCTCGTGGCGTACTGGTCGGGTGCTGGCCCGAGCTGCCGTCCTCGAACTCGAGGAAGCAGTTGGCGCCTTCTGCCCGTAGCGCGCTCGGCGCCACCGGCGGTTGACCACCCGGCTGAATCTTGTGATGAGAGATTCGCCCCACGTGCCACAGCTGCAAGGCGATCCGTCCGCCGGCACGGTGCACGCTATCCACGACACCCCGCCAACCGGCTTCCTGCTCGTCGGTATAAATGCCCGGCGTATAGACATAGCCCCGCGCAGTGGGAGAAATGTTCGTTGCCTCGCTGAATATCAAGCCGGCATCGGCGCGCTGCGCATAATAGGTTTGCTGCAGCGCCTTGGGCACCATATCCAGCGTGCGAGCGCGGGTCAGCGGTGCCATCAGCACTCGGTTGGGGAGCGTCAGCTTGCCCATGGTGAGCGGTGAAAGCAGCGATTCGTAGGCCATGTCGCCTCCTGTAGAACTCTTGGGGATCATCACGATGTGCAAGAGATGAGGTCGTTAGTAAACTAATCAAGGGTCGAGTCGCATCGGAACAACCTACATCGGCCAACAGCAGAGCTGTTAAACACGGCGCGCCTTGCGCGTCACGAGGCGTGGCGTCACCATGGACGCCTACCTCATCACTGCTTGGGCGAGCGTTCATGAGCAAGTTCTGGAGTCCCGCCGTGCGCGAACTCACTCCTTATGTACCGGGAGAGCAGCCGCGCGAGCGCCTTATCAAACTCAATACCAACGAGAATCCCTATCCGCCCGCGCCCGGCGTCGAGCAGACGCTACGCGATTTCCCGGCCGACCATCTGCGCCTCTACCCGGATCCTGGTGCCACTGCGCTTCGCGAGGCACTGGCCGAAGAATATGGCGTCACGACCGAGCAGGTATTCGTCGGCAACGGCTCCGACGAAGTACTGGCACTGGCCTTCCAAGCGTTCTTTCGGCAGCCTCGTCCGCTGCTGATGCCGGCGATTTCCTATAGCTTCTATCCTGTCTACTGCAAGCTCTACGACGTGTCCTACAGAAGCGTGGCACTGGACGACCAGTGGCGCGTGCCACTGACGGCTTTCGATACCGACAATGGCGGCATCATCTTCGCCAACCCCAACGCACCGACCGGGCACGGACATCCGCGCGAGGCGATCGCTGCCTTGCTGGAGCGTAATACCGAGAGCGTGGTACTGGTCGATGAAGCCTACGTAGACTTCGGAGGCGAAAGCGCGATCCCTCTGGTCGAGCGTTTCCCGAACCTGTTGGTGACGGGGACATTCTCCAAATCGCGCAGTCTGGCAGGGCTACGGCTGGGCTTTGCAATCGGCCCGCGCGAACTGATCGAGGGGCTGGAGCGCGTCAAGGACTCCTTCAATTCATTCCCTATCGACAGCATCACCATCGAGGCAGGCATTGCCGCGCTGCGGGATCCAGCATACTTCGATGCCTGCCGCGAACGCGTCATCGCAACACGCGAGTGGACACAACGCTGCCTCGAAACGCTGGGATTCGAGGTGTTGCCCTCGCAGACCAACTTCCTGTTCGTACGCCACGATGCCTATCAGGGGCGTATGCTCTTCGACGCCTTGCGTGAGCGGGGAATTCTGGTGCGCCACTTCAACAAGGAAGCACTGAGCGACTTCCTGCGCATCAGTATCGGCACGGATGATGAGATGACGAGTCTCGTGGAAGCGCTCGAGGCTGTATGCAGCTAGCAAGGAGAGCCACAAAGCAAGACGCCTGCACGAGGGGCGGGCGTCGATCATGGCAAGCGTAACAGTGACGGATAATTACATCGCGGACAGCTGCTGTGTGAGATAATCACTAGTCTGATTCATCTCGGAGACCATGCTGTCGAGCTCCTGGAACTGGGAACGATAACGATCCACCGTGGTCGCTATGCTATCTTCCATCGATGAGTAACGCTCGTCGAGACGGTCCATCTGGTTTTCGGCACCGGTCACGGCGCCCTCCACCATACCGTCTTCACCTAGCATGGTATCCAGCTCTTCCTCGACTCTTCCCGCAATCCCCGTTGATTCGTCGGTCCCAGAAAACAAGGCCTGAACGTCGCCGGGCTGGCTAGCAAGCACCTCGTCGAGCCGATTCTCGTCAACTTCTAGCTCACCATCGACGTTCATCGAAATACCAGCATCTTCAAGGGTTTGCAGCGCCTCATCACCGACGCGTTCGGTCATCGTGCTTCGCAGTCGGGATTCCGCCATACGCGTCGTGCTGTCACCCAACAAGTCGCCGGCTTGCGTCTCGCCATCCTCGGAGCTGAAACTAGTGAGATCAGCAGTGGTCGATTTCATATCGTTGTAACTATCGACGAATCCCGTGATGGCGCCCCGGATCGACTCCTCGTCACGTGCTACCGTTACCGTGGACTCACCAGTATCCGTCAGGCTCAGTGTCGTGCCCTGAATGGCCTCTTCGACCTGATTGCTATCGCTCGTGATGGCAATGCCATTGACGTTCAGCTTGGCATCCTGAGCTTCGATTTCCGTATCAGCATCTAACGTCAATCCATCGAGACCATTGAAGGTGACGCTATCTATCGCCGCCTGCTCTCCCGTATCTTTGGACGCCAGAGCCAAGCGATGTTGATCACCGTCAAAAACGACGGAGGACGACACTCCAGTATCGCTGGCGTTGATCGCATCGCGCACATCGCTCAGCGTACTGTCTGCTTCAATTGTGACGTTCTTTGTCGTCCCGTCGCCTAATGCAACATCGAGGCTCGCCTCGGCCCCAGCATTGAGAACGGCTTCTTCATCGACGCCTTGTGTCGCCATACTGGAAGCTGTGGCTAATTGTTCGACGTCAACATCATAACGCCCAGGCGGAGCATCGGGCGTTGCGGCGGCACTCACGCTGTCGCCCTCGACATTGCTGGTCACGCTGTTGAAAAGCTCGGGATCATTCAAGTCGCTTGCGGATGACTGCACGTTCGACAAGGCACCCTGCAGCTTGCCATAAGCCGATATCTTCGTTTTCTGGTCGGCCTGCTGCTGCTGGATGGGCACGAGTTTCTGTTGCTCTGACTCTTGAAGTTGATCAAGCAGCCCGTTGAGATCAAGGCCGGAGCCAACGCCTAGTGACGAGATGGAAGCCATAACCGCCTCTTCCCCTTTTAGATGCGTTTCATCGCAAGCTTACGTCTGCTGATGTCTGTGCCCTACCCTAGCAAACCTCCAGCATATTAGGGAGGGAGAATAGCAACGAGAACTCTCGCGACTCCCGGCATTCAAAAGACTAAAGTTTTCACTCTGGCGGCCGATATTGCAGCGTTTTTCAGCCCCATAAACGACAAAACCCCCGCCTCTTTCGAAGCGGGGGTTTTCGAATAAATGCCTGAAATGCCTGACGATGACGGGCCGGCCATCCGGGACTCTCCATGGGGAAGGCCCTCAATGAATGAACCCCGACCAATGGCCGGGGTTCGAAATAAATGCCTGACGATGACCTACTCTCGCATGGGGAAG
>NZ_JARANY010000040.1 GCF_029889885.1 Chromohalobacter sp. 296-RDG
GACTGCATTTGCAGACACGATCGAACAGTAAGCTAGTTAAGGAATTTATCGCGATGAAAAAGACACTCTTAGCGACTGCCGTTGCCGGTGCCCTGGGCGCCTCCGCTGGTGCTGCACAAGCTGCCACCATCTACAATCAAGACGGCACGCAACTCGACCTGTACGGCAATATCCAGATTGCCTACCGCTCCATCGACAATGCTGACGGTGATAGCGAAGACGATCTATTCGACAACGGCTCCACTGTCGGCTTCTCTGGTCAGCACGTCATCAACCCGGGCCTGACCGGTTACTTCAAGGCCGAATTCGAATTCGACGCAGATGAACAGAAGGGTGGTGGTAAAGGTCTCGATACCGGCGACCAAGCTTACATGGGGCTGAAGGGTAACTTCGGTGACGCCCGTGTCGGTTCTTGGGATCCGCTGATCGACGACTGGGTTCAGGATCCGATCTCCAACAACGAATACTTCGACGTCACAGATTCGACTTCGGATCTGGCTGGCCTGTATGGGCAAGATTTCTCCGATGTAGATAACGATCTTGCCACTGACCGTGAAGGCGACAAGATTCGGTACGTCTCGCCGTCACTGGGCGGCCTGCAGTTCGCTGTCGGTACGCAGTACAAGGGTGATGCAGAAGATGAGTTCAACGCCAATGGTGGATACGAAAATGCCGATGGGGACCCATCGAACGTTTCCAGTAATGGTTCTAATGCCTCCTTCTTCGGTGGTGTGAAGTATACCGTTGGCGCGTTCTCAATCGCCGGTGTCTATGACGATCTTGATAACTACGATCTGACTGGTGCGGATGGTGAGAAGTATAGCGCTAAGGCTTATGGTCTGAATGCGCAGTACACCATTGATACACTGCGTGTGTCCGCCAAGGCAGAAAATACCGACGTCGACTATGCCGGGGAAAGCGGCGACATCATGCGCTATGCGCTGGGTGCCCGTTACGGCTACGGTTTTGGTGATGTCTACGGTTCTTATCAGTACGTAGATGCCGACTCTGAAGTAGCAGCGGTTGCGAACCCAGGCGGTGTTAATGGTGCTGGCGACTACAATGGCGACGATAGCTTTAACGAATTCGCGCTGGGCGCCACGTATAATCTGTCTCCGGCCATGTACACCTTCGTCGAGTACGCGAAGTATGATCGTACTAATGACGAAAATGACGGCGTTGCCGTGGGTGCTGTCTACAGCTTCTAAGCTGTCGATGCCCCAGCGATCTTGAAGGTCGCACAGAAAACGAAGCCGGCTCATTGCGAGCCGGCTTTTTTAATGAGTATGTATAAAGTTTGATGCTTTTTAATAAGAATATGTATCGAAATAGGTGGGATGCTACGTCTCGGCTTCCATGGGTGCTTCCAAGGATGATTACGCCAGAATCCGGCGGGCATCGTCGCGTATTTCTGCATGCCAGGTACTGGATGCCGGGATCTCGACATGGGCGCCCATTCCTCAGCCACCAGAGTGTCTGCTGATCGTCCGGCAATTTGATGCTGAGTCGGTGCCATTGACTATGCGGCAGCGGCGTCAGTGCTTGCGCGCTCGCTAACGGTGTTTCGGTGAGTAGCCAGTCATGGGCTTCGGATATTCTGGAGTGGTGCCCCCATCAGGATTCGAACCTGAGGCCTTCCCCTTAGGAGCGTCAAGGTGAGCATTTTTTGCCTTATCCAATTTTGTCTAGTACCGTCCATAGATGTTCGTTAAGCCATTGTAAAAAATGGATCTATTTTGACGCTGCTGGGTATTTTTTGTCCATTGGCATCCAGTGATGTACAGCCTTATACTGACATCTTGTTGGGGTCGCTGTTGGGGTCGGAAAATGCGTGAAGTTGCCGAAGAATCAGTGAGCAAGGTTCGCCAGGCAAGCGAAAACTATCTCACCACGAGCAAGGCCGTGGAAAATTTCCGGGTACGAGAGGGCAAAACCAAGGCTAGGGCTGTCGTCTCCAACGGCAAGTTGGGCGGGCTAGCTCTTGAGGCTCGGCCCGATCGTGAAGCCAAACGTTGGATCTATCGCTATCGGCAAGGCGACAAAGTGGCGGAGTACCAGCTGGGAAGTTATCCCCAGATGAAGCTCGGCGAAGCCCGCCAGGCCCATCGTGAGGCTTTTGAGCTCGTGAAGCAGGGCATCGATCCACGAAAGCACCGCAAGGCTATCAAGGCAGCCAATCAGGCGGCGTGGACGATGGGAGAAGCGTTCGAGAAGTGGATTGACTTCTATGCCACAGCCCCGGTACGGGGCGGCACTCCACCGACCGAGCGCACCGTGTTAAAGCAAAAGGGGCGTTGGCGTTTGCACTTAGCAAAGCGACTGGGTGGTGCCTATGTGCGCGACATATCGCGCCGTCAACTGATTGAAGTCTTGGAGAAGATCGCATCTACGGCCAGAGAAGAGGCTCGCCAATGCCTCACCCTACTGCGTCAGCTGCTGGATTACTGCGAAGACCGTGAACAGATCAACGATAACCCAGCGGCTGGCCTGAAACCAGCCAAGGTTAAAGCTCGCCCGGGGAAACCGCGCGACCGCCACCTTAAGCTCCCCGAGATGATGGAGCTCTGGGAGGCGCTGGATGACTGTCGAAACGCCGAGGGGGTCGCCTCAACAGCAATGCTTTCCGCCTCTGTCGCCAATGCAGTCAGGCTGCTGATCCTGACCGGTGCTCGCCGTGCTGAGGTGTCTTCCATGCGCTGGGCCGAGGTCAAGAAGGATACCTGGCACATTCATGCCTCGAGAACCAAGAGCGCACGCGAACACAAGGTACACCTCTCGAAGCAAGCCTTGGCGATACTTGACGAGCAGAGGAAATCGTCTGGTGGTGAGTTCGTTTTCGAGTCTAGCCGTGATGCTGGAAAGCCGATTCACTACGACACCATCACGACGGCAATTGCTCGGCTTCAGGGGAGGTCGAGAAAGCAGCACGATACTGACGCCGTGCTCTACCACCTTGAACATTTCACCGTGCATGACCTTAGGCGATCCGTAGCGACGCTGTGGACCGAGACCTTCATGGCCGACCCATTGTTGGTCGATGCTATGTTGGCCCACGTGCCGCCGAAGCTCGTGGGCACCTACAACAAGGGCAAGCGGTACAGAATGCAGGTTGACATCTGGGAGCAGTGGGGAGCAGCCATTGAGCATTCCGCTATATAAGCCTTAGCTGAGGAAGCTCGATAGTTTGGCATCAGACTGAGCATCAACCTTGAGTTTTGCTACTCTGTTGATGGTGGCCAGCAAGGAGGCCCGTCATCATGCCACAGATCGAGACGCTCGCCAGACAGGCCTGGCAGCTCTGTGCCATCGATGACATCGCAGACCTTATGAGCAAGCCAACCAGCGCCATCGAGCGCTGGATCGACAGCTGGACCGAGATCACTCAACAGGTGCCGCCCTGGCACGAGGAGTTGAACTGCTTTACCGTCTACTACCTCAAGAAAGCCGGCATCATCACTCGCGAGGGGCTGGTCGAGGCGTGGAAGAATGACAACTTCCGACGTGGCCAGCCGAGGCCGCACTCAACCACCGCAGGAAGGTCCCGGGTGAGAAAGCCTCTCCCTCCGCCAAATAACATAGATAAGCCGCTGATTTCAGCGGCTTTTTATTGTGCGCCAGGCATGGCGCGCAGCGCCTTAACTGGCGCTGTTCCCGAGGGTGGTGCCTCGGGATGACTTGGGGGTGACAGTCCCCTGCACGCCCGGCAAGGGGAAGTGCTAGCCGACGGCAAGGGTGTCTCCCGTGAGGGGGAATCTGAAGGCAGCCCGAGGCAAAACGCTGGTCTGACGAACAGGAAGCGGATACGAGGCGTCATGGCGGGGTGAGATGGCAATAATCATCAAAGCCCGGTACTTGCACGGAACGCCATGGCGTATATCCGACAGGCATAAGCGGGAAGGTCGTGCGTCTTACCCTGGGAGGTCTGGTGGTCTGCCACGGTGCTACCGGCGTCGAGAGGCGACGGGATGGGTCACCAGACGTCAGCCGAGGCCATAGTAAGTGTCGATTCACTCCGGCACCAAGGGCCGAACATGAAGAACCGCGAGTAGGCGATGACGTCTCGAGGATCGATCATGAAGACAGCAACTGACGCTAATACCGTCACCCACCCAGAGGGGCAGGGGCGGCACCCTGAGTCCCGGCCGGTGGACGTCGAGACGGTCCCGGCGTCGTTATCGTGGACGAAAGCGGAGCCTGACCTGCTCATGGAGGCCGTGGTTGATAAAGCTAACATGGCGCGGGCTTACCGTAAGGTGGCTGCTAACAAAGGAGCACCGGGTGCCGACGGCATGACGGTGCAACAGTTGGCCGACCATCTGAAACAGCACTGGCCGACGCTGCGCGAGCGGCTGCTGGCCGGTGAGTACCACCCCAGCCCGGTCCGAGCCGTCGAGATTCCCAAGCCGAAAGGCGGGACGCGACTGCTCGGCATTCCCACGGTCAGCGACCGGCTGATCCAGCAGGCGCTACTCCAGGTACTGACGTCGATCTTCGACCCGGACTTCTCCGAATCGAGCTACGGCTACCGTCCCGGGCGTAGCGCCCGGCAGGCCGTCTCGGCCATGAAGGAACACATTGCTGCCGGCCACCGCTGGGTGGTCGACCTCGACCTGCAAGCCTTCTTCGACCGAGTGAACCACGACCTGTTGATGGCACGGGTCGCGCGCCGCGTTCACGACAAGCGAGTGCTGCGCCTGATTCGTCGCTACCTGGAAGCCGGCATGTTCCAGGACGACCTGACCATGCCACGCCGGCAAGGAACGCCTCAGGGTGGGCCACTCAGCCCACTACTGGCGAATATCCTGCTGGACGACGTGGACAAGGAACTGGAACGCCGGGGCCACCGCTTCTGCCGCTACGCCGACGACATGCAGGTGTACGTCAAGAGTCGGCGAGCGGGCGAGCGCGTCATGGCCAGCCTGAGTGATTTTCTCGAGAATTCGCTCCGGCTGACGGTCAATCGCGACAAGAGCGCGGTGGACCGGCCGTGGCGCCGTGGGTACCTAGGCTACACGCTGACCCGACACAAGCTGCCAAGGCTGACGTTCGCCAAGACCAGTCTGCAGCGCCTGATGCAGCGTGTCCGTGAGATCCTCAAACGCGGCAACGGGCGCAACATTCGACGCGTCATTGAAGAGATGGTCCCCGTCCTCCGGGGCTGGGCCGGCTATTTCAGCCTTGTCGATGTTAAACGCCCACTGGAAGCGTTGGATCAATGGATACGCCGCCGACTGCGCTGCCTGATTTGGCGACAGTGGAAACGGCCAAGAACCCGGCGCCGTAACCTTCTGGCGTTAGGTCTGGACGAGCGGCGGGCGTGGATGTCATCGGGGAATGGGCGAGGTCCTTGGTGGAATGCCCGCGCCTCGCACATGAATCAGGCCCTGCCACGGAAGTGGTTTGATCGGCTGGGCCTGATGTCGGTACTGGATACGGTAAGAGGGCTTAGTCGTTCTTCATGAACCGCCGTGGTACGGAACCGTATGCCCGGTGGTGTGAGAGGACAGGGGAGGCAACTCCCCTTCCTACTCGATTTTGTGCTTTTCCTCAGCCCATACTTCTGCCCATACCTTGCACCTAGCTTTCACCGGACTGTACAGGATGCCGTTGGATCGTTGGCCTCCCTATTCGGTATCTCGCCTCTCCATTTTTTAGGTCCTGTCACCCGCTTGGGGCCCATCACCTAACCCGGAACCTTTGACGTTCCTGTCCATGGCAAGACGGCGCTCCTGAAAATGTTATCTGCAGGGGCGTGCTTGGTCTAGCAACCCAGAACGGATGATCGGTCGCCGAGGTGACGCGACGAATGGGGGCGTCGAAGGTTAACGTGGTCAATCTTTTGGGCAATAAGATCTCGCAGATCCCGCTCGAGACGCTTATCGACATGGCCATGGCCGCAGGGTGCAAGCTATCACTTTACTTCAAGTTGCTTTGGGATGAGGCCGTCTCCTGATTGGCTGGCGATCCCTCGCGTTCCGCTTGCACCAAGCCAGGGTGCTGGGCGTCCAAAAGCAACGCCCAGCCTTGATGTCGGACTTAATAGCTGGCGCCGCATGACCCGCATGTATACCTGACATCGATGTCGACCAGTAACAGCCCTTCCTCAAGGGATTGATTCTTCTCATGGTCTTCCAAGATGTTTTCGTTGGCTTCGACCTGTTTGGATGTGAGGGCAATCCGAGTCTGACCATTTGAGTCACTGATGTCTCTGATCTGATCGTCGGTTAGCCCGAGGTAGGGTAGGTAGAATGTCTGATCCCCCTCGCACTCATCATCGGTGTTGTCAGCACACGTCAGCGTCACACTTGAGGTCTGCATATCCATCGTTCATCTCCTCTGGTGGCGGGTGCTCGCCTTGAGCCCCGGGGATCGACAGTCTAACCGGACGCGATCTTTTCGACACCCCCGCTCGATTTGAGCGTCACCTTTCGGCGCCGCGTTTTTCAATGTGTGCCAGCCTGAACAGCGTTTTGACACGGCCTGGAAGGGGACCGATTTCCGGCAGGTGACGGACGCCGAGCTGAGCAGGACCGTCAATAAGCTGAATGACCGTCCTCGAAAACGGCTCGGTTATCGGATACCGGCACAGGTTTTCCTGGGGGAATACTCAGGGGCCTTAGATACCGCAGGTGCTGCACTTATTGGTTGAATTCAGGCAATCACTATATCCCGCAGAAGGCACTGCACCATCAGTCGCCGATTGCAGCGATGAAGGATTGGCAGGCCAAGCGGCCTGAGTTATTTACCAAGCGGGTGGTCAATCACACGGGACCCGACAACTAGGTCTGGGATTTGATGGCGGCGATTCTTACCACGACTAAGTGGGGCGTCTCTTTCCCTTGCCCTGCCGAAGGCAAGCAATGAGGCATGGTGATAGCGTACCTGATGGTTCAGGTGTTGAACTTTCTCATTGAGTCCGCCGCGTTTGAATATCAATCATCGGGTGGCTGATCCTTTAGACAAGTAAATGTTGTCGGTATGAAGTTTTTCCTTGATTTACCAGGCTCTCTTGTTAGTTACATGATGTGGTGAAACAAGATCCTAACAGGAAACGTGCAGCTGACTGATGGCTAAGCATCTTCACGAAGCTCCGAGTTACATGCCTTTTGAAGTATTAGTTTTACACCAGACATGAAGCCAAACGCGTCTGGAAGATCGCAACAAAAAGGATATTGCGTAATGGTAAGTCACAAAATTCGTTTGGGTGCCGACATCGGCGGTACTTTTACCGACATTGCCTTGGACGTCTACGGCACTCTTTATTCCACTAAGTTGCTGACTAATTACAAGGCTCCTGAACAGTCCATTCTGGATGGGTTGGATACCGTCACCCGTGATGCTGGTATCTTGACTGCAGACATCGGCATCATTATCCATGGCACTACACTTGCCACCAACGCTTTGATTCAGAGACACGGGGCCAAAACAGCGCTAGTGACCACCGAAGGGTTTCGGGACGTGATCGAAATGCGAACCGAGAACCGATTCGAGCAGTACGATTTAGATTTAGTTTTGCCGCCACCTCTGATCTCTCGAGAAGATCGTTTTCCAATCGCCGGGCGGATCGGGGCCCAAGGCCAGGAACTGTCGCCACTAGACGAGATGGCTCTGGAAGACCTGGCCGATACTCTGGTGGAACGGGGGTATGGCGCGGTGGCCATCGGTTTCATTCACTCTTATCTTAATCCAGCGCATGAGGAGCGGGCTCGCGAGATCTTGTCGCGAAAGGTGGCTGTGCCGATCTCGATCTCGGCTGAAGTATCACCCCAAATGCGCGAGTTTGAGCGCTTCAACACAGTCTGCGCCAACGCCTATGTACGCCCACAGATGGCCGACTATCTCTCGCGTCTACAGGCCCGACTCATAGAGATGGGGGCAGGCTGCCCAGTATCTATGATCCATTCCGGCGGTGGCCTGATTTCGGTGGAGACCGCCTCCGAGTTCCCAGTGCGGCTGGTGGAGTCTGGCCCGGCGGGGGGGGGCATTTTCGCGGCCGACATTGCGAACCGCTTCAATATTGACCAAGCACTATCCTACGATATGGGTGGTACTACCGCCAAGATCTGCCTGATTGACGACTTCCAACCCCAAACCGCACGCAGCTTCGAGGTCGCCCGAACCTATCGCTTCTGCAAGGGATCCGGCATGCCAATCTCGATTCCCGTAATCGAGATGATCGAAATCGGTGCTGGCGGCGGCTCCATTGCCTCCGTGGATGCCATGGGACGCATTCAGGTCGGTCCTGAATCGGCTGGGTCTGAGCCCGGCCCGGCCTGTTATCAGTGTGGCGGAGAGCAACCAACCATCACTGATGCCGATTTGATCCTCGGCAAGCTGGATCCAAAAAACTTCGCTGGCGGTAAGATCTTACTATCGGACGACAGCGCTCGCCAGGCGGTTACCCGAGACGTGGGCAGCAAACTAGACCTAGATTCCGATGCCGCAGCCTTTGGTATTTGCGAAATGGTCGACGAGAACATGGCCAACGCCGCGCGTGTACACACGGTTGAGAACGGCAAGACCATCGACGAATACGTGATGATTGCTTTCGGCGGGGCGGCTCCACTGCACGCCGCACGCCTATGCGAGAAGCTTGGCGTCTCCCGCTGCCTGATTCCCCAAGGCGCAGGGGTCGGCTCCGCGATTGGCTTCCTCAAGACGCCATTCGGCTACGAGGCGCTGGCCTCTAGAATCATGAGCCTTTCGTCCTTCGACGTACCAGCAGTTAATGCCATGCTCAGCAATCTGCGTAGTACAGCAGAACGTTTCGTGCGAGCCGGCACAGACAACAAGATCTTATTCGAAGTGACGGCCTACATGCGCTATGCCGGCCAGGGTTGGGAAATCCCCGTGACCCTGCCGAATCGGGACTTCACTGATTCAGATAAGGCGATGATCGAAGCGCGGTTCCGCGAGTGCTACGTCCAGTTCTTCGGTCGCGCCATCGACGGGCCAGAGATCGAGTTTGTCACTTGGTCTATCAAGGCCCAAGACGAGCGGCCCGAGCCTAGCAAGGTCGCCCTCGACCACGGCGGGACTCCTATCGAGGCCGAGATAAGTCGCGATGTCTTCGACCCCGTCGCGGGGGGGTACCGACAGACCGGCATCGTCCCCCGTGACACTCTCCAGCCAGGAGCGAGAGTGGACGGTCCGGCCATCATCGTCGAGCGTGAAACCTCGACCATCGTGACGTCTCCCTTTAATGCTGTCGTGCAGAACGATGGCGCCATCCTCCTTATTCTGAAAGGAGCTGCGGCATGAGTGATATGGACGAAATTCGCTTACAGGTGATGTGGAACCGGCTGATCTCTGTGGTTGAGGAGCAGGCCATGACCTTGCTACGTACCGCCTTCTCGACCTCTGTGCGCGAGGCGGGCGATCTATCCGCAGGCGTCTATAACGCCAAGGGCGAGATGCTGGCTCAAGCGGTCACTGGGACACCTGGGCACGTCAATACCATGGCCGAGGCGGTCATGCACTTCATCGCCGAGATACCGAGTGAGGCGATGTATCCCGGGGATACTTACGTTACCAACGATCCGTGGAAGGGTACTGGCCACCTGCATGACATCACCATGGTGACGCCTTCCTTCAAGGGAGACGAACTGATCGGTTTCTTCGCCTGTACCGCCCATGTGGTGGATGTCGGTGGGCGAGGCTTTGGCGCTGATGGTCAGTCCGTGTACGAGGAAGGCATCCAGGTTCCAATCATGAAATTCGCCGCGCGTGGCGAGGTAAACCAGGATCTTCTCAAGATCCTGAGACTTAATGTGCGCGAGCCCAACCAAGTCATCGGCGATTTCTACTCTCTGGCAGCGTGCAACGACGTTGGCCACAAGCGCCTGATTGATATGCTCGACGAGGTCGGGCTCGACAACCTCGACCGCCTCGGCGACTTCATCCTGTCACGGACCCACACCGCGATCAGGGAACGCTTAGCCGCATTGCCACAGGGCATTTGGTTGAACGAGATGCTGACCGATGGCTACGACGAGCCTGTCAAACTAGCGGTCAATATAAGTATCAGCGACGAGGGCCTAGACGTCGATTTTTCCGGCACCGCTGCCATGAGCCGTTGGGGGATCAACGTACCACTTATCTATGCTAAGGCTTATGCCTGCTATGCCCTGAAAAGTGTGATTGCACCAGACATTCCCAATAATGCGGCTTCGCTAGCGGTTTTTAACGTCTCATCTCCGACCAATATCTTAAATGCTGAACGTCCCGCACCGGTTTCGGTGCGACACGTAATCGGCCACATGGTGCCGGATCTGGTATTAGGGGCGCTGGCTCAAGCACTGCCCGGCAGGGTACTGGCCGAAGGCGCCGCTGCGTTATGGAATGTCCATATCTCAGCCCGGCCTACCGCCGACTCAGAGGGGCGCCGTGCCGAGGTTCTGATGTTCAACTCCGGTGGTATGGGAGCGCGTCCGACACTGGACGGCCTTTCGGCTACTGCCTTTCCCTCCGGCGTTCATACCATGCCGATTGAGGCAACTGAGCACACTGGTCCGATCGTGGTCTGGCGCAAGGAGTTGCGCCCGGATTCCGGCGGCGCAGGCAAGTATCGAGGTGGGTTGGGCCAAGTCATCGAGATCGCTCCAGCCGATGGTCATGAGTTCAACTTTTCTGCGATGTTCGACCGGATCACTGCCCCTGCTCGAGGCCGAGACGGTGGGCAGAATGGCGCGCCCGGCTCGGTAACGCTGGACGATGGGACCCCGTTGCGCCCCAAGGGGTGGCAACACGTCCCCGCAGGGCGTCGCCTTATGCTGCAGCTACCGGGTGGAGGGGGATTTGGTGATCCGAATGAGCGGAGCCGTGAGGCATGCGAGTCTGATCACGTTAAAGGCTACGTCACGGAGGACCCAGCATGAACAAGATTGCCGACCGCCTTGCGGTTGTGAAGCCCTCGGCCTCCATGGCCGTCTCACAGGCTGCCAAGAAGCTGGCGGCCACCGGGATCGACGTAATCGATCTCGGTTTGGGGGAGCCTGATTTCACAACCCCAGCGCACATTACCGAGGCTGCCTTCGATGCAGCGCGGACCAACCGCATCTTATATACATCACCGCTGGGCACGTTGGAGTTACGTCGTGCCGTGACTAAAAAATTCAATCAAGAGAACGGACTCGACTTCGATGTCGACGAGATTGCGGTTGCCAATGGTGCTAAACAAATCATCTTCAATGCCCTCATGGCGACGTTGAATGAGCGCGACGAAGCGATCCTGCCGGCTCCCTATTTCGTCTCCTACCCGGAGATGGTCAAGCTCTTCGGTGGGGTGCCTATAACCCCCCAGTGCACAGTCGAGAACGGCTTCCGGCTTACGCCTGAGATGTTGGAAGAATCCATATCCCCGCACACTAAATGGCTATTCCTTAATTTGCCGGGCAACCCCTCGGGGGCTGTCTACACCGAGGCTGAGCTGAAGGGACTTGGAGAGGTTCTGGCCAAACATCCGCAGGTGATGGTGTTGTCGGATGAAATCTATGAACACATCCTCTTCGACGGTCGTCAGTTTGTCTCATTCGGTAAGGCTTGTCCCGAGCTGCGAGATCGCAGCCTGATCATCAATGGGGTTTCCAAAGCTTATGCCATGACGGGGTGGCGTGTCGGTTATGCAGCAGGATCACATGATCTTATTCAAGCCATGGCTATGGTGCAGAGCCAGTCTTGCACATCAGTTTGCGCTGTTGCTCAGACCGCCGCCCGGGTAGCACTGGAAGGACCACAGGAAGAGGTTTCCCGCTTTCGGGAGGCCTTCGAGCGTCGCCGCGATCTGGTGGTCAAGCGGGTCGCCCAGATTGACGGCCTGACGCTCGACCCTCCCGGAGGGGCGTTCTATGCCTACATCGGCTGCGAAGCCTTGATTGGGGCGCTTACTCCTCAGGGGGCGGTGCTTGAAGACGACAAAGCAGTCGCCCGCTATCTGCTGGACGAGGCCCATGTGGCTGCGGTACCCGGCGAAGCCTATGGATTATCCCCATTCTTTCGTATTTCCACCGCGACGTCGGAGGCGCTCCTGAATGAGGCCATCACTCGTATCGCTGCAGCGATTACAAAACTGAAACGATAGATATGCTGGTACTCAATGGCCTGTATCAGCATTGCTAATGCATGACTTGAGACTGGTGATCTTCAGCATCTTACTTAATTAAGCACAAGAGGATGAGCAGTGAATTTTACTTATCAAGAAGTCAAAAACGCGATCAGTGACGGTTTGCTGTCCTTTCCCATCACCGACTTCGACGCCAACGGCGCCTTCGATGCCGAGAGCTACCGTGAGCGTCTCGAATGGTTGGTCAGCCATGACATCTCCGCCGTGTTCGTGGCCGGCGGGACCGGCGAGTTCTTCAACCTTACGCTGGACGAGTATCGCGCGATCGTTTCCCTGGCCATCGAAACGGTGGGCGGCAAACTACCGGTCATCGCCGGCACCGGGTTGAGCATCGGTGCCGGCCAGGCCTATGCCAAGGCCGCTGAAGAGGCCGGCGCCGACGGCATCTTGCTGATGCCGCCTTACCTGACCGAATGCCCGCAAGACGGCCTGATGAACTACGCCCACCAGATCTGCGATTCGATCTCGATTAACGTGATCTACTACAACCGCGGCAATGGCCTCCTCGAGGCCGACACCGTTCAAAAGCTCGCCGACGCCTGCCCCAACCTGATCGGCCTAAAGGATGGAAAGGGTGATATCCAGGCGTTCAATAAGATCATCAAGACCGTCGGAGATCGCCTGGTCTACATCGGCGGCGTACCTACCGCCGAGATATTCGCCGAGGCGTATATGTCCATTGGCGTCAATACCTACTCCTCGGCGGTGTTCAACTTCGTGCCGGAAATGGCGCTGAAGTTCTACCGGGAGCTCAGAAAAGGCAATAAGGAGGTGGTTCGGGAAATTACCCAGAGTTTTTTCATTCCCTTCATTGAACTTCGTGATAATAAGAAGGGCTATGCAGTAAGCCTGATCAAGGAGGGTGCCGATATCATCGGTAAGCCTGCCGGAAACGTGCGCTCACCGCTTGTCATGCCGATCTCAGAAGAGCGTGAGCGACTCAATGATTTGATCGAATTCGCCAAGAGTATTTAGCGATAATCCCCTATTGATAGGAGAATCATCATGCAATACAAGAACAATCTAAAGTTAAAGGGCTGCCTTGCCATTGCCGCGGTGGCTAGTTCTATTGCGCTAACATCTTTTACCGTCCAGGCTGAGCAGTGGCGGGGGTGGAACATTCATCCGTCGGGCTATCCGAATAGCGAAGCACTGGAAAGTTTCGCCAAGGAAGTCGCCGAGAAGACCGACGGGCGTGTCGAGCCCAAAGTCTATCACAACGCGGTTCTGGGCGATCAGCCGGATGCCATCGAGCAGACCCGTAGCGGTGCGCTGGACTTCGCCAACTTCAACATGGGCCCGATGGGGCCGATCGTGCCAACAACCAATGTGCTCTCGCTACCGTTCATCTTCAATAGCGTCGATAACATGTACGAGATCATGGACGGCGAAATCGGTGACCGCTTCGCCGATGTTCTCGCTGAAAAGAACCTCATCGCCCTGTCTTGGTTCGGCTCCGGCGCGCGCAGTCTCAACAACGTCGATCATCCGGTACATACGCCTGAGGATGTCCAGGGGCTCAAGATTCGGGTGATGAATAACGATTTGTATGTCCAGATGATAGATGCCTTGGGCGGTAACGCGACGCCGATGTCCTACAGTGAGGTCTACCAAGCCCTTAAGACCGGAGTGCTCGACGGAGCCGAAGACAACTATCCCGCCTACGAGACCAGCGGTCATTACGAAGTCGCTAAGTACTACTCTTTGACTAAGCACTTGATTCTACCGGAATGTCTGTGTATCGCCAAATCTAGCTGGGAAGCGCTGACCGAGGAAGACCAGAAGTCTGTTCGGGCAGCAGCCGAACACGCAGCTAAGGAACAACGACAGTTGTGGCAGGAGCATGCCGAAGAGAGTAAGCAGAAGGTACTCGATGCCGGCGTGAAGATCAACGAAGTGGATGATAGGCAGGCCTTCAAAGAAAAGATGCAGTCTATCTACGACGAGTTCGTCAAGCAGAATCCGCAGCTCGAGTCGCTGGTCACGGATATCCAGGCCGCGCAGCAGTAATCGTATTAATTCATGAACGACCCCGGATCGATTTCGACCCGGGGCTTGAAAGGATTAGCTACCTTGAGCTCCTACTCCGACCAATTCAGTCATCAGGACACAGAAACCAAACCCCAGGCGGCGTTTGATCGATGCATGGATAGCCTCGCCCAGCTTTGCATTATCGTGGCGGGCGTGCTCATGGTGTTCCTGATCATCACTTTCGGTTGGCTGGTCTTCGGGCGTTATGTGCTAAACGATACCCCGACATGGGTCGAGCAGACATCGTTGGTCGTCGTCGTTTACATCACCTGCCTCGGGGCTGCTGCAGGGGTGCGTAACAACAGTCATCTGAGTATCAATTTCATACGAGAAGGGCTACCCGTGTTGCCGCGTGACATCATGCGCTATATTTCCGATCTTTTCGTTACTTGCTTCGGGTTTTTCATGGCTTGGCAGGGCTGGCATCTGGTCATGGAAAATCTCAGTCGACACATTCCGATAGTTGGCTTTTCCGAGAGTTGGCGTGCGGCACCGCTGGTGATCTGCGGGGTGCTGATAGTCTTGTTTTCTGCCGTCAATATCGTTCAGCGCCTGCTCAGGTTAAGGGAGGTTTGATCCTATGGGGCTCATGATCCTGTTCGGCCTGTTCTTTCTAGGCCTCATAGTCGGTGCACCGGTGGCTTTCGCCGTTGGCCTAGCTGCGGTCGGGACCTTCCTCTATGAAGGCCTGCCATTATTCGTGGGCTTTCAGCGAATTCTTTCCGGTATTTCGGTCTTCTCTCTATTGGCCATACCGTTCTTCATCTTTGCTGGCGAGCTGATGCTGCATGGCGGCATCTCCACGCGTCTGGTGCGTCTGGCCTCGGCGGCGGTGGGCCGCGTGCGCGGCGGGTTGGGTATGGTCAACGTCAGTACGTCGATGCTGTTCGGAGGGATCTCGGGTTCAGCGGTCGCCGACACCTCGGCGCTTGGCTCGATTCTCATCCCAGTCATGAAGGAAAAGGGCTACGACGCCGACTATGCAGTCAATGTGACCGTAACCTCCTCGATCGCCGGAGTTGTCATTCCGCCTAGCCACAACATGATCCTTTATGCGGTCGCCGCTGGTGGCGGCATCTCGATAACCCAGCTGTTCATTGCTGGGATCGTACCGGGCGTTCTGATGTGCCTGGCTCTGGCAGTGGCGGCCTACGTGGTGGCCGTTAAGCGTGGCTACACGGGTGAGCCGTTCCCTGGTTGGATGGCGCTGATCATAAGCTTCGTGGCAGCGCTGCCAGGACTGCTGACCGCTGTGATCATTGTCGGAGGGGTGCTCTCGGGGATCTTGACGGTGACCGAATCCGGGGCCTTCGGTGCGATCTATGCCATCATCGTGACAGGACTGGTCTACCGCGAGCTGCGTTGGGAGTCTTTCAAACAGGCGGTCCATCAGGCGGTGCGTACTACTTCGCTGGTGATGATCCTGGTCGGCTGCGCCTCGGCATTCTCATATCTACTGGCGCTGTACAGCGTGCCACAACTGTTGACCGATGCGTTGTTGGGTATCTCCGACAACCGCTACGTAGTCCTGCTGATGCTGAATCTTCTGCTGCTGGGGCTGGGCATGATAATGGATATGGCGGCACTGATCCTGATCTGTACGCCGATCTTCCTGCCGGTAGCGACCCAATTCGGCATGGACCCGATCCAGTTCGGCATCATCATGATGATGAACCTGGGGCTTGGCCTGTGCACGCCGCCGGTCGGTGCCTGTTTGTTCGTCGGTAGCGTGATTGGTAAGATCAAGATCGAGCATGCAGTACGCACCCTCTGGCCATTCTATCTGGCATTATTCGTGGTGCTGATGCTGGTGACCTATGTGCCGGAGATCTCGCTGATGCTGCCCAGTTTCTTCCAGTTGTGATTCTATTATTCATGCTTGTGAGATGTCCTAAATGGAGATGAAAAGGTGCTTAGTATTTTAATTCTAGCAGGTTCTATATCTATAAAATTATGCTAATGATTTTGATAAGTGGCTGTAACTGGGTGTGGTTAGAATGATAATCGTATAATTATGCATTTACTAAGTGGAGATAGGTATGACAACAAACAATTTTCACTTACCGCCACTCAATTCTCTGAAGGTATTTTGGGTCGTGATGCGTTATGGTAGCTTTAGGGATGCTGCGGATGAACTGCTAATAAGTCCTCAAGCTGTCAGTCAACAGATACGCTTGCTAGAAGATATCCTGGGGACGACGCTGTTTGAGCGTAAAGGGCGCGTGATCGAGCCTACCGAGCAGGCGATGGTGTTATCTCCTTTCGTGCAGGCAGGGTTCAAAGAGTTCAGTGAGGGGGTTAGTCGTATAACGCGCTCGGCTTACCGCAAGCGCATCAATATTAATGTCAGTCCTTTTTTCGCTATGCATTACCTCATGGGCCGACTGAACCGTTTTTGCGACCAACAACCAGATGCGGATTTACGCCTTACCACTATGACGAAAATGCCCGATTTTGCTGTCGATGAAGTGGATATCTCAATTCAATGGGGTTTCGGTCATTGGGAAGGATATGATTTCGAATTATTGGTAAGAGATCCAAAGATTATCTGTTGTACCCCAGAGGTTGCTTCAAAGATTAAGTCGGAAAAAGACTTGTTTAATGTGCCTCTTCTGCATCCGGTTCATGCCCGTAAGTTATGGTCAAACGTACTCTCCTATCTTGGGTTTGAGTCATATGAGCCGAGCAATAAAATACAGTTGCAAGATGCAGATACGATGCGTAGAGGTGCAATCTCCGGCCTAGGAATAGGGCTCATTTCTCAGCTTGATGCTCTGGATGATATTCGGAATGGGCGCTTAGTAGCTCCGCTCGGTATCGAGGCACTCGCGGAAATGCCGAATGAGGACATTCCAGGATTTTATGCTGTAATGCCACGCTCACATCGTCGCGTCAATATTGTTAATAGCTTTTGGGAATGGATCACGCTCGAAAATTGGAGCGATGAAAATGTGCGACTGACTGATTTCGATTAGTTGAGGAGTCTCGCCGTTAGGGAAAACTTATAATTTTATATCTCAAAATGAAATTGCTTCTAAACTTTACTGTCACCACTGCCGCGATTTTGTACAAGTCTTATTCCATGTAGGTACCGCTTTGACTCGCCCTAAGAGGGTGTTTACAAAAACAATAAGTCGTTGAGCCGATGGAGTTTCTATTACTCAGGGAGAGACCTATTGTCGCAAGGCGGTCGACCAAGAAAGCTCGGCGACGCTGAAAAAGGCCTGCTATGTCAGCTTGTTGAAGAGCATCCACTGGCAACACTCAGCGAACTTACGAATGCCTTTTGCCGGCAGATAGGACTCTCTGTGCATCATATGACCATACGCAGACGCCTGGAGGAAATGGGCATTCGACGTGAACGTGCAGCAGTGCTCCCTGCCCGCCAGGATGAGCTAGAACGCCGTTATGGCTATCAACCGGCCCATCGCCGTCAGCGCTCCGAACAACACTATGCCAGTTCATTGACCGACGCGAAGTGGCGCCTTGTTGCTGACCTTCTCGAGGAGGAAGGCCAACGCGGCACACCATCCCGTTATCCTCGGCGATTGCTGGTTGACGCCTGCTGTTACGTAGTTCGTAGCGGTTGCTCGTGGCGCATGCTGCCCAGGGACTTTCCACCTTGGCAGAACGTCTATCGAACGTTCCGCCGCTGGAGCCAGCAGGACAAGTTCGAACGGATGCATGACCGATTACGGGCGCAGTGACGGGAACGTGAGGGGCGCGATCCGATGCCCGGCGCAGCTGTGCTGGATGCCCAATCGACACGGAGTTCACCGCAGGGTGGAACGAGCGGCTACGATGCCGCAAAGAAGGTCAAAGGTCGTAAACATCATGTATTGGTCGATACGCTGGGATTGATACTTGCCGTGAGTGTGGTGGCTGCCAGCGTGCAGGACCGTGACGGTGCTCATCCGGTCATGGTCAATGGTATGGAAAAGTATGCCGGAATATCCACGGTCTTCGTTGATGGAGGTTATGCAGGACGCTGTGCACAGACGATCCATCAACAGCATGATATTGCGGTCGAGGTCGTACGACATCCAGCCAATGGCAATGTCGGTCGTTGGTGTACGCAGGGCCAGTAGGATCTCTTTACGCGCCGCCCTGATACCAATGGCTTTACCGTGCTGCCGAAACGATGGGTTGTTGAGCGAACACATGCCTGGATCGAGAAGGCACGCCGGCTGGTGATGCACCATGACCGACGTGTTGCGGTATCGGAGGCCTGGATCTGGCTAGCGACGGGACGTCAACTCCTCAACCGGTTAACTCGATTGGCCTAAGAATTTGGGGTACCCGGATTAGATGGTTGATTCCAGATCCCCCACTTTTCTGGGTGGTCCGGACGGACATGGGCGAATGGGACGCCTACGCCGTCGTGGGAGTCTCACTGCTCGCACAGAACTTGCCCTCATCGCCCCGGCGCTGCCTCTGCTTCGCCAGCGCCTGATCGCCAGGTGATGAGTCTGGTAAGATGATTTACGAAGAGCGTAGACCAGCCGGTTGGCTCGGAGTAATCAAGTACTGGACGGGAACACGATGGAACTCAGACATCTTCGATACTTTATCGTGGTAGCCGAACAGCTCCACTTCGGCCGGGCGGCGAAACTTCTTAACATCTCTCAACCGCCCTTGAGCAATCAGATCAAGAATCTCGAAGAAGAAATGCAGGTTCAACTTCTGATTCGTAACAACAAGGAAGTGAAAGTGACGCCGGCGGGGCGCCAATTTCTCAAGGCCGCCAAAAAGTGCATCGCCGACCTTGACAAGGAGATCGCACTCACCCAGCGTATCGCTCAAGGTAAAGAGGGTACGCTCTCGATCGGCTTCAGCGGCACCTTGTCGTTTCACCTGATACCGACGCTCGTGAAGGAGTTCAAAAGACATTACCCCGGTGTCGATATTCACCTGCAGCAGCTCACCACTCACGATCAGCTCGTCGGCTTGATCCATAAATCCATCGACGTGGGGTTTCTCGTATCGCCAGTCGCAGACCAGCGAATAGCCATTCTCGAAATCTTTAGGGAGCGTTTCGTTGCCTGCCTGCCCAAGCACCATCGCCTGGCGCAGAATACCGCTGTAATCGACGTTGCCGAGCTGTGTGACGAGCACTGGGTATTGACGCCCCGAGGTGCCGGGCATGGCTACTACGATGCGGTTACCGCCCTTTGCGACGCCTACGGTTTCGTTCCCAAGGTCATTCAAACCGCCCAGGAGCAGCAAACGCTTGTCGCCCTCGTCGCGGCGGACATGGGGGTGACGGTGCTACCTCATTCCGCTCAGGAGATCAAGAACGACCAAGTGGTCTATAAGGAGATCGACACCGATATCCGAAAGATCAGTTCCATGGCGTGGAACCCCGAACACCTGACAGACACGGCGCGCCATTTCGTTCGCTATATCGAAACCAGTTTGAACGAAGGCACGATCGAGCATCCGACCGAGCCTTATCGCTCTCATAAGGGGGCTAGAAGATCAAAACGGGCCCAGGTCGATCATGACCGCGATACTCAGCGCCACCGCGCCGATCGCGACCCAGATGCATAGAAGCGGAAAAACAAACTTGAGCCACTTGATCCAGGGAACGCCGCCGATGGCGATACTGGCCATTAAAATGCCCGACGTCGGCGTAATGATGTTAGTGAAACCATCTCCGAAATTGTAGGCCAGCACCGCCACTTGGCGAGTTAGACCGATAGCATCGGCCAGCGGCGCCATCACCGGCACTACGATAGCGGCCTGGCCACTGGCGGAACTGATGATGGTATTAAATCCCAGATTGAAGATATACATGCCCAGAGCTGAGAAAATACGGGGCAAGGGCTCCAGCAGTACCGCGATCGAGTTGACGATGGTATCGAGTACATAGGCGTCTTCGAGCACGACCACTATCGCTCGCGCCAGGCCCACGATCAATGCCGCATAGAGCATTCCCTGGGCGCCCCTGATGAACAGCTGAACATAATGGTTCGACGAGATCCGCTGAATCAGCGCCGTCCCCAGGCTGATGACCAAGAAAAGCCCTGCCATCTCGTTGAGCCCCCATCCCAGATTGAACACTCCGACGACATACCCGATCATACAAAGGGTGAAGTACCCCAAAATGATCTTGTGCTGGCGAGTAAAGACATCGGGAATGCTAGCGTTGCCGTCGACTTCCGCCGGAAAGGGAGTCGCCCCCAGCACTGAACGGCTTTGATCCATTGAGACTTTCGAAATGTAGCGGCACAGGTACAAGATGGTGGATATCAGGATCGCGATATACACGATTGAACGAAACCACAGGCCGCTGAAGATCGGAAGCCCCGCAATCTCCTGGCCGAAACCGGTGGTGATCGGATCCAGTCCGCCGATCGTATAGCCTGCGTAAGCGCCGAGATAGATGATCGCTACGCCTGCCACCGCATCAAGCTTGAAGGCACGGGCGATGATGATACCGATGGGAATGAACGCGATCACGGCGGTTTGAAGCGCGCCGATGAATCCGGCAATCGAAAATACAGTGGAAACCGCAACAATCAAGGCGTACTTCCTACTCCGGGTTCTCTTGATCAGTTGCATGATGCCCGCTTGAATGGCGCCGGTATGCTCCAGCACTGCGAACGCGCCACCTATGGTCAGCACGAGAAAGATGATACCTGCCGAGTCGATCAACCCGGATTGTATGGAAAGAAAGAAATCGTAAAGCGTAGTCGGATTGGTCGGCACCGATGAATAGCTGTCCGGTATGACCATCGCCACACCGCTATCACTTGTGCGCTCGAAACTTCCCGCCGGCACGAACCAGGTCACCACAGAGGCAATGATCAACATCGCGAAGAGAAGAACGTAGGAATCCGGTAGACTTTTCTTCTTGTTTACTGTTTGCGTACAAGGTTCTGTTTTTTTCATTTCTACCTCCTCTTTTTTATTGGAAGGGACTGGTTTTAGCCTGCCACATGGGTGGTCAACCGATGATCAGTGACTCGAAATCCCGCGGGAAGTACGTGATCATTTCCATACCGGTTTCCGTGATCACGATGGTATCGGAATGGCGAAAGGCTCCGACCCCCTCTACGTAGAGCCCCGGCTCGACCGAGAAGACCATGCCGGCTTCCAGCAAGGTATGATCTCCCAGATCGAAAAACGGCGCTTCGTGGTTCAGAAGCCCCATGTTATGGCCCGTATGGTGCTTGACATACTGGGACAGATTCTGGTCTTTGAAATAGCGCTGTACCTCCTCTTCGACCCGAGAGGCCGGAATGCCTGGCTTGATCGTGCGAAACGCCACTTCCTGCGCCTCGACCATGTGATTAAAAAACATCTCTTGGGTTTGGGAGGCTTGGTCGATGAACATTATGCGCTCGAGCTCGCTCTTGTAGCCCCATACATCGCACGCTGCCTGGGATACTACGTTGAAACCCGACTTGAACTGGGCATTCTGGTTCTGAGAATGTGGAAACGCCGAGTGCGGGCCAATCTGGCCCCGGTAGAACGCATGGGCGGGCGAGCCGTATGGGCGATAACCGGCCCCTAACGTGGCGAACATCGCCTGTGCCGCCTCCTGAGTGGCCCGGCCTTCCGCTTCCATTTCACGGCCGCCGGCCTGGGTGTACTTCACCAGAAGGCTATGGGCTAGATTGCCCCAGCGAGCCGACTCCTTGATCAGTTCGATCTCGCGATAAGACTTGATATAGCGCTGCCTTTCGACGAGCCCTTTGATCGACACCTTGTTGGCAAACGGCATGAGTGACGTAACCGCCGGCCCGGCATAGCCTTTCGCCGAGCTATAGCCTTCGGCGTCGACGCCCACACTCAGCGTCCCGAATCCCTTGGCTTTAAGTACGTCTTTGAGGTATTCCATGGGATGGGTAATACCAGGGTACTCGGGGTAGTCATGGGTCTGGCTGATCACGGCGTATTCCTGCGCATGTTCGACTTCCATACGAGGGACGAACAGGCTGAACGTGCCCTGCGCATCGATGATCAGCGCGATCGGCCGTTCGGAAGGACGGAAGTTGAAACCGGTAAGATAGAAGATATCGGTCACGCTGAACATCAACGCCGCGTCGCATTCACGGGTCTTGAGCGTTTCCACGAAACGCTGCTGGCGTTGTTCGATTTCTGAGGCGGGGATCGACAAGATCACTGTTTTACTCCTTATGCAGTAATGTGTAACAAGCTATCAGCGCCTTCGAGAGGCGGTAAAATACTATGTGGATGTCGTTTGATATTTTAAAAATATCGTAAAATGCGAATGAAAAACCCCGGCAAAGGCCGAGGTCGTTCAAGGATTCAGTCGACGGGTCTAGGAATTGGCGCGAAGCTCCGTGAGCGCGATGTCGGCGTCGATTTATCAACCTTTGGGATGGGTTAAGAGGGTGTTTACAAATTCTGGGTATCCGGATTAACTGGTTGATGGGACCTCCAGCCCCACCAAACGCTTAGTCCTGGCAAAAGGTTGATAAATCGACGCCGAAGTTTCTTTCGGGCTTGGGTAGACCCATGCTGTAGGTCATGGTGGCCTGACTCAAACCCACGGGTCTCCGAACAAGCCGGAGCGGTTCACTATGAGCCGCCCCGGGATTCCCGGAGGCTCCAAACCTTGAGGGGGTGGAGCCATGAACACGTCCAAACGATATGCCCCTGAGGTCCGCTAATGCGCGGTCCGCATGGTCTTCGACCTCGAAGTCAGGCGCTTAAATCAGGTTCACGGATGAGACCATGATCAAAGAGCCCGGCTACTTTCTGGTCCGCAAGCGGTCACCCTTACCTCTTGCCCCGCGAGATGCAGTATGGGACTGGTGCGTGGCTCGGTTCTTGCTTAGTGTCGATTAGCGGGGCTGGCCACTACTTTCTCGTGACTACTCTGTTAACAGATGAGGCAATCTTCTAAACAATCCACCAACCAGCTAGTCCGTTGAGTCGACGTGGTGTGACCTCGACGTGATGTCAACTAATCAACCACTTATTCCGGATACCTATTTTTGAGAGGCCGCTTTTGGCCGAAAGGGGGCACCTACTCGCCGTGCGGGTTTTTGATATTAGCGCGGATGAATATGGGCGGTCTCAAGTTCCAAGCGCAACACTATTGTAAGGTCTGAGTGCCGGGCACCGCTTTCTTCAGCACGTCAGCGTAAACCTCTAGAGGCGTAAGAGCATTCAGTGTTTCTCTTGGCCGGGTATTCAAGGAGTCAGCAATGGCGTCGAGCTCCTCTTGGCTAGACACCGATAAATCGGTGCCTTTCGGTAAGTATTGGCGCAGAAGGCCGTTGGTGTTCTCATTAGAGCCGCGTTGCAAAGGGCTGTGCGGATCCGCAAAGTAGATAGCGGTCCCCGTGCGCTGCGTGATATCGGCATGCTTGACCATCTCTCTGCCTTGGTCGTAGGCCATGGATAGACGCAGGTCCTGTAGCACCTCATTGAACTTGTCGCTGGAGCCAACGGCCGCCGCCGTGCCGTGGTGCCATCCACTTTCGCTAAGATCACCACACGCATGGTGCGCTCCACCAGCATACCGACGGCGGAGCGATTGTTGGCACCGATGATGAGATCGCCCTCCCAAGGCCAGGCATCAGGCGGTCTTCGATGACAGGCGGGCACATGTGGACACTGACCAGATCGGGAATCTGCTGGCGTCGATTCTTGCCACGATTGCGTGACCGGCGCTTGCCGTAGCTCTACCGCAAGCAGGCGATAAACTCCTTCTTGAGGCTGCCGCGGGTGATCACATAGAGTGCGTTGTAGATGGCCTCAGACCTGCCG